>JAMPGL010000068.1 GCA_023663945.1 Lachnospiraceae bacterium | reverse complement strand
GATTCATACAGTTCAAACTCGAACTGGCCGTCCGTGAGCGCCCTGCCTTCCAGCGCCTTGCCTGCCTTCAGCACTACTTCTCCCTCTGCGCTGTACGCGTTCGTGAACCCAAAGGTTGCATTTTCCGTCACTGAATAATCTGTATCTCCAGTCTTCTTGTATGATACAGTTACTATTCCATTTTCTACAACTACTTTTACATCGTAAATTGTGCTGTCATACACAATTCCGTCTTTTCTAATACCTTCTACTGTTTCAGTTGCACCAGTAGGAATTACTTCTGAAATCTTATATTCGTATGTTCCGTTCGTTGTATACTCAATCTTGCCAAATGAAGCTACTGTACCATCAGTAACTGTCACGTCAGTATAATTCTCCGGCATCGGCGCACCATTAACAGGCTCCAGAATAAAGCTGAATCCGTCCTCAGGGAACTCTCCATCATATGTCTTCTGAACCTTCAGTTCTGCTTCTGCACTATATGTATTGACAAATTCTGCCTTCTCTGCCTGCTCTAATTCCCCGGTTTCAGCATCCTTACTATAATAAGTAACTTTTGTTGTAAAACCGGTAAATGAGTTCTTAGCTACATCAACTTTAACTCTGTAAGATTCTGCACTATAGGCAATACCAGGGACACTACCGGAATTCTCTGTTATCGTATACCAATACGTTCCGGCATTCTGATATTCTATCTCTGCAAATTTAACATACCCATTTTCATCATTAGAAACAGTTTCCGTACGTCCATCGCTTATCGGCGTTCCATCTTCGTTTGTTTCCGTCAATGTGAACTGGAACTGCCCAGCATAAGATGCTATCTGACCGTTTTCAACACGCTTGGCTGCAACTATATCAGCAGTAGGTTTTCTTACATTGGTAGGGCTGATTGTATTTCCGCCAGACAATGTATTTAAACTTTCTTCTGGATGCTTCTCCTCAAACTTTGCAACAGCGTTTTTATAATTTTCCTCTCCGTTCGTAACATCTTTAATTATAAAGTAGTGTTTTGTATTATCCAATACATAGCCATCCGGAGCTTCATGTTCTACATAATAATACACGGTATTAAGAGAAAGCTCCTTATAACTTAAATATCCTTCTTTGCCATCTACCGAAGCTGTTTCTGTACTGCTTCCCAGAACCGGCATAAATTCTCCTGTCTCTGTCATCATCTTATATAGATGATATACAGCTCCATTCAAACCTTTCCCTGTATCCTGCGCATCAACCTTATAAATATAGATTTCATCTTTCTTGCCGCTGATAGTAGCATTTGAAGTTTGTATTGTATAGTTCTGCTTACTTTCACCTTTTATATCTTCATGTCCGGACAATACAACTGTATTGGAAACATCAATTGAATATGTCGTTCCAACCCCCGTCAAACCATCTAATATTGGATTCACTCGATACTTTACCAACACAGGCTGGCTATCAGGAACTTCTACCTGCAGAACCCTTGTTGTTGTATTATACAGATAACTTGCTGTTCCCTCCGGCAAAAGTGCTCCGCTCAAATCAGTAAAGCTAATGCTTCCGTTTACTAATTCTACATTAGAAGGTATCGTATCCTCCAAAATCAATGTGTCACCCGGCAGGTAATCCAAACCTTTCTCATTGACTTTAATTGTATATTCAATTAAATCATTTTTCTCTATCGTTACCTTAGTGCCTTCTTTTTTGAGAAGGTCGCCTGTTGCAATCACTTCGCCTTCTGCACGACCAAGTTCCTTGCCGTCCTGTCTATAGGTTACAACGTTGGTAAGGGTTTCAGCGTACTTTGTTATTTGGGTTTTATAGGTAACTAAAATCTGTCTTTGCTTAACCGATTGTATTGTAATAATTAATTTCCGTCCATCATTCTCAAACTGAATATCTACTTCTGGACTATCAGTAGTATATCTAGCACTCCAACCCAAATCATCATCCCAAGCTTCTATCTTTACACTATTTTCAACTACTTTTAACCCATCTGGCAATTCATCAACAATTACAACTGGTTCAGATTCTCCTAAATCTGCAACACCCTTCGAGCCCCAAGTATCCAATGTACTATTTGCCCATACTTTCCAATCCACATAGTAGCATTTATCTGCTTCATTATATTGAAGCGTACCCGGCTTTTTAAATATGCCACGTGCATCTGAACCTGATTCTGATTGTTTCTGATATTGTACCTTGTCCCATACCCATTTATTATCTACATGGCAAGTATTATCGATTGTTTTTCCACCCCATGTTTCTGTTTCTGGTATTACACCATTATCTATTGTAGTATAAGTTATAGTAATAGGACTGGTGTATTTCCCCTTAAAGGAAATTATCATATGATTGTTACCATGACCTTCAGCCCCCCTTAGTGCTTCATATGTCACATCATAATCTTTTCCTGCAGTCAAAGTTGCTCCATTATAAGTAACTGTAGGATCTTCCTGAAATACGCTTCCATTCCATTCAAGAAACTCCCCATTAGTCCATTGAGTTCCAATATAATCATAAAATACAGGATCTGTTATGCCATCTACATCCGGTGTGATTACAGCAGTCCAGATTGTTGTTAAATCTTCCAAGTTAACACCATCATGTGTCTTGGTCAATCCTAATTCAGAGTTTCTTTCAATAGTTTTATCCTCTCCTGGAATTGTATTTCCATCAAAGTCACCAACATTTGTTACTGATACAGAATCACCAATACCCAAAGAAGTCTTAGGCTCTGTATAGTATTCAATCTTATAGCTCTGTTCACCGGCATTTTCTGGAAGAGTAACTTCAAACTTTCCTTCTTCGTCAAGCCAAACAATAGTACATTGATCTGTAACATCCGTTCCACTTTGGTCAGATACTTTCAGAGTATCATGCACATATACCTGATTATTGGGCTTAGAAGTCATTGTATCAATATACTTTTTACCCGATACATTACTCTTAATATCTCCATTATTTAAGTTAACCGTCCACTTAATCTTCTGTCCCTCTACACTACCCCGTTTAGAACCGGAAGTTTCCTTATATACTTGAACCCATGCATCCTTGCTTCCGCCGTTTTCTCCGTCAATTTCCCATTTAAATTTGTTGTTAAGACCATCAATTACTCCATTGCCATCTTCATCCAATGTTTTATCTTTTATTGTAGCAGTATAAGTAACAACTACCTCTGCATGAGGTGCCAAATCACCTAAATCTATAGTAAAATTACCATCTTTCCAAGTTATCTCGGGATCAGAAAGTTCTGTCGTTTCATTCCCCACTTTTATGGAAACCTTGATAGTGTCCTTCTCAATCTCAAGATTTGACTCGGGCATATCAATAACTGCTACAGATTTAGCATCACGGTCACCATTTCTCAAAGTGATTGTGGTTGATATTTCGTCCTTTTCTTTGTCGTAAAAGGCATCTTTCCAACCATTTGCGGCTGCTTTTTTCACATGAATAACTGTTGGATTCGGATCTCCCGGGAACCGAAGTTCTACTTTATCATCTGTAATTTCAGCCTTTTCTCCTAGTTCAAAATAATATGCAAAAGTACCTGAAATATCAGAATTTTTTCTGAGAAAATCACTTGTTACATTAAATAATACCTTTCCGTCTTTCTGAATCTCATATGTCCCAGCATTACCTTGGGCCGCCACTAGTTCACCACTCATTCTATTATCCATGGTAGCAGCCGCCTCAGGAGGCATCTGATAGTAAAATGTTACATACTCCTGCGTAGAATTTGCGAGTGCAGCCTGTATAGTCTGCAATTTTGATTCATCAAACACATAGTTCAAATTTAGTTCAAAAATAGTGTCAATATTATACTCCTTATCAGACAAAGGCTCATTATTGACTTTTACATTTGTGTTTATGCTAGAAACTATCTCTGTTAAATCAATTTCGCTGGTTATGTCAATTTGACCGTTTCCAAGTTCGCTCGTCCGATTATATTGACTATTATCCATCACAGTAGCAGTTACTATAAAAGGACTAAAGGAAGCAGTTGTAAAAGTAATGCCGGAAAGACCTGATGCATCTGCCCTGCCTTCTGCATCGAGAGCCTCTACTTCGCCTTCGATTCCATGCAGTACTTTATAAACGGTGCTGTCGCTAACCTTTCCCTTAAAAATAGGCGCACTAAAATTAACAGTAACTTCTGCGCTTACATTTTCAGGCAAAGCTGCCATTTCACCATTATCTTCTATATGTATATCAAAAGCCTCGCTCCCTATAACATCATAACCAGATTTTTTCATGGAAGCTATATATGCGCTGAAAGTGTCTTCACTGCCGCTTTCTACATGCAGAGTATATGTTTTGGGAACCCCTTCTGAAAACTTCACGGATATGCCGGAAATTCCTGCCGGAAGCCCTTCTGCTATCGAAAGGTCATTAATGGTTTCCGCTTTGGGGGGTTCTGTAGGCGCAGGGGTTACGCTCGGCTCTACGCTGGGTGAAACACTCGGCTCTACGCTGGGTGCTTCTGTCGGTGTATTTCCGCTCTCATCCGTCGGTGTTGCCGTTGCGTCCGGAGCAGGTACTTCTGTTGTATCTGGCACAGTCGTCCCTGTTTCCTCCGTCTCTATCGGAGCAGGCGGATCCGTCACATCTGGATTTTCAGCCGGGCTGCTCGGTGCCGGATCACTCTGCGGTATATTTGCCTGCGGTTGTTCCGTAGGCGCATCTGTCGGAGCAACTGTCGGTTCTTCTGTCGGCTCCGGCGTGCTCATTTCTGTCGGCTCCGGCGTGCTCATTTCTGTCTGCTCAGACGAAGAATCACCTGATGTATCTTCCCCGTCATTATTTGCATACAGGAAAACGGTATTGATAACCAAAACCGCCGCCACCAGAATACATGCCGCCGCCTTAAACATTTGGATTTTTGTGCTTCGTTTTAAATTCTTCATAACTCCACCCCGCTACTTTTGAAACTATTTGTAAACTACTGTTTTATAATTTAGGCTACAAATACCCTATTTTTCTTTATAATTTATTCTAGTCCATTTGTACTACTTATACAAGAGGTTAGTTAACAAAAAATTAATTTTTGTTGCATCCGCCAAAAAATGTTAGCCAAAATGGTGCTAAAAATTGTTAATTTTTTCAAATTTGCACAAAAAAATTCCGAGCGGACATTCACGTACGCCTAGCCCGACTGGCTTTTCATCGAATGCCTGTGTGCTTGGCACAATTAAAAAGGCGTAAAGCCTTTTTGATCCAATAAGCTTTACACCCTTCTGCTTGTATGGCATATGCAACTGTTACGCTAATTTTTGAAGCTTTTCACTGTGATCCAATGCCACTTTCTTTAAAACGGATATGTCCTGTTTTATTATCTCATATGTATCAACGTTATCTTTATATCTATCATAAGTTGATGTGTAACATGCCTCAATGGTATTTAAACGAGGCAGGATTTCGTTTTCCTGAGTTAATTCTATTGATTTTACCCTGCCCTTGATGTCTTGAATGTCTTTCCTTATGTCTTGTATGTTTTCTTCCAAATTTTGAATGTCTCCCCTTATGTCTTGTATGTCTTCTTCCAAGTTCTGAATGTCTCCTCTTATGTCTTGTATGTCCTTCCTTATATCTCGAATTTCTTCCCTTATGTCTTGAATGTCTTCTCTTATTGGATCAAGCATGTTTGATATTGCTAATATAAGTTCATTGTCTGTCATATTGTTATTCCTTTCTTTTCTAGTATTTTGTGTCTTATCTTCTATTTGCAATCGATTAATTCAATCATTTTAAAAATTATTTGCTGCCATTATGCGGACCTGCATGTAAACTTGCATATATCTTTCCGCAGTCATAATCAGGGGCACCTGCCAGCACTGCCTCATAGATTGGAGAGATGTCTGATGCCTCCTCTTCCAATTCTTCTGCTATAACCGGAAGCGTCTTGCCTTTTTTCACTTTACGGCAGATAAGTTCAATCAGCTTTTGCTCTTCACCCTGTTCTATTCCATATTGTATTCCTTGCTGTATTCCTTCATTTCGCACATTCTTTAGATGCAGTTCTTCGTTATATTCATAAATACACACTGCCGTCGCCTCCGCTCGATTCTTGGACAGGAAATCTGCCAGTATTCCGTCACGAATGCAGTCATCGATTGCCTGCTCCACTGCCTCCGCAAAGGTCAGTCCCTCTGCCGTATACTTTCTGACCCGCTCCACGTACTGTGCATATTCCTTCAACAAACTGCATGCTTCTAACAGTTCCGGATTATGTCCCAGATTTACATTGTATACCTTCACCGTAAGCTCCAGTTCCGGTCCGCCTGTCCGTTTCTCATAGGCATCCGACAATCTCAAAGTCTGTTCTTCCGGCTGCGGTTCCGTTCCGTTATAAAAAACAACAAATCTCGGCACCGGCAGTTTAATTAGGCTTGACTTATACAAATCGTCCGTACTGATTCTTCCCTTAAGCAGGTCTGTCACATAGATCAGATCCCTGAGGGGCATGTTGGGATTGACGGTGGACTGGTGCTCGTACAGCATAAGCTCGAAGCCGAACACGAAGGATACATCATTCTTGAACTTCATGTAGACGGTGTTTTCCAGTGTTGTGATTTCCAGCTTGTCCACATCGGTATATGCTGTCTTGTTAAGTGCATTATACAAATCCAATGCATTTTCCTTTTCCCGGAACAACATACGAAAAATAGTGTCCTTCTGGTTGCGTTGATAGTGTGTTTCTCTCATTCATTTTCCTCCTGTTGGTTGGTGCAGTCCGCATTGAAACCGGCTTTCAAAACAGTCTGCCCTGCAGGAGAACCGTTTCAGATTCCCCTGCTTTATTAAATAAGTTAATAGGAATAAAAGCATGGATTTTCTGAAACTTTAGAATGTATGATACATCTTAGATTCATTGGATTTGTCTGTTGAAAATATGCTTTTCTATATCATATCACATATGAACGGAATGTCAATATGAAATTTCATTTTTTGAAAAATATTTTTAGTCTATTTTTAGTCTAAAAAAGGAATATCAAAGAAACAATATCTCTTTAATATCCCTTTTTATTACATTTGTTCTGTTTTTAGTGATAATATAATCGTTTAGTAGTTCACAATCTTTCCAAAATCAGCTTTCAAAGATGCGCCGCCTACCAGACCTCCGTCAATGTCAGGCTGTGCAAACAATTCTGCCGCATTCGCCGCATTTACGGAACCGCCGTACTGAATGCGGACTGCCTCTGCGGTCGCCGCATCGTAAACCTCTGCGATGCAGTCGCGTATTGCTTTGCATACTTCCTGTGCCTGCTCGGTAGTAGCTGTCTTGCCGGTTCCAATTGCCCAAATCGGCTCATATGCGATAACCATGGAAGCAGCCTGCTCAGCAGTTACTCCAACCAAGTCGGACTTAATCTGCATACGAATCCAGTCGAGGGTAATTCCCATTTCTCTCTGCTCTAATGTCTCGCCGCAGCAGAGAATCGGCGTAAGCCCTGCTTCCAATGCTTTCTTCACTTTTTTATTGAGAAGCGCATCATCCTCTTTAAAGTAATCACGTCTCTCAGAATGTCCGATAATCACATACTTAACGCCTGCGTCTGCCAGCATGGCTGCGGAAATTTCTCCGGTGTATGCACCCTTCTCCTCAAAATACATATTCTCTGCGCCAACCGCAACGTTGGTTCCCTTAACTGCTTCCACAACCGGCACAATATCGATTGCAGGCACGCAGTATACAACGTCTACGTTATCCGATTTAACCAAATCCTTCAGCTCTGCACATAATGCAACTGCCTGGCTGGGCGTCATGTTCATCTTCCAATTTCCGGCTACGATTTTTCTTCTTGCCATTTCTCTTCTCCTTATATCATGTCATATGATTTTAATCTTAACTGATGTTTTCCGTTTAGATTTTCTTTATTCTTTGTCATCTGCCGCAACAACGCCCGGCAGTTCCTTACCTTCCAAGAACTCTAAGGAAGCGCCGCCGCCTGTTGAAATGTGGCTCATCTTATCTGCAAATCCAAGCTGATTTACTGCCGCTGCGGAATCTCCGCCGCCGATAATGGTTGTTGCGTCAGTCTCAGCCAGTGCCTTTGCCACTGCAATGGTTCCCTTTGCAAGAATGGGATTCTCAAATACGCCCATCGGTCCGTTCCATACAACGGTCTTAGCGGTTTTCACTGCCTCTGCATAAAGCTCTGCTGTCTTATCACCGATGTCAAGCCCTTCCATGTCAGCCGGAATCTTGTCTGCATCTACAACTGATACTTCGATTTCTGCATCGATAGGGTTCGGGAATGATGCCGCAATGGTGGTATCAACGGGAAGAAGAAGCTTCTTTCCAAGTTTCTCTGCCTTTTCCATCATTTCCTTACAGTAGTCAAGCTTCTCCAAATCTACCAGAGAATTGCCGACTTCATAGCCTTTTGCCTTTAAAAAGGTAAACGCCATGCCGCCGCCGATAATCAAGGTATCGCACTTTTCAAGAAGGTTGTTGATGACGTTCAGCTTATCTGCAACCTTAGCGCCGCCAAGGATTGCCACGAAAGGTCTTACCGGATTCTCAACTGCATTGCCTAAGAAGTCAATCTCCTTCTGCATCAGATAACCAACTGCACATTCGCCGCCCTTTGCACGGACAACATCGGTAACGCCCGCTACGGAAGCATGAGCTCTGTGAGAGGAACCAAATGCATCGCATACATACACGTCGCACAAATCAGCCAGTTCCTTGGAGAATGCTTCGCCGTTCTTGGTCTCTTCGGAACCGCGGAAACGGGTATTCTGCAAAAGAACAACATCGCCTTCCTTCATTGCTTCCACTGCTGCCGTTGCCGCTTCGCCGGTCACGTTGTAATCAGCAACAAAATTTACTTCCTTACCAAGTTTCTCGGAAAGTCTCTTAGCTACAGGCGCTAAAGATTCGCCCTCGTTAGGTCCGTTCTTAACCTTGCCAAGGTGTGAGCAGAGGATTACCTTGCCGCCGTCTGCAATCAGTTTATTGATTGTAGGAAGAGCCGCAACAATACGGGTCTCGTCCGTAATCTCACCGCCCTTAAGGGGCACGTTAAAGTCACATCTTACCAGCACGCGCTTTCCTGCCGCGTTAATGTCATCAACTGATTTCTTATTTAATCCCATGATTAAACCTCCTGTTAATTATTTGAAATAAAAGATAAAAGAGTCCGGTCCATAAGACCGGACCCTTAAAGGTCTTGAAACTTCTCATGATTCGTCAAGATCAAACTTGCGAAACAGTTTTGATACATTCGCCTGCGAATGTCCAGCCTGCGAATGTCTATTATGCAAGCTCTGAGAAGTACTTGATTGTTCTTACCATCTGGCTTGTGTAAGAATTCTCGTTGTCATACCAGGAAACAACCTGTACCTGTGTATTGCCGTCATCCATAGGAGCTACCATTGTCTGTGTTGCATCGAAGATAGAACCATAGGTGCTTCCGATTACGTCAGAGGATACGATCTCGTCTGTGTTGTATCCGAAAGACTCGGTAGAAGCCGCCTTCATAGCCTCGTTGATCTGATCCTTTGTCACATTGCCCTCAACAACTGCTACAAGGATTGTGGTGGAACCTGTAGGAGTAGGAACACGCTGTGCGGAGCCGATAAGCTTGCCGTTCAGTTCAGGAATAACAAGACCGATTGCCTTAGCTGCGCCTGTTGAGTTGGGAACGATGTTCTGAGCGCCTGCACGGCTTCTTCTCTTGTCGCCCTTTCTCTGAGGTCCGTCAAGGATCATCTGATCGCCTGTGTATGCATGAACAGTTGTCATGATACCGCTCTTGATAGGAGCAAGGTCATTTAACGCCTTAGCCATAGGTGCAAGGCAGTTTGTTGTACAGGAAGCTGCGGAAATAACGGTGTCCTCAGCCTTCAGTGTCTTATGGTTAACATTGTAAACAATGGTAGGAAGATCATTTCCTGCAGGTGCAGAGATAACAACCTTGCGGGCGCCTGCTGTAATGTGAGCGCTTGCTTTGTCCTTAGAGGTATAGAAGCCTGTACACTCAAGAACAACGTCTACCTTTAATTCGCCCCAAGGAAGCTTGGAAGCGTCTGCTTCTTTGTAGATTGTGATGGTCTTTCCATTGACAGTGATGGAATCCTCTCCATAAGATACGCTGTCAGCATATTTGTACTTACCCTGTGCTGTGTCATACTTTAACAGATGTGCCAGCATCTCAGGACTTGTCAAGTCGTTGATTGCTACTACTTCATATCCCTCTGCATCGAACATCTGTCTGAATGCAAGACGACCAATACGGCCAAAACCATTGATTGCTACTCTTACTGCCATTTTAGTTTCCTCCTGAAAATGATTTATTGTTTTATATTGATTCTGCCAGCCCCCGGAAAATGGAGATTGACAAAATTTTATCAGCAGGATTATTTTACCTAATTTGTCCAGAAAGTTCAAGATGAAAATGAAAAATAATTGCTTTTTTTCTTCTATTCCTATAATCTATAGGAAACAGGTTGTAAATTACAGCAGAATTGAGGCGGATCATGACAATAAAAGCAGATTATCATTTACATTCTTCCTTCTCCGGGGATTCGGATACTCCCATGGAAGAGATGGTTTTAAAAGGAATTTCTCTTGGGCTTACTGACATGTGCTTTACGGAACATATGGATATGGATTTTCCTTATACAGAGCCGGAAGAGGCGGGCATGTTTGAACTGAATGCCGACTCCTATCTCTATGAACTGATTCGGTTAAAAGAAAAGTATGCCCGGCAAATACGGATTCTCTTCGGCGTGGAATTAGGCGTTCAGCCGCACCTCAGAAAGGAGCTTGCTGTTTACGCCAAAAGCTATGATTTTGATTTTATCATTGCCTCCTCACACCTCTGTAATGGAAAGGATCCCTACTACCCTGCTTTTTATGAAGGCAGGTCTGACGAAGAGGCTTATCGGGAATATTTTTCTTCCATTTTGGACTGTCTGGACGCTTTCAGCAATTTTGACGTTTACGGGCATCTGGATTATGTAGTCCGCTACGGAAAAACGAAAGATGCCGATTACAGCTATGAAAAATACCGTGATATTATTGACCGGATTTTGGAAACTCTTTTGGAAAAAGAAAAAGGAATTGAAATCAATACCGGCGCCGTCGGCTATCATTTAAGAGAACTGAATCCCTGCACCGGCATTCTGAAACGCTACCGGGAACTGGGCGGAGAGATCATTACCATCGGCTCCGATGCACACGAGCCTGCATCCATAGGCAGTTCCTTTGACCGCGCCGGAGACATACTGAAAGCCTGCGGCTTCCGGTATTATGCCACTTTTGAAAAAAGAGTTCCGGAATTTCACAGGCTTTAATATAGCCTTGTCGGGCAGATATAGTAAACGGAACTGCTGTGCATGCCGGTCTGCATTTTTACAGAATTGTTCCGCCCCCGAGAACATATTCTCCATCATAAAAAACCACTGCCTGTCCCGGCGTAATCGCCCGGACGGGCTTTTCAAACTCACAGCGGATTCTTTCTCCGCCATCCATTTTTATCACGCACCACTCTCCTTTGTGGGCGTAGCGCACCTTTGCCCGGACTCTTCTCGGCTCAGGCAGGTTCTCCATCCCCATAAAATTAAGCTGGCCGCATACAAGCGTTTGGTGAAACACCGCATCCTCTTCCCCAATCACCACCTCATTGGTCTCCGGAATCAGACGTGACACAAACACCGGATGCCCTAAGGATAATCCAAGTCCCTTTCTCTGCCCGATGGTATAATGGGTAATTCCCTTATGCCTGCCTAAAACTCTGCCGTCTTCCGCAATGAAATTTCCTTCCCCGTAAACCCGCTCCGGCGCCTCCCGTTCCAAAAAGGCGGCATAATCGCCATCCGGCACAAAGCAGATGTCCTGACTGTCCGCTTTGTCCGCTACGGGAAGCTTTATCTGTGCGGCAATCCGGCGAATCCCATCTTTGGAATAATCCCCCACCGGCATTAAGGTATGCGCAAGCTGGAACTGCGTCAGTCCGTACAGAGCGTAGGTCTGATCCTTCCCTGCTGTTACAGAATTGCGGACCGCATATCTTCCGTTGGAAAGACGCTCCACCCGGGCGTAATGGCCTGTGGCAATATAGTCTGCGCCGATTTCCATACTGCGCTGAAGCAGGGATTCCCATTTCACATAGCGGTTGCAGGCAATGCACGGATTGGGCGTTCTTCCCCGAAGGTACTCTTCCACAAAATAGTCCACCACATGCTGTTGAAACTCCTGCCTGAAATTCATCACATAATGGGGAATATTTAAAATCTCCGCAACGCGCCTTGCATCCTCCACCGCCGTCAGACCGCAGCAGCCTCCGTTTTCTTCCTGCAGCAGCCTCTGCTCAAGCTCCCGCTCCTTCTCGTATTCAGGCTTCTGCTCCTTCTCAGGCTCCTGCTTCTTCCCGGACTTCTGCCCACATTCAGGCTTCTGCTCCTCCTCAGGCTTCTGCTCACGCCAGATCTGCATGGTCACGCCGATTACCTCATATCCCTGCTGTTTCAAAAGATACGCCGCCACGGAAGAGTCCACTCCCCCCGACATGCCTACCACTACTCTTTTGCTCATTAATACTCTTCCTCTTCTTCGCCCTCATGAATATCCGACTTAGGCTTTTGAAGCCCTTGAATCTCAATGCCGTTTTTCTGGGCGTAATCCCACAGTGCGGCATGAATCGCTTCTTCCGCCAAAAGAGAACAGTGCACCTTTACCGGCGGAAGTCCGTCGAGCGCCTCCATCACCGCCTTGTTGGTCACGGCAAGCGCCTCCTCTATGGTCTTGCCCTTCACCAGTTCCGTTGCCATACTGCTGGTTGCCACCGCCGCGCCGCATCCAAAGGTCTTAAACTTACATTCACGAATCACCCGGTTCTCGTCAATGTCAAGGTAAATCCGCATAATATCCCCGCACTTGGCATTTCCTACGGTTCCCACGCCGCTGGCGTTCTCTATCTCGCCCATGTTTCTGGGGTTGGTAAAATGATCCATCACTTTTTCACTATACATCTGTCTGCTTCTCCTTTTTGATAAAATCCTCATAAAGAGGGGACATCTGCCGAAGCTTCGTCACAATTTCCTCAATGGCGTCCACCACATAATCCATCTCTTCCATGGTATTCTCCCAGCTTAGGGTCAGCCTGAGAGATCCATGCGCAATCTCATGGGGAAGCCCAATCGCCAACAGCACATGCGAAGGATCCAGCGAACCGGAAGTGCATGCAGAACCGCTGGATGCGCAGATCTTTTTCATGTCAAGCATAATCAGCAGCGATTCCCCTTCAATGAAACGAAAGCTGAAATTCACGTTCCCGGGAAGACGCCTCTCCCTATCGCCGTTCAGACGGCAGTGAGGGATTCTGGATTCAATCCTGCTTATCAGATAATCCCGCAGTTTTCTTTCCTTTTCGCTTCTCTGTTCCAGATTTGCAAAAGCCTCCTTTACCGCCTCTCCAAACCCGACAATTCCCGGAACATTTTCGGTTCCGGCACGGCGTCTCCTCTCCTGAGCGCCTCCGTGAAGAAAAGAACGGATTTTCACTCCCTTGCGGATATAAAGGAAACCTACTCCCTTCGGTCCGTGAAGCTTATGCCCGCTGGCGCTGAGCATATCGATAGAAAGCCCTTCCACGTCAATAGGAAGATGCCCGTACGCCTGCACGGCATCCGTGTGAAACAAAATTCCCCGATCCCTTGCCAGCTTTCCGATCTCCGCAATGGGCTGGATGGTTCCAATCTCATTGTTGGCAAACATCACGGAAATCAGGATAGTGTCCGGACGAATCGCCTTTTCCAGTTCGTCCAGCTTAATGATTCCCTCCTCGTCCACATCAATATAAGTAATCTGAAAACCTCTCTTTTGCAGATATTCACAGGTATGAAGCACCGCATGATGCTCAATCTTGGAAGTAATAATATGTCTGCCCTTGTCCTCATATGCCTCTGCCGCCGCAATCAACGCCCAGTTGTCCGCTTCCGACCCTCCCGCCGTAAAATAAATTTCAGAAATATCTGCGTGAAGGCTCTCCGCAATGATTCCCCTTGCCTGTGTGACTGCCTTTTTGCTCTCCGCGCCCAGACGATAAATACTGCTGGGATTTCCGTAATGCTCCGAAAAGTACGGCAGCATCGCTTCCACCACCCCTTTGGTGCATCCGGTGGTTGCCGCATGATCTAAATAAATCAAATGATCCATGACCGCTCTCTCCTCTATGATACTTATTTTACTGCCTCGGCTTATCAGCCGTCCTTTTATTCCTATCGTTTTACTAGGTTTTGGCATATTTACTATAGCACTGACGGTTTGTTCTGTCAATGTTCCTTGATGCATATATTTATCA
>JAMPGL010000067.1 GCA_023663945.1 Lachnospiraceae bacterium | reverse complement strand
AGTCGTCAAGGTCATGCAAGCATGACTTTGACTCGTTGCTCGCGGGAATAAACTTGAAAAGGATTCGCCAGAATAGGAGTGATGCGGTATGCGGAAATTAAAGGTATACTTAGACACATCGGTTGTCAGCCATTTATTACAGGAAGATGTTCCTGAGAAGATGGCAGATACAAAAAAATTATAGGAAATGTTCAAAGATGGCAAGTATGATGTGTATTTGTCTACAGTAACATTGGAGGAAATTGCAGGTTGTCCGGAACCAAAAAGAAGTGATCTAAAGAAACTTTTAGAGCAGATTGATTTTATTACGTTAGACATAACAGATGAAATGGAATCAGTTGCACATAAAATTATTGATATGGGTATATTAACCAATAAAAGCTATGATGATTGCCAGCATATAGCAGCAGCGGTTGTTACAGAATGTAATTGCATCATATCATGGAATTTTAAGCATATTGTAAACATTAAAACAATTCATGGTGTAAGGGCAATTACTAATTTAACAGGGTATAAGCCGATTGATATTCTTAGTCCTACTGTTTTATTGGAAAGTGAGGGTTAATTATGGAAAAGCCTATTTTAAGCCCTAATTTTACGATTGAAGATATTCATAAATTGCGTGAGTATAACTATGAAATGACGAAAGATATGCCGCCACAGGAAAGACGTAATTATTATAATGAGCGTGGAAGGGCATTCCTGAAAGAGATTGAGGCTGGAAGATTACAGGAGTCAAATACCCCGCAGCAAGCTGACGGGGCATCAAACTTGTAACGCAGCAAGCTGCGGGGTATTAGACCCTCGCGGCAGTCGTCAAGGTCATGCAAGCATGACTTTGACTCGTTGCTCGCGGGAATAAAACTGCTGAAAGAAGGGGTGTGCACGAATCATGTACATCTGTATGTATCCATTCCGTCAAAAATGAGCATATCAGCGGCAGTGTCGAAGCTGAGAAGAAAGAGTTCATTGATGATATTGGGTTTGCCAAGTAAAATGTGTAAGTTTTTATTTTCAATTTGAAGGGGCTGCCTGATGGAGCCCCTTCAAAGTTATGTAAACTTATTCAATGTCAAGTTTCTGTAATCATATCTTCAATGGCAGGGGGTAAAGCAATATAACTCCTCCGTCTCCACATTCCGGTACTCATGTTTCTCATAATACCCAATCAGCGTACCGTCCTCATCCCGCAATGCAACCATATACACATCTTTATTTTCTTTCTCATTGCGGAACGTATAAATACGGTTATGCTCCTTGCTCTCTTTAAACCAGTCCACTACCTTATAAATTATCTCCGTCGATTTGGCGTTATGGCAGTTTAAAAGGCTTTTCCCCACAAGCTCTGCTCCCCCGCTCTTTGCATATCTTGCGGCTGCCGCCGGGTTCATGTAAATAACCTCATGTTCCAGATTGCAGATTACCACTGCGCACCGGTCTTGTTCCAATACACTTTTAAAAAATTTGGATAGTTCCATTTCTCCGCTCATATTACAAAAGCTCCTTTAACAACTGATTCACCATCCCCGGATCTGCCTTGCCCTTCATTGCTTTCATAGTCTGTCCCACCAAAAATCCAATCGCCTTCTCCTTGCCGTTATGGTAATCTTCCACCGATTTCGGATTCGACGCAATCACTTCCTCAACAGTCTTGCGAAGCGCCCCTTCATCATTTACCGTCTTAAGCCCCTTTTCTTCCACGTACTTCTCCGGGTCAACATCCTGATCAAAGAGCACCTCGAACACTTCCTTTGCCACAGAGCTGTTAATTTCCTTGGCATCGGTCATCTTAATCAGCTTGGCAAGATTCTCCGGCGAAAAGCGGATGTCCTCCGGATCCATGCTTTTTTCTTTCAAAAGACGCAGAGTTTCCACCATCAGCCAGTTAGAAACCTTTTTCGGCTGGCTTCCAAGGGCTACCGTAGCCTCAAAAATATCCGCCATATGCTTGCTTCCGGTGATGATTTCAATATCATATTCCGGAATGTCAAATTCTTCCTTGTAACGAATCATCTTCTCTTCCCGAAATTCCGGCTGTCTGCTGCGGATCCTTTCCAAAAATTCATCGTCAAGGACAATGGGAACCAAATCCGGATCTGGAAAATAGCGGTAATCCTGAGCATCCTCCTTGCTTCTCATGGCATAGGATTCCCCTAGATTATCATCCCATCTTCTGGTCTCCTGAATTACCTTTTCACCGCTTTCCAAAAGGTCAATCTGGCGCTCCCTCTCCCCTTCAATTGCTCTTGCAATCGCTTTAAAGGAGTTTAAGTTTTTCATCTCGGTACGGGTTCCAAACTGCTCTGCCCCAGCCTCCCGCACGGATAAATTTACATCCGCGCGCATGGAGCCCTCCTGAAGCTTGCAGTCAGAAGCTCCCAAATATTGAATGGTCATGCGCAGTTTTTCCAGATAAGCAATCACTTCCTCCGCGCTTCGCATATCTGGTTCGGAGACAATCTCAATCAGCGGAACGCCGGAGCGGTTGTAATCCACCAAAGAGCAGTCCTCCCACTCGTCATGAATCAGTTTACCGGCATCTTCCTCCATATGAATCTCATGAATGCCTACAAATTTCTTTCCTGCTTCCGTCTCAATCTCCACCTTACCATTCCGGCAGATGGGAAGATAAAGCTGAGAAATCTGGTAATTCTGCGGATTATCCGGGTAAAAATAATTCTTCCGGTCAAATTTACAATATTGGGTGATAGTGCAGTTGGTGGCAAGCCCCACCGCCACCGCATATTCCAACACCTGTTTATTCAGCACCGGGAGGGAACCGGGCATGCCCGTGCATACCGGACAGGTATGGGTATTGGGCTCTCCCCCGAAAGCGGTGGAGCACCCACAGAAAATTTTGGTCTTGGTCGCCAGCTCTACGTGAACTTCCAGTCCGATCACTGTCTCATATTGTTTTCCCATCCTACTTGCCCTCCTTTCCGCCAAAAGCGCCCCTTGCCCGCTCGTAGGCATAAGCGGTCTGTATCAGCTTCTTTTCCTGAAAGCAGTCCCCAATGAGCTGTAAGCCGATGGGGAGCCCCGCCTTATCCACTCCGCAGGGTATCGATAAGCCCGGCAGGCCTGCAAGGTTAATAGAAATGGTATAAATATCACCCAGATACATCTTAATCGGGTCAGAAAGGCTCTCACCCAGCTTAGGCGCCGTGGTGGGCGCTACCGGTCCCAAAATCACGTCATACTTTGCAAAGGCTTCGTCAAACGCCTTTTTGATCAGTGCTTTCACGCGCAATGCTTTCAAATAATAAGCATCGTAATAGCCGGAGCTTAAAACAAAGCTTCCCAGCATAATTCTTCTTTTAACTTCCGCCCCGAAACCCTCGGAACGGGTCTTCTTGTACATATTGTGGAGCCCTTCGTATTCTTCCGTCCGATAGCCGTACTTAATTCCGTCGAACCGTTCCAGATTGGAGCTCGCTTCCGCCGCAGCAATAGTATAATAGGTAGGAATCGCATACTCCACAAGGCTTAAGTCAAACTCTTCCACAATGGCGCCCGCCTCTTCCAGCTTCTTTGCCGCATCCAAAACCGCCTTTTTTACCTCAGGGTCAAGCCCCTCCCCGAAATAATCCTTGGGAATGCCAATTTTCATTCCTTTTACATCATCAATCAGCGCGGAGGTGAAGTCCAAATCTTTGCGCTCCACCGAAGTGGAATCCTTAAGGTCGCGGGATGCAATAATCTCCATAATCGCCGCACAGTCTGTCACGTCCTTGCACAACGGTCCAATCTGATCCAAAGAGGAACCATAGGCAATCAGCCCGTAACGGGAAACCGTGCCATAAGTGGGCTTTAATCCTACTACCCCGCAAAAAGACGCTGGCTGTCTGATAGAACCGCCGGTATCAGAGCCAAGGGCGTAAAAACACTCCTGTGCCGCCACTGCCGCCGCACTGCCCCCCGAAGAACCGCCGGGCACATGCTCCGGATTCCAAGGATTCTTTGTGACGCCAAAGGCGGAGGTCTCCGTCGTAGAACCCATGGCAAACTCATCCATATTGGTCTTGCCTAAGATTACCGCCCCCGCTTTTTGCAGATTTAAAACTGCTTCCGAAGAAAAGGTCGGTACAAAATTGCACAATATCTTGGAAGAGCAGGTTGTCAAAAGCCCTTCCGTGCACATATTGTCCTTGATGGCAACAGGCACTCCCGCAAGAGGTCCCGTAAGCTCCCCTGCATCAATCTTTTTTTGCACTTCATCCGCCTGTTTAAGCGCACCTTCCTGATCCACCGTCACGTAGCAGTGGTACTCCTTTTCCTTCGCCTCAATCCGGGAGAGCGCCGCCTCCGCCGCCTGCCGGACACCCACTTCCTTATTTTTAATAGCCGTCCCAAGGGAAACGGCAGTCATGCTTAAAAGATCCATCTGTCGTCCTCCTACTCAAACGTGCGCGGCACCATAAACATGCCGTCTTTTTCGCCGGGAGCATTCGCAAGGATCTCCTCCCGGTCATCTCCATTTGTCACTGCATCCTCACGGAACACATTGTTCACCGGGAACACATGACTCATGGGCTCCACGCCCTCTGTGTCCAGCTCTCCCAGCTTGTCAATGTAATCCAGCATACTCCCCATATCCTTCTTTGCCTGCTCCTTTTCCTCAGGGGAAAGCTCCAGCTTGGCAAGGATACCTACATATTCAATGGTTTCATCAGAAATGATATTAGCCATCCTACTTTTCCTTTCTGCTTCTTGTCACTTTTCGCTCATTTGCCGTCTCCGCCAGCCGATGCCGCTCACCAATCCGCACCGTCAGGCTGCCCATTAATAATTTACTACTTTTAAAGCCTGATGTCTACACTTTTCCAGCGGACTATGCTATACTGTTTTGGAAAAACACACGATAATCCACCTAAAAAGGAATTTGAACATGATACTTCTTCCCCATTTGATTCTGCTTATCGACTTAATTAGTCAAACTATAACAACAAACAATTTCACTAAATGGTTCCTGATTCTCTCACTGATTTTGTTTTATATGATTGTCTGTGTCTGCCTTCATATTATGCCCCTGTTCGGCTCAAAGCTTTCCTCCATGCGGCTTAAGGTTCTGCAGGGCGGACGGCACCTGTTAAAGTTCTGCTTTTACGGCATTCTCTGTCAGCTTGCCTTTTATCTTGTGATGAATCCGATGGAATGGAAATTTCTTCCGCATAATGAGGGACGCATTGTCCTTTTGCTGGCTGACTTTATTTTTTGCTGCGTGCATTTTTATCTTTTCCTCTTAAATGCCTGCCTGCGCGTGATCTTAACCTGCCGGAGTCTGGGCGTCCTGAAGCGGATTTTGATTGTACTATGTCTTTGGGTTCCTCTCATCAATCTGTTTTTGCTCCGTTACTTGGGTAAAAAGGCACGGATAGAAATGGATTTGGAAATCTGCCGGTTCGAAAACCGAAAAGAACGGGACGGCAAGATGCTCTGCGCCACCAAATATCCGCTGATATTACTTCACGGAATCGGTTTCCGCGACTTGCAGTATTTTAACTATTGGGGACGAATCCCCAAGGAGCTTACCCGCAACGGTGCTCTGGTCTACTATGGTCATCAGGAAGCCTGGGGAACCGTTGAAGCAAACGCCCTTGCAATCAAAGCCACTGTGGAGAAGGTCATGGAAGAGAATCACTGTGACAAGGTCAATCTCATCGCCCACTCCAAGGGCGGTCTGGATGCCCGCTTTCTCATATCCGGCTTACATATGGAAGACCATATCGCTTCCCTGACTACCATCTCCACGCCCCATCGGGGCTCGGAGCTCTTAGACCTTTTAAACAAACTGCCTGACGGAATTTATCATCTGATTTCGTCTTTTATCGATGTCAATTATAAAAAGCTGGGCGACAATGCCCCGGACTGCTATCATGCCAGCAAACAGCTTTCCCCCGCTTTCTGCCGGGAATTTAATGAAAAATACATGGATTCGCCTAAGGTTTATTACCAGAGTTATGCTTCCTGCGTAAAAAGCTTTTTGGGTGACAGCCTTCTTTCCATTCCGAATCTGCTGATGCACTGCGCCGGTGCTTCTCAAAATGACGGTCTTGTCACAATTGAATCTGCCAAGTGGGGTAAGTTTCAAAAGACCTTTATAAGCACCGGAAGACGCGGTATTTCCCACGGTGACATGATTGACTTAAAAAGAGAAGATTATGACGGTTTTGACGTGATTGAGGCTTATGTGGAAATTGCCAGGGAAATAAAAGAAATGGGGCTTTAGGCAGCGCAAACATAAAATTCAAACAATGGGCAGTTTCCTATTCAAGCTGCTTATCATCTCTACGCATATCTTACCAGAAACTGCTTATCACCCCTGCGTATACCTTGCCAGAAACTGCTTAGTCCGCTCCTCCTTCGGATGGTTAATCACCTGTCTTGGATCCCCCTGCTCCACGATTACTCCGTCATCCATAAAAATAAGCTGATCCGACACGTCTCTTGCAAAAGCCATCTCATGCGTGACTATGATCATTGTCGTTTTCTGATCTGCTAATCCTCTGATAACCTTTAAAACCTCTCCGGTAAGCTCCGGATCTAAAGCCGACGTAGGCTCGTCAAAGCACAAAATATCCGGCGAAAGCGCCAGCGCTCTTGCAATCGCTACACGCTGCTGCTGTCCGCCCGATAACTGATGGGGGTAATGATCCATCCGTTCCGCCAGCCCCATCTGCTTTAACAGTTCCTCTCCGTGCGTTTGGATTTGTGCATAGATTTCTTTCTTTTGCTGTTTGAAATCCGGTCTTTCCTTTGCAAGGAGCTTTTCCGGGAGCATAACATTTTCCAGAGCGGTATACTGCGGAAACAGATTGAAGGACTGAAACACCATCCCAAAATGCAGGCGTTTCCTGCGAAGGTCTTTTTCCTGCTCTTTCCGCGGCATGGAAGCGTCAAAAAGAGTCTCACCCTTAACAGTGATAGACCCATTATCCGGCATTTCCAAAAAGTTCAGGCACCGAAGAAGCGTTGTCTTTCCCGAACCGGAAGAGCCGATGATCGCCAGGGCATTTCCCTCTTCCAGAGAAAAACTGACATCATCTAACACCAAGGTGGAATCAAATTTTTTTGCAATGTTTTTCACTTCCAAAATCGCCATATCTCGATACCTTTCAATTATCTAAAATAACCCAGCCTGTCCAGACTGTAAATCTTCTATATAAGATACACTGCCTTTCAATTATCTAAAATAGTCCAGCCTGCGCTCAATGTAATTAAACAGCAAAGTCAGCGCACCCACAAAAATCAGATAAAATACACCCGTATAAAATAACGGCCACGTAAGACCATTGCTTTTCATAAAAGAATATCCTGCAAAGGTCAATTCATAAGCCGCAATAATGCGTGCCAGAGAAGTGTCCTTTACCAATGTGATAATTTCATTGGACATAGGCGGAACCACACGCTTTACCATCTGCAGGAGCGTTACCTTGAAGAAAATCTGGCTCTTTGTCATGCCCAGCACTTCTCCCGCTTCCCGCTGGCCTGCCGGGACGCCTTCAATGCCTCCCCGGAAGATTACAGAAAAATAACAGGCGTAATTGATGCTGAAGGCTACAACGGTCGCTGTAATGCGTCCGGTCTCGTTGCCGCTCCAAATATTATGCCCGAGCCACAGCCCCGGTCCATAAAAGATGATAATAAGCTGCAGCATAAGCGGCGTACCGCGGATAATCCATACCAGAACTTGTATCAGATAGCGGAGCGGTTTCCACCTGCTTATGGAGCCGAATGCCAAAATCAGTCCGATAGGCAGGGAAAACAACAATGTAAAAATAAAGATCTGAAACGTTGTCAGCAATCCGTCAAGCAGCGACTGTGTAACACTCCAAAACATAGTTACTTCTCCTTTAGCGCAATTATTTTGCCGCATTACAAGCGTCCGGCACATTTTCCGGACGCTTGCATCATTTTAATTTATTTTGCAGGCACTACAATCACCTGTGCGTTGTTGCAGTATGCGTTTGTGCATTCCATCGCTGATTTGGTCTCAGAAGTCAATGTCATGCCGTTCCATACAACGTCAATGTTCTTGGAATCCAGCTCCATAATCTTGCTGTCCCAGTCAATGATTACAAACTGCGCTTCCACGCCCAGCTTATCAGCTACAACTCTTGCCATGTCCGCGTCAAATCCAATCCATTCACCGGACTCACTTTTATAATCCATGGGCTCAAACTCCGTGATGCCGACAATCAGCGTGCCCTTTCCCTTGATATACGCCACGTCACTGTCTTCCGATTCTTTAAATTCACTTGCAGGCTGTTCCACCAGTGCCTCCTGCACGCCGTAAACGGTCGCTGTCTCCTTCATGGTTCCGTCTGCATAGCTTTCTCCAAATACAGAATTAATATAAGATGCAAGGTCGGATCCCTTACGGCATCCTACGCCGTACTCTTCCGTGGTCAGTTCCGTCGTGTAAACCATGTCCGGGTAACTGGTTCCTTCGCCAATCATCGCGCCCGCCATCAAAAGGTCGATAATCGCCGCATCCGAAGTTCCTGCCGCAACCTCCATAAGCGCATCTGCCTGAGATGCCACCACATTAGTCTGAAAACCGTTTTCCCCTGCTGCCGCCTCTCCTGCGGAACCTGCCTCCACCGCATAGACAAGACTGCTGTCCGCTTCTGCATCTGCGCCAGCTGTTGACGCCTCCTTCGAGCTGTTTCCACATCCTGACATTACTGCGCCGGCTGTCATAACTACAGTCAGCATAAGTGCTAGTTTCTTTTTCATAATTTACCTCATTTCTACGCTGCTTCTGCGCATTTCAATTTTCAACAGATTGTATTTTATCACATTAGCACATTAAAGTAAATAGCCAATCAATACCCTAATTTTCCCTAAGTAACTATTCAATCTTAGATTCAGTCAGCCGATTGCTTCCCCGCCAGACATTTAACGCTTGCTGAGGTTCTTCCCTCTGAGTCCCGGTAATATACGATGTATTCCGTATCCCTGTTTACCGCTGTAAGCGCATCATCCATACAAAATTCTTCCGCGAAAAGATTTTGCGACATTTCTGTCATTTCACTTGGATCTGTTATAATTCTCTCAGACTCAAGATAACGCACATCATAAAGCAGTCCGTCCGTAAACATGTACTTTCTTTCTATAATTTTCAACAATTCATAATCACTGACTCTTCTGTCAGCATCAATGCCAAGTTGCGACATATATGTCATAGTTCTGGGAAATCCCGGATATATATAACCGGTTACGTCCCCTTGGTTCTTGGTCGATGCAAAGGTAAGCTTCCCTGCCGGAACCTGTCCTCTGATTCCTGCAAAATCCAGCTCCTTCAAGTCATCGCTGTACCTTTCCCACAACTGCTGCCGTTCCTCTTCGGTAAGGTCTAACGTATAACTTTGAAGCCCGTTGCTCCACCGGATTTCATAATATTTCGCGGAGTTCAGTCTAAGCACCTCATAAGTTCCCTGTTTATACCCCTGCTTTTCATAAATCTCCTCAAACTCATTCAGCCGGCTTCCCGGAAGCTGATACTTAAAATATCGGTTCCGTCCATTTTCTAATTCCAATTTTACCAGAATCTCATAGGAAGCATTTTCGTTCTTATAAGTCTCATATTTTTCTCCAGCGCAGTTTTCCTTTAACCAGTCATAGCTTTCTGAAAGCTCCGTTCCGGTAAGCCTCATATTCTGCAATGTCTGTTCGCTGTCATCCCCCGAGGAAAGTGCTGTAAGAATCACCGCCGCAGATTTCACTTCCGCCTTATCCGGTACCTCTCCGCCCCTTTTCCCCAGCGCTGCAAATACTGCAAACACCAGAATCATTACCAGAAATTCCGCCAGAAGATGCCATTTTGCAGATAAAAACCGTTTGGCGTCAAATGCCAACGCCATATTTAACAGCCCATGGACTGCCGGCACGCCGGCAATTACTCCAATGACGGTAAATGCAGGTGAAAATCCGCTCATGGAAAACACATGAAGCCCATCCACAAACCACAATACGGCAAGAATCATACAGCCGTAACGGACGGTTCCTTCCGCCCAGCCAAAAGTAAACATGCCGTCTCCGCGCTCCGCCGGACGCAGGCAGAACACCGTCAGATTGGCTAAGAATAACACCAAAACTGCCGCCCCAAGAAACCAAAGATACGGTAAATGTTCTTCTAACATCCAGTAGGAGGCATCCGCATAATCCCTAACCCCTGCCGCCTTTTCCAGCAGAGTAAGCGGAACCAGATACCCTTTCAAGGCTTCCAAAATCTCCTCCCTGTAAAAAGAAGGGATTAAAATCCTCAATGTCCTTTCTGCCAAATGAAGACCCGCCGCCGGCCCTAACCAAAAGAAAAGCAAAAGACCGATACGGTAAACGGTATTCTGCGCCAGCAAAAAAGCCAGCATCGAAAGACTCATCACAAACAAAAAGCCCACGATCAGCACCACACAGCCTATTCCTGCCGAAAATACACCGCTCTCATATTCGCAATATCCCATAGAAAGAGAAATCCGGAAAAAAAGAAGCTTACAAAGCACGACAGGAAGGGCAAAGATCAAAAGATTATTCCAGTATCCCGCCAAAAACAACTGTGTCCGCCGAAAGGGCAGACCAAAATACAGATCCGTCAAAGGCTCCGAATATAAAAAGCGGAATGACGCCGCACCCGCCGCAAGCCCAAACACAATCATTGCCGCAAAAAAGGAGGTATTTCCCGCACCCACATAAAGGCTCCGCATCTCCCCCTGAGGAATTGTCATTTTCATGGAAAATAGCAGGCAGAACATTCCCAGCACATAACAGATTACAATAAGCAATCCCAGCTTGCTCTTTAAGTCCTCTCCCAAAAGACCTCTCATTCTTTTCCCTGTATTCATGAAAGATCCTCCTGCTTACCGCCCTCCGGGTTCTCCTCATTAAGCAGGCGGTTCCACTCCTCCTGCGTCAAGATTCTTCCCCTGTGCAAAAAACCCTTTTTCTCACAAATCTTATTTAACTCTTCCAGATAATGGGATATGACTAAAATAGTCATCCCCCGCCCGCCTGCCGCGCTTATTAAAAGCTCATTCACGGTTTTCCGGATCTGCGGGTCTAATCCGTCAAATACCTCATCGCATAAAAGATACTTGGTATTAGCACAGATTGCTGCCGCAATGAACATCTGCTTTTTCATTCCTTTTGAAAAGGAAGCGACCGGAGCATTTTCATTCAGCCCGAATTTTTCCAAAAGATAGCTATACTCCTCCCTTGCAAATTCCGGATAAAACTTCCCATAAAAATTTCCGATTGTAAGCGGAGTGTCATTCTTGTCATAATGCTGCCGGTCCGGCATATAAAAGACGTTTCTCTTGACCGGAACAGCCGAAGCTTTTTGACCGTCAATCCTTATCTCCCCTGCATCCGCCCGGTAGACGCCGGCAATCAGGCGCAGAAGCGTGCTCTTTCCGGCGCCGTTTTCCCCTGCCAGCCCGTAGATAGTTCCATCCGGGATGGTCAGAGTCACATGATCCAGACAGGTAAATTTGCCGAACCTTTTGGTAATATCGCAAATCTCTATCATTCTTTCACCTCATCTGCCATACGGGGCATGCCGCCTCTGGTAATCCCAAATTTTTCCCGCATAGCCAGAAGACTTTCTATCTGCTCTCTGGTGAAAGTGTTCTGCTTTCCAATGACCTTTTCGGTCAACATGAGGATATTGGCATAATACTCCATGGATTCCAAGCGGTAATAAGCGCTGTAAGCGTCTTCCGCCCAAGTTACCGCACCATGGTTTGCCAGAAGTACCCCATTGTGGGTATGGCAGTAAGGTGCAATCGCCTCCGGCACTTCCGCGGAACCAAGCTCCGCGTATGGCGCCACCGGCACATTCCCCAGCATGATCACCGCCTCCGCCAGCACAGGCGCATCCAGCGGAATCCCCGCAATGGCAAAGCAGGTGCAGACAGGCGGATGGGCATGACAGACTGACCGGATAGCCGGATTTTCTTTATATGCCCGAAGGTGCATCTTCAACTCCGAGGAGGGCTTGCGGTTCCCTTCCAGCACATTTCCATCCAAATCTACCTTTACCAGCATTTTCTTTTTCATAAAACCCTTAGAAACTCCCGTAGGAGTCGCCCAGACTTCATTTTCACCTGTACGGATGGAAATATTCCCGTCGTTTGCCGCAACAAAATTCCTCACATACATCCGCTGTCCAATGTCCAAAATCGCCTTTTTTGCCTTTTTTTCTGACAGATACGGCTGTGCCCTCTGCTTCTTTTGCTTTGCTTTCTCCGACATGCTTATCTCTCCTGTGACTTTCTCTGCTACAGTTCTCCTGTGCCCTTTCTCTGCAGCATCTCTCCTGTTCACTTTCTTTGCTGCGTCTCTGCTGTCTTTTATGTATCTCTCCTGCCCTTTATTTCTTCCGGCATAGTTCAGCAAGAGACGTTTCGTAAGGCGCCCTTGCAATTCCATGTTCCGTAATGACTGCCGTGATCAGTTCGTGGCTGGTCACGTCAAAAGCCGGATTAAATACCTTGACCCCTTCCGGAGCCATGCGTTCCTTATACCACATCTGCGTCACTTCCTCCGCCGGACGCTGTTCAATCTTAATCCCGTCACCGGCAGGCGTATGTAAGTCAATCGTGGAGGTCGGCGCGCACACATAAAAGGGAATCCCGTAGTGCTTTGCCACCGCAGCCACCACAGAGGTGCCGATTTTGTTCGCGGTATCCCCGTTTGCCGCAACCCGGTCACAGCCTACAAGCACGGCATTCACCCAGCCGTTTTTCATCACCATTGCCGACATGTTATCGCAGATCAGGGTAACATCCACCCCTGCGGACTGTAATTCATACGCCGTCAGACGTGCCCCCTGCAAAAGAGGTCTTGTCTCATCTGCAAACACACGAAAACCATATCCCTTTTCCTGCCCTAAATAAATAGGCGCTGTTGCAGTCCCGTATTTGCAGGCAGCAAGCTGTCCTGCGTTGCAATGAGTCAGGATTCCATCCCCCGGTTTTAACAGGCTCAGTCCATATTCCCCAATTGCACGGCAGACTTGAATATCCTCCTCCTTCATCTTAACAGCCTCATCTTGAAGAGCTTTCAGCACTGCCTGAATGCTTCCCTCTTCCTTTCCCACGCGCAGGCATACCTTTTCCATGCGGTTTAGCGCCCAAGACAAATTTACTGCCGTGGGACGGGCGGAGTTCAAATATTCCTTTTGCTTCTGAAACTCTTTATAAAAAGTGTCAAATTCATCATCACCATGAATCCCTTCGGCAATCTCCTTTGCCAGCACATAAATGCCAAAAGCCGCCGCCACGCCGATTGCCGGTGCGCCGCGCACCTTAAGCAGATAAATTGCATCCCAGATTTCCTTTGCAGTATAAAGTCTTATCAGCTCCGTTTTTCCGGGAAGTCTGGTCTGGTCAATGATAATGACACTATTGTCATCATCATCTAATTCCACGGTTTCATAGTCCAAAATGCTTTTTTCACTCATGCCGGCTCTCCTTTCTTGCCTCATCAATTTCAAGCAGTACGCTGACACCAAATACCACCACCGCTAAAAATACGATTCCTCCGTCTATCCGGGAATTAATCCGTTTCCACTTCTTTCGGCGGAGCTTCTCCCGCCTGCGTTCTAATTTTGCCCTTTTCCGTTCCTGCTTCTTTTGTAATCTGTTTTGTGACATTTTGCTCATATTCATTGACTCCTATAGTCGTAATAATTTATTGCCGCATACGATAAGCCTGGCGGTCATAAGCTCATTATTCGCCAATTTTGTCCAGCAATTGTTCGTATAATTGCTCACTAATATGTCTCCCATTGTTTTTCATGACATTGATGCACTGCTTTATTTCATCAGCAGACAATAATTTCCTTTCAAATGCGGTCATTAATATGCCGACCGTACCCATAATCTTTATTCCCATCTGCTTTGCCACTTGTCTGCCCTTCAGCTCATCCATCAGTAAAATATCAGCTTTTATTTCATCAGATAAAATAATTGCTTCACTTTCTCCTTCATCCAATCCTGTAGCCCGCATTAATAAGGCAACTGACTTTTTATCCCCTACATCAACCTTTTGGATGTATTCGGACTGAAGGATTTCTATTGCTTCCTGTTTGAACTTATCGCTTGCTGTTAATTCTCGGTATACCGCATATGGTATCTGTATTTCACCAAAAAGATAATTCAAAAGTTCTAATCGCCCAATTTTGAGTAAGGATATCAACGGAGTCGTATCCGATATAATAATCATACTGTCTCCCCTTTCAGCTTGCGATAACACTGGACTTCCTCTTCAACCTCGCAGATATCCATATTCAAGTATGCCAATCCAAGATTGTCATATAATTCGATCAATTCCCATTTCGATATTCCAAGCATTTCCGCTGCTCTTCCATGTGAAATTGTCAGAT
>JAMPGL010000066.1 GCA_023663945.1 Lachnospiraceae bacterium | reverse complement strand
TAATGAAGGACGAAGGAAAATACTATTTGCTTTTGGATGAAGTGCAGTTTATGCCCAGATTCGAGGAGGTACTGAACAGCCTGCTTCGCATCAGTAATATTGATGTATATGTAACCGGAAATAATTCTAAATTTTTATCCAGCGATATTGTAACTGAATTTAGGAGCAGAGGTGATGAAATTAGTATTTTCCCTTTGTCCTTTGCTGAATTTTATGCAGCTTTTGACAGGGATTATGATGATGCATGGAATGAGTATATGATATACGGCGGACTTCCGCAGGTGGTGCAATTTTCATCGGAACGTCAAAAGGCAGAGTATCTGAAAAATATTTTTGCAAATGTTTATCTCGAGGATGTGGTCGAGCGAAATAAGATTCAGAACGTGGATGAGATCGGAACTTTAGTGGATATACTTGCTTCCGCCATAGGCGCGCCTACAAATCCAACGAAAATATCGCATACATTCAAATCAGAACGTGGTATCAATTATAGTAACAAAACCATTTCCAACCATATTGATTATTTAGCACAAAGTTTTTTGATTTCTAAAGCCAGTCGATATGATATTAAAGGAAGAAAATATGTGGGAGCAAATCTAAAGTATTATTTTACGGATGTAGGACTTAGAAATGCCAGATTGAACTTTAGACGGCAAGAGCCTGCTCATATTATGGAGAACATTGTTTATAACGAGCTGCTTGTACGAGGTTATAATGTGGATGTTGGTATTTTAGACGTGTATGCGAAGAATAGCGAAGGAAAAACCACTCGTAAGCAGTTGGAGGTTGATTTTGTGGTAAATCAGAGCAGTCAGAGATATTACATTCAGGTAGTTTATGATATGACTTCTGAGGAAAAGCAGACGCAGGAGCTTAATTCACTTCGAAATATTCCGGATTCATTTAAGAAAATTATTATCGTGAATGGTACAAAAAAACCGTGGAGAAATGATGAGGGATTTGTGATTATGGGGATGAAATATTTCCTTCTCAATGCAGACAGCTTGGAGTTTTAATGTGGTCAGATGAGAACATAGTGAAGAACTTTAAGAATGCGGTTACCTGATTTTGCAGCGTCAGATTATTTTCAGTTGGAAAGTATTATACTAACTATGCAGAAATATCGAAAGGTAGTATAATATGTATGAGAAAACAAGAAAAAACGGAATAGCGGATAAGGAGGAACGGACAATGGACGCGGCTGTAAATTTGGATAGACCTTGTACGATTTCGGAATCTATTATACAGTCATGCAAAGAAGTAAAGAGCATGCGCGAAGGAAGAATTTCCAAACGTTCCTTGAATGATTTATTTGCCAATATTGAAAAATGGAGCAAAGAGGAAGAAAAATAAATGTACATAATTAATTATACCTACGGAGCAGTTTGAAAAAGATGTAAAGTATTAATTAAGAAAAAGGGATCCATCCATATTGGAGCAGATATTAAAGCAGTAACAGATGAATTGGAAAAAGGAAATTTGGTAGGAACAGAAATTCTCAGAATTAAAATGAGGAAGTGTATTTACTTACGATTTACTATAAAAAGGATGATAATAGGATACCAACTAATCAGGAGATTATAGAACTGGTAGAGACTTATTGTATATAGAGTAGAAAAGAAGAGCTGCTCAATACGGTAAAGCGCGTATTGGCGGTATTTTTGTATAAGATAAATGGGAAATTAGCTTGAAAAATAGCAGATTGTACTTTCGATACATATTGATTTGCAAAAGTTGTATAGACTGGAGGTTAATGATTGTGATAAATACGGTTGCGATTATAGAGGCGGGAATTGGAGCTATGTCTTTGGGTTTTGCGGAAGCCGGTTTTCAGATAAAAGAAGTTTTTATAAAAGATAGGAAAGCAATAGAAATTTATGGGAAGAATATTGGAGGAAAAATATGCGAAAGCGGCTTGCTGGAACTTTTGCCAGAAGAAATTTCAGATGTAGATGTAATAGCAATTGATTTGATGCAGATGTTTATATCTAAAAACGGTGGAAAAAATGTATTAGGATCGCATCAAATTATTAAAGAGCCGTTGAAAAAGACTGTGGATATTATAATGTGGAAAAGACCGCGTATATTTTTTCTGGTTATGCAGAAAAGAATGTATAAAAACCCTGCGTGGTCAGGGTTTTGCAGTGAAATATGCCAGGTAGGTTATAAGATTAGTTGGAGGGTTTTAAGCAGCAGGGAAATTACCGGATTCCCGGTGACGGAAGAACAGCTTTATGTGGTTGGAAGCAGAATGCCAGATGATCAGTACGAGTTTCCGGAATATAGGGATTTGGAAGTAACAATTCCGGTCCGTAAGTTTATTTCCGATATTGAAGAAGATAGATGGTACTATAGGATTAATGGGAACGAAATTCCAGAGAAGAGCAAAGAGGATAGCTTTCTTTGCTGGAGAAAAGATAGATATGTTGAACAGCCATATGTGGGCTGGAATTTAATAAAAATTCCGTTGGTTCGAGTCGATGGAACTATTCGCAGGCTGTCACACAAAGATATGGCAGGTTTGAAAGGATTTCCGAAAAATTTTGACCTTACTATATCGAATAGGGAATGGCTGTACAGGATGCTGGTATATGCACCGAATGTGCAGGTAGTAAAGTATGTTGCCGGCAATCTTACGCAAACTCCGCTGCGTAAACAACAGATGACAGGTTATATGGAGTTTGAACAGATATTCAGTAGTTATCTGCAGCAAAAAGGTGGAGAAATAAAGAACTTTACAGAACAGGATGCAGGGGTGGATATTGTTTATACATATAATAATTCGACAGTGTATTTTGCTTTGAAATTTTATAGCAGTGATTTCTCAATGAGAGAGAATTTATGTAAAGCAAGTTTGCGGCTGTCAAAAGGGGGAAAAGAAGGTAATTGTATAGTTCTTGCGGTAGCAAATATAGTATCTGAGGAAATAAAGGAAGTATGTAAATCTGAGTATGGAATTAATATATGGGATGTAAAAAATCTTCTCTGGCTTTTCAGAGAATTTACAAGAATTGAAAATGAGTTTATTGCCTTTTTAAATTATTCAACAGAAATAATTGAGCCACAAAAACCTGAACTACATATTTTTGGCGAAATAGAGAAAAAGACAGAAGATAAGAGCCTGAAAGAAAAATTATTGCAGATTAAGCCCGGAACAGGGCAGTGGCAGCAATATGAAAAGGTCTGTATTGAAATATTAAAGTATGTTTTGGGAGATTACTTGACACTGTGGTATACGCAGGAAAATACAGATAATGGAATGTATAGATTTGATTTGTGCTGTAAAATCAAAGCCGGGTCAAATCAGGACTTTTTTGATACGGTTCAGCAATATTTCAATACGAAATATATTGTTTTTGAGTTCAAAAATTACAATAAGAAAATCACACAAAAAGAAATATATACAACAGAAAAATACTTATATGAAAAGGCATTGCGGAGAGTGGCGATTATAATTTCCAGGGAAGGTGCAGACGAAAATGCTCTTGCCGCTGTACGTGGAAGCCTTCGGGAAAGCGGGAAGTTGATTCTATGTTTATCAGACAGGGATATTTTAGAGATGATAGAAATAAAAGAACGGAATGAACAGCCTACAGAGGCTTTTTTGGGTGCAATGTTGGATGATTTGCTGATTCATTTGGAAAAATAAATTATTTTATGCCGATAAAGATAGAGATTGACGATTTCTGTGAAAAGGTTAAGAACGGAGATATTTTTATTTCCAGACAGAGCTTTCAGAGGATGCCATAATCTTATGAGGCTGGGAGAAGATAACTTTGCAGGTCACTGGGATGAGAAACTCATATACACTAAATTGTTCTAGACCTTATTTGACAGCAGTATATGGTTAAAAAGCGAAAGCGTATCTGCGGAGCGGGCGAAGGTGCTGAGAGAGGAGAGGGAGGCACCTAATGATAAAATAGGCTGGGGCACTGTGTGTGAGGGAGAGTTTGCCGGAGTGAGGTAAAAAGATAGTGCATTTTTGCAGCAATAAGTTGAAAGGATTAGTTCTTTTTATATGGGATTTTTTGAAATCGGGATAATATGAGAATATGGTGGAGAAGAATAAAACAGGCGAAAAAGATTTTATTTCCGCCTGTTTTATGGTATGCTTATAAAAAGAGGATATCATAGAATTTAGGTAATAAAAAGTATATGTATAGGAAGGAGCGGGAAAGAACGGTTATGTCGGAAAAAAAATACACGCTAAAGGATATATACATTGGCATGATGGCAAAGGCTGAACAGCTTAGTGAAATATATAACAAATATATGATATTGTTGTTTGATGATACAGAGAGTAAGACGGGGAAGCTGGTGTTTTGTGGAGATGTACAGAATCAGGAATATGACAGTTGGTTTATGCAGCCGAAACCGATAACGCCTATTTATAATGATAAAGACGAATTGGAGGATATGGCTGTATATGATGAATAAATATATAGAGATTGAGATGCGGCCTACAGCTTGTGGTATAGGAGGTTCGTTCAGTGCAGAAGCAAGCTTTTGTCTGGATACTTTTCAAGCCCCTTTTTATGATATTGATGTGAAAATTGATACAGGCTGTTCAATCAGCACTATTCCGCTTAAAAGGCTGAAAGTATCTGACACACTATGCAAAACATTAAAAAAGATGGATATTATGAATGGTACATCTTATCTTCTTAGTTATGGGATTGAATCTGGAGGATTAAGGCACGAAGTTCCAATTACGGATGATGAAAAGATGGAATGTCCAGCCATGAAATTTGAACACGGAATATCTGATTTCATGATAGCAGGGGTAAAGATATCATCTGATAGGATATGCCTGAATTATGACAGAAAAGGAAATATCTTGATTGGAATGGATATTTTAAAAGATTGGGATATACATATTGGTGTTAGTAAGGTGACGGGAAAAAGCTTATTCCTTGCCTGTCCAATGGAAAATAAATGCGGAGAGTATATTGATGCCTTAGAGAGGCATTTTGGAATTTCTTAATTTATTCCCGCGAGCAATGAGCCAAGCGGTCGTGCTTGCACGGATAATTGGCGAATGTGCGAGGGGCAATACCTCGCTCCTTGGGGCGCTTCAAGCTCCATGACCCGTTGCTTGCGGCGGGGTTATTGACTATGTAGCTGTATATATAAAACAGTATGAAGCTAAATGAAAACCGTAATCTCCAGCTATGCCGGGAAGAATGGAATAAGTGGAAGTGGTGAGGATGCCAAGGAATGTGCAGGAAGCAAGAAAGTAACAGGTTAGAATAGTCTCAATGAAGACAGGGATCGTGAGGATATGAAATGGGTAATGATGAGCAAGATCGCAAGCAGGCTTGCCCGCTTTTTTATGAGGGACTGATAGAAAATGATACCGCCAAACTCCTGAGAGTTCCCAAGAGTGATATTCATAACCATTCCACAAAGGGATGCAGGAGGAGCTGGCTGGAAGAACGCATAAAACGCGATTTTCCAAAACCGCCTGAAAAATTCGGCGGACTGGAAGAAATGCGGGAATGGTTTACTTCATTCATCAAACCATATTGCAGTGGTCGTGAGGGAATCATTTTAAGATGGGAGGGGGCTTTTGCGGAAGTCAGAAGAAACAATATCACAAGGCTTGCAATGAACTTTGGAGTGCCGGAAATTGAACTTGTTGGTGGGATGGCTGCTTTCATGGCAATTCTTGAGGAGTATCGTCTAAAATACTGTCCTGACATTGATTTTGAGCCTGAGATAACATATGTGTCCTCCTGCGATGCCAAGCAGGAGGCAGACCGAATCGATCCGTATATTGCATCAGGCTTTTTCAAGTCCATAGATGTATGCGGCGGTGAGAATGTACAGCCATTTGAAGCTTATCTGCCATTATATCGGAAAGCAGAGAACTATCATCTGACCAAGAAAATGCATGTTGGCGAAAGCGGTTCGGCGGAGGATGTAAGACGGGCGGTTGAAGTTTTAGGGCTCAGTGAAGTTCATCATGGGATTAGGGCGGCTGCATCAGATGATGTCATGAGATTTCTGGCTGAAAACCGGATACAGCTGAATATCTGTCCAAGCAGTAACGTAATGCTTGGGATTACGGCAGATTATAAGGATCATCCGATAAAGATCCTATATGAGAACGGAGTAAGGGTTACTATCAATACCGATGATCTGCTGATATTTGACAGTTCAATCGAAAATGAGTATTTATTGCTTTATCGTGCAGGGGCATTAACTGCGGATCAGCTGGAAGAGATTCGGGAAAAAGGGTTAAGAACGGATAATTGAAATAATAGAATATGTTTTTTGAGAAGAATCGGAAAAACGGTTCTTTTCTTTTGCTCAAAAGCAGCGCGAATGGAGGGGATAGGATCTGCAGACGGATTATTTTTGGTTGATGGAATTGCAAGTTGTGGCAGAATGGTAAAAACAGAGCAATAGTAAACGAATTTGTAAAAAAGGTTAGTCCTTACTTGACAGCAGCATATGGGGAGAAAGCGAAAGCATATCTGCGGAGCGAAGACGCTGAGAGGGGAGAGGGAGGTGCCTAACGATAAAATAGGGTATGGGGTGTTATGCATCAGCACAAGTCTGCCGGGTTAGATTGGAGTAAGTTTTGCACTTTATCAGTAGTAAATGATTGAAGAATTAAAGGATGTTGGGTATAATATATATTTTTTTTAAAGTTTGTAGATTGTGAAATCATTATAATTATAATATTTTTTAAGAAAAATTTGGAGGTGGAATATATGACTTTGCGGCAGGAAACATATGCGATGATTGACTCTTTACCAGATGATGACAGCATTAAATTTTTTATAGATATGATTAGGCGGTTTAATGTAGTAACTGGAAGAACGGAGAAAATAACTGGGTCACAAAATTCATTTTCAGAAAAAAGACAGGCATTTTTACACATGGAGGAATTAAGAAAGAAATATCCATTCCCGAAAGATTATGACTATGAACAAGTCAGAAGGGAGGCTGTGGAAGAGAAATATGGCTGCACTAATTGATGCTAATAAGCGCCTGCACAGAAGGAAAAGCAAATATTGCTTATTCATTCCTTGGTGAATCCGGGATGGTATGACAGTATATTTCCCTCAATTTCATTAAAAATTTTTCACATGCCTTTGAGAATATCTGATATTTTTTCCAGATGATGCTCATGCCGTCTTCCCGTTTGGGAAACAGAGGGCGAAAACAAAGGCTGCTGCCGCGGAGGTGTTAATGATTTTATCAAAGCCGATGGCGTATCCTAACCCTTCCGATACCATTAAAGAAGCATTATAAATCAAATTGTAGGTAGCAACGATTTCCAGCTCCGACAAATCGTGACGGATCCATTCTGCCAGTTGCTTGTTGCCCTCCTCCTGCTTTGATATGATAAGCGGTTTGTCCCATAAATCCTCCGGGGTGACGGATTCTTTTTCGGCAAGAGGCGAATCCCGCCTCATCAAAACGCCCCAGACATCTTTGCAGGGAATTTCAATAGAATTATATTTAGTCGGATCTACCGGACCGAATATGATTCCAAAATCGATTAAGCCCTTTTCCAACTGTTCCAGCACAAATTCTGCATTACCGCTTGCAATATGGTAATGGATGCCCGGATAAGTCTCGTATAAACTCCGCGCTGCCCTTGCAATCAGGCGGACGGCGTCGGTCTCACCGGTTCCGATAGAAACGTCGCCCATCACAATCTGGTCGGAAAGGGTGATTTCTTTTTCTGTCTTTTGAACCAGATTCAAAATCTCTTCTGCGCGTTTCCGCAGAATCATCCCTTCTTCTGTGAGCATAATCTTTCTGGAGCCTTTTGTTCCGCGGATCAGAAGCTGTTTGCCTAATTCATCTTCCATAGCCTTTATCTGGGTGGAAAGGGTAGGCTGGGAAAGATGCAGGGACTGAGCCGCCCGGACAATGCTTTGTTCTCTTGCAACGGCAAGGAAATATTGAAGAACTCTTAATTCCATCGGAGATTTATCCTTTCGTTTCTATCATTATGGATTCAGCATAGCATAAAAAATATAGGTTTCAACTATACAAATGCATTAGATATAAGTATTTGTTAATTGAATGTGCTGGTGTTACACTGAATGAAGAATAGAAATGGGAGGATTTGCAGAAGGAAAGGATGGCGGCAAATGATGTTGGCACAGGAAATGTCTGCTGGACAAGGTGCAGGAGGAAGAAAAAAAGATAGACTGTCTGGATTATCTTGTTTATCAGATGGAGCGGAGCAAAAATAACGTTTAGGATTGGGAGGCAGTCAGGTTGAAAAAACACATAGCGATTACTTTAGCCTTGCTTCTGTCACTCACCGCCTCAGCATGCGGAAGTGGGGCAAAGGGTGAGGAAACCGGCAGTACGGCGGAGAATACCGCATAATTTTTATGACAATAACGGTATCTATCATTGCAATCTTATTGATTTTTTGCTTGGAAGGATAGAATTATTTTAAAGTTATCCCCTCTGCTTAATCAGGGAATGTGCACGCCGATATTCTTTTGGAGAACATTCATACTGCTCCCGAAATTTACGGTAGAAATAACTGCTGTTTTCATATCCAATCCGCGCCATGATAAGTTCGATTGATAATGTTGTGTGCTCCAGCAGATAGACAGCCTGCTGGAGTTTTCTCTTTTGGAGCAGTTCTTTGAAATTCAGTCCGGTATGTTTTTTCAGGAGACGGCTGATGTAATAGTCGGGATAACCGCTAAAAGCAGCGATATACTGCATACTGCCCTCCCGATAATTATTTTCTATATAATTCAAGATGGACAAAAGCAGAGTGAGTTCGGAGGAATCCGGCGCGTTCCGGTTAATCAGCTCTGCATAGCGGGACAGATTAAGAAAGATAAGTCCCATGGAAACCTGAAGGATGGTATGGGAGGAGGCAGTCTTGTCCACCAGCGTCCAGATCATATTTTCAATCAGGTTTTCTACGGGAAGAATATCTTTTGCCTGAATGTAAATATAATCAGCGGCGGAATTAGTCTCGGAGAGGCTGGATATGATAAAATCTACAAGGATATTTTCTTTATCTACCATGCCGACAGGGTAGCGGAAAAATTCCGGCAGGATAATAAAATTGACAGTAATGTCATTTTGCTCTGCCGGGAGGATTTCATGCTCTGCGTGCTGGTTTAGGAACAAAATATCTCCGGCTGACATGGAAACCTGCCTGGCACCGTTAATGACGGTAATCAATTGTCCCTGTACCACATAGAGCATTTCAATATAGTTATGACGGTGTCTGGGAAAGTATGTAAAACGGGTATGAGGACGTATGTCAATCAGTTTCCCCTTGGCAAGGAGTTTATTGCTGTCTACAATAAATTCATGACCGGACGTATAGAGGCTTTTCTGCACTTCAAGATTTCCATTTAAAATCGCCTGCTCTTCTTCTGTAATCTTGCCAAGATATTCGATGATTTTTTTCTGCATGACAAATTCCCCTTAAACAGTTTTGGCAATAGTATAGCATGACAGGATAATCCCTGCAAGAAAGGTCCCTGATAAAGTACCTTAAAGACCTAAGAATCAGCAAAATAAGATGGTACAATGTGAGTAAAATAGAAGGAGGAGCCCTATGGAAACCTACTATCTGGCAATCGACATTGGAGCTTCCAGCGGAAGACATATTTTGGCGCATATCCAAAGCGGAAAGATAAAATTAGAAGAGATTCACCGGTTTGATAACCGGCAGATACGCAGGATGGGACATGTCTGCTGGGACATTGAGAACCTTTGGGACGGAATCATGGAAGGTCTGAAAATCTGCGGAAACCTTGGAAGGGTGCCGAAGACGATCGGGATTGACACTTGGGGAGTGGATTACGTGCTGCTCGACAAGGAGGATCATCTTTTGGGGGATGCCGTGGCGTACCGGGACAGCCGGACGGACGGGGTTGACCGTATTGTGGACAGCTTGATACCGGAAAAGGAGCTTTATCGGCGCACCGGGATTCAGAAACAGATTTTTAATACCATATATCAGCTTATGGCTTTAAAGGAAGAAAATCCAAGCCAGCTTTTTGAGGCGGGGTCTTTGCTGATGCTTCCGGACTATTTTAATTTTCTATTAACCGGGGTTAAAAAACAGGAATATACCAATGCGACAACAACCGGTCTTGTCAATGTGGCAGAGAAGGAATGGGATTATCCGCTGATTGAGGCGCTGGGGCTTCCAAGGGAACTTTTTGGGGCGCTCTCCATGCCGGGGACGAGGGTGGGAGAACTGCTTCCGGAGATTCAGGAGCAGGCTGGGTTTTCGGCAGAAGTAATACTTCCGGCAACTCATGATACGGGGTCTGCTTATCTGGCGGTTCCGGCGCAGAATGAGCAGGCGGTTTACCTTTCAAGCGGAACGTGGAGCCTTTTGGGAGTAGAGAGTGAAACGCCGATTACAACGGAAGAATCCCGGAAAGAGAATTTTACAAACGAGGGCGGGGTATGGTATCGTTACCGGTATCTCAAAAACATTATGGGACTCTGGATGATTCAGTCCATACGAAGGGAACTGAACGGGACGGAGTATGTGGCAGGGCATGAGAGCAGGCATAAGTCAGACAGGCAATGGGGATTTGCCGGGCTGGCAGAGGAGGCGGAGCGGGCGGAAGGATTTGCTTCTGTGGTGGATGTGAACCATCAAAGCTTTCTGGCTCCGGAAAGCATGATTGATGCAGTATATGATTATTGCAAAAATACCGGACAGAAGACGCCGGAGAGCATTGGCGAGTTGATGCAGTGTGTTTATAAGAGTCTGGCGCTCTGCTATAAGGAAGCAATTGAGAAGTTAAGCAGTCTGACAAACCGCAGTTACACGGATATTCATATTGTGGGCGGCGGATGTCAGGATGAGTACCTGAACAGGATGATTGCAAAGACAACAGGCCTTTCGGTCTGGGCGGGACCGGTGGAAGGAACGGCAATCGGCAATCTGCTGATTCAGTTTATCGAGAAGGGAGAATTTCAGGATTTGCAGCGTGCAAGAGACGCAGTCAGAGAAAGTTTTGATATTAAGGAAATCAAATATTTAGAGAATTTAATATTTAAAAAGTTGTGAAGTTATGTAAACCAAACAGTATAAGGAGGTAACTATATTATGTTAGTGAACACAAAGGCAAAAATCGGCGTATTTTCTATTGCATTGGGTGCATATCTGCCGCAGTTTCCGTCATTGGTGCCGGAATTTGAGGCACAGTATGAGGCTTTCAAAAAGACGATTCCGGATACGGTGGAGATCGTGGACGGGGGAATGGTGACAACCAAGGAGCAGTCCCAGGAGGCGGGAAATCGATTCCGCGCGGCGGATGTTGATCTTGTATTTTTACAGCTTCTCACTTATGCGACTTCCTACAACATGCTCCCAGCAGTCAAGGATTTGGATGTCCCGGTGGTTTTGGTTAACGTGCAGAAACTGAAAGCTTTAGACTATGACCATACGGATATTGCGTCATGGCTTGGGGAGGGCTATGCATGCGGCGCGGTAGGCGAGATGGCGGCAGACTTGGAGCGGTTCGGCAAAAGACATGCGGTTATCACGGGCGTGGTCGAAGGCGGAGACCTGTTTGTGCAGGCGGAAATGGAAGACTGGTGCCGTGCCGCGCAGGTGCGCAGGAGATTCCGGGATACCAACATTGCGCAGATTGGCAGACCTTATCCGGGCATGATGGATTTGTATATCGACGAGTCCAATCTTTACAGGAGAATGCATCTGTATACGAAGCAGTTTGATTGGGAAAAAATGTGGGCTATCGCGGACAATATTGAGGATGAGACGGCGATTCGGACGAAAGCACAGGATATTCTTGACACCTTTGACATAGAAGGAGGAGGAAGCATCGAAGAAGTATGGGAGATGGCAAGGTACGTTGTGGCATTTGAACAGTGGGTTAAGGATGAACAGCTTGGTCTGATTGCGTCTCACTATGACGGTTATGCGCAGGGCAAAGCAGGCGTCTTAGACAGTATGCTGATTCCCGCATTTTCCATGCTGATCAAACAGGGAACGGCATGTGCAGTGGAAGGGGATATGAAGGTGGCTATGGCGATGAGCATCTTAAAGACCATCTCCGGAACCGGTCAGCTTGCGGAAATGTACTCCATTGATTTTAACGATGACATAGCAATTATCGGACACAGCGGTTCCGGCGATGCGGACATTTCCGATAAGAAGCCCACAATGAAGATTGTCAAGGTATTCCACGGAAAGACCGGAGGCGGATATCTGACGCAGTTTTATCCGTATGCGGGACCGATTACTTATCTTGCAATCACACAGGATGGGGATGGAAACTTCAAGTTTATTGTGGCGGAAGGCGTCAACGAGGAAGGCAAGATTCTTTCTTTCGGAGATACCAATATGCGGACGCGCTTTGCCTGCGGAGCGCGGGAGTTTGTGACCCGTTGGAGCGAATGCGGTCCCACCCATCATTTTGCGGCGGCGTCAGGGCGGCATATTGACACAATCTTAAAGGTAGCTAAGATTATGGACGTTCCGGTGGAGGTTGTTACCAGATAAAAATGGGATATTGAGACAGGAGGTTATGGATCATGAAGGTTTTAGATGAGGAATTTGTACATGGGTTTATCCGGATGGCAACGGACGGATGGGAGTTGGGCTGGCATGAGCGGAACGGTGGAAATTTAAGCTACCGCATGAAAGAGGAGGAGGCAGAAGCCGTAAAAGAAGAGTTATCGCCGAGGGAATGGCAGCCGATTGGAACAATGGTTCCGGGGCTTGCAGGAGAATATTTTCTTGTTTCGGGTTCCGGAAAGTATATGAGAAACTTTGCCATCAAGCCGGAAGACTCTATCTGTATTATTGAGCTGGACGGAAAGGGAGAGAACTACCGAATCTGCTGGGGGCTTGTAAACGGAGGAAGACCCACCAGTGAATTGCCCTCCCACCTGATGAATCATGAGGTGAAAAAAATAGCGTCGGACGGGCGTTACCGCGTGATTTATCATGCGCACACAACTAACGTTATTGCCCTTACCTTTGTGCTTCCGCTTGAGGACGAGGTCTTTACCAGGGAGCTGTGGGAGATGGCAACGGAGTGTCCCGTGGTATTTCCGGACGGCATCGGCGTGGTTCCGTGGATGGTTCCGGGGGGAAGAGATATAGCGGCGGCAACCAGTGAGTTGATGAAAAAGTATGATGTGGCAATCTGGGCGCATCACGGCATGTTCTGCGCGGGAGAGGACTTTGACCTGACTTTCGGGCTGATGCATACGGTAGAGAAGTCGGCGGAGATTCTGGTGAAGGTGCTTTCCATGACGCCGAACAAACGGCAGACGATTCTGCCGGAGGATTTCCGGAATCTGGCTGTGGATTTTAAGGTGACGCTGCCGGAGAGATTTTTGTATGAGAAACATGAAAGACGGTCTGCTCAACATGACATGTTTCATTTTACAATGTAATGACGATGTTGTATAATGTCTGCAGGAGGGATGATTATGGCAAATACATCATTACTACAGGTACGGACTTCAGCAGAGGATAAGGAGAAAGCATCCGCGATACTGGAAAAGCTGGGAACAAACCTGTCGGCAGTTGTAAATATGCTTATTAAGCAGATTATTATCACGGAAGGGATTCCGTTTGAGGTAAAGATGGGTCATCCCATTTATTCAGCGGAAGAAGCGGTAAACGAAGTGAGGGCGACAATGGCATTTGAGGACATGGATCTGACGGAAGAGGATGTCCGAATGCTGTACGCTTATAAAAACGGTGACGTTTCGGGGGATGATCTGCGTCAGGAGATTTTGGGAGGTGCAAAGTAGTGTATGCCGGATGAGTTATACTGCTACCCCGATTCCAACGTTCTAAAAAACAAAATAGGAATAAGGGACTTGGAACGGTTTCATGAGATGGAGCGGAAACTGACTATGCTGCGGATTCTGGAACTGCTGGATAAGCCTGTGAGGGGTGCTTTTGATCTGAAACACCTGCAGGCGATTCATGCTTATATATTCCAGGATGTGTATGATTGGGCAGGGAAACTTCGGAAAGTTGATATTGCAAAGGGGAATATGTTCTGCAATGCAGTGTTCCTTTCGGAGCAGGCGGAGGAGATTTTTGGGAAGCTGAAAGCGGAAGATTATCTGCATGGATTGGATAAGGATAACTTTGTTGTCCGGCTGGCATATTATTTTTCTGAAATCAATGCTTTGCATCCGTTTAGAGACGGCAATGGTCGGAGTCAGAGGGAATTCATCCGCTGCTTGGCATTGCATAACGGATATGTGATAAGTTTTGCGAATGCGAGCAGGGTTGAAATGCTGGAGGCGAGCAGGAAGTCTTTCCTCTGCGAGTATGGAGCAATGGAGAGATTGTTTGAAAAATGCCTCAGAAAAAGCTAGAAAAAGAAACACTTTATTGGCTATGCATTTTAATCTCCATTCCGCCGCCTTTCAGTTGGCGGCACAAATAGTAATGAAAG
>JAMPGL010000065.1 GCA_023663945.1 Lachnospiraceae bacterium | reverse complement strand
GATTAGCAAAAGCCTACCTGTACCGGCTAAGTAACAAGGTAGGCTTTTTTATTTTTGCTTATTGTTCCTATCTATGCAGGCAAGCAATGCGGCTAGAAACGTACCGCCTAAAAATAGCAGGCACAAAATTTCATAAGTACCCATCGCACCACCTCCCCTCTTTTGCAAGTTTGGGGAGGCTGCCGCCTTGTAACACGGCTGTTCACTTCCCACAGTATAACATGGACAATTTCATTCGACAAGATATTTTAAGTTTTCTGCTTTGTCATCATTTTCTCATTTTCCAAATTACATGATTGTATTAAATTGTATAATATACATTCAAAATTGGTTACTACGGTCGGTTACTATATGGCTACTACCCGGTTCTGCGAACTCCATTTTATTTAACTCTGCAAATTCTCAAAACCCTTGAACCCGCATAAATTTAGGCTTTGCCAACTTTTGCTATGGTAGGTGCATGCGCCTACACCGCACTAACAAACATTTTTCAATAAAAATGCGTCTGTATTGTATAGAAAATCACCACAATTCATAAGAATCATGATGCTTTTATCTGTCTTTTTATTCTATTTCCTATTGTTTTAGCACAATTATCTTAAAACTTGCCCTCTTTCGCCACTTCCTCAATCGTTGCCGTATGCCTTGATTTTACGGCATTTCTTAACCATTTGGGTGCTATACGGGTACTACCAAACCGATTTATCAGGCATTATCTTGTATTATTTTTACCTCTTCATTTTTAAATTAAGTGTGTTTCTTTTTTGATAAACATACTTCATGCTGCGGATCATACCACAAAACATGAAAATTTGCATCTTTTCTTATACCTACTATGCGCAATTTATTTTGCAACGCAAATGAAAATATAGAATCTGAATATTCTTCTAAATGTTTCACATTAAATCGATCAAATGCTTCTTTCGACAATTCTTCCAACGCTAACAAATGATGTTTTGATTTTCCTTCATCGTGTGTCTGCCTCTTTATTTCTGCCCATGTCATATTACTATAATCAATCATTTTCTTCATAACCTCATAATGAAGAAAATCCTTTCGATCCAAATCAAAAGCAAACTTACCATCTGAATCTATCATATCAAATCTCCAAATGACTTTTTCACCATCTGTGCTATACCCCACCTTTTTTATAATCTTTTTTGGGTTTTTTATATTTTTCTCACGCTTTGTCTTTTTATCCATATTTATAAACTTCCGTAATATTCTCCCATACTTTCCTTTGTAATAACCGTACTGCATTTTTCGCCATCAGGTATGCCCCCGCGCGCATTTATCCAAGGAGCTTCCCTATGTGACAATTCTCTCAAATCATACGGTTCCATTTCACCATAATCATTAAGTACCACATTTATCGAATCCTGCACATCCACATCCAAATCGTTCGCATTTCCTCTGACAAAATCGTTTTCATTAACAAAAAATTTACCTTGATGCGCATGAAACAATTCCGGACAGACCGGACCATTTGCCCACGCTTCAAAATCTTCTTCAAATATTGGATTCCCCGTCCATGCCAAATGCCAGGCTTGCGAATAATAGCACAATTTTTGAAGTTTCCATGTACTCATCCTGCCTTGCTTACGCAAAATATATTTTGCCACATCAAATACCGTTGCCATATCTTTTCTCCTTTATATACAATTCCAATTTCATATAAATCTAATAGCACAAATATCTGATACGCTATTACCTACAATTACAGTATATGAAGTTCTTTCATCTTAATCAAGCCTTTTCAATACTAAAAGTGAACTTTTTTATATTTAGTACAGGATTTGCTTTTCATCTTTCTTACATTCTTACCATTTTTATATTTTATCCAATCAGTACATTTTCTTTCAACACTACATTTTTCAAAAATGAGTGCTACATCTGGGTGCTATACGGGTGCTGTCTGGTTACTGCGAACTCCATTTTATTCCCGCGAGCAACGAGTCAAAGTCATGCTTGCATGACCTTGACGACTGCCGCGAGGGTCTAATACCCCGCAGCTTGCTGCGTTACAAGTTTGATGCCCCGTCAGCTTGCTACGGGGTATTTGACTTAACTCTGCAAATCCTCAAAACCCTTGAACCCGCATAGATTCAGGCTTTGTCAACTTTTGTTATGGTAGGCGCATGCGCCTACACCGCACTAACAAACATTTTTCAATAAAAATGCGTCTGTATTGTATAGAGAAGCACCACAATTCATAAGAATCATGGTGCTTTTATCTGTCTTTTTGTTCTATTTCCTATTGTTTTAACACAATTCTCTTAAAACTTCCCCTCTTTCGCAGCTTCCTCAATCGAAACCGCAACAGCAACTGTCATACCAACCATCGGGTTGTTTCCAGCGCCAATCAGACCCATCATCTCAACGTGAGCGGGAACGGAAGAAGAACCTGCAAACTGAGCGTCAGAGTGCATACGTCCCATCGTATCAGTCATGCCGTAAGAAGCAGGACCTGCCGCCATATTGTCGGGATGGAGCGTACGTCCTGTACCGCCGCCTGAAGCAACAGAGAAGTATTTCTTACCCTGCTCGTTGCATTCTTTCTTGTAAGTGCCTGCAACGGGATGCTGGAATCTGGTAGGATTGGTTGAGTTGCCGGTGATGGAAACGTCAACGCCTTCCTTATGCATAATTGCAACGCCCTCGCACACATCATTTGCGCCGTAGCAGTTTACCTTTGCGCGAAGCCCTTCGGAATAGGATTTGCGGTAAACTTCCTTAACGGTATTGGTGTAAGGATCATACTCTGTCTCAACAAAGGTAAATCCATTGATTCTGGAAATAATCTGAGCGGCATCCTTTCCAAGTCCGTTCAAGATGACTCTTAAGGGTTTCTGGCGAACCTTATTCGCCTTCTCAGCGATACCGATTGCACCTTCTGCGGCCGCGAAGGACTCATGTCCCGCTAAGAAGCAGAAGCACTCAGTCTCCTCTTCCAGAAGCATCTTGCCAAGATTTCCATGCCCTAAACCAACCTTACGGGTATCGGCAACAGAACCGGGAATACAAAAAGCCTGAAGACCTTCGCCGATTGCAGCGGCAGCCTCGGAAGCCTTCTTACAGCCCTTCTTGATTGCAATTGCAGCGCCGGTGATATAAGCCCAGCAGGCATTTTCAAAGCAGATAGGCTGGATGCCCTTCACCTGTGCATACACATCAAGCCCTGCATCTTTTGTGATTTTTTCAGCTTCTTCAAGAGAAGCGATGCCATAGCTATTTAATACTGAATTGATTTTGTCAATTCGTCTCTCATATGATTCAAATAATGCCATTGTTATGTAACTCCTTTCTCACTTCTCTATTATTTAACTTCTTCATCGGTTCTGGGATCAATGATCTTGACAGCGTCAGCAACTCTGCCGTACTGTCCGCTTGCCTTCTCGTAAGCGGTGTTGGGGTCATCACCTTTCTTGATAAAATCAGTCATCTTTCCAAGGCTTACAAACTTGTAGCCGATAATCTGATCGTCAGCGTCAAGAGCAATGCCGATCACATAGCCCTCTGCCATTTCCAGATAGCGGGGACCTTTCTTTAATGTTCCGTACATGGTACCAACCTGGCTTCTTAAGCCCTTGCCGAGGTCTTCAAGACCAGCTCCTACCGGAAGCCCGTCTTCTGAGAAAGCGCTCTGTGTTCTTCCGTATACGATCTGTAAGAATAATTCTCTCATAGCAGTATTGATGGCATCGCATACAAGGTCTGTATTCAATGCTTCCATTACTGTCCTTCCGGGAAGGATTTCAGCCGCCATAGCCGCAGAATGTGTCATACCGGAGCATCCGATGGTCTCCACCAATGCTTCCTGAATGATACCTTCTTTCACATTTAATGTCAGCTTGCAGGCGCCCTGCTGAGGAGCACACCAGCCGATACCATGTGTAAGACCGGAGATGTCTTTCACTTCTTTTGCTTTTACCCATTTTGCTTCTTCCGGGATAGGTGCACAACCATGGTTAACGCCCTGGGCAACTGTACACATTTCTTCAACTTCTTTTGAATAAATCATGTGAAAACTCCTTTCAATATGTAGATATTATTTTCTAACAAAATATTCTCATCCCTTGTGAATATTTTGTCATAATCACATTTTTTATTTTCTCATATCTTCGGTAAAAAATCCAGTCCTTTCGACAAAAAACTTCGATAAGTTTCAGCACGTTCTCAATACTTTTCGGCAATCTCTCCTCTTTTTTTGTAAATGCTCCCTGCCGGAATACATCCGCGCACCATGCTGGTGGGATATACATTAGTATTTCTACCGATTACCGTACCCGGGTTTAACACGCTGTTGCAGCCTACCTCCACATAGTCGCCCAGCATGGCGCCGAATTTCTTTAACCCGGTCTCTATTGTCTCTTCTCCGTTTTTCACCACTACAAGCGTCTTATCGCTTTTGACATTGGAGGTGATGGAGCCGGCGCCCATATGAGACTTAAATCCAAGAATGCTGTCGCCCACATAATTGTAATGGGGAACCTGCACCTTATTGAACAAAATCACATTTTTAAGCTCTGTGGAATTTCCAACCACCGCGCCTTTTCCCACAATAGCATTTCCCCTGATAAAAGCACAATGGCGGATTTCCGCTTCCTCATCGATAACCGCCGGACCGTTTAAACATGCGCTGGGAGCTATTTTGGCGCTTTTGGCAGCCCACACGTTTTCCTGAATCTGCTCATACTTATCGCCGGGAAGGGTTTTCCCAAGCTCCACAATAAAGCCGCTGATCTTGGGAAGCAGTTCCCAAGGATACTCTGCCCCCTCAAACAGCTTTGCGGCAATGGTTTCCTCCAAATTGTAAAGATTACTGATTTTATATTGTTCCATAGATTTCCTCCGACTGACCTTATCCGTAAAGTCAGCTTTTTTTATAATTTCCCGCAGCCTTATTGAACTGACGGTTAAGCACAAATTGATTGTTTAATTGTTTTACAATATTGGTTCGTCTGGAAACAAAGTCATCCAGCTTTTTCATATACTCGTCCTCGGTAATCACTCCATCCGCAACCATGGTAAGGCCCTTTTCCCAGCTTGCCGTGAGCGCCGGGTCAAGGAGCGGACGAATAGAATTATCCACCACCTCATAAATCATCTCCCCCATCAGTGTGGGCGTAATCATCTGTGTCTTTTTATTCAACTCCAAATATTTAATATTGATCAGTTTTTTGAGAATCTCCGCTCTGGTCGCCGAAGTCCCGATTCCGCTTCCCTTGATATGTGAACGCAGTTCTTCATCTTCTATGAGCTGTCCGGCATTTTCCATGGCAAGAATGATTGTTCCTGAATTATACCGCTTGGGAGGCGTGGTTTCGCCCTCCTTAATCTGCATGTCCGTAACGGGAAGCTCCATCCCCTTTTTCAGACGGTTTATGGCATCCATAAATTCTTGGTCGGCTTCGCAGTTTTCTCCCTCCTCCTCACTTTTCTTTTTGGCAAAGGAAAAAGCCGCCGCTTCCAAGTATCCTTCTGATTCCAGCACTTTAAAGCCTGCAAAAAATTGTTCTCCCTTTACCGAGACATTCAGGGAAATTTTCCGATAAACTGCAGGCGGGAAAAAGACTGCCAAAAAGCGCCGTGCTATAATCTCATACACCTTTACGGCAGTAGGGCTTAATCCTCCCAGACTGCCCAGCCCCTGCCCCGTGGGAATGATCGCGTAGTGGTCTGTAATCTGCTTATCATTCACATAGCGGGTTTTGGCAATCTGTTTATAGCTTCCGCTCTCTAACACCTTTGCCGCAAGCTCCCGGGTCAGATTGTAACTGCCAAGCCCCCGGATATTTTTGGAAATCTCCTTTGCCACCGCAGTGGAGAGAACTCTCGCATCCGTTCTCGGATAAGTGGTCAGCTTCTTTTCATACAGCTCCTGCGCAATTCTAAGCGTTTCATCCGGACTGATTTTGAAATATTTGGAACAGTCATTTTGAAGCTCCGCCAGATTATACAAAAGAGGCGGATTCTTATTTTCTCTTTTCTTTTCTAAGGCTTCCACCTTTGCCTGCACAGGCTTTTCGCTCATCAGCGCCAAAATAAGCTGCTCAGCATCCTTTTTCTCTTTAAAGCCGTTCTCCTTATAAAGGAGCGGAGACCCGAAATATCTGGTATTTTCAACCGCTTTCCACTCACATTCGCAGGTCTTTTCTCCCACTGCAAGCTCCGCCAGAACACGGTAAAAGGGTGTCTTTACAAATTCGCGGATTTCACGTTCTCTGTTGACCACCATGCCCAGCACGCAGGTCATAACTCTGCCGACGCTGATTACGGCACGGTCCGCTTTTAAGTAATTTTTGACGGCATTTCCGTATTTAAGCGTAAGCACCCGGGAAAAATTAATTCCCATCAGATAGTCTTCCTTTGCCCGAAGGTAAGCCGCCGCCCCAAGATTATCATACTCCGACAAATCCTTTGCCTCCCGGATGCCCCGTATGATCTCCTCCTCCGTCTGGGAATCAATCCAGACTCTTCTCCGTTTCTTTCCGGTCACATGCGCCTGCTGTTCCACCAGCCGGTAAATATATTCTCCCTCCCGTCCGGAGTCGGTGCAGACATAGATGGTTTCTACATCCGGACGGTTTAACAGTCCGCTTACAATCTGAAACTGTTTTTTTACTCCGTCGATGACCTCATATTTAAATTCCGAAGGAATAAACGGAATCGTGCTGAGCGACCACTTTTTGTACTTTTCATCATAAACCTCCGGATAGCTCATTGTCACCAAATGCCCCACGCACCAGGTAACAATCGCATCCGGAGATTCCATATATCCATCTTTATTACTGGCGTTTATCTGCAGCGCCCGGGCAAATTCTCTTGCCACGCTGGGCTTTTCTGCAATGTACAGACTTTTTCCCATTACATCTCATCCAACCTGATTAATCTTAAATTACGTTTTACCTTTGCTTCCAAATCCAGTTTTTCTTCAAACCGCCCCACAGAAAATAAATAGATATAATCCGCGTGTATTTTGGCTTTCTCTGCGCAGAACAGGAGCCATTCGTAATCGTCATAACGCATCATGGGCTTATCCCAGTTGCAGATGCCGATAAGTGTCCTGCCCTCTTCATCCTGTGCGATCAAGTCGATATTTCCAAATTTTCCTACCCATTCTCCAATGCGGTCAACCTCAATGGGAAGCCGTTTCCATTTGCTCCACTTCTCAATCTGCTGTTTGCACACCGTCTTAAAATATTCTGCTACATATCCTTTTAGAGCCGGTGCAATGTATTCCCCGTAAAACTTATCCGCCGGCAGCGTTTCCAGACTACTTAAATTGGGATACAGGAAAGTAAAATAAAAATGTACAAAATGATTGGTTATGCGGTATATGCCCTTTTGTGTATTTGCCTTTCCTTCCGTATCATAAGAAAACACCTTTTCAACCAGTTCAAGCTCCATCAGGTTTTTCAGGTAAACGCTGATCTTTGCCCTGGAAAATCCCGTATGCAGAAACAAATCGTTAAGCTTATGCTTTCCCGCCGCAATCGCAGACAAGATTGTGTTATATACGGCAGTTTCCCGAAGCTCCTCCTCCACAATCCGCTGTCCCTCATGAAGCAAAAAGGAATTTGGGTCAAGGATATGCCTGCATATATTCTGGCGGATGCTAAGCTTATCGTCAAAATGCGCCCAAAGTCCCGGCATTCCCCCCAGCACCGCATAGACCTCGATGCACTGCTCCATGGAAAACCCGTGAAAATACTCCATAATCCCCTCAAATCCAAGCTCCCTGATCTTAAGGAATCCTGAAAGGTCGTGAGCCGCTTCCCCGATTCTGGTAATCAGGCTGTTTTCCACAAATCCAATGGAAGAACTGCACAAAATGACCATGATATTAGCATTTGCACTCACATAGGCAGTTAATTCCTTTATAAATTCACCGCCGCTCTTAACAATATACTGAAATTCATCAATGATAATGACTTTTTTTTCACTTGTCTCACCGGAAAGGTTTGTAAATATTTCTGTAAAGGAAGGATATTTGGCAGCCCTGCTTCCGCCTCTGCCAAGCTCCGCTCCCCATAAGTAGCGCTGTTCCCTCTCCGATGCCGACCTTGCTCTGTAATAAGAATAGGGCTTATCCTGTACAAACTGGTCAAGAAGCGCCGTTTTCCCTACATTTTTTTCTCCGTAAACCACCACGATCCGGCTTCCTTCCCGATCATAGTAAGCATTTAAATATTTCAGCTCTGAAGCCCGTCCCAAAACCATGATTTTCTCCTAATGATTCACTATATCTGCTGACTTAAAAGTTCCTCCATCTCCTTTGCCGGCATAGGTTTCCCCAGCAGGAAGCCCTGAATGCAGTCACAGCCAATATCTCTCAGATAAGAAAACTGCTCCTCGGTTTCCACCCCTTCTGCAATTGTCTCAAATCCCAATTTCTTTACCATATAGATAATGGATTCTGTGATAATCCTTGTATTATCATCTGTGATGATTGTATCAATAAAACTTTTATCAATTTTTAACGTATCGATAGGCAGCCCTTTAATATAGGATAAAGAAGAATATCCCGTCCCGAAATCATCCAGTGAAATACGAATCCCATAATCCCGGAGAATATACAGCTTTTCCGTGACCTCCTTGAAGTTTTCCATCAGTACGCTTTCCGTAATTTCCAGTTCCAGCTCACTAGGATCCACATCATACTTATGAATAATCTCAATCACACTGTCAATAAATTCTTCCCGCATATATTGGATTGCCGAAATGTTCATGGAAAGAATCACCCTGCATCCAAACTGCTTTTTCCATTTGACAAAGGTCTTAATGCTCTCCTCTATGACCCATGTCCCGATAGGCACTATCGTTCCATTCTTTTCTGCAATTGGAATAAACAGCGCAGGACTGATCATCTTTCCGTCGTTATCGCGCCAGCGGATCAAGGCTTCCATTCCGCGCAGCTTTTTGGTATCCGCATAATACTGAGGCTGAAAATTCATCGTAAAATTCTGATTGAATATTGCCTCCTTCAGTTTAGTCTCAATGGATACATTCTGCAAAAATTCGTTTAAGATCGGAGCGTCAAAATATTTAATGGTATTTTTTCCCTGCCCCTTTGCCTTAAACATAACGATTTCCGCACAGTTAATCAGCTCCAGCGTGGTTCTCGCCGCCTCCGGATATTCTGCCACGCCTACACTGACGGAGATGCCTAAATCCTGTCCGTTGCTGAGACGGAACGGCTCCCTGATTCGTTCGCAGATCTTTTTGTAAGTCTGCTCTACCGTACGGCTGCCGTGGGGCTTATAAATGGCAATACAATAAATATCCCCGTTAAAATGGGATACTATGATATTTTCACTCTGGAACTCCGCTATAATCTGTCCAAACTGCTGTACAATCTCGTCTCCTACGGCGATTCCAAACCCGTCGTTAATCTTCCGGAAATCATCGATGTCCACAAACATAACCGCCACAATATCATTATTCTCACCGGCTTTCCGCACATAATCCGCCAGCAGCCTGACAAAATAGTTGCGGTTATATAAACCGGTCAGTACATCAAAGTACGCCATATAGGTTAACTCTTCGTTTTGGTTTTGAAATTTGGAGATGTCCTTAAACCGGATCACCTTATCCGTTGCGCTTCCGGTCTCGTCATATAGGATTTCCGTTTCGCATTCAACCCACGTTTTACCGTCTTTCAGTTTTACAATTCCGCTGTCTGAATTTAATTCTTTCTTTTCCAAAAAGATTAAGTCCCTGAGCGGAAGCACATATTTATCCTCCACCTGAGAATACAGCTTTGCAAGATCCTTCATGTCCCTGATCTCAACCTCCGGGAAAAAGAAATCCCAGTTGGCGAGCGTTTTTACCTCGTTTTCAACAAGATTCACATAAAGAAATGCATTGCTTGACGTATTGCAGATCAGCCGGTACATTTTTTCATCGTTTGAGAGCCGCTGGTTCATTGCGCTTAGCAGATCCACTCGATAACGTAATTCTTCCATATTACTTACCCTTCTTTTGACTACCTAAAACTCCCCTTTTAGGCGAGCAGTTACCCTTTGTATTCTTTTTGGACAATATATCCCTGTTCCTTCAAAAGCTCCGCACAGAGCACAGCCCCTCCTGCCGCTCCCCGTACTGTATTGTGGGAGAGCCCCACAAACTTCCAGTCATATACCGTATCTTCGCGGAGTCTTCCGACACTGATTCCCATGCCGTTTTCAAAATCAACATCCAGTTTAACCTGAGGTCTGTTGTCCTCTTCCAGATATTGAATAAACTGCTTCGGTGCGCTGGGAAGACAAAGCTCCTGAGGAAGCCCCTTAAAGGAAATCAGCTTTTCAATAAGCTGCTCTTTGGCAGGCTTCTTTTTAAACTTTACAAATACCGCCGCCGTATGTCCGTTCAAAACGGGAACCCGGATGCATTGGCAGGTAATGACCGGAGACTGCGCAGGCACAATCACGCCGTCTTTCATCTCTCCCCAGATGCGGAGAGGCTCTTTTTCACTCTTCTCCTCTTCTCCGCCAATATAAGGAATCACATTTTCCACCATCTCCGGCCAGTCCTTAAAGGTTTTGCCTGCTCCGGAAATAGCCTGATAGGTCGTTGCCACTACCTCGTAAGGCTCAAATTCTTTCCATGCGCTTAAAACCGGTGCATAGCTTTGAATGGAACAGTTGGGCTTTACAGCGATAAATCCTCTCTCTGTGCCCAGCCGCTTTCTCTGATGATCGATCACCTTCATGTGCTCCGGATTAATCTCCGGAATTACCATAGGTACATCCGGCGTCCATCTGTGTGCAGAGTTATTGGAGACAACCGGGGTCTCCGTCTTGGCATACTCCTCTTCGATTTTCTTAATCTCCTCCTTGGTCATATCAACCGCACTGAATACAAAGTCTACTTCTGCAGCCACCTTTGCCACTTCGTTAACATTCATGACAACGATGTCTTTCACCTTTTCCGGCATGGGCGTGGTCATTTTCCATCGTTCTCCCACCGCCTCTTTATAGCTTTTGCCGGCAGATCTTTCACTGGCGGCAATGGTTGTCACCTCAAACCAGGGATGATCTTCAAGCAGGGCTATGAACCTTTGTCCTACCATGCCGGTTCCGCCTAAAATTCCTACTTTTAGTTTTTCGCTCATTTTATGATTGCTCCTTTCTCTCCTGTCCGTTTCTGTCAGATGCCTTTTCTCTGCAGCTATCCAAAAAGTCTTTATTGATCTTGATCACTTCTCTCATAGCGCCCTGCCCCGGTGCCCCTATGGTAAGCCGTTTGTCCACACAGGTCTTTAAACTGACGGCATCGTAAACATCCGCCTCAAACACCGGGCTGACTTCCTTAAGCTCCTCAAGGCTTAACTCATCGATACTGGTATTCTTATCAAGGCAGTAAAGAACCAGTTTTCCAATAATGCCGTGCGCATCGCGGAAGGGCACTCCCTTCCCCGCCAGATAATCCGCCGCATCCGTCGCGTTGGTAAATCCTTTCATGGCGCTCTGCTCCATAACCGGATGATTGAATTTCATGGTTTTCAGCATCCCGTCAAATAGCACCAGGCAATTCTTCACTGTCTCAACCGCGTCAAAGGTAACCTCCTTGTCCTCCTGCATATCCTTATTGTACGCAAGGGGGATTCCCTTCATGGTAGTTAAGATGGAAACCAGTGCCCCGTAAACACGTCCGGTCTTTCCTCTTACTAATTCCGCAATATCAGGGTTCTTTTTCTGTGGCATAATACTGCTCCCCGTAGAAAATCCGTCGTCAATCTCCACAAAACGGTATTCATTGGAATTCCAGATGATTACCTCCTCAGAAAATCTGCTTAAATGCATCATAATCGTAGATAATGCAGATAAAAACTCAATAATGTAATCCCGGTCCGCCACAGAATCCATGCTGTTAAGCGTTGGTCCTTCAAAACCCATCAGGGAAGCCGTATAGGCACGGTCTAACGGGTATGTGGTCCCGGCAAAAGCCCCTGCCCCCAGCGGGCAGTAATTCATCCGCTTATAAATATCCGTAAGTCTCTGCCAGTCTCTCTTAAACATCTCAAAATAGGCGCCCATATGATGAGCAAGCGTTGTCGGCTGCGCCTTCTGCAAATGGGTAAATCCCGGCATATAGGTTGTCAGATTATTTTCCATAAGCGAAAGCAGAGTCTCCATTAGATTAAGGAGGCAGTCGGAAACCTTTATGACTTCGTCCCTCGCATAAAGCCTCATATCCAGCGCCACCTGATCATTTCTGCTTCGTCCGGTGTGCATCTTTTTACCGGCATCACCGATTCGTTCAATCAGCTTTGCTTCCACAAAACTGTGAATGTCCTCATATTCGTCCGTGATTGAAAGGCTCCCCTGTTCCACGTCTCTCCGGATACCGGTAAGCCCCTTCACGATGGCATCCTTTTCTTCCCGGGAGATAATTCCCTGCTTTTCAAGCATAACCACATGCGCAATGCTTCCCTCAATATCCTGCTCAAACAGCTTCTTGTCAAAACCAATGGAAGCATTGAATCGATAAACCAAGTCATCCGTCTCCTTGGTAAACCGACCTCCCCATAATTGTGCCATAAGCATATTCCTCCCAATATTAAATCTAAATTTGATACTATCACACTTTCTATTTCTTTTCAATGTAATTTTGCGGAATTAAGAAAATCAAAAATACTGTCGGAATTTATCGGCACAAAAAAGTCGAATGCTCATAGATTAGTAGTATAAAAAAGGGAAATGAGGTCCTTAGATGGAACAGCCTATTTTAGAATGCAGAGATGTCTGCTTTTCCTACCACAATCTAAAAGGTGAAACTCAGGCGCTCGATCACATATCCTTTCAGGTAGACCGGGGTGAATTTATTGCCATTGTCGGTCCCAGCGGCTGCGGTAAATCCACATTGCTTTCTATCATTGCAGGACTTCTTAAACCCGAATCAGGTGAAATTCTGTTAAATCAGGCAGACAATATACAAATTGGCTATATGCTCCAGCAGGATCATCTTCTGGAATGGCGTTCCATCTGGAGAAATGTACTGCTCGGTCCCGAGATAACAGGCACCCTGACCAAGGAAAAAGAAGAACTTGCAAGACATTTGTTAAACGATTACGGCTTATATAAATTTAAAGATAAAAAACCCAGCGAATTATCCGGAGGCATGAAACAGCGTGCCGCGCTGATACGCACCATGGTTATGGAGCCCGCGCTTCTGCTTCTCGACGAGCCGTTCAGCGCTTTAGATTATCAGACCCGCCTGACCGTTTCCGCAGATATTGGCAGCATTATCCGAAAAAGCCATATCACCGCGGTCTTAATCACTCACGATCTTTCCGAGGCAATCTCCCTTGCGGATAGAATCCTCGTCATGACCGGACGGCCTGCCACCATCAAAAATAATATTCCGGTTCAGCTTTCTATGACGGAAAACTCTCCTCTTGCAGCAAGAAACGCGCCGGAATTTAACGACCTGTTTACTTTACTCTGGAAGGAGATTTCCGATGAATATACCTAAAAAATCCTCTGTACGTCAAACGAACCCGGCACTTACCGCCCAGGAGGCATATGTTTTAAAGCACCGCCGTCACCATCACCTGATTACCAGCCTGCGCATTCTCATTTTTGCCGTATTTCTGATCATCTGGGAAGCCGCCGAAAGAATGGGACTGATTGACACTTTCTTTTTCAGCAGTCCGGCAATGGTTATTTCTTATTTCTTTGAAATGTTCTCAGACGGTTCCTTTTTTACCCACACCGGAATCACGCTGATGGAAACCTTGGTCAGTTTTCTGCTGATCAGCCTCATCACGATGCTTGCCGCCACCGCTTTATGGTACTCAAAGACTTTGTCTGAGATTTTGGAGCCCTACCTTGTAGTTTTAAACAGTCTCCCCAAATCTGCTCTTGCACCTCTTTTTATTGTGTGGCTGGGCACCGGAACCGATACCATCATCGTCGCCGGAATATCCGTCGCGGTTTTTGGTTCCATCATCAGTCTCTACGCTGGTTTTTCACACACTGACCCGGAAAAGCTGAAACTCATCTACACCCTTGGCGGCAGCCGGATGGATGCCTTTTTGAAGGTGGTTTTTCCATCCTCCATCCCCACGCTTTTAAGCAATATGAAGGTCAACATCGGGCTTGCACTGGTGGGCGTGATTATCGGAGAATTTCTTGCCGCCAGACGGGGGCTGGGATACCTGATCATCTACGGTTCCCAAGTATTTAAACTGAATATGGTGATCACTTCCATTATCATTCTTTGTGTGATTGCAATGGGACTGTATCAGGCAATCCAATATCTGGAACATCTCTACAAAAAGAAAAGATAGGAGGCTGTATGACAGTCTCCTATCAAAAAGCTACTGAGGGGACTCGAACCCCTGACCTGCTGATTACGAATCAGCTGCTCTACCAACTGAGCCACAGTAGCATCTGCGCCGATTCCTTGAATCGGCAACAAACTTATTATACTGGTAAAGTATATAATTTGCAAGCAAAATTTCTTCCGCAATAGGGCAATCGCAAAGTTGTCTCGCTAAAATCAACTGGCTTGCTGTGTCACATTT
>JAMPGL010000064.1 GCA_023663945.1 Lachnospiraceae bacterium | reverse complement strand
ATGATGTCCAGATAAGGCTATAATCTGGACATCACCTTCTTTTTTCAGTATAATATAAAATACAATATGGAAGGTTATGGAAAGGTATGGTTAAAGCATGGAAGTTGTATTACAGAATCTGACAAAAAAATTTCCCAGCCGTGACAGAAAGAATCATCAGGATGTGATTGCAGTCAATGATTTTAATTTTGAAATTCCGGATGGCAGGCTGATTGGGCTTCTGGGGCCTTCCGGCTGCGGAAAAAGCACCACGCTCAATCTGATCAGCGGTCTGCAAAAGCCCACCAGCGGGAGGATATTCTTTGGAGCGGATGACGTGACGGAGCTTCCGCCGGAAAACCGCGGGATAGGGCTGGTGTTTCAAAATTACGCGCTTTATCCGCACCTGACTGTAAAGCAGAATATTATGTTTCCGCTTGAAAATCTGAAAGGAAAGGACAAGCTGACCAAGGCGGAAATGCTGGATAAGGCGATGGAGGCGGCAAAACTGGTTCAGATTGACGAGCTGATGGATCGAAAGCCGAAGGAGTTGTCCGGCGGACAGCAGCAGCGTGTGGCGATTGCAAGAGCGCTGGTGAAAATGCCTAAGGTGCTTTTGCTGGACGAGCCGCTTTCCAACTTGGATGCCCGGCTGCGGCTGCAGACCAGGGAGGAGATCAGGCGGATTCAGAGGGAGACTAAGATCACAACGATTTTTGTCACGCACGATCAGGAAGAGGCAATGAGTATTTCAGATATGATCGTGGTGATGAAAGAGGGAGTTGTACAGCAGATTGGAAAGCCGCAGGAGGTTTATGACAGTCCCGCCAATTTATTTGTGGCAAAATTTCTTGGAACACCGCCGGTTAATGTGTTTGAAGGTCAGGTAAAGAACGGCAGGCTTATGATAGGAGAAGAAGCGGTTATGGAGACGGAAGGGGTATCCGATCAGGCTGTCTATGTGGGTATCCGTCCGGAGGGCTTCCGCTTACAGGAGGACGGCGAATTTAGCTGTAAGTTAAACCGTGTGGAGGTGATGGGACGGGACATCAGCATGGTTTCCGAAAACAACGCTTCTTTAAATTCCGCAGTCCGCGCCATTATTGGTACGGAGAATGAGATTGATATGGACCGGTATCAGGAGAATGCGCAGGTAAGGTTTCATCTTCTGCCCCACAAGGTATTCCTGTTTAGCAAAGAGACAGAAGAAAGAATTTATTTTGGGGAGTGCTGATTATGAAAAAGAAAAAGTTGCGTGACAGCAGTCTGAAGGGCTGGCTGTATCTTTTGCCGGCAATGCTCTTTTTGATTGTTTTTATGGTGTATCCGCTGGTTGATGTGTTTATTTATTCTTTTGAAGAGGGATATAATTCGGCATCTCAGACGTATTTTGGAGTAGGCGGTTACAATTATTCTTATGTTCTGCACGACCCTTATTTTTTGCAGGCGGTCAAGAATACTTTTCTATTGGTTATCATTACGGTTCCGCTGTCAACGGGGATTGCCCTTTTGATTTCCGCAGGCTTAAACTCCATTAAGCCGCTCAGGGAGCTGTTCCAGACGGTTTATTTTTTGCCCTATGTGACCAACACGCTGGCGGTAGGGCTGGTATTTATGATTTTATTTAAAAAGACGGCGTATTCGGACGGGCTGATTAATCTGTTGATTACGTGGTTTGGCGGAAGCAGCGTGGATTTTATTGACGGACCTTATTGGGCGAAGATGTTCGTCTTATGCTTTTATACGATTTGGGTGGTCATGCCGTTTAAGATTCTGATTTTGACCAGTGCGCTTTCGTCGGTAAATCAGGAGTATTACAATGCGGCGAAGGTGGATGGAACGTCCAGGCTCCGGACTTTTATGCGGATTACGCTTCCCATGATTTCGCCGATGATCTTTTATCTGGTCATCACGGGATTTATCGGTGCATTTAAGGCATACAGCGATGTGGTGGCACTGTTCGGCACGGATTTAAATGCTGCGCAGATGAATACCATCGTGGGGTATGTTTATGATATGCTATATGGGGACAGCGGCGGTTATCCTTCTTATGCATCGGCGGCGGCAATCATATTATTTGCCATTGTGCTTACAATCACATGTATCAATCTGCTGATAAGCAAAAAGAATGTCCACTATAGTTAGCGGCATTCTAACAGGAATAAATAGATTGATTGAAACGAGGAACCAGTATGGAACGTGCAGCGGATTATCAAAAAATAGAAAAAAGTGCCAAGAGAAAGAAAACGATAGCAGGCGCAGTTACGTATGTGTTTTTAACTATATGGGCAGTTATTGTATTGTTTCCTTTTTACTGGATGATTTTAACGTCGCTGAAAAGCTATGGGGCGTATAATTCGGAATATATTCCCAAGTTCTTTACGCTGTCGCCCACTTTGCAGAATTACGCGGATGCCTTTACCACGGTTTCTCTTGGAAGGTATCTGGTCAATACGACGTTTTTTACGGTGGTGACTACGGCGGTTATGCTGTTTGTGATTACGCTTGCGGCGTTTGCCTTTGCAAGGCTGGAGTTTAAAGGGAAAAATGTTGCGTTTCTTATTTTTCTTTCTTTGATGATGATACCCAATGAGCTTGTGATTATCACGAATTTTGTCACAATCACGAATCTGGACATGCGAAATTCCTTTTTGGGGCTGATTCTGCCTTCGGTTACTTCCGTATTTTATATTTATCTTCTAAAAGAAAACTTTGAGCAGATACCGGACAGTCTTTATTATGCGGCAAAGGTGGACGGTACCTCCGATTTGAAATATTTGCTGAAGGTGATGATACCCATATCTAAGCCGACGCTGATTACCATAACGATATTGAAGGTGATTGAGTGCTGGAATTCTTATGTGTGGCCGAGGCTGATTACGGATGATGAGAATTATTTTCTGGTGTCAAACGGGATTCAGGAGATTCGGGAAAATGGTTTTGGACGGGAAAATATTCCGGCAATGATGGCGGCAGTGGTGGTGATTTCGGTTCCGCTGATTGTCCTGTTTTTGATTTTCCGGAAAAAGGTTATGGAAGGGGTATCCAGAGGAGGAACAAAGGGATGAGCAGAAAGTTTTGGTCTAGGGCAGTGCAGATAACAGTGCTGATGCTTTGGGGGATGCTGTTTCTAACCGGGTGCCACGGCAAGGCGGGAATGGATGCGTTTGAGATTCCGGAAGAGTTTGACCTTTCCAAGGAATATGAAATCACATTCTGGGCAAAGAATGATACCAACAAAACGCAGACGGCAATTTACGAGAAGGCAATCGCAGATTTCGAGAAGCTGTATCCCAATATTAAGGTGAACCTTCGCCTTTATACGGATTACGGCAAGATTTATAATGATGTGATCACCAACATTGCTACGAACACGACGCCCAATGTCTGCATTACTTATCCGGATCATATAGCGACTTATTTGACGGGAAGCAATCTGGTGGTTCCCTTGGAGGATTTATTTGTAAATGAGAAGTACGGGCTTGGGGGAAGCGCGGTGCAGTTTGACTCTCCCCATGTGGAGGAGATTGTTCCGGGATTTTTGGAGGAGTGTGAATTTGGCGGTCATTTTTATGCGCTTCCTTACATGCGTTCCACTGAGGCATGTTATATCAACAAAACTTATGTGGAAAAGCTGGGATATACGCTGCCGGAGACTTTGACATGGGACTTTATCTGGGAGGTTTCCGAGGCGGCAATGGAAAAGGATGCGGACGGCAATTTCACAGTCAATGGTCAAAAGGTGATGATTCCTTTTATTTATAAGTCCACCGACAATATGATGATTCAGATGCTCAGGCAGCAGGGAGCCGGGTATTCCACGGACAGCGGGGAAATCCTGCTTTTTAACGATGCTGCCAAAGAGATTTTGACCGTCATTGCAGAGCACGCGGAAACAGGTGCTTTTTCCACATTTAAGATTTCAAGCTATCCTGCAAACTTTTTAAACGCGGGGCAGTGTATCTTTGCGATAGATTCCACGGCGGGAGCCACATGGATGGGAACGGATGCGCCCTTATGCGACATTAGTGAGGATAAGATTGTCGAATTTGAAACAGAGGTCATGGCGGTTCCGCAGTTTGATACAGCCAATCCGCAGATGATTTCTCAGGGACCTTCCGTTTGCATTTTTAACAAGGCAGATTCTCAGGAGGTTATGGCTTCCTGGCTGTTTACGCAGTATTTGCTGACCAACGAGGTTCAGATTGCCTACTCGGAAACGGAAGGATATGTTCCGGTAACGTTAAAGGCTCAGGAATCGGAAGAGTATCAGGATTATCTGTCCAGAGGCGGTGAAAACAATGCCTTATATTATGGAGTAAAAATTAAGGCGGCGGAGCTTTTGCTGAATCATGTGGACGACACCTTTGTCACGCCGGTGTTTGTAGGTTCTGCCTCTCTGCGCGATGCGTCCGGACAGCTTATCGAGAACACCGTAAAATCCGTCCGCAGGGGGCAGAGGGTTGACGATGCTTATATGGAAAAACTTTATCGTGATATAACATCTCTGTACCGGTTAGACCAAATCAGCAGTGGAAACAGCCAGATCTCTTCCGGAAAAGCGGAATTGGGGGAACTGCCCCGGACTGCGGTGATTTTGCTTGCGTCGCTGGCGGGCGCATGGATACTGATTATTCTATACGTGGTTTTTCAAGCTGTAAAAAAGAAGAGAAATCAGCAATAATGTATTGATTTCTTGAAAATTTCATGTATACTTATTTTGTTGTTGACTATAAACTTTGTAAATTGCATAGTGAAATCAAAGAGGAGAATGAGATGAAAAAGATTACATCATTATTGTTGGCATTGACACTTGTGTCTGCTCTGGCAGGATGCGGTTCTAAAGGAGGCAGTTCCGCTGGAGAGGCAGATGTCAAATCGGAAGGCGTTATGACTTATGCGGAATATGTGGCGGCGGCGCTGGACTCAGAGGTTGTAGTGGAAACCTATGTGCAGGCAAAGCAGTCTTGGTGGGATGACAAAGCTACCGTTTATACGCAGGATAAGGATGGCGCTTACTTTGTTTACAATATGGCTTGCTCGGAAGAGGATTACGCAAAACTGACTCCCGGAACTAAGATTAAGGTGACTGGCTATAAGGGAGAATGGTCCGGCGAAGTGGAGATTATGGACGCAACATTTGAAATCGAAGAGGGAAATTATGTTGCTCAGGCAGAAGACGTCACTTCTCTTCTTGGAACGGATGAGCTGATTCAGCATCAGAATAAATTTGTATCCTTCAAGGGCATGACGGTTGAAGCGGCAGGACAGGATGAGAACGGAAATGACGTGGCATTCCTTTACAGCTGGGATGGCTCCGGTCAGGACGGCGATGACTTGTACTTCAATGTTTCCATAAACGGAAGCACTTACACTTTCACCGTAGAATCTTATCTGTGCGACAATACCACGGATGTTTATGCGGCGGTAAAGGCTTTAAATATCGGCGATAAAATTGACATGGAAGGATTTTTATACTGGTATGAGGGCGTAAATCCTCACATTACTTCCGTAAAAGCGGCAAAATGATATGGAAACATAGTAAATGATTTTTTTGCACCCTGAATGTCGGATTTATCTGGTGTTCAGGGTGCTTTTGACTTCCAAGGGGAACATACTATGCAGGCGGGGCGTAAAAGGGGCGGCATCCGGTTCGAGTAAAGGTTGTTTAGCAGGGTATGGATGATGAAAGAAAAAGGAAAGAAGAAAAGGAATGCGGCGCTTATCGCAGGAGAGATAGCGGTACTTTTGCTGTTTGCCTATATGATTCTCTGCTTTGAGGCGGACAGTGAGCGGATTTTGCCGCACACAATCGTAAATGAGAAGGACTTAAGCGGCATGACTTGGGAAGAGGCGGCGCACAGACTGAATAAGGACGCGGATGCCCGGCGTAAGAAGGCTGTGATCTGGGTGGATTTTCAGGGACAAACCTACGAAGTTGCGGTTGGAAACGCATTGGAATTTGACGGGGAGGCACTGGCAAGAGAGGTGCTGGAACGAAGCAAGGGCAGCTTCCTTATGGGAGGAATCACTTATCTTAAGGCGCTCCTTACAGGGTATCAGGCAATGGCGCTGCCGGAAGTTAAAAATATGGACGCCCTTTACCGGGAGATAGAGGCTTCCGGTCTCTCAGATGCCGACAGCACGGTTCAGACCTCTTATCAAAAAGAGGGGGACAGTCTGGTCTTTCAAATTGGGACTGCCGGAGAGGCGGCGGATATCACGAAGCTTGCAGAAGAAATCTTGGAGGCGGTTAAGACGGAAGACTATCAAAGTGTCATTGAATGCCCTAAGGTTTCGGGAACGGTAAAGCCGGTGGACATAGAGCAGGTTTATTGGGAATTTTTTGTGAAGATGAAAAATGCTGACCTAAACCCTTCTGAGAACTATGCAATTGTAGAAGGCGTCCGGGGCGTAGCTTTTGACCGGGAAAAGGCGCAAAAAGCTTTGGAGGAGGCAAAGGAAGGGGAAAGGGTCACGGTTGACCTTATTTATACGGAACCGGAAGTTTCGGCGGCGGATTTGGAAGAAAATCTTTTTAAGGATCTGCTTGCCTCCTATTCTACGAATGTGACGGGATCTTATAACCGTCTTTTCAATATTCAGCTTGCGGTAGAAAAATGTGAAAACTCCGTGATTTTGGCGGGAGAGGAATTTTCTTTTAACGATACGGTGGGGGACCAGAACGAAGAAACCGGGTTTTTGATTTCGGACGGAGTCGAAAACGGCAAGATTGTTCCGGCATACGGAGGAGGAATCTGCCAGCTTTCTTCCACTATTTTCTTGGCGGCGTTATATGCCGATATGGAGATCGTGGAGCGTTGGAATCATGATTTGGTGGCAAGATATGTTCCGGCAGGGCTGGACGCCGCAGTTGCATGGGGTGAGCTTGACCTGCGGATTGCAAACAACACTCTTTATCCTATTCAAATGGAAATCATCAATGCAAACGGCGTCTTGACGGTGAACCTGTGGGGAACCAGGACGGAGGACAAGACCGTGAAGCTGGAAAGGGAAACCGTAAGTTCCGCGGGGGAGCCTTTGGAGGTGCTTGCATACAGGATCGTTTACGACTCGGAGGGAAACCAGATCCGCAGAGAACAGGTCGCCCACAGCCGCTACGTATAAGTTTAAGAGGTAGGCTTGCGCAGAGGGCATTGGGACATGCTGATTTTATCCAGCAAAACATTCAGGCCGCAGTCCTCCAAATAATCCTGCAAAATAGGCAGGGATTGGGAGGAGGTGGGACCGATGATGATTTCGCCGACCAGATCCGCCAGATGCATATTCATCTTGCCGCACATGCGGTTTAAATCCAAAGGATAATATTTCTTGATTCTGCTCGTGGATACATGGTATTTAGGTTCCACGGCAAATTCAGTGGAAATAAACGGAGAAACCACAAGGCGGAATTCCCGTTCGCTTGCAAAGGAAGGGTGTTTAAATGCGGCGGACTGCACCCAGGCATCATTCATAAGATCCATCAGCTCAGGGAGATTTTCGGGAAATTCCTGCGCGTCCTTAATCACATGATAAAACTCGTCCACAAGGCGGTGCTCATGCATGTCCTCCTGATAATATACCTCTTGAAGAGAGGCGATTCCGGACACCATTTTCTGCATCAGGCTTTCGTGAAAGGCAATGCAGACGCCCTGGCCGAGATGGCCGTACCGCTCCCACTGCGCCGCGTCGTCCCGATAGCGCGAAAAGCAGGCGGCGTAAGCGGAATAATGAAATTCTTCCGCCATTTCCTTTTGAAAAAAGGCTTCCGTCCGGCGGATTTTTTCATTTTCACCGTCCCTGCTTAATTTGTTGATAACGGCTTTACAGATGCCCTTCATAAACAGGCGCATCTCAGAAGCGTCGTTCATGTTGAGAATATTGTTAAGCCTGAGCTCCGCACAGCGGATAATGCCGTCAAATGCGGCAAAATCGGTATAATGATACAGCATAATTTCCTCCTGGCCTATCTGAAATTATATATGTTTACAAACCTATATATGTTTACGAACATATAGGTAACGACATAGATTAAGCAAAAAAGCATCTCGGCTCATGCCTTGATGCTTTTAGCGGAGTCGGAGGGATTCGAACCCTCGTGCCCCGGAGGGCTAACGCATTTCGAGTGCGCCCCGTTATGACCGCTTCGATACGACTCCGTATGACTCTACTCATTATACTGTTTTCAAAATTACAAGTCAATCCTTTAAATTTCCGTTGTAGATAAACTTTAAATTAGGTATAATAGAAAAGTAAATGGATGGAAACTGGTATTCATAAAATGAAGGCAAGGAGGAAAGAGAAAGTGAAGAGAATTGGTTTGTTAACAAGCGGCGGCGATTGTCAGGCATTAAATGCAGCAATGAGGGGCGTAGTTAAGTGCCTTACCAACAGCAAAGAGGATGTTGAGATTTATGGTTTTCTGGAAGGATATAAAGGGCTGATCTATGGAAACTTCCGTATGCTCACAGGCAGGGATTTCTCCGGTATTCTTACCAAGGGCGGTACGATTCTCGGAAGCTCCCGTACTCCTTTCAAGACCATCAAGGATCCGGATGAGAACGGGTTAGATAAGGTCGATGCAATGAAACAGAATTTTTATAAGCTTCGTCTGGACTGTCTGGTAATCTTAGGGGGCAACGGAACCCATAAGACAGCGAATCTCTTAAGAGAAGAGGGATTGAATGTCATCACGCTTCCCAAGACCATCGACAATGACCTGTGGGGAACTGACATGACATTTGGCTTCCAGAGTGCGGTTGATATTGCAACGGACGCCATTGACTGTATCCACACAACGGCGGCATCCCATGGAAGAGTATTTATTGTAGAGGTTATGGGGCACAAGGTAGGATGGCTTACCCTGAATGCCGGTATGGCAGGAGGCGCGGACATTATCCTGATACCGGAAATCCCTTACGATATTAAAAAGGTTGTTAATAAGATTGAGGAGCGCAATAATAACGGAAGCAGCTTTACCATTCTTGCAGTGGCGGAAGGCGCGATTTCCAAGGAGGATGCAAAGCTCTCCAAGAAGGAATATAAGGAAAAGATGAAGAACTACAAGTTCCCGTCCGTTTCTTATGAGCTTGCGGATCAGATTTTGAAGAAAACAGGACATGAGGTAAGGGTTACCGTTCCCGGACATACCCAGAGAGGCGGAAGCCCCTGCCCGTATGACAGAGTTTTTGCAAGCCGTCTGGGAGCAGAAGCGGGCGAGCTGATTCTGAAGGGCGAATATGGATTTATGGTAGGATATAAAAACCGTGAAGTGGTCAAGGTACCGCTGGAAGAAGTAGCGGGCAAGCTGAAAATGATTTCTCCCGATGCTTCCATTGTAAAAGAAGCAAAGCTTCTGGGAATCAGCTTTGGTGATTAAGAGAGTGCCTTGGGGCACCACGGAAGGATAGAACAGATATGTCATATACAGCCCTTTACAGAAAATTCCGACCTGCTGCATTTGAAGATGTGAAGGGACAGGATCATATAGTTACAACACTGAGAAATCAGATTAAAGCGGAGCGAATCGGTCATGCTTACCTTTTTTGCGGGACACGGGGAACCGGAAAGACTACCATAGCCAAGATATTTGCAAAGGCGGTCAACTGTGAAAATCCCAGAGAGGGAAGCCCCTGCGGGGAGTGCGCCATCTGCAGGGCAATTTCTGTGGGGGCAAGCATGAACGTGATCGAGATTGACGCGGCATCCAATAACAGTGTGGACAACATCAGGGAGATTGTGGACGAGGTATCTTATTCTCCGGCGGAAGGAAAGTACAAGGTCTATATCATCGACGAGGTTCATATGCTTTCTGCTAGTGCATTTAATGCACTGCTGAAAACTCTGGAGGAACCGCCCTCTTATGTGATATTTATCCTTGCGACCACGGAAGTGCATAAGATTCCGATTACTATTTTGTCCAGATGTCAGAGATACGATTTCAAGAGAATCAGCATTGATACCATATCTGACCGCCTGAAAGAACTGACCGCCAAGGAAGAGGTTTTAATTGAGGATAAGGCGGTGCGCTATATTGCCAAAACCGCTGACGGCTCCATGCGTGATGCGCTTAGTCTTTTGGATCAGTGCATTGCATTTCACTTTGGACAGGAGCTTACCTATGACAAGGTGCTGGATGTGCTGGGAGCAGTGGATACGGAGGTTTTCAGCAGGCTTTTACGGATTGTGCTTGACGGGGATGTGACGGGAGCGATTGGACTTCTGGAAGAAATTATTGTGCAGGGAAGAGAACTGACTCAGTTTATTGCGGATTTTACATGGTATCTGCGGAATCTCCTGCTTGTAAAGACAGCCGATGGAATCGAAGACATTATTGACGTGTCTACCGAGAATCTGGCGCGTCTTAAGGAGGAGGCGCAGATGGCGGAAAATGACGTGATTATGCGCTATATCCGCGTCTTGTCAGAGCTTTCCGGTCAGATCCGCTACGCCGCACAAAAAAGAATCACCGCGGAAATCGGGCTGATCAAGCTTTGCCGTCCGTCTATGGAGACGGATACACAGTCGCTTGCGGACCGTATCCGGCAAATTGAAGATAAGCTGGAAAACGGCAGTTTTATAACGGCATCTGCCGCAGCCAGCCCAGATGAGACGCAGGCAGAGGGAAAGCCCGATGTGCAGACGGTGCTTTCTGGCAAACTTCCAGACAAGCTGCCTGGCAGGTTTCCTGCGGCAATACCGGAGGACGTGGAACAGGCAGTGGGCAGATGGTCCGCAATTGCATCACAGGCTCCTATGCCTATGAAGGCGTATCTGAAATCGGCATATCCCAGCCTTGCAGGAGACGGCAGTATGCTGATCGTGGCTGAGGATGGGCTTCCGGCGGATTACTTCAAAGAGGCATCCCACAAGGAAGAACTGGAAAATATGATTTCGGGATTTATCGGAAAAGAAATCCGTATTACTGTGCAGAGCGCTCAGCAGGGAAGAAATCCAAGAGATACGTTCCCTGACCTGACACAGGTGGTCAGTCAGGCAATTAATATAGAAATAGAAATAGAAGAAATGGAGGATTAAGATGGCAAAGCGCGGAGGATTTCCGGGAGGTATGCCCGGCAATATGAATAATCTGATGAAGCAGGCTCAGAGAATGCAGCGCCAGATGGAGGAGAGTCAAAAGGAGCTGGAGACAAAGGAGTTTACCGCCAAAGCGGGAGGCGGAGCCGTAGAGGTGACGGTCACCGGCAAGAAGGAGATTACCAAGGTAAAGCTTTCGCAGGAGGTCGTGGATCCGGATGACGTTGAGATGCTGGAGGATCTTGTCATGGCGGCAGCCAATGAGGCGCTCCGCATGGCGGAAGAGGCGGGATCTGAGGTAATGAATAAGGTGACAGGCGGATTAGGGCTGGGAGGAGGACTTCCCTTCTAATGGACTTGTACAGCGGGCATATTAATAAGTTAATAGATGAGTTGGCGGGACTGCCGGGAATTGGAGCGAAATCAGCCCAGAGGCTGGCATTTCATTTGATCAATATGCCGAAGGATAAGGTAAACAGACTGGCAAAGACGATTTTGGAAGCTAAAGAAAATGTCCGGTACTGTAGGGAATGCTTCACCCTGACGGATCAGGAAATCTGTCCGGTCTGTGCAAATTCCAAGCGCGACCATGGGACAATTATGGTGGTGGAAAACGCAAGGGATCTTGCCGCTTACGAGAAGACCGGTAAGTACGAGGGAGTTTATCATGTTCTTCACGGTGCGATTTCTCCCATGCTGGGAATCGGTCCTAATGACATCCGCTTAAAGGAACTGATTGCCAGACTGGAAGGAGATGTATCGGAAGTGATCGTTGCAACCAATTCCAGTTTGGAGGGAGAGACTACGGCAATGTATATCAGCAAGCTGATTAAGCCTACCGGCATCCGGGTGACCAGGATTGCCAGCGGAGTTCCGGTGGGCGGGGATTTGGAGTACATTGACGAAGTAACGCTCCTGCGTGCTTTGGAAGGCAGAATCGAATTATAAAGAAAAAGAGGTATGGTATGAACAGGGAATTATTTGGAAAGACAACCGATGGAAAAGAAATTTACAAATACTGGCTGGAAAACTCAAAAGGAATGAAAGCTGGCGTGATTAACTTCGGCGCGATTTTAGTAAATCTTCTGGTTCCGGATAAGGATGGAAACACAGCGGACGTAGTGCTCGGTTATGACACGTTAGAAGAATACGTTGAAAAAGGAAATTTCTTTGGAGCGACAGTAGGGCCTAACGCAAACCGCATAGGAGGAGCCAGCTTTGAACTGGAAGGAAAGCGTTATCAGCTGGACGTCAATGATGGGGAGAACAATCTTCACAGCCATCTGACGCAGGGCTATCATATGCGGGTATGGGAAGCGGAACAGGATAAGGAGAGCGTGACCTTTTTCCTTGAGGATGCAGACGGAAATATGGGATTTCCGGGCAATAAAAAGATTTGGGTGACTTATACGCTGACAGAGGATAATGAGCTTAAGATTCATTATCAGGTGAAGAGTGATAAGAACACGATTGTTAACATGACAAATCATTCTTATTTCAATCTGGCAGGCCACGATCAGGGGGCAGTCTATGACCATGTTTTAAAATTAAAAGCGTCTCATTATACGCCAATCGTAATGGGTGCAATTCCTACCGGCGAAATAGCAAAGGTGGCGGGAACGCCTTTTGACTTTACCGAAGCAAAGAGAGTGGGAGACGAGATTGACGCCGATAACGAACAGCTGAAAATGACCAATGGATATGACCATAACTGGGTTATTGACGGTGCGGATGGGACTCTTCAAAAATTTGCCGATTTGACAGATCCGGCATCTGGACGGCACATGGAGGCGTTTACCGACCTCCCGGGAGTGCAGGTTTACGCCGGCAACGGCATGAGCAGGCAGACGGGAAAGGGAAATGCGGTTTATGATTTCCGGGGAGGCATCTGTCTGGAAACGCAATACTATCCCGATACGGCAAACAAACCGGAGTTCCCGTCGGCAGTTTTTGGACCGGACAGGGAATATGACAGCACGACAATTTATAAATTCAGTTAAACATAGTAAACGACAATTTTTAATGTCGTTAACTATAACAACGCTGACTGCCTGAAAGATAGAACTTTTGTGATGTCTTTCAGGCAATTATTATGAAGACCCTGCCATAAAAGATGAGGTACAGGCGTTATTTGACGATGAATTAAGAACCAGCGCGGCTTCCGTTTATGTTAGACTAAAACAAAGTCATCAGGAAGGGAGAGCGCAGGAAGTGAAGATGCCGGAAATTGTAAGACGGATTGGCAGCGTGGATGAAGAAAACCGTGTATACATAGAGGATTACGTGTACAGCTATCTGAATGGGCTTCGTGAGAAAACAGATATTTTTCCGCTCAGAGCCGCCCTTTTTGGGCATGTGATCCAAAAGGAAAACTCATGCTGTTACATGATTTACGGGGCAAGCTGTGTGATGGAGGAGCTTGAGTACGGCAGGGATGAGGAGCAGGTTCAAAAAGAATTTTTTGAGGATTATGAATTAATTGGATATGTGAATATCACCAAAAAGAAACAGGCAGTGCCGAAGGACGGGAAAGGATATTTTATTTTTTATGAGTCTAATGAGGCAATGCAGAACTACTTATCTTTCTGCTATGCCAGAGAAAAAAGAGGCAGAAAAAAGAGAGCCTGCCCGAAAGAAATGCTCAGTCAGTTCTTTACTTTACTTTGTGTGCTTGTTCTTGCAACGGCGGTATGCACCGTCAACGACTATGATAAAATGTACGGCTTTCTTGAAATGACGGCAAAAGCGGCCGATAGGATGGAAACGGAAGGGTAATCAGGGCAGAACGAAAGATTTGGAGAGATCGGTATGGTCAATATACGAGATTATTTGAAAGAGAGAGAAAAGCGCAAAGATACGACTCCCAAAATTGATTATAAAGAAAAAATCCGAAGCCACAAGCTGGTGATTTTTTACAGAGTGATTCTGGGCGCGGCACTGCTTGCGGCGATCATTGTCTTTTTGTTCATTCAATGGAGGGACAAGGTTTTTACGGAAAGTCTGGTGACAAACACGGCGCCGATTACGATTGTTCAGGGAGCTTCCGTCAAAAATCTCGGCGGTAATATCCTTTTGTACAGCAAAGACGGGGCAAGCTGCGTGGACGCTAAGGGGAAAGCCATATGGAACCGAACCTACGAGATGCAGACCCCTATGCTTTCCATCTGCGGACAGACGGCGGCAATCGGTGATTATAACGGACGTTCTATTTATGTGATGGATAAAAACGGAGAAAAGGGAACCATCAATACCAACCTTCCAATCAGGGATTTCTGTGTTTCGGAAAATGGCGTTGTGGCGGCTGTTTTAGATGACTCCAACTTAGTCCGCCTCAATATTTATAATGGAAATGAAAGCACGGAAAAGACCATTGCAACCGGTACGGCATCTATGGACAAAAGCGGTTATCCCCTAAGCATTTCCCTGACGCCGAACGGAAAACTGATGGCGGTTTCTTATTTATATGTAGACAGCGGAAACATGAAGTCCTCCGTTGCATTCTATAATTTTGGAGAAGTAGGTCAAAACGAGACCGACAATTATGTCAGCGGATACGACTATTTGAATACTGTGATTCCTTATGTATGTTTTATGGACAATGACTCTGCGTTTGCTGTTTCGGATGACCGGATTGCCTTTTTCTCCGGGGCGGAAAAGCCTACCAATATTGCCCTAAACTTTTTGGAGGAGCAGATTCAGAGCATTTATTATAATGAAAATTATGTGGGACTTGTGTTCAACAATCAAAGCGGTGAATCGGCTTACCGTCTGGATGTATATAACAGTGCGGGCAATAAGATTGGGTCTCAATTTTTTGACATTAATTACACGGATATTGTTTTCGGAAAAGACCAGATTATTATTTACAGCGACACAGAATGCCAGATCAGCAGTATTAAGGGAGTAGATAAATTTATCGGGAATTTTGAGAAAAACACTTCCCTGCTGATACCCACCAGCTCTGTGTATAAATACGTTGCAGTAACAAAAGACTCAGTAGATACGATAGAACTTAAATAGGAAAAACAAATGTATTATATAGCGCTTATCATAATTGCACTAATATTTATATGGAGAATTACCGTGGGATTCCGCAAAGGCATGGTGCAGGAGATTGTCTCCCTGATTGCAATGATTGCTGCCGGAATCTGCCTCTTTCTTATTATGGGAGCGGTGGGAAATTACTTGGAACATGAAATCGGCAGAATGGTTCAGATTATAGTTGTGCTGTTTGGCGTATGCCTCGTATATCGTCTGGTGCATGTCTTGTTTACCTCCTTAGAGTTAATTTCCAAGCTTCCGGTTATTAAGGGAGTGGATAAACTGTTTGGGGCTTTGATTGGATGCGCAGAGGCAGCATTGATTGTGGGGGCTTTGGTATATTTACTTAAAAATTGGGGATTATCAATTCTTGCATGAAAGTCTGCATGAGTGCCTGCATGAATGCACATGTAACGTTCAGCCTTGCAGTTCCGGATGCAGGAAAGCCCCGTGTCATGTTCCTTTTTGGCATGACAAATCTGAATAGTTATATTTAGGCAGTAAAATGGCAGTAAAATTTAAAAAAATGTGTTGACAACAATTGGCACATCTGCTATTATATGAAAGTCGCCCGTTGGATTTTTGACGGTGCGATAGGACAGTACCTTGACAAATAAACAGCAATGCAGCCCTGAAAATTCAAGAAGAAAATT
>JAMPGL010000063.1 GCA_023663945.1 Lachnospiraceae bacterium | reverse complement strand
CATTTCTCCAAAATCTACCGAAAGCGCATCAAAAGTCATGTCAAAAAGGAACATGACACGGGGCTTTCCTGCAACCGGAACTGCAAGGCTGAACTGTTACGTTTTACACGTATTGTAATCCTGCAAATGTAAATAATATGTAGAAAGCATATTGACGTACAGAAAATTGTACATTAAAATATAGTTACGGAATAACGTCATCATAAAGCAGGAGGTATTTTTATATGCTGGCAGTAAACTATACAAACCTTCGTGATAATATGAAAATGTATATGGATAAAGTGACAGATGATTATGAAACAATGATTGTCACAAGAAAAAATAATAAAAATGTAGTTATCATATCTGAAGAGGCTTACAACAATCTTATGGAAAATGCTTATGTTATGGGAAATAAAGCAAACTATGATTGGCTGATGAAGGGCAAGGAACAGTTAGAAAACGGTCAATTTGCGGTTCATGAGTTATTTAAGGCAGAAGATGATGAATAAGATATTTACGGATACCGGCTGGGAAGATTATATTTATTGGCAGACAGAAGACAGAAAGACTCTTAAAAAGGTTAATCAGTTAATTAAGGATATTGCCCGAAACGGTAACGAAGGGCTTGGAAAGCCGGAGCCGTTAACCGGAAACCTAACAGGATATTGGAGCCGTAGAATTAATGACAGAGACCGCCTGATTTATAAGATAGATGAAAATAACATATACATTTTAGCCTGTCGGTATCATTATGGAGATAAATAAGTAAACGGCATAACTAATTGCTCATTCCGGCTCTTGCAAAAGCCATTTAAGAAACAATCACCATATCAGTTTCGGCATCATAGGCAATTGTCATGCTTTCGCCGTCTTCACTGAAATCCTTTACAGACAATTCAATCTCACAGCGGTTTCCATCTGCATTTTCCAATTCTAAAATCCACGGAGTGCCCGACACATCCCGCGAAATCACAAGACCGGTGAGGGATTGTCCGGGATTAAATCCGGCGGTTCCTTCCAGAACGTCTGATTTGTGGGAGGCATCGCCTTTTTCAAAAAGAAACAGCTTTTGAAAGGCTTGTCCGCTTTCGTTTTTGAGCGTGAAGGGAATAGGAACAATCACAGCCGCCTCTTCCCTGTCCTGAATTGTTTCAATTGTCTGCAAATATTCCTCATAGGAGGCTGTCATGGAGTTCATATTTTCAATAAGCGTGTCAATGTCCGAATCTTTCATTTCCGATAAGTTAAATTCTTCCAGCTTTGTAATTTTCTGTGCAAGAGCCGTCAGCTTGTCGTCAAGGGAATTGTCTGAAATGTGTTTGTGGGCTTCCACCACTTGATTATGAGTTTCAATCAGGTGTGTGTAAGTTTCCTGAGCCTGTGCGATTTTCTCCTCAGAGGGCCCGCCGCAGCCTGATAATAAAAAGCATAGTAGACAGCTTAAAAGGAACAAGTTCCGTAAGTTTTTCATGAATAATCCCCGCGTGCTTCTGGCACTAACCTTTCTGATTCGTGCTATAATAGTTAACAATATAACAAACTGCACTTCCATCTCTTGCAAAAGCCGTATGCGTAAGCTTTTGCAAGACCGAAACGGCAATTTTTAATGTCGCTAATTATAACAATAACATATTGAAAAGAGCACCGCAAGGATTGATTAGCAGGAATTATGCTGGTATAATTTAGCTATAGTAAACGAGATAACAATAACTGTAAAATAACAAAGGAGGAGTCGGAAGGTATGAAAACAAAGAAACTCAGCATTGCGGCGCAGCTTTTTCTTTTTATTCTGGGGGCGTCCATTATTGTTGCGCTGATTGTGGGGAGCGTTGCCTATGCCAACATGGGTAATTTTCTGCAAAAAAAATGTAAGGATGATGTTATGGAAATTGCAGTGATTGCCGCGGAAAATGTGGATGGAGAAATTTTTGCGAAAGCAATGGAGGGCGACGAGGAGGCTCTTTTGGCGGTCAAGGACAGTTTGAGTTTCTTTTTGGTTGGTAATTCTGTTACCTATATCTATACGCTGATGCCGAAGGACGCAGATTGGTTTCAGTTTGTGGTGGACACCGACCCGGAGGATCCGGGGGAATACGCGGAGGACTATGAGGCGCAGGCCGCTATGTTTGAGGCAATGCAGGGCGGTGCTTCCGTGACGGAGGATCCATTTACGGATGAGTGGGGGACTTTTTACAGCGGGTATGCGCCGATTTTCCGAGACGGAAAGGTACTGGGGATTGTAGCGGTGGATTATGAGGCGTCCTCCATACAGACTTCGCTGAACAGTCTGATCCGCAACATTCTGTTGACAGTGGGGGCGGCAGTGCTTTTTGCTGTTGTGGCTGCACTGTTCGTTGCAATCAGGATGCGGCGTAATTTTATTAAAGTAAACGATAAGATCCTTGAGGTGGCTTCCGACAACGGGGATATTACAAAGGTGTTAAGCATTACGTCAGGAGATGAGCTTGAAGTGATAGGAAACAGTCTGAACAAGCTTTTGGAGAAGACGGCGAAAACGGTCAGGGAGATCAAGAGCGGTACAGGCAGCATTGAAACTAAGATGGGAAATATTAACACGAATGTGAAGGAATCTGCGGCGCAGGTCAGCGGCATTAACGATACCATACGTTCCATGGCGTCAACTTCTGAACAGGTTGCGGCGTCTGTGGGAACTGTAGGCGAACAGGTTGATTTTGTATATAAAGATATACAGAACATTGTTGAGATTGCCGCGGGCAATACGACCAGCCTGCAGGAGATCAACACGGCATCCGCTAAGCTTCATGATACGGCACAGGCATCTTATATCGAAATCGAAAAGAATGTAAAGGAGATGTCGCATTCTTTGCAGGAGGAAAAGAAGAAAGCGGAGGCGGTTTTGCGGATCAAGGAGCTTTCCGAGACGATTCTTGGAATATCCGGGCAGACAAACCTGCTGGCATTGAATGCATCCATAGAGGCGGCGAGAGCCGGGGAAGCAGGAAAGGGATTTGCAGTGGTTGCAGGAGAAATCGGCACGCTTGCGGGAAATACCAACGCCGCCGCCAATGAAATCCAGACGATGAGCAAGGACGTAGTGGAAGCCATTCAGGGGCTGGATGCATTATCTGACCGGATGCTCCATTACCTTCAGGGAGAAATTTCGGCAGATTATCAGAAATTCGGGGATATTTCCTGCGGTTTTATGGAGAAAGCTGATGAGATCCGTGCGTCCATGGAGCAGCTGCTTAAAAATATGGAAGAATATGCCGGAGTGTTGGAAGAGGTTCACAGCGCTATGGAATCCGTGGGCGCGGCATCCGGGGAAAACAGCACGGAAATCACGCATCTTTCTGAGCTGCTTGCGGACATGGATGAGGAGATGAGGAACATTGAAACCGCCGCTACGGAGACTTTTTCCTCGATTTTGGACATGAACCGCGAACTGAGCGCTTATCGTGTCTGAGGATTATGTTATAAGCACAGTTTGACAAAGGAATCCTGCTAGGAGAATAAGGGGGAGGATAGGTTATGAGACTTGGAATTTCATCAAGCCTGAAACATTGCTCACCAGAGGAGTGGGCAAAAAAGCAAAAAGAATTAGGATGTGAGGCAGTTGTTTTTCCAATTGACAGCAGGGCGGATGCCTCGGCAATTGACGCCTATGCGGATGCCGCCCATAAGTGCGGTCTCATGATTGCGGAAGTCGGTATATGGAAGAATCCGCTTTCCCTAGATGCAGATGCGAAAAAAGAGGCGATGGAATACAGCGTGGCACAGCTTAAATTAGCGGATTATCTGAAAGCCAGATGCTGTGTGAACATTGCAGGGACGACAGGCTCAAGATGGGATGGCGCCTATCCGCAGAATTTTAGTGAAGATTTGTGGAAGCAGTCCGTGCGCACGATACAGGAAGTGATTGACAGGGCTGATCCCCAAAACACGGCTTTTACGATTGAGCCTATGCCATGGATGATTCCAACGGGTCCGGATGAATATTTACAGCTGATTAAAGAGGTGAATCGGGAATGCTTTGCAGTACACATGGATTTCTTTAATATGATTAATTGTCCGCAGAGATATTTATTTCACGAACAATTTATGGATGAGTGCTTTCAGAAGTTAGGCGCTTATATCAAGAGCTGTCATTTAAAGGATGTGAGGCTTTTACCCGAGCTTACTTTTCAGCTAAAAGAGTGTGCATGCGGGGAAGGAGAAATTAAGTTAGAGCACTATATCCATTGCATTAACGAGACAGATCCGGAAATGCCTGTGATCATTGAACATTTGCAAAAGGATCAAGATTATATTGACAGTGTGCGGTATGTGAAAGAACATCTGTTATAGGAATAAATCAGTTAAGGATCCGAGGCATTAATGAGAGCTTTTGAAGCGTTGAAGTATTCGAAAGCTCTTTCGAATATAATGGATAATTCCTTCAAAGAGCAAATAATCGCGAAGTGGTTTTCTTTTTATTTGAAATCAATTTAATGTAGAAACATCAAAAACCGATGGATAGTGAAAACCGTCGGATTTCGGGGAAGGAGGAACTTAGGTGGAAAAAGCATATAAGCTGGAGTTTACCGGGGAAAAGAGCGGCAGTTTATTTGTTAACTGCTGCGGATGCTCCAGAACGGAGCCTCTGCACAGCTTTGGACCGGCACAGAAACCGCACTATCTGATTCATTTTGTCTTAAGCGGCAGAGGAAAATTTACCATCAAAGATAAGGAATACTCTTTAGAGCCGGGATATGGATTTCTCATCCCCCCGGAGGAGCTTGTCTTTTACCAGTCAGACGGAGAAAACCCGTGGACTTATGTGTGGGTCGGCTTTTCGGGAAACCTTGCGGAAAGCACCGTAAAGGCAATGGGATTGTCTCTTAACAGCCCGGTGTTTATGTCCGAGAGGGGCGAAGAGCTTTACCAGACGGTAAAGGACATGATGGAGCACAATACTTACGGGATAGCCAACGACCTGCGGAGGAACGGGCAATTGCAGTTGTTTTTGTCCATTATTGCGGAGGGCGTTCCGATTGAAAAGAAAAGTGAGACGGACAGCGCGGATAATTATGTGAGACGCGCCGTTGAATTTATTCAGGGGAATTATTGCAATCCTATTAAAGTAACGGATGTGGCGGATTACGTGTGCATTAACCGCAGTTATTTGTATACGCTGTTCCGGAACGGCACAGGCATGTCGCCTCAGCAGTTTTTGACCACCTTCCGTATCACAAAGGCGACGGAGCTTTTACAATTGACGGAGCACCCAATCGAAAGCATTGCCCTGTCCTGCGGTTATACGGATCCGCTGGTATTTACCAAAGCATTCAAACAGATGAAGGGAATGTCCCCATCCGCATACCGGAGAGAAATGCTCAAAGGGGAAACACGCAGAAATAAGGAATATTTGAGGCAGATTGAAGATTTTATCAATCAGGTAAATAAGATTAACAGTTAACATTTTAACAGGTTTATATAACAAAGCAGACTGGAATTTGTCCAGAGCCGCGGATATAATGATAAAAAGTGAAATCGGAAATCTATCAAGGAAGGAGCAGTAAGCCGGGTGCAGCGTTTGCGTGGGCAGTCGGCGGATGCCGGGAAGGGAGAGCAAAATGAAAGAGGTTCTGCTTAAGAAGTTTGAAGAAGTATTTGGGGAATCAGAAGGAGTGAAGACCTTTTTTGCGCCGGGGCGCGTGAATTTAATCGGTGAGCATACCGATTACAACGGAGGACATGTATTTCCCTGCGCGCTTACCATTGGAACCTACGGGGCGGCAAGGGTCAGGGAGGACAGGGCTTTACGCTTTTACTCCATGAATTTTGAACAGCTTGGAGTGCTGGAATCTGGTCTGGATGACTTAAAACCGTCTAAGGAGGCGGACTGGACGAACTATCCCAAAGGAGTTATGTGGGCGTTTGAGCAGAAAGGCTTTTCCATTCCGAAGGGGATGGATATTCTGCTTAACGGAAATATTCCAAATGGTTCGGGATTGTCTTCCTCAGCATCCGTGGAAGTGCTGACCGGATATATTTTGAGAACCTTTTTTGGATATGATGTGAGCAATCAGGACTTGGCGCTTATCGGGCAGTATTCGGAGAATCATTTCAACGGCGTAAACTGTGGGATTATGGATCAGTTTGCCATTGCCATGGGGAAAAAGGATCATGCCATCTTTTTGGATACGGCGGATTTGTCCTACACTTATGCCCCCGTTAAGTTAAGCGGCGCTAAGCTTGTGATTGCATGCAGTAATAAGAAGCGAGGGCTTGGCGATTCCAAATACAATGAGCGCAGAAGCGAATGTGAGACGGCGCTTTCGGAGCTTCAAAAGGTGATGGATATTAAAACGCTGGGGGATTTGACGGAAGAGGAGTTTGAGCAGAATAAGTCAGCAATCGGTGACCCGGTAAGGGTAAAAAGGGCAAGACATGCGGTGTATGAGAATCAGAGAACTATTCAGGCAGTGGAAGCCCTTAAAAATGACGATATTACGAGGTTTGGACAGCTTATGAATGCCTCTCATGTTTCCCTTCGGGACGATTATGAGGTTACGGGAATAGAGCTGGACACTCTGGTGGAGGAAGCCTGGAAGGTGGACGGCGTTATCGGCTCCCGCATGACAGGGGCAGGATTTGGAGGCTGTACGGTGAGTCTGGTGAGAGACGAGGCGATTGACACCTTTATCGATCAGGTTGGAAAAGCGTATTTTGCCAAAATCGGTTATGCCGCGGACTTTTATGTGGTAGAGATCGGGGACGGCCCCTGCGCAATTTAAGAGGGAGGTTTTGGACATGATACAGGATGATATTAGAAGGCTTGCCGCCTATGGCAAAAAGACGGGGCTTGTACCAGAGGAAGATGAGATTTATACGATAAACAGGTTATTGGAGCTGTTTGAACTGGATGAATTAGAGGAATCCGAGTGTGACCTAACGGAAGATACCCTTGAAAACATTCTTGGAAGAATGCTTGATTATGCTTACGAAAAGGGAATTTTAAAGGAAAACGGCGTGGTGTACCGGGACTTATTTGACACAAAGATCATGAGTATCCTGATGCCCCGTCCCAGCGAAGTAATCCGGACTTTTCAGGCATATTATGCGGAGAGCCCTCAAAAGGCGACAGACTATTATTATCAATTCAGCTGTAATTCCGATTACATCAGAAGATACCGGATTCAGAGGGATATGAAGTGGACAGCGTCCACGGAGTATGGAGATTTGGACATTACCATCAATCTTTCCAAGCCGGAAAAAGACCCCAAAGCAATTGCGGCGGCGAAATCGGCAAAGCAGTCGGGATACCCCAAGTGTCTTCTCTGCCGTGAAAATGAAGGATACGCAGGGCGGGTCAATCATCCGGCAAGACAGAACCACAGGATTATTCCTGTGACGATTCAGGGAGAGCCTTGGGGATTTCAGTATTCTCCTTATGTATATTATAATGAGCACTGTATTGTATTTAACAGTCGTCATATCCCCATGAAGATTGACCATGATACTTTTTGCAAGCTGTTTGATTTTGTAAAGCAGTTTCCCCATTACTTTGTGGGGTCGAATGCGGATCTGCCGATTGTAGGCGGTTCCATCTTAAGCCACGACCATTTTCAGGGAGGACATTACGAATTTGCTATGGCAAAGGCGCCTGTAGAAAGGGATTTTACCGTAAAAGGATTTGAGGACGTAAAAGCGGGCATTGTTAAATGGCCCATGTCGGTAATCCGGTTAAGCAGTGAGAGCACGGAGAGAATCATTGCCCTTGCGGATATAGTTTTGGATAAGTGGAGAAGCTACACCGACGAGGAAGCATTTATCTTCGCGGAAACGGACGGAGAACCGCACAATACCATTACGCCCATTGCACGCAAAAGAGGGGAGAGCTACGAGCTTGATCTGGTGCTTCGCAATAACATTACTACAAAGGAGCATCCTTTAGGCGTTTATCATCCCCATGCAAAGCTCCATCATATCAAAAAGGAAAACATTGGCTTGATCGAGGTAATGGGGCTGGCTGTTCTTCCGGCGCGCCTTAAGGAGGAGATGGGAAAGCTTAAGGAGGCAGTGCTTGCCGGGGCGGATCTCCGCAGGGACGAGGCGCTTAACAAACACGCAGACTGGGTGGATGAATTTAAGCCTAAATACGAACGGATTGACGCTTCGAATATTGACAGCATTTTGAAGAGTGAGATTGGCCTCGTGTTTATGCAGGTGCTGGAGGACGCAGGAGTTTATAAGAGGACTGCGGAAGGACAGAGGGCTTTTGACCGATTCATTTCTACACTTTAAAGGAAAACGAACATGCAGTTTTTATTGACGGCAATCAATGCAAAATATATTCATACAAATCCGGCGCTTTACAGTCTGCGTGCGTATGCAGGAAAGGAGCTTGCCCCGTTTATTTCGCTGGCGGAATATACCATCAATCATCGGGTGGACGAGGTTTTAGGAGATTTGTATAAAAGGCATCCGGATGTAATAGGATTATCCTGTTACATCTGGAATTTTCATTTTATCCGGGAGCTGATCACGGAGATTCCCAAGGTGCTTCCGGATACGGATATTTGGCTGGGAGGCCCGGAGGTTTCCTTCGAGGCAGAGGAAATATTAAAGGAATATCCGCATGTGAAAGGGATTATGACAGGAGAGGGAGAGGCAACATTTAAGGATCTTTTATCTTTTTATACGGAAAAGGAAAACTCTCAGATTGACAGCCCTTATCACAGTCTGGAAGAAATTCCGGGATTGGTTCTTCCCGGCAGAGTTACGGCATTCCGGGAACCGGTTAATTTTGAAGAAATCCCGTTTCTTTATGACCGGCTTGATGAATTTGATAATAAAATTATCTATTATGAGACAAGCAGGGGCTGTCCTTTCCGGTGTAGTTACTGCCTGTCTTCCATCGATAAGGGGCTTCGCTTCCGGAACAGGAGCCGGATAAAAAAGGAATTGCAGTTCTTTTTGGATCACAATGTTCCGCAGGTTAAATTCATTGACAGAACCTTTAACTGCAATCACAGTCATGCAATGGAAATTTGGAAGTATCTTGCGGACCATGACAACGGAATCACCAATTTTCATTTTGAGATTGCCGCGGATCTTTTGCGGGAAGATGAGCTGGCACTGCTTGGGACTCTGCGCCCGGGGCTGGTTCAGCTGGAAATCGGCGTTCAGACAACTAATCCGGAAACCTTAAAAGCAGTCAATCGGATGACGGACATTTCCAAAATCGAGACGGCGGTGTCCGAAATACGGAGCGGGGAAAACATTCATATTCATTTGGATTTGATAGTGGGTCTTCCGCTGGAGGGGTATGAGAGCTTTGGAAAATCATTCGACCGGGTATATGCAATGCGCCCCCACCAGCTTCAACTGGGGTTTTTAAAGGTGCTGAAAGGCACGGAGATTTGGCAGAGGGCAAAGGCCGGTGAGATTGTGTATCAGGAAAATCCGCCCTACGAAGTGCTCTATACCAGATGGCTTTCTTATGGCGAGATTTTGAAATTAAAGCAGATAGAACAAATGGTAGAGCTGTATTTTAATTCCAGCCAGTTCCTGTATACCCTTCCGGTACTGGAAAAGGAATTTGCCTCTCCCTTTGTCCTGTTTGAACAATTGGCGGAATTTTACGAGAAAAAGGGATATTTTACGAACTCTCCGGCAAGGAACTACCGCTATCAGGCGCTTTTGGATTTTGCTAAGGAGAAAGCACCCGGCAAAAGCGGACTGTTTGCAGAACTGTTGACCTTTGACTACTACTTACGGGAGAACGCCAAAAGCCGTCCGCCGTTTTCTGCGGATTTATCACCTTTTCGGGAAGAAATATGGAAATTTTATCAGAGGGAAGAGGCGCAGCCGGAGCTTCTGACGGCTTATTCGGCTTACCACGCCAGACAGACAATGAAGATGACGCATATGGAGGCGTTTCACTATCCGGTGTGGGAAAGATTTCAGGCAAAAGAGCAGACCAGGCAGGAGGAGCCGTATTTTATCCTGTTTGATTACGCGAAACGCGACGCGCTGACGGGGGCGGCGGCAGTGCATAGAGTCAATCCGTAAGGAACATGACACGGGGCTTTCCTGCATCCGGGACTGCAAGGCTGAACTGTTACCGAAAGAGAATCAGAATACTTTAGGCACAAAAGCCATATACTGTAAAAATCTGAAACATGAGATGCAGGATATGGCTTCCGTATTATCTAATATTTCCAATATTATTATACCCATCCTTATCTTTTATATCGTGGCATATGGCGTTGCGGCAAAGACCAATGTCTACGAGGATTTTGTAAAAGGGGCAAAGGATGGTCTTAAGACTGTGGTGGGAATTGCGCCTACGCTGATTGCCTTAATGACCGCCGTAGGCGTATTGCGCGCTTCGGGGTTCCTTACGTTTCTGGGAAATATTGTCCGCCCTGTCAGTGAAAAGGCGGGATTCCCTTCGGAATTAGTTCCCCTTGCATTTATTAAGATGTTTTCCTCCTCGGCGGCTACCGGGCTGGTGCTGGATATTTTTAAAAATTATGGGACGGACTCTTTAATCGGTCTGATTACTTCTATTATGATGAGCTGTACGGAAACTATCTTTTATACCATGAGCGTTTATTTTCTTGCGGCAAAGGTGACAAAGACCCGGTATACCTTGACGGGAGCGCTGCTTTCCACGCTGGCGGGGATAGCGGCAAGCATTGTGCTGGCGGGAATGATGGTGTAGCTGCATAAGATGGATATAGCAAGCGATGAATGGAAGAGATGCGGGAGGATTTGCTCTAGGAAAAGACGGATTAATTTGTTATAATGAAAAAAATGGGAAAAGGGTATATGAAAGAACAGCTTTTTTATTGGAATTTTAGATGACGTGGGAGGAATAGATATGCATTATTTAAACACAAATGCGCAGATTAGACTGTTTCAGGATACACTTAACAGTGAAATTTATGTGGATAAAAGCATGTTGATTAAGAAAATATCTTCCATGATTCGGACAAATGAGAAATATGTTTGCATTACCAGACCGCGTCGGTTTGGCAAGACCGTAAATGCAAATATGCTGGGGGCATATTATACAAAAGGATATGACAGTCATGAATTGTTTAAACGGTTGGAAATTGCAGGCACACGGGACTTTGAAAGCCATATAAACAAATACAATGTGATTCATATTGATTTTAGCGTTGTACCTGATTTTTGTGATGAATATCGTACTTATTTAAAAAGCATTATTAGAAAACTACAGGAAGATTTGTTAGAAGCTTATCCCGGATTGAAGGGAAAAGAATATGCAGGGGTTAATGAAATGCTGCAAGCTTCCGGTGATTCTTTTATTTTTATTCTGGATGAATGGGATTCTGTTTTTCATGAGAAATATGTTACCGATGAAGATAAGATGCATTTTTTAAAATTTTTAAAAGGTTTGCTGAAGGACAAGTCCTACGTTGACTTAACATATATGACAGGCGTGCTTCCGATTGCAAAATATTCCAGCGGGTCAGAGCTCAATATGTTTTGGGAATATAATTTTATGAATGACCGGACTTTTGAAGAGCAGTTTGGACTGACCGAAGATGAAGTGAAAGAGCTGTGTGAGAAGCATAAGAGCGTCAGTTATAAAGAATTGGAATGGTGGTATGACGGCTATCTTATAGGAGACGGCAGGCATTTATTTAACCCGCGCTCGGTAAACAGGGCATTGGTAGATGGCAGATGCCAGAATTATTGGACAGAGACAGGTCCTATGAATGAAGTGGCAGACTGTATAGAACATAATGTGGATGAGGTGCGCGCGGATATTGTTAAAATGGTATCTGGAATCTCGGTAGAGGCTGACCTGAGTGGGTACAGCGCTGTCGAACAGGAGATGAATACCAGAGATGAAATATTGTCAGCTATGGCAGTGTATGGTTTTTTGCTGTACCATGACGGATATGTGAGGATTCCAAACCACGAATTGATGGAAAAATATCAAGGAGTGCTGTCAAGAGACAGCATGGGAGAGATAAAACAGATTGTGGACAGTTCCAAGGAAATGCTGTCTGCAACTCTGGCGTCTGATGAACAGAGAGTGGCGGAGATATTGGAAAAGGTTCATGACAGGGAAATCCCTTTTTTGGAATATAATGATGAGAATGCGCTTTCTTGTGTGATTACATTATGTTATTTGTATGCGCGGAAGGATTATTGGATAGAAAGGGAAGCAAAAAGCGGAAAAGGTTATTGTGATTTTCTTTTTATTCCCAAAAGGAAAGGAAAAGCAGTAATTATTCTGGAGCTAAAGGTTGACGATTGCGCAGAAAATGCCATTGACCAGATAAAACAAAAAGATTATGTGCAAAGGGCAGAGGCATATGACGAAATTTTGTTAGTGGGAATCAGCTACAAAAAGAAAGAGAAAAAGCATTACTGTATAATTGAAAAATATAGATAAATATGTTGACAACACCATAAGACTGTAGTAGTATACAAGCAACACCATACTACTACAGTCTTGTTTATATGGAATTATATATACAGCGGAAGGGAGAAACGCAAAATGGATATTAAGCTTTTTGATTCAGAATTAAAGGTAATGGATGTGCTCTGGCGAGAGGGTGACGTTCCGGCAAAACAGATAGCGGCAGTTTTAAATGCGGAGACAGGCTGGAATGTAAATACCACCTATACGCTTATTAAGCGCTGCATTAAGAAGGGTGCGATTGAGCGGACGGAACCTAATTTTATGTGTCATGCATTAATCCCCAAAGAGGATGTTCAAGAAGCGGAGACAGAAGAATTAATTAATAAAATTTATGACGGCTCGGCGGATAAGCTGTTTGCGGCACTGCTGGGCAGGAAAAAGCTGTCCAGAGAACAGATTGACAAGCTTAAGAAAATGGTTGAAGAGCTGGAATGAGGTGGTAAAGATGAGTTTATTGCAAATGAGCCTGTTTGGTTCTGTAATCATTCTGGTGATTATAGGGCTTCGGGCACTGTTTCTGAATCGCTTGCCGAAAAAAATGTTTTTGGCGTTGTGGTGGATTGCATTGGTTCGATTGCTTCTGCCGGTTTCACTGCCCTCTTCTTTCAGCATATATTCCCTGCTTCCGCAGGCGGTTTCGTTTGTGGACGAAATGGAAAGCCGGATAGATAAAGGAGCCGTGAAGGGAGGACTTAATCAGCAGGATAAGGCGGCTGCAGAAGCAGGAATTGGACAATCAAATGAGGGGACTGCGAAAGCAGGGCTTGAACAAGCGGAAGATGAGACTGTACAAACAGAGCTTGAGCAGGCGAAAGATGAGACTGTACAAACAGAGCTTGAGCAAGCGAAAGATGAGATTGTACAAACAGGGCTTGAACAAGCGGAAGATGAGATTGTGCAAACAGGGCTTGGACAAACGAATGAAGGACTTGCAGAGGCAGGATTTGGGCAATTAAACGAGGGAACTGCGGAAGAAGAATTGGAACAGTCCAGCCAAGAAATTGCAGTCCTTGCGGAAAGCGTGGAAAAAAGCAGCCGGGGAAGCGGGACACCTTTTTGGCGGATTCTCTGGCTGGCAGGAATGACTGTAACTGCCTTCTTTTTTCTGACAGCGTATATCAGGGGCTATAAGAGATTTCAGATTTCTTTTCCCATTGAGGAAGAGAGCAGAGCATCACAGAGCATCACGAAATGGCAGCAGTCACACAGAATCAGACGCACCATAGCGGTCAGATGGTCGGAGTATGTCCTGACGCCGCTTACTTACGGAGTGATTCGTCCGGTGATCTTGATGCCGAAAGATATGGATTGGAATGACGAGAGACAGCTTTTTTATGTGCTGGAGCATGAGTTTGTGCATATCCGGAGATTTGATCTGGCAGTCAAAATGCTTCTGACGGCAGCTCTCTGCATACACTGGTTTAACCCTCTGGTCTGGATTATGTACAGTCTGTTTAATCGGGATTTGGAAATCTCCTGTGATGATGAGGTGATCCGTCACTTTGGAGAGAGTGAAAAGTCGGGTTATGCCCGTGCATTGATTTTCATGGAAGAAAAGAAAGCAGGGCTGACGCCTCTTTACAACGGGTTCAGCAAAAATGCTATTGAAGAAAGGATTGGAGCGGTGATGAAGATTCGGAAAACATCAATGATTGCCCTGCTGACGGCTGTGATCTTGGTGTGTGGCGTACTTTTGGGGTTCGCAACTACGGCAAAAGAGAAAAACGCAGATCAGGGAGAGTATCTGGAAGAGGTACTACAGGAAGCGCTGGAAGGCTCTTTTTCCAAAAAAGAATGCAGAATGCTGGCGGATTTATGGGTAGAGGATTATGAGAATATGCCGGTTTCGGAATATCAGGAGAGGCTTTGGACTATGACGGATACGCCGGAATATCAGGAGGTAATCGAGCGGTTTTCCCAGACGGAATGGACTTTTGAGACAGACCAAAAAGAGGGGGAAGTATTAGAACAATATTTTCATTATTTCCATTACGTTTTTGAGCCTTTGTGCGCGGAAAGATGGATGAAGCGGGAATTTGACGGTGCTCTATTATGCACGGAGGGCAATGTTTATCCTATGCCGACATCGGATTATCTGTTGAGACAAAATAATGCGCTGTTTGAGTATGTGCTTACTTTGAATATTGAACAGCCGGAACAGTTAACGGCTGGACAGTACTGCGATACCTATCTACAGACCGTGGAGGATATGACAGCTGTTTTGAAGGAAAGAACAGAAGCGGAACTGGCGGATGGGAAGTTTATGGAGTGGATTTTGAATGAGAAGATTCACCGCATTACGTCAGACAGAAGCAATGAGGAACTGCGCGTTACGGTTGATTATGTTTATCAACCGCTGGAAAATGAGGATTTGATGCAGGATCAGGTTCAGGCGCAGGAGGAAACGGCAGAACTGCTTAGAAAGCAAGTTGAGGAAGAACTGGAACACAGCTTGGGGATTTATCAAAAATTCGGGCTTACATGGGAGATTGTTCCTTCTATGGATTCTCTTTTCAGTATGGATGTAGATGTGCACTTGTACTGGAAGGGAAAAGAAGTCCGGGGAATTTATGACGAAGAGCGGGGAGAGTGGTTTACATTCTACACGGGGAACGGTCATTATTCTTCAGATGCAGTTGAACTGCATGTAGTATATAAAGATGGAACTTTAGCCGGTCTGCGTGAGGCGGACGAAAAGGAAGCCTCCATTTGGACGCAGATGAGGGAACAGAATATGCAGGAGCGGGAAGAGGACAGGTACTCTCCTGCCGGAAAAGAAGAATATGATTCTCTTTTAACGCTGATGAAGCCGGATTACAAGAGTATGTCAGTTGCCGATTTTGATGAGGCACTGCTTGATTGGTGCAATGAAAATTTTGACAGCATGGAACGTATTGCAGAGGATGGCGCACAGGGAATTTGGGCAGAAGCACTTTCGGATGAGGAAAAGTCCTTTATAGAATTGACTTTTGGGCTTTCCAGAGAAGAAAATCATCGACTGATTAATAATTTGAGATCCGACAGACCGCAGGATGAAAAGGATGTCCGGTATGGATGGATTAACAGCAGCTTTTATAAAGAATCGGAGGATGGGCTGGCATTTGCGGATCTTTGGTATTGCTTTAACTGGTACATTACGGACAGAGAACAGTTAACCGTAGGACAGCGCGATTATGCCGTCAGGGAATTTATGAATGAGGCGGAGCAGATTGTTCAGGCTATGGATTTAGACGAACTGCTGACCATCGAAGAGAGCGAATTGGTTTCTATCCTTAAGGAGACAGCGGAGAAGTATAGTGATGGATTGATTCGGATTGAGATTGCGGATGATAATGTCAGTGTTGACCGGCTGGATGAGAGAGGATTGATGTGGGAGAGGGAGAGGTATTAAATTTCGGTTTAGTTTGATTAGGCGTATTATCAAAACGATCACTCGTATCAAGAATAACTTCTGCGTCGCCCCACTCTCGTTCACTAAAAAGCGCAGCAGTACTAGGTTCGAAAATACC
>JAMPGL010000062.1 GCA_023663945.1 Lachnospiraceae bacterium | reverse complement strand
TATTTTCGAACCTAGTACTGCTGCGCTTTTTAGTGAACGAGAGTGGGGCGACGTAGAAGTTATTCTTGATACGAGTGGGCGTTTTGATAATACGCCTAATCAAACTAAACCGAAATTTAATGTACTCACCTTCCGACATCAATTTTTATCTGCTCTTCAAATTCTTTAATCAAAAAGAGGGTTTAATTCCCCGCAGCTTGCTGCGTAACAAACTTTTTCAAAACGTAGAGGAAGTGATATACTAGAGGAAAAAGGGAAGGAGAAATTGTGGGATGAGTGAAACAATACGCAAATCACACAATGTATCAGTACTCATGTATCATTTCGTATGTCCGGCAAAATACAGAAGGGTAGTAATAGATGAAGATGTGGATAGGGTAATAAAGGAAACATGTGAGGGAATACAGGAAAGGTATGAGATCAAATTTTTGGAGGTAGGAACGGATAAAGATCATGTACATTTTCTTATCCAATCAGTACCAACATACAGTCCGAAAAAAATCATCCAAATAGTAAAAAGCATCATAGCACGTGAAGTGTTTGCAAGATGTCCACAAGTAAAAAAAATTATGGGGTGGGGAATTTTGGAAAGATGGCTATTATGTAGCGACAGTAAGCGAACATGGAAACGAGCAAATCATAAGCAAGTATGTAAAAGAGCAGGGACAGGAGAAAGAGTATAAAACAATCTATAAAAATGTAGTGGAAACAAAGCAGTATAGCATATGGGATTATATGTAGAGGTTGCGACCTTCGATACCCCGCAGCTTGCTGCGTTACAAGTTTGATGCCCCGTCAGCTTGCTGCGGGGTATTTGACTTGTGATTTGTTTCTTGAAGTAAAAGCATGATTTCGTCTGATGCCTCCGGGCTGACAACGCCGTTTCTGTTAAAACGGCAAGAATTTTATAGAATATTGAAATTTCTGCTTTGAAGGGAGTATAGCGCGGAAAGAGGCGCTTGTCATGTAGAAATTTTAAGTTCGGAATGGGTGTAAAATTTTATATGTTTGTAAACATATAGTTAACGACATTAGAAATGTCCTTTTCGCTCCTGCAAAAGCTTATGTATATGGATTTTGCAGGAAGCAGAAAGAGATATTTGCTAAGTCGTCTGCTATAATAATCGAACGACTTAGCATGGAGAAAATAGTAATCTGATAGGAGAAGAGCTTGCACTCATTTCAGCGGCTTGATACAATTAAAATATATTTTACAAAAGCTGAGTCAAATACCTAAACCAGCCTTAGCTGGTTCTAAGCATGACTTTGACTCGTTGCTCGTGGGAATAAACAGTAATTCGGGAGGCAGAAATGGTACGTTTATACGGCAAAGCCCCTTATACGGCAGTTTTAGTCCATGGTGGTCCGGGTGCGGGTGGATCATTAAAAGGTTTTGCGGAGGAACTAAGCGGGGCAGCGCAGATTGGAGTTGTCGAAGCGATTCAGTCGAAATATTCTATAGCGGAATTGATAGATGAATTGTATATTCAAATCAGCGATAACTGCACGGAGCAAATATCGCTTGTCGGTCACTCATGGGGAGCGTGGCTGGCGGTGTTTTTTGCAGAAAAATATCCTGAACTGGTTAAAAATATTATTTTGGTCGGCTGTGCTCCGCTTGAAGATAAATACGTTCCGGAGATTCGTTCGCGCAGGCTTTTGAACTTATCAGATGAAGACAGGGAGATATTTCAAAGGTTAGCCGGCAGTCAGGCTGCCGATGAAGATATGACAAGAGTGTCAGAAACGCTCGACAGGGCAGATAATTACTGCCTTATAGACAGAGAAAAGCATGAAGCTGATAAGGCAGACAGCGAAATGTATAATAAGGTTTGGAGTGAAGCGGCTGGATTAAGAAGCAGCGGAGAACTGCTGGCATCTTTTAAAAAGATTAAAAACAGGATCTATTTGATACAAGGGGAAGACGATCCGCATCCGGCAGATGGGGTAATCATACCATTGCGGGAAAATGGTGTTTTGTGTGAAAGTTATCTTTTGGAGAAATGCGGGCATAGCCCGTTTATGGAAAAATATGCGAAAAAGGAATTTTATAATATTTTGCTTCGGATATGTCGTTAACTATAATTGAGTGGAGAGAAAACAATTTACCATATTTCATTCATTTTATGCTATACTATTTATGTGGCTGATGAGGGGTATTTGTGCATTGCGAAGAAATTATAGGATAAAGGTGAAAGAATGAAAAAGGCATTACCGATTGGAGTGGAAAATTTTGAGGATATGTTAATATCCGGATATTATTATGTGGATAAAACAATGTTTATCAAGGAACTGCTGGATTTAAAAGGGAAAGTAAATCTGTTCACCCGTCCAAGGCGCTTTGGAAAGACATTGAATCTCAGCATGCTCAGATATTTTTTTGAGGACACCGGGGATAAAGAAAAAAACGCGCAGAACAGGGAACTTTTTCAGAATTTGAAGATTACGCGGGCTGGCGAAGAATATTGCAGGCAGATGGGAAAATATCCGGTGATCAACCTGACTCTGAAATCAGCAAAACAGCCTGTTTTTGAGTCGGCATATGCTAAGATAAAATTGGAAATTGCCGAGGAATTTAAACGGCATCAACAGATTTTGGCAAGTAATAAGATAGATAGTGATGACGCACGGGTTTATCAGAGACTTGCAAGCGGGGAAGCGGGCTATGATGACTATTCGGGGGCGTTGAAATTTTTAAGTAAGTGTCTCTATCAGGTAAGCGGACAAAATGTGGTTATTTTGATTGATGAATATGATGTCCCGTTGGAAAATGCGTATTTTAAGGGATTTTATGATGAAATGACGGAATTTATCCGATCGTTATTTGAATCTGCATTGAAAACAAATGATTATTTGCATTTGGCGGTCATCACGGGCTGTCTGCGGATTTCAAAAGAAAGCATTTTTACGGGCTTAAATCTCTCAGTGCTTGACCAAAAATATAGTGAACATTTTGGATTTACGGAAGCGGAAGTATTGCGTATGATGGAATATTATCATGTGGAGAAGCGCTTTCCGTCTATGAAAGAATGGTATGACGGATATGAGTTTGGAAATACAGAGGTTTACAATCCGTGGAGTGTAATAAAATTTTTATATGACTTGTATTCAGATATTGAGGCTTTTCCCCATCCCTATTGGATCAATACCAGCTCGAATGCCATTATAAAGGATATGGTCGCCCGGGCAGACAGGGAGACAAAAGGGCAAATTGAGGTATTGTTAAACGGAGGGACGCTGGATATACAAGTGCACGAGGAAGTCACTTATGAAGACATGCGTGATAAGGGCGAAAATTTGTGGAATTTTCTTTATTTTACCGGGTATTTAACAAAAAAGAGTGAGTATTTTCAAGGGAAGTACGTATTTTTGAAGGTCTGTATCCCTAATGCAGAGGTGATGACCATTTATGAAAATACAATTCTTAATTGGATGAATGACAGAATAAAGAAAGAAGATTTTCACGGCTTGTATCGTGCAATGGAAGACGGCGATGCAAAAAAGGTAGCAGATATTTTAAGCGGACAGCTCTTTTCGACTATCAGCTTTTATGACAGCGCAGAAAATTTTTATCACGGTTTTCTTGCCGGAATTTTAAGCCAAAGTGAGGATTATTTGGTGAAATCTAACCGCGAATCAGGGAATGGGCGTGCTGACCTTATGGTTAAAAGTCCCTCTCTGCGCGGGAGGGCATTTGTGCTGGAGATAAAGGTTTCAAGGCAGGTTGATGACTTAGAAAGTGATGCCCAAAAGGCATTACAGCAGATATATGACCGGAAATATGCCGATGAATTGCGCAAAGAAGGATATAAAAAGGTTGGCTGCTATGGAATATCTTTTTACCGGAAAGACTGCGAAGTCCAATTTGGAGAATAAAGTCAAATACCTCGCAGCAAGCTGACGGGGCATCAAACTTGCAACGTAGCAAGCTGCGGGGTATTTGACCCTCGCGGCAGTCGTCAAGGTCATGCAAGCATGACTTTGACTCGTTGCTCGCGGGAATAAGGAGTGAGCTTAAAAATATAAATGAAAAGATATAAAACGGAAGGAGGGATAAAATGGGGATAAATCCGGGAAGAGGGGATAATGTGATGCGGGAAATGGCAAGGGAAGTTAATCTGATGGAAAGCGACCGAAGGAGAGAATCAGAGAACCCGGTCAGCCCGGCGCAGAGAAAGGCGGGACTCATTGCTTTTGGATGTGTGGCAGCGGCGATTGTTGTTATCCTGCTTTTGTTTATTATCCTATAAGTTTGTAAACATATATGTTTGAAAACATATAGACAAAGGAGCTTTAAGCGATATTGGGAGGGAGCGGTATATATGTTAAAGAATGTACAATTCATGGAAAAGCCGGACGAGGAAGAGCTGAAAGCGCGCCTGAAAAAGGCAAGGGAAAAGCTTGCCGGACAGCAGATGCAGATAAAGGAGCATAAGGTGCCGGTTTTGGTGCTGGTAGAAGGCTGGGGTACGGCGGGCAAGGGAAGCCTGATTGGGGATTTGATTCAAAATATAGACCCACGGTTTTTTAAAGTGGCGCCAATGGACCGCCCCACGGAAGAGGAGCGCAGGAAACCGTTTTTGTGCCGTTATTTTTGTAAAATACCGGAAGCCGGGAAATTTATGTTTTTGGATTCCGGGTGGATGGATGAATTGACCGGGCTCTGCCTCCGCGGGGAAATCAGCCGGAAAACTTACGAGCAGAGGATAGACAGTATCCGGCGGTTTGAAAGGCAGCTTACTGATAACGGCTATCTGGTAATTAAACTTTTCTGTCATATCAGCCAGAAGGAACAGAAGAAGCGGATTAAGGAGTTAACTGGAAATATTGATACAAGCTGGAGGGTTGGCGAGGAGGATAAATGGCAGAATGGGCATTATGAGAAGTGTGAGCAGGTGTTTGACCGGTATCTGGAAGACACGCATGCGCCGTCCGCACCTTGGTATGTGATTGATGCAAAATCCAAGAAATGGGCGGAACTTCAGGCTCTTGAGATTCTCACGCAGGGAATAGAAATCGCATTACAAAATCAGAGTCTTGCAGTGCCGCTTCTACAGAATGTATTTCCCCTTGTAAAAATGCCGAAGCTTGCGGAAGTAGCTCTTGGTCAGGAAATGGAAGAAGGAGAGTACAAGGCGGAGTTAAAGCGTCTGCAGTCTCAGCTGCAAGAACTTCATAACCGTTTGTATCGAATGAAAGTTCCTGTTGTGATTGTGTATGAGGGATGGGACGCGGCAGGAAAGGGCGGAAATATCAAGCGGATAACAGGGGCACTTGATCCCAGAGGGTTTGAGGTACATCCCATTGCCAGCCCGGAGCCTCACGAGAAGGCGAGGCATTATTTGTGGCGGTTCTGGACAAAGCTTCCCAAGACAGGTCATATCGCCATTTTTGACAGAAGCTGGTACGGACGGGTGATGGTAGAACGGCTGGAGGGCTTTTGCAGTGAAAATGACTGGAAGCGGGCTTACAACGAAATGAATGAATTTGAGAAGGAGCTCCACGATTGGGGTGCGGTGATCATCAAGTTCTGGGTTCAAATCGACAAGGACACTCAGCTGGATCGGTTTGAGGATCGGCGCGATACGCCGGAAAAGCGATGGAAGATCACAGAAGAAGACTGGCGCAACCGCCAAAAGTGGGATGCGTATGAGGCGGCGATAGATGAAATGCTCGAGAAGACCAGCACCGCCTACGCACCTTGGCATATTTTGGAATCCACCGACAAGAAGTATGCAAGAATCAAGGCGCTTAAGATTGTGATTCAGGAAATTCAAAAAGCGTTGAAGGAATAAAAGCAAAATGATTTTTACGTCAAGAAAAATCAGAAATTTTTGATTTTTCTTGACGTATTTAAAAGTGCGCGGCACTGTCTTTTGCCGGGGTGTATGGGTGATGGGATTTAAGCAATATATTGAACAATATTTTAGGAATTGACTTCGCTCACTGCACCGAGTAAAATAAAGTCAGAATTTATTTTGCTCAATTCGACTATGGAGGAAAGAATATTGTATGTTCAAAGACATTTAGAAAAACAGGTCATAGAGGCGTCAAATTATTATCCAGTAGTGATGGTATGCGGCCAGTGCCAGGCGGGTAAGTCAACCATGCTAAACCATATCAAAGAAGAGGGACGCCGTTATGTTACGCTGGATGATGGAAATGCAAGGAGGCTGGCGGAAAAAGACCCGGCGCTTTTTTTTGAGACTTACGGATTTCCTCTCTTGATTGACGAATTTCAACGCGTGCCGTCTATTTTGCTGGAAATGAAACGGATTGTGGATCAGAGAGCGCTTGATGGCGAAGATAATAATGGGATGTACTGGCTTACCGGATCTCAAAAGTTTAAGATGATGAAAGACGTATCGGAATCTTTAGCAGGACGGATTGCCGTTTTTGATCTGTCCGGTTTATCCTGTGCGGAAATAGAAGGACGAGAGACCGATGCGTTTCACCCATCACTTTCACGGCTTCGTGACAGGATGCAGAATTTTCAGCCTAAGAATGTTCACAAAATTTATGAGCAGATTTTCAGAGGCGGAATGCCAAAGCTTGTTACGACAGATTTGAACCGGGAACGTTTTTACATGGATTATGTCAATACTTATTTGGAGCGTGATATTAAGGAATTGGCATTGGTTGAAAAGCTTGGGGCGTTCTATGACTTTTTGGTGTATATGGCAGCAAGGACTTCTATGGAGCTTAAGTATAGTGAGATTGCAAATGCAATTGGCATATCGGCTCCCACGGCAAAAGAATGGGTATCTATTCTGGAACGCTCCGGGATTATTTTTATTTTGCATCCCTATTATACAAATGTTACAAGCCGATTAGTCAAGACTCCCAAAGTATATTTTTTGGATACTGGTCTTGCGGCGTATCTTTGCAGATGGCCCAACGCGGAAACCTTGGAAAATGGCGCTATGGATGGGGCTTTTTTTGAAACTTATGTGGTCAGTGAGATTGTAAAGAGCTATTATCATACAGGAAAAAGAGCGGATTTATATTATTATCGTGACATTGACGGAAAAGAAATTGACCTGCTCCTTGCAGAGGGCGATAAGATTTATCCTATGGAAATTAAGAAAGCCAAAATACCGGATCATGGGGATAAAAATTTTGCAGTGCTTAAAAGGTTGAAGATGGATGTTCAGCCGGGAGTGATTCTTTGCATGACGGATGAAATGATTCCTTATAACCGCGATACATGGCTGTTTCCGGCGGCGGGGATATAGAAAGTTTTCTATATTTTAATATGGGAAATAAGAAGCGCCGGTGAGGATAGAAGTATGAAATGGGTAGAATGGGAACGATAAATTTCTATTTATCATAAAGGAACATGGTACGATGATTATGTATATAACGAAGCGCTGAGGATTCAATAAAATGAGAATGGTTATTACAAATATTGAGAGGAACGAGAAAAGCATTTATGTTATAGGCGACACTAGTGTAGGCAGGATTAAGGGACGCTGGTGCCATAATGAGGAACCTATATTGGAGGAAACATATTTCTTTGAGTTGAGTATCAGTGAAATTGATAGAAGTAAAATATCTATTTTTCGTGATGAAGAGTTTAGCGGTAGTGTTAATCTATGTGATATGCAAGTACTGTTTAAAGGAGTTTGTGAGGAAATAGATGATGTATATGTTATTCGTTTTGCAAAAGATTGGATTGAAATGATTACAATTGAGAACGATGATTTCTCAATAAAAAAAGGCGATGGCATTTCGTTTTTGATAAGTTATGACAATATATGGATTTATCCGTATTAAAAATGGCAACAGATGATTTTTATCTGCATTAGAGAGGGACATTTACTAGGAATTATGAAAACACGAACATATAGTTACATGGAAAGAAAAGGCACGCTGAGAAGACATTAGTTTTGATTGTGGATATGAGAGAGTCTTCAGATAATGAGAATGATATTTTATTTTTGTAAAAATGTAAAAGAAAAAACTTTAGTTGCGATAGTGGGACAGATGTTTGAAATGGGTATGATATGTCAAGATAATAATGTCTTATATAAAATTATTACATATTTTGCAAAATCCGGTAAGCAATATCCGTATGTTACATGGATAGAAGATAATTGAGCAATTAGAAAAATGGGATAACTGCAAAAGGAATATTACAATATTTCCTTTGAAAATCGTCAAACGCTCATGTTACAATGAAACTTGCCAAGGGTATAAGTGGGAAAGCAGGAGGAAATGTGATGGATGATATAAGAGATGGGAATTTGCTTGCCAGAAGATGGGAAGAAAGGTATGCAAAGCAGCCGGATAGTGTTAAGAAAAAACTGGACATACTATATGACCAAGAGATAAAAGATTATCAGTTAAAAGTTATTAAGAGAAAAAGGATATATCCTGAGAAGGGAGATATATTTTTAATTAACCCGAAAGATTCTTTATATTTTTTTGGACTGGTAATTAATAACCATGTATCTAATATAAACGGTGATGATCTGATAGTAATAATGATTTTTAAAGACAAGGCAAAGTCATTGGAGGATAATGTTTTCAGCCCTGACTATACGAATCTTTTAATACCGCCTTCTATGGTGGGGAAAGAATATTGGAGCAGAGGATGTTTTTATACTGTTGGCAATATGAAATTAATAATAGATGAGAGTCTGCTGCTGTAAAAATTTAATGGACATGAATAGATACTTAGATGCATTTAAAAAGGGATGTTTTTGGATTTTAATTTCCAGAAGACATCTCTTTTATATATTTTTATTTCGTTTTCTATTGAATTTAAATTAAAAATCTGCGCATATAGGATTTAAAGGAAATTAAAAATAAATGATTAATTTATATCCATAATATATGGATAGTTCAATAGAAATATTGAGTTATTCGTTGCCTCAAGCTATAATAAGAGCATAGTAAATTGATGATGTACTCATGAAAGAATTAGAGTAGAATCAGGATTTGTCAGGTTGTTTCAGGAATGTTGGAATCTCAAACATTATATCGTATATTTGGATGGAGAAGGTATATTTCAATTTATAGCCAAAGGATATGAGGTGATAGAACATGAATAAGTTAGAAGAATTGAGTAAAGAAATTTCTTATGCTTTACGTCACGCTCCATGGAAATATGAACTTGAAATGGATGAAGAAGGCTGGGTTTCAGTTGATCAGATGTTAGACGCATTGCATAGGACAAAGAAATGGAGCAACGTCTGTGAAGCAGATTTGAAAGAGATGATTGAAAAATCTGAGAAGAAGCGGCATGAGCTTGTAGACGGGAAAATTAGAGCATTTTATGGACACTCTGTGCCAATGAAAATTTTAAAAGAGAAAAAAGTGCCGCCAAACATTTTATTTCATGGTACAGCAAGGCGATTTTTGCAATCGATAATGGAAAATGGTCTATTACCTCAGGGCAGACAATATGTTCATTTGTCACAGGACGTTGAAACGGCTGAAATGGTAGGAAGACGCCATGATGATAAGCCTTGTATATTGGTTATTGATGCAAAGAATGCGTGGAATGAAGGCGTAAACTTTTACATAGGAAATGAGAAAGTTTGGCTTGCAGATCAAGTACCGGCTAAGTATATCCAGCAAGTTAGTTCTAAAGTTATCTGATGTCATATTCATTGATTGCCTGCATGACAGCATTGAGGGAGCAGGAGAGCCTTTATGACAGGAAGAAGGAACAGAAGCAGCTTCTTCGTCAGAAGAAGAGCGTTACATGGAAATCGTTTACGGATATGTGTCCATATGAACCATAGAGTATTTAACCAAAGAGAGGACAATAGATGGAGTTAGAAGAATTAGCGGAAAGAAATTATGATGTGATTAGGTAACTTGGCATTAAAATGAAAGGTAAGGGATAATTGATGTTAAGTAAAAAGCTTCTTGGTAATAAAGAAAAATTTGCTATTGAATATGAGATAGAAAGTACTTATAAACAATTTATGTATGGAAAAATATGCTATTGGATACAGGAAAAGCAAATTGGAAAATATGATGACAGAGAAACTTTAAGCGATATTCTTTTATTTATTCCATCTATAGTAAGAGATAATGGCAATAGGAAACATGAAAGATTGTTTGGACTGAAGATGGACAAAGTAATTTATTTATTGTCAGGAGCAGCTTTTTTGGATGGTAATATGGAGATAGAGAAAAATGCCAATGAAGAACAATGGACAAGGTTTAATATTTCTATGCCTGTTAATACATTTAATGATACCTATACATTTCTTATTGATTCGAATGAAAAATCGCGAGTTATTTTCATGGATAATAAAGGAGAATGCCATCAATCATTTATGGATAAGGGATATATAGATAAAATTCTTTACCAGTTATATATGGAACTAAATTCTTTTTATGAGGAAATTTGCTGGAAAGCTGAGAAAATGTAAGAAGCAGAATCCTGTATACAGGACAGTAGTATAATCAGGAAACAAGTATTTGCCGAAGCATGATGAAGCTGGTAATGTTAAACAGACAAAATGTATGATGATTATGGAAGAGAAATTGGTTGTGTAGATTATACTAATCATGGTCACGGAAATGCAAGCTCTTCTCATTATCATACTACTCCGCATTGGCATGAAAAGATATATAATGCACAGTATTCAAGTGGGATAAAGATAAGCCATAGAACAGATATTAACACACCATTGGTAGATAAGTGATGAAACAAATAATGTATGAAGATTGTAATAATAATATCCAATTTATTAAAGAAATGTTTTGCAGGATTAGTTTAATGGTTAAAAATGAACTGATGTGGAACATTTCAAATTTGGATGCGGCTCCTGTAGATATAGAAGACTATAGTGGTGTTGGAGGAGCTGTTGATAATAGCATGCAAAGAGTTTATTTATTTCAACAGAAAATTTTAAATGAACATACTGTAGTAATAGGGCATAAAGAATTAATGAATTTATTTGATGATATTAGAACGATATATGAAGGTGAGTTTGCCGTTACAATAAATGGTCATCAAAATAAAATTTCCATTTTTGATGGAGATATTGTAAATATGCAGGGTGATATCGAAGATTTTTATAGTTGTATATGGGAAATTCAAGACTAGTGTAACGTTTGATAATTAACTGGACAAATTTTATTTATAAATGGTGATGAATACTGCATTTCTAAAGCATAGTTATTTGAAAAACGTTGTACAAGCTATGCATATTGTACATTGCTACCGATTTGCTTGAAGGCGGCGGATACAGATTAGAATTAATATTCATTTCGGGGTCAGCTTATGTGAAGAAGATTATCTGCATGTATTTGTTGAAAATATATAAAAGACTGTAAAATTTGCACAGTATAGACGAAATACCGGATATGCAGGGAGTAATGGAAAATTGAAGAGTAAAGCAGATGCTGAAGTAATATTTGAATTTATAGGTTTGAGAAAAGAAAAGCTATTTGATGGATGCAGACCAGCACATTTGATTAAAGAGGATTATTTGACAACAGGAGTTCATAATTATTATAATCTGGATAATAATTCCGATGATAAACAGAAAAGAAAAGTTGATGAAAGAGAAGCTTATTGAATTAATTGATTTATTAAATGAAGGACTTAAAAGATATGGTTTCCTAAAAAAGAGAAAATATACATATCAGCGTAAAATTGAAGGAGGACTACAGCAGATTACCTTTAGCCTAACAAAAATAAGGGGAAAAGAAGAAACTCTTATGGATGTATATACAGGTTTTAATTATCCTGAATTAAATAAAGTTATATGCTTTTTAGGAGATGAGGAATATAAGAAAACAATGTTTACAGCTTTTATAAATGTTGGATTCTTAATAAACCCAAGAGAACCCTATAAATTTTATATTACCCAATTTACGGATGTAGTACCTATTGCTGAAAATATATTAACAAATATTGAAAAAGTTGCTCTTCCATTTTTGGAAACGTGCAATACATTGGAAAAATATGAATCAATGCTGCTTGGCAGAAATGAAGCAGTAAGACGCAGTTCTGTGAGAATATGGGCATGGGATTTATTAGCTCTTTCATTATTGCTAAACCGTCAAAATAGTGATGAACTGATTGAAGAATACCGTAGTGAATTTGAAAAGAATGTATATGCAAGAAATATAAACCTGCCGGAAACAGCAAAAGAACAAATAAAAAAATACAATCAGTTTAAAGGAGGAGAATGATATGAGTCGTGATTTAAGTTTTTGGAGATGCAAAGGCGCACCAAATGTATCAAATGCATATATTTATACCGAATTATCAAATGAAAATTATCTTGATTTTCTTGAAGAGATTCCTGTGGAGGAGATAATTAATGATTTTAACAGAGAGTTTCAATCTTGGAAGGGACAGGAAGAGCAATATTTTGAGAGCGGGGAAGAGGCATTTGAGTTAATGGTAACTAAACAGTTTGTAAGAACTGACTGCTATGACCTTTCCGAATATAACATGAATAGAATTATTGACATTATGTTAAAATATGACTGCCCGTTGTATGATGCGGCAATTGATGTGAGATTTGACGGTTAAATAGAATAAAAAGAAAGTATAAAACAGATGCATTGACTATCTCGCACAATTATAAGAAATTGGAAACGATTATTTATGGATTATTATTACATATTGACTGCGCTTTTCTTTTTTTCCTAACCTTTATGTATAATACAATAGCGCTGATAACATCTGCAACAAACAGGAACTGCAGAATAATATTGATGACGGCATACTTCTTCGATACGACATGCCTCTTGCCTGCCCGGACGAGTGCGCTGACGCCGTATGTGGATGAGGTAATCAGCAGAAATATATCCACCAAAATCAGGAAGATGATTAAAAATGGCGTTACGAAAGTGAAGACTGGAACAACGGCAACCAGCAAAAACAGGATGCCAAGCAGAAAAGTGCCCAAATAAAACGGAATGTGGACGAGTTTAATCACCATATTCCAAAAAGCCAGGTGGTAATAAGAATCTTCTCCTTTACATATGCAGGCGTAGATGATATTGGAGATATAAACAATAGGCGTGAGGAGCATTCCACCCCAAAGAAATATTCCGCCCAGCGTTTCATCGGATGAAAACATAAGCGTAAGAGCAACATATAAATAAGGCCAGACAGCTAATGTAATGGGAAAAAATCTTTTCTTTTTCTGGTTCATTTTGCGGGCTTCCTCCTTGGAGCAATGTTCGTATCTGCATATATCATTGACATACTTTTGCCAAAAGTGAATTGAAGTTTACTATATCACAAAGCGAACAAAAAGTCACTAAGAATTACAAGATATTTGAAAAGCGAATTGAATGCAGAAGGACGGTGGGGAGAAAATGGATAAGTTAAAAATCATGAACGCATTTCAACTGAAGCTGCTGATGGCGTTTCTGATGGTTCTGAATCATATATGCTATATTGACCATCTGGTGCCTGACAGGCTGGCAGATGTTTTTACAATTATTTCCCGATGTGTGGCGCCTATGTTTGCGTATTTTGCAGTGGAAGGCATCCGTAAAACTCATGATTTAAAGCGATACTGCCTGCGGTTGTCCGTGCTCGCAGGCATTGTGTTTATCGGCAACGGAATCTTAAAGATGGTTTTGGGAATTTTTCTCCAGAGCGGGTGGAGGCGTCCGCTGGAAAATAATGTTATCTTTACGCTTGCGCTGGGTGTTGCTGCAATAGCCCTGACCCAGCAGGCAAAGGCAAAACAGGGTATGGCAGGGAAAGGTTTTTACGTGCTTTCGGCGTTTTGCTTTTTGACAGGATTTTTTATGGGAGAATGGGGCACGGTCTTACTTCCTTTTATGTTTATAGAATATTTCTTTCATGAAAAAAAGATCATTTGGTTTGCGGGCTGTCTGTTGATAGAAGCCGTAACAATTCTTCTGCCCTTCAGCGAGCCTTACTGGTTTCTGGTGTTCCCTTTTATCCTTCTGTATAACGGGGAACGCGGACCAAAGACGAAGTTTTGTCAATATTTCTTTTATGTGTTTTACCCGGTTCATTTGTGGGCAATAGCAATTGCAACCTTTTTGATTTTACTTTATAATGGATAGCAGTATTTCACAGACAAATGTAAAATAAGGTCAGGAGGCTAAAAATATGGTATCGGTATACGAAAAAGGCACATATCTGATTAACGGCACGGAAGTGATAAAAGATGGTCCGGATGCACTTGCTCAGGTAAAAAGTAAAACAGGAAAGGACGTATCCATCGGCGAGGCAAGAAAAGGAACTATCGCCTATGGAATTTTGGAATCCCACAATACATCAGGAAATATGGAAAAGCTTAAAATTAAGTTTGACAAGCTTACCTCCCATGATATTACCTTTGTTGGAATTATTCAGACTGCAAGGGCGTCGGGGCTGGAAAAGTTTCCGGTTCCTTATGTGCTTACCAACTGCCATAATTCTTTATGCGCGGTAGGCGGAACCATTAACGAGGATGACCACATGTTTGGGCTTACCTGCGCCAAAAGGTACGGCGGAGTTTATGTCCCTCCTCATCAGGCGGTTATTCATCAGTTTGCAAGGGAGATGCTTGCCGGTGGCGGTAAGATGATTCTTGGTTCGGACTCTCATACCAGATACGGAGCTTTGGGAACTATGGCAATGGGAGAAGGTGGACCGGAGCTTGTAAAGCAGTTGTTAAATCAGACTTATGATATCAATATGCCCGGCGTGGTGGCGGTGTATCTGACCGGGGAGCCGGTTCCCGGCGTAGGGCCTCAGGATGTGGCGCTTGCTATTATCGGGGAGGTATTTGCCAGCGGTGCGGTCAAGAATAAAGTGATGGAATTTGTGGGACCAGGCGTGGCTTCCTTAAGCGCTGATTTCCGTATCGGCATTGATGTGATGACTACGGAGACCACTTGTTTATCTTCTATCTGGCAGACCGATGATACGATTAAGGAGTTTTACGAGATTCACGGAAGAAGTGAGGATTACAGGGAGTTAAATCCGGCACAGACCGCTTATTATGACGGATTGATTGAGATTGATTTGAGCACCGTTAAGCCGATGATCGCAATGCCTTTTCATCCGAGCAATACTTATACGATCGAAGAGCTGAATGCGAACCTTTTGGATATTTTGGATGACGTGGAGAAGAAGGCGGCTGTTTCTTTAGACGGCGCAGTGGAGTTTTCTTTGAAGGATAAAGTGCACAACGGAAAGCTTCTGGTAGATCAGGGAATTATTGCAGGCTGTGCGGGAGGCGGTTTCGAGAATATCTGTGCGGCGGCGGATATTATGAGAGGCTCTTATATTGGTTCGGACGGTTTTACCCTAAGTGTTTATCCGGCGTCTATGCCTGTCTATATGGAGCTGATCAAAAACGGATGTGCGGCGGCGCTTCTTGAGACCGGTGCGGTGATGAAGACGGCATTCTGTGGTCCCTGCTTTGGCGCGGGGGATACGCCTGCCAACAATGCGTTCAGCATCCGTCATTCCACCAGAAACTTCCCCAACAGGGAAGGCTCTAAGCTGCAAAGCGGTCAGATTGCATCCGTAGCGCTGATGGATGCCCGTTCGATTGCGGCAACGGCAGCAAACAAGGGTATTTTGACGGCAGCAACGGATTTTGATGGAACGATTGGCAAATATCAATATCATTTTGATTCAGCGATTTATGCAAACAGGGTGTTTGACTCCCATGGAGTGGCGGATCCTTCCGTGGAGATTCAGTTTGGTCCCAATATCAAAGACTGGCCTGCTATGACGGCACTCCCGGAGAATTTAATTTTGCGCGTGGTATCTGAGATTCATGATCCGGTGACCACCACGGATGAATTGATTCCCTCCGGGGAAACTTCCTCTTACCGCTCCAATCCTTTAGGGCTTGCGGAGTTTACTTTATCCAGAAAAGATCCTGCTTATGTAGGTCTTGCAAAGGATATTCAAAAGGCGCAGCAGGCAGTGATGGAGGGTAAATGTCCGGTGGAAGTAAAGCCGGAGCTTAAACCGGTGATGGAGATGATTCACACGCAGTATCCGGAGGCAGGCAGGGGGAATGTAGGCTTTGGCTCAACAATCTTTGCGGTGAAACCCGGCGACGGTTCAGCAAGGGAGCAGGCGGCGTCCTGCCAGAAGGTGCTTGGCGGATGGGCAAACATTGCCAACGAATATGCCACCAAGAGATACCGTTCCAATCTGATCAATTGGGGAATGCTTCCGCTTCTTATCGAAGAGGGAGAGCTTCCTTTTCAAAATAAAGATTATCTGTTTTTCCCGGATATTCGCAAGGCGGTAGAAGAGAAGGCAGAGGAGATTAAGGCGTACAAGGTAGGAGAAGCCGGGCTGGAAGAGTTTACGGTGAAGCTGGGTGAGCTGACCGATGAGGAGAGGCAGATTATTTTAAAAGGATGTTTGATTAATTATAATCGGGTGTGAGAGGCGGGGATATTTATTTAAGTTCCGGTTTAGTTTGATTAGGCGTATTATCAAAATGACCACTCGTATCAAGAATAACTTCTACGTCGCCCCACTCTCGTTCACTAAAAAGCGCAGCAGTACTAGGTTCGAAAATACCTCACCAAGTACTGGCGCTTTTTAATGGGCTCCTTAAGAAGTTATTCTTGATACGAGTTTGGTTTCCAAAGACGCAAAATCAAACTGGCAGCCTGACTATGGTGAAAGGATTTACTGTTTTGGCAATACCTCATTGTATGATGATT
>JAMPGL010000061.1 GCA_023663945.1 Lachnospiraceae bacterium | reverse complement strand
TAATCTGATTTATCAGCTTATCGAGTATTACGGATAAAACAGCGGAGTCCTGATCCACCAGCAGGCAAAGCTCCTCAGTTTTGTCCAGATAGCTTACTTTAAGCTCATTAGCCTTATCATAACCGCTCAGCTGACGCTGGGCTATGCTTGAATAGGCAATAAAAGCGCCAGCCTCGTCATGATACACAGCCTCGAATGTATCATGAAAATTATCATATTCCGTTACAACCGCATTCGGATAATTGGCGGGAAGATAGTCCCTTAATCCGAGCGACATTTTGGGCATAGCTAATCTTGAAGTGGTATCGCTTGTGTATTCACCGTGATAAACGATCATCATTCTGTCGGTAACAACAGCTTTTGTCTGGATCAGTCCCTTGCTCTCAGCAAGCCAGGGGTCTGAATACATCGGAAATCCTATATCAACCGTATGATCCTTCAATGCATTCTCCATATCCCAGACATAATCGAAACACACCGGAACGACTTCTATATCCGCAAACTCTTCAAGCTCACGTATCAGCTCGCCTGCAAGTCCGACAGGATTGCCATCATCGTCCTGGCCCGAAAATGGAAGATGATAGCGCGTATACCCGAACGTCAGGGTGTTCTTCTGCTGCAGCCACTGCTCCTCTTGCTCTGTCAGAGACCAATCAGACGATTTATTAAAATATTTCTGATGCAGTTCGATCGTAAACGTCGGAGAAACCGTATCTATCTGCGTCATCGCATAATTCAATTCATCAAGCAGCTTAGGATCGGATTTGCTGACAGCGAAATACCTGCCATCGTCCAAGCCCATATCCAACGAGGAAAAATCAACCTTGTCCGCAAGGGTACTGTCTGTTTTACGGGCTCCCGCCATGATATCAATGTCGCCGCAGATAAGCATTTGGCATATTTCTTCTTTACTTCCATATACATATTCATATTTCCAGCCTGCAAACCGTGCCAGCATCTGATAATAATCGTATGCGTATCCCGATTTTCTCACATCATCTGAAAAGCCATCCTGAAATTCGGGTTCATCATTGTCATAATATCCGACGCGCACCGTAACCGCATTTGTCCTGAGGATTGAATCAGGATTTTCATATGTATCAGCATTATCAGGTGCTGTAAGAGCCGCGCCTGACTTATCTTCAGCATAAACAGGCACAGACAACGATGCAAAAACATTTGCGCATATCATTAAACAAAAAATAAAAGTGATGATAGACATCATAAATTTTTTCATGGCTGCCCTCCTGATAGTTTCTTAAAATGGCACTCGATCATTCGCCAAAATCATTTGACAGGCAGTTTTAACTATAACATAATCGGATGACTTTTTCAATCACTCAAGCCCCAAAATTGCTTTGTAAATATCGTAATCTTCCTGCTTAAAAACATTAAAAACCACCTTTTCTATCTGTATATCCGTCTGCAAAAAATCAGTAACCGTCTGTACCGCAATATCAGCCGCTTTTTTCTGCGGAAAGTGAAACTCGCCTGTGGAGATACAGCAAAAGGCAACGCTTTTTAATCCCTTATCCGATGCCAGTTCCAGGCAAGACTGATAGCAGTCGGCAAGCTGCCTGCAATGCTTCTTTGTTAAAATACCCGATACAATCGGACCGACTGTGTGAAGCACATAGCGGCAGGGCAGATTAAAGGCAGGCGTGATTTTTGCTTTCCCTGTCGGCTCGTCATGCCCCTGCTCGTTCATCAGTTCGTCACAAGCCAGACGCAGCTGGATACCGCTGACACTGTGAATAATGTTATCCACGCAGGAATGACAGGGTACAAAGCAGCCCCTTAAAGCACTATTCGCTGCATTTACGATCGCATCGACCTTTAATGTGGTAATATCTCCACGCCAAAGAATAAGACGGTCATTGTTTGGAGATGCAGGCAGGGCATCGGCATCCGTAATCCCCTTTTTTTGGACTTCCTCACCCAGATACTCGTCCTGCACTTTGAGAAATTCAGCCCCTATCGGACGCGGAGAACGGATATTCATCAAACTCCTAAGAAGTCTTTTCTGTTCCTCTGCGTTGTCTGGGATTTCCATGCCTTGGTACATCGGCTGCTCTGACAGAAGCTCTTTAATCAAATATATCCTTTTTTCACTTTGATTCATTGCTTTTCCCTCCCTATTCTCTCTCTTGCAGTCCGGAGAATCCGGTCAACCGCCGCTTCCGCATGTATGGGAAGATTCTCCGGGATTTGATCATCTGTTTCGGTTTCTGTTTCCTCTCTCCCCTCGTCAAAGACATTCAGGGCATATCTTGCCAGCAGTCCTGAGACGCGTCCCCTCTCGATGGAATCCTCAGTGCCGAGGACAATCACCACCAAATCATGCTTCATGCCCCCGTCATCCGCAGTTAAAGAGGTAACCAGACAGGCTCCGGCTTTGTTGGTCGTTCCTGTTTTCAGCCCGGTAACTTCCGGAAGATTGCGCAAAAGAGGATTGGTATTGTTCACTTCCATCTCCAAAGACGGCAGGACAGCTTTTTCCAGCGATGTAATGTCCGTAATCTGAGGATAAACCTTTAGGAGATACGATACCAGCCGGAACATATCCTCCGCGCTCATGCTGTTCTGACGTTTGGAAGGGATAAAATCTTCCGTGTAGGAGGGCAGCCCGTTACTGTTGAAAAAGACAGTCTGAAAAAGCCCCAATTCCTGCGCTTTTTGATTCATCCTTTGAACAAAAGCCTCCTCCGAACCGTCAATCAGCTCCGCAAGGCACAGCGCACATTCATTGCTGGAGGGCAGAAGAGCGCCCGTCAGAAGCTCCTGTACGGTAATCTGTTCCCCGGCTTTTAAGGGGATTACCCCGTCGTCCGAATCGGCAAGCGCCTGTACGGCGTCAGAGATGGTGACAGTCTCTTCAAGGTCAATCTGCCCCTCCGAAATGGCATCCATGGTCAAAAGGCAGGTCATAAGCTTAGAAGTGCTGGCTATGGGATAGGAAATATCCGACTGATACTGATAATAAACTTCCCCTGTCGAGGCATCCCCAAGCAGTACGCTGTTGACTCCTCTAAAATATCCGGCATGCTCCAAAGAAACCGGAGAAACGTCAAAAGGCTCCTGTGTGTGAATCTGCAAAGAACCCGGCTCCGGAACGGTAATGTTCACATCCAGAATCATAGCCAGATCCGCCGCCATCATAAAGCAGTCATAATCGCCGGATGGCAGTTTCGCAATCAATGTATAATAAAACACGGTCTGCCCGTTTACCTTAAATTCATTTCTCCGCAGGGAAATGTCAGGGTTTTCACTGTCCTCCCAAGGCGCATTCTCTGCCCCCGCCGGCACATAGCTCTTTTCGGTATCCAAGGAAACGGTACTTTTGGTAACTTCCAGAGAAAAAGCTTTATCCGTGCCCATAAGAAGCATGGCTGTATCCCGCAGGGAGAGATACGTATTATCCTCGTAGCTGTAATCCAGCGTTTTCACCGTGGATACAGATCCGGAATCTATCTGTACCTGACAGGTTCCGGAAATTTCAAAGCTTGCGTCCGCCTGAATCGGCAGGATATTACATGCCAGAATTACCGACAAGATAAGGAAACTAAATTTCTGCACACTTGTTTTCATAACTTCTTCCTTTCTGCTCACTTCGGCCTTTCCTTTAAAGGAGTCGTTTCTTTTCATCCTATTATTCAGCAGATTGCTTTAACGTATATATCACAGGGTAATCCTGCAGAGAGCCGGAAGATACCGGATCAATTTCTTCGTATAAAACCAAGCTGGAATCCTTCCGGATGTAATATTCCGCCCTCGTTATGACAATTCCGTCCTCCTCATACCGTCTGGTCAAAACATCCTCTGTCATTTCGTAAGTGCCGCTCCCCTCATACTCTGCCTGCAGCTCTTCTAAAGAAGGTAACAGCTCGGGCCCGCAGGTCATCAAATAAGAAGCCGTGGACATTCCAAAGGTTTCCTCCACAAGTGCCTCCAAAGCATCCTTATCTATGCTGTCCTCATATCCTGCCATGCGGAGCCTCCCAGCCAAAAGCTCCTGAAACGCCGCCGCAAACGCCTCGTAAGCGGTCTGCCTGCACGCCTCATAGCTTTCCGCCAAAATATGACAGCTGAAGGTTCCCTCTTTACGGTCAGTCTGCTCCAAGGTCAGACTGACCTCAATCGTCAGCCCCTGCATATAAGCTTCCATATCCTCCAAAGAAACAGACACGCCCTCTATGTCCTGCAGCCAGTCAAGCGCCGTAACAGACGCCCGCTGTGTCATATCAAGGTCTGCCAGCCACTCCCCCGAAAGTTCCCCGCCATCTGGTGCCAAAAAATGTAAATACGCCAAAAAAGCGGTAGAAGCGCTTAATGTTAAAAGCAGCAAGGTAAGCACAACATTTTTGATTATTTTTCCCATAAAAATTCCCCCATAGTTCCATTTACGCCACAGTCCATATAAGGTAACTCAAATCTTCCTGTCATCCTTCTTCTGTAAAAGCTGTGAAGTGTCCAGTGTCTCCCCGGACATATCTTTCCGCATATCCTCTACCTTGTCCTTAGGCGTTTCTTCCGTCTTCCGCTTTCTGTTTCTTCCAGAGAACCCTCTTGGCGCAAGCTGGAACCGGCGCATTGCCACATCAGCCACAAACAAAAAAACAGCAAGTAAAATCAGCCAATTTGTCAAAGAATAGCTCTCCTTTGCTCCCCCGGTTATCCGGGTAAAGACAGGGTCCTCTTCGGTAATAATCCTGCCGTATTGTTCTACGAATTTCAGATAGGGCTCCGTGCTCACATCAAATTTATACTCATCCGAAAACTGCACTGCGGCGGCTGTTGTCAGATAACTTTTAACTTCCCCGTCCTCCCTGCGCCTGATATTGAAGTGATATAAGCCCGTCAAAGGCGTCGCAATCTCCGCCGCATATTTTCCCGGTGCCACGGCGTAGAGCTTTTCCTCCGTAATTTCATCTTCCGGGTCAATCACTGTGGCCAGGATCTCCGTGCCGTTTTGATAATGCTCCGTCTGATAGGTTATCTCCGTCCTCTCTCCCGCCGTTATATCCACTCTGTCCTCACCCATGTCGGCATTTCCGGTGGAATAGTCCACAATCCGTTTCCACATCTCTACATAGTCATCTGCTCCTGCAAAAGCGCCGCTCCACTCTCCGGTAATGTCGCTGTTCCAGGCCGCCGTCCTGCCAAGCCCGTACTGCCATACCGTGAGAATGGGATTTCCCTTTTCCTCGGATACGATAACAGGGCTGGAAGCAGTCTTCGGGGTTGATGCAATATACCCGTAGAGCACGGGCAGACCCTCCGTAAAAAGATTGTTTGTCAGTTCGTGGCTGTTTTGCATTTTCAGCGGAAATACGCCGTTTTGAATATAACTCTCGCTCCCCAAAAAAACCTCTCTTGCAAAGATTCTTGGTATGTCGCTGGATAAATCCGAATAATAATATCTTCCGCCGCATTCATCGGCTAACCGTTCAAGAAGCTGTGTATCGGAAGTGCTCCCCACCGCCACGGCAGAGAGCGTGATTCCCTCTTCCGTGTAAGCGTCTATCACATCCTGAAAGTCGTTTGTCTCCCCCATGCCGTCTGTCAAAAGCACCACATGCTTAATGGACGCCTCACTTTTAGAAACCGCCTCACACGCCTCCATCAGGGCAGGCTTAATGGTCGTTCCGCCGCCCTCGTTGATTCCCTTGATTTTCTCCTTAATTGCTGTCCTATCCTCCGCCTTAGTAAGCTCTACCTGCCAGCTGTACCGGTCATCAAAGGTCAGAACGCCTACTTCATCGGAATCCCTCAGATTATCCACTGCCACGTCGGCGGCACGGATGGCAATATCCAAATTGCTGGCACTGGTAAAATCCGCAGTCTCACTGAGCATACTGCCCGAATGATCGATGACCATGACCATAGCCATAGAAGGAAGCTCATTCAGGCTCCTTGGCTGCATATCCACCGGAAGCACCCTCTCAAGCGCCGTCCCCCGGTATCCTCCCAGGGCAAAGCTGTTCTCACCGCCGCAACAGACAAAACCGCAGCCGTAATCTTTCACATAAGTCTCCAAATTCTCCAAAAAACCGGCGGGAAGGTCGTCGATATAAGTGTCCGCCAAAATGATGGACTTATATGCCAGCATGGCATCGATATTGTCCGGCGCATTTAACGCGGAGACCACATGATAATCACATCCTGCCGTATCTAACACAGAGAGAAATTCCGAAACATTTGTCCCCTGCCCGGAAACGAGCAGAATCTTAGGCGCCGCCTCCACCACGGAGTACGCGATATAGGAATCGTTCTCCGGACAGGTATCTCCCGGAGCCTGCACCTGCACCCTGAGATTCTCCATAGCGCCACTGCCTGCCTCAGCATCAACCTGCGTGCTGAACACAAACCGGCTGCTCCCTCTGTTTAAATGGACACTGTTTGACGCTCTCTTTGCGCTTCCGCTGTAAAGCTCTATCACCGCGTCCGTATCATAATTGCTCTCCACAAATACCGTAACCGAATATTTATCTCCGGGATGCAAGTACGAAGGGAGGTTTACATGGTCGATATAGGCATCCGCAGTCTCCTCGTCCTCGTAAAGCAGGGTCAAAAACTCCACTCTGCCTGCCGAAAGCGCCTGTCCCGTCTGCCGGATATCCCCTCTGGTTTCCTTCCCGTCTGTAAGCACCACCAGTCTTCCGTTACAGTCCCCCGGAATCAGGGTAAGCGCCTTGGAGATGGCTTCCTCAAAATTTGTGGCTGTTTTTTCCGGAAGCGTCAACAGCCCTCCGTAATTATTTTCCTCTGTCAAGAACTGCTCTACCAGCGCATTCTTTCCAAAGGTCACTATTCCCACGGCATTCCCCGCGGGCATTTTTGCAATGACGGACTGTAGATACTTTTCCGCCTCCTTAAGATGTCCCTCGTTACTGTCGGAAAGGTCTGCCAAAAACACCGTTGCGGTCCGGCTGCTGCCCGAATGCACCTGTATCCCCAAAAGTGCCAATATCACGCAGACTGCCACGACTCCTCTCACCGCCAGATAAAACTTTCCCTTATACCGCATCCGGCGCACATAGATGATCCATTCAACCAGTAAAAGCGCCAGTGCCAGCAGTAAAAACAGATTCCTCACCGCCTGCTTTACCTTTTGAAGCGTTTCGCCTTCCGCACTGCCGATGGAGTCCGCCGTTTCTCTTCCATCCGACTCCGCCCCTGTCTGAAAGCGCACCACATAAGTTTCCTGATGCTCCCCGTTTCCTATCTGATACAGCCCCGCTTTCCCCGGCATTTTGTCAAATGAAAGCTCATCCGGCTCCGCCCAGGGCTTTAAAGTAATCTCCTCTCCGGCATAATAAACATCAGCCGTAAGCCAGGAGGTGTCTGTCAGGTAGACCATAGCATTGGTCAGAAATACCGGAAATTCCGCTCTAAGCGGAAAATCCGACTCCCTAGGATCAAATCCTACCACGATTTCCTTACTGCCGTCCGATTCTCTGTAATAACCCACACATTCTCCACCGTACTCCAAAAAGCTCTCCGCCCCTTCCGGGAGCGCAAGGATGCAAGCGGTATTTACCCCTATGGTAAATCCGGACAAACCGGCGGTCAGTTCACAGTCCTTCATATTAAGCACAACATTTTGGACCGTCTTTGTGGATTCCGCTCCGGCACCGCCAAAAATCAGTCGGTTCTTTCCTTCCGTCTCCGGAATCTGCCCTGCGTCATAAATCACCACATTGTATCCATCGAGGGCGTCTGTCCCGGATCTGGCGATGCTCTCACCGGTAATGGCAAGATATGCCTTTTCCAGAAAAATATTCCCCTCCCCCACAAGCAGACCATTCACCCGGCTTTTCTGCTCTTTCACTGCCAGAGAAATATTATCCTCCTTAAGGCTGTCTCTTGCTCCCGAATCAAAAGCAATCCCGTCAATGCAGGACTTCAGGGTCTGTCCCTGCCAAGGAGCCTGCTCAAACAGACAAAAGGCGCTCTCCGAAGGTGCAAGCTCCATCTGCCTTAAGGCAATAAGCTTCTCCTCCTCATCATACAGACTGACGTCAAAGACAGCCTCACTGTCACTGTAATTGACCACGCTCACCATCACGTCATAAGAGCCGTCTTCCCTCTGCGTGAACACCGTGTATTCATTTGCCACATTAGAAGCCGCCCCGCCAAACACCCGAAGCTCCTTCCCGGCATTGCTGTGAAGCTTTTCAAACTCCGGTGCGCCCGCTCCATCTGTATAGACGATTAAGTCCGCCGCAGTTTCCGCCTCTTCTCCCATAAGCGCATCCAAGGTTCCCTGCGCCTCAGTAAGAGCTCCCCCGCCGTCACTGCATTCCATATTTTGCAGAATTTCAATCAGACTGTCGGCATCCGCCATATCCACTGCCAAAAGCTTTACGCCCAGCGCATCCTCCGTCACAACCGAGAAGCGGATATTCTCCGCTGTCCGCACATAGTCGCACGCCTGCGCCGCCGCCTCGTCCAGACGGGTTTTTCCGGAGTCCGTCATATGCTGCATGCTTCCGCTGGTGTCAAAAAGCAAAATCTTTCTTCCGCCGCCCTGCCCCTCAACCTTGATAAACGGCGACATCAGCGCAACCACCAAAAGCACCGTAATCAAAATCTGCAGATACATGAGAAGATTGTGCACAAACTTTTCAAAAAAAGTTTTAGACTGCTCATTTTTCAGCAATTTCTGCCAGAGAAGGTTCGAGGACATAAGATAGTCCTCCCCCTTCGGCTTTAACAAATATAAAATTATAATAACAGGAACCGCGGTCAATAGAACCAGCGGCAATAAGCTCTCAAATATCATATAACATCCTTAAGTCCTGAAAGATTAGTTGATAAATGTCCGTCCCGGTGCTGCACACCCCGTAAAAGGCTCCCGCTCTCGCGCATTCCCTCCCCATCCGGGTTAAAAATTCCTGCAAAGCACTCTCATAGTTCCGAATGCTGACCCTGTCCAGAGTAAGGCGCAGGGTGCTTTGGTCTTCCATATCGATTAAATTCCGTGTTCCCGTCATCTCTACAAAAAGCTCCTCCTCTGCCAGCACATGCAAAAGGATAACCCTCTGCTTTCTGTAATTTAAAAACGCCAACAGCTTTTTAAGCGTCTCCGGCTCCTTTTCCAAAAAGCCCTCCTGCAAAAAATCACTGAGCAGAATCGTCACGCCGGATCCCTTTGCCGGAAGCGCACCGACAGCTTTGGGAATATCCACCGTCCCCTCAAAACGGCGCCGCTCCAGCCAGTCCGCCAGCCGGGGCAGAGCTCTCTTTCCGCCCTCCGCCGCAAAAGGCAGATGCATCTTCTGCATATCATAAAGCAGAACCCGGTCCATATTTCCCAGACTCATATAAGAAAAAGCCGCCGCCAGCATACAGGCAAGCCCGCTCTTTTTCCTTGCCCCATACTCCATGGAGGCGCTGGTATCTATCAAAATGGAGACTACCGCCTCTTTTTCTTCCATATATTCCTTTACATAAAGCCTGTCCAGACGCCCATAGGCATTCCAGTCGATACGGCGTATATCATCCCCCGGCATGTATTCCCTGAAATCCGAAAATTCCATGGAAGAGCCTTTCTGTGTGGATTTACGGTTTCCCGTAAGGTTCATGGCCGTTCTCTGTCCCATAGCCAGCCTGAGTCTTGACAGCCTGCTAAAAAATTCAGCGTCCAACCTCATATTCCTAACCCTGTCTTCCTGTCAAAGCTTCTTTCGCTTCTCCGTTTCCGCCTTCCTGCAAAGTTTCTCTGAACTCCTTAATTTCTATCTTCCGATCAAAGCTTCCTTTGCCTGCAAGATTCTGGCAATAACCGCATCTTCGGTGATTCCCTCACTGACAGCGTCAAACCCCAGAATGATCCGGTGTCTTAAAACCGGATACGCCGCCTCCCTCACATCTTGAAAAGAGACGTTAAAACGTCCTTCCAGAAACGCCTTTGCCCTTGCCGCACGGATCAGTGCCTGCGCCGCCCTGGGGCTGGCTCCTTCTCTGATATAAAGATTCGGAGCATGTGTCTCCATCACAATCTCAAGCAGGTAATCCATCACCGCCTCTGCTATGGGAATCTGATTCACCAGCTCCCTTGCCGCCAAAAGCTCCTCCCCATCCATCTGCTTTTCAATCACCGGCTCCCCGCTTCCTTCCGTGAGCGCCACAATTCCCTTTAACTCCTCCTTGCCGGGAAAACGCACCAGAATCTTCAGCATAAAGCGGTCCAGCTGAGCCTCCGGCAAGGGATAAGTTCCCTCGCTCTCTATGGGATTTTGGGTTGCCAGCACCAAAAAGGGCTCCGAGAGCACATGACTGACATTCCCCACCGTCACCGTATGCTCCTGCATCGCTTCAAGCAGCGCCGACTGGGTCTTGGGCGCAGCGCGGTTAATCTCATCCGCCAAAATCAGATTGGCAAAAATCGGACCCCTCTCAAAAGAAAAGGAACTTCCCTGCTCATTCTTAATAATGATATTGGTTCCGGTTACATCGCTTGGCATCAAATCGGGCGTAAACTGGATTCTTTTAAAGGACAGGTCAAAAACCCTGCCAATGGTACTGACCAGTCTGGTCTTTCCCAGCCCCGGCATCCCCTCCAGAAGCACATTGCCTCCTGTCAGCACTGCAAGCATAACCTGTCTGATAATCTCGCTTTGTCCGATGATTCCCTTTTGTATCTCTCTTTCACATGCGGCAATCCGCTGTGCCATGTACGCCGGTTCCTTCCATCTGCTTTTATCCAATTCCGCCATATTTCTGTCGCCTCCTAGTCTATCTTTTTATGTTAATTAAAGCTGGCAAAATACTCTTTTATGACATCCTCCATCCCGCTGGGATAACGGTCCGCGGCAATCCCCTCATACGCTTTCTGCTCATAGCTTCCGATAACCGCCTCGTAAGAGGTATGCTCCCCTTCCCAATTAAGCCCGTTCTGCGCCCTGAAAAACTCGGAAGTGTCGTGGGATGTGGCATTTCCCGTTAAATTTCCGCTGTCCGCAATCTCGTTAGGGACGCTGATATAATCATGAGGAGTCCCGCTGGCTCCGGTTCCCGCTCCGCTTCCGGGGCTTCCATCCGCGCCCTGTCCGTTTTGCCCTCCCTGACCATTCTGTCCGTTCTGTCCATTCTGTCCGTTTTGTCCATTTTGACCGTTCTGTCCGTTTCCATAGCCGTCTCCCTGCCCGTTCTGGTTATCGCCGTCCGCCTCTCCCGATCCGGTTCCCAAGCCTTCTTTGGCAGGCTTCATTCCGTTCATCTTCTTCAGCAGCTCTTCCATCTCCTGCATGGAGTCCGCCGAAGCAATCGAAACCTCCGCTCCCTCTTTTAGATCCTGTAAAATTTCAGATAATTGTCCGCTCATATTGGCGTATTTATAAGAAAGCTTCCGGGATGCCGCTTCCAGCTCCTCTGGGGAAAACGCCTGCTGATACTCGGAAAGGGAAGATTCAAGACTCTCTATCATCTCTTGAAGCGCTTCCTGCTGTTCCGTTTTAAGCTCCTCCTGTTCAAGCTGTTCCAACGTCTCTATGACCTCTTCGATTTCCTCCTCCTTTTCCCGAACCTCCTCCCTCAGGCTGTGAAGCTCACCTGCACGGTCTTTTGCCGGGGAAGGAATAAAAGAAATCACAGGCAGAATCATCAGCAAAAGCGCAAGCAGCAGCATCGGCTTTCGGGAAGGCAGAAGAGAAATTTTAATCCTGTCCTTGTGTTCCCTCAGCTGTTTCAGTGCATCCTCCCGTTGAAGCTCAAGCAGCGCCCCTTCCTTATCAAGGCGCTCATAAGCCGTGACAATCCGCTCCTCAAATCCAAAGCTGTCTATCCGAAGCGCCGCCTGCTCCATGGTCGTCCGCCTTACAAGCATCACCAAAACTGCCGACGCCTCGGCAAGAAGCAGCGACAGCCCTGCCAAAAGACCCGCATGATAAAAGGGCACGAAAAGCGCAGCGGCTTGAAAAAGAATCCCAGCCCCTGCACCGATGCTCAGCGCAAAAACGGATTTTTGCAAAAAATCCCTCCAAACCATCTTGTGCCTGACGGCTCCTATTATTTTTAGCAATTCTCTCTGCTCCATAAAATACCCGTATCCTTCTCTCAAGCAGTTCTTTAAACTGTCATCCGTTTCAGTCAATATCTGCCCGGTCAACATTTCCTCAGCCCTGCACCTGCTTCCTGCGTCTTCTGCCGGAGGAGGAATGTCTGGGATTTACCTTCCATGCGGCAGCCAAAAGAAGTAGCAGCGATAACAGAAAAATACACGCCGCCGACACAAACAGCCACGCCCTGCCCTGAGATAAATGATAGGTAAAAAATCCCACTTCATCTCTGGTAAAGTTTGAGCCAGCCTCCCCAAAAATCGACTCTCCGGACATTAACTGCATAAAAAATTCCTCAAAGAACACCATCGGATTAAACAGCAGAAACAATATGGATTCACCAGCATTCTCCCAGTCGGTTAAAAGAAGGTTTAAAAACATTGGGAAAAACGTCATAACATATATGACAAAATAAAACGCGTAAGACAAGATAACAGCCGTTATCGACCGTCGGCAGAGCGCAGAGCATAGAATGCCCACGCTTCCCGAAAGCAGCGACAACAAAATAATCGTAAGCACAAAATAAAACAGATAGCTCCAGCTGAGGCCTCCCACCACAAATGCCAACGCCATAATCGGCATTCCGGCTGTCACAAAGAACAGTATCCGAAGCACCGCCGACAACACCTTTCCCAATACAATGGAAAAAGGCGACATGCAGGTGGTTAACATAATATCAAAAGTCTGCCTCTCCTTTTCTCCTGAAATGGAAGAAGCCGTAAGGATAGGCACAATCAGGGCAACAATGCACACCTGCGCAATGGAAAGCACAGGAAACAGAGAAATCAAACTCTGATAGACATTGCCGCTGCTGTAAAAACTGCTGCTCATCTGCTGTATGATCGACAGCGCCAAAAGAAAAATCATGACAAGCACCGCCTCGTAGGCAAACAAGCCCCAGCTTAAACGCATACTGCGCGCCGTCACCTGCAAATCCTTTTTTATGATAGGATTCCATCGTAGTTTCACTGTGCGCCACCTCCCGTCAACTGCATAAACAGGGATTCCAGACTTCCTTCCTCCTTGTAAAATCCCGTGAGAACCACCTGATTTTGAAGCAACAGTCCAATCAGACCGCTGATCTTCTCATCCGCTCCGCCAAACAAGGCAACAATTTCATTTTCCCTGACCGATTCTATCTTGACTTCCGCCTGCTCCCGCAAAATCCTCACGGCGTTCTCCCTGCCGGAGGCAAACTGGATATGCATCCTTTTTCCGCCAGATATTTGGCGCATAATATCCTCAATCCGCCCCGCCGTGATCAGCCGTCCCCGGTTCATGATTCCGATACTGCTGCACATCTCCGAAAGCTCCGAGAGAATATGGGAACTGATGACAATCGTCTTTCCCATGGTATGAAGATTCTTTAATAATTCCTTCATCTCCACCCTTGCCCTCGGGTCTAAACCGGAGCTGGGCTCGTCCAAAATCAGCAGTCCCGGATTGTGAAGCAGCGCCCGCGCCACGCAGAGGCGTTGTTTCATTCCGCGGGAAAGCGTATCCACGTAAACTTCCTTTTTGTCCGAAAGATTGACCAGCTCCAGCAGGTCATCGGTCAGCCTGGCAATATCGCGGGAATACATTCCATACATGGAACCATACATGTCCATGTACTCCCGCACCTTCAGATTGTCATACACTCCAAAAAAATCGGGCACATAACCAATCATTCTCTTCATTGCCTTGCTTCCCACCGCCGTAGTATTGCCGATTCTCACCGAACCGCCGCTTGCCCGGAGCAATCCGCAGATAATCCGGATTGTCGTGGTCTTTCCCGCCCCGTTGGGACCTACAAATCCAAACAAATCTCCCTCCGGAATGTGCAGCGTCAAATGATTAACTGCCGTAAAGGAACCATAATTCTTAGTCAAATCATTAATGTACAGCATACAAATACCCGTGCCTTTCTCTCAGCCTGCAAATGTGATACCATCTCCCGCATAGAGACATCCATAGGACACCTCGCTGCAATTATCATCTATCGTCTTATCCCAATCCTCAACCACTCCGGCAATCACCACCGTATCCGGTTTTTCCGTGCGATAGGAAGAGACCAGTCCCAGCCCCAGAGCGGCAAGGGCATTGATATCCTCCTCCTTTGTTTCGTCTGCCATGGTCTGCATCAGAAAAGCATAACAAAAACTGACTATTCCGCCATAGTACCCACTTCCTGCAGATCCAAAATCATTATCATAGATTATTTCCGCCTCTTCCAGATTGACCTCTGCGCCCGCCGGAAGGTTCTTATAGACAAATATCCCATCCTCCATGCTTACCGCAAAATACTTAAAGTCCCGTCCGGTTTCATTTTTGACGGTTCCGGTAATCCCCTTCTGCCTGTTCTTTTTCAGGCTGCCGGATATGGCGCCCTCTTCCGGCTTCCCGGCGGCGCCGGCATGAAAATAACCGTCAGCAAACCCCGCCGAAGGATTCATGCCGAGGAAAAGCCTGTCTCCCTCCCTTTGAATCCGGTAATAATAACTGCCATCCTCACTTTGATAATAGCTGTCCTGCAAAGGTCCTGCATACTCATACCCTTCTGCCAGACGCAGCCGCCACTCTTTGTGCCCGGCATCATAACAGCGCAGATAAGTCCGCGCCTCTCCTCCGCCTGAGAGATTCTCTATGGTCACAGAATACACCTTGGTGCTCACCACCTCAAATCCTCTTCCTGCCCAATAGATTAAAATAATTCCCACAAACGCCGCTATCGGCACTGCCAGCCAGTAAAAATCCCGTTTCTTCGTAAAACACAGAATCAGATACAAAACGGGACCCACAAAAATCACGTACAAAATCACAATCAGCTTCAATCCGCCAAACTGCAGACCAGCACTGTCACTTCCTAACTGATTGCACATATCCTGCAAAAGACGTGCGCTGTCAGAATCATAGGTCTGCCGTCCATAACTATTGAAATTCGCATAACTGCTTATCCGCCTCAGCATAACCTCTACAAAGTCTTTTTGCTGTTCATAGTCACCAATGGCATCCGCCTGCCCTGCCTCCGCCAGAGAAAAGGGAAGGGCTCCAACCGCACCGTCGCCCCAGGAACACATCAGTTTAAACAATTTGTTTCCCGTGGTGTAAAAATTGCTTCCATCTTCCAGCTCCGCCAAAGAAAGCTTCGTTCCATCCACATAATCAAAACTGCCGGAATCTTCCCCCGGATCATTGACTTTTACGCATTGTATTCCCAGCTCATCTAAGCCTGCCAGCACCTCATCGGCTCTGCTTCCCGTGCCAAGAATCAGCACGCCTCCCTGATCGATCCACTGCAGAACATTTCCCAGTGCCTTCTCCGAAAGAATCCCTGTGTTATAACTGTCAATTACCAGATAATCAATTCCCGTCAAAGACTCCTTCAGCCTGTCCTCCGTCATCTCTTCCAGCCTTATGGGATAATTCCTGCTGTTATAATAAAATTCGCTTCCGCCCATATCCAGATAAGTCAAAGACGTATATTCGTCACTTAATATCCCCATAGTCAGAGCATCCGCCTCCGCCTGTAAAAGCCTGCCAAACTCCTTCTGCGCCGCCGCTCTCATATCTTCATCCAAAAGCGTTACCTGCACCAGCCCGTCCGTGCGCTCTAAACTGTCTTTGGGTACTTTGACCGTAAATTGCTTTGTGCTTCCCTGAGGGAGCGATAATTCCGTATCATAAGCACAATCGTTCGTTGTCCTCCCATAGCGGTCATCCACTGTCATCAGCCGGACGATTCCCGTCCAGTCCTGCCCCTTGTTTTCAATCTTCAGCTGAATCTCGTAAACAGACTTGCCTGAGGGCAGCACCTGAGCGTCAATATGAAATGTCTGCGTGTCAGTCTGCATACCCGCCTGCATATCTGTCTGCACGCCTGCCTGCATTTCTGCCTGCACATCTGCTTCCCCTTTGGCTCTCACGGTTATGCCTGCTCCCATCAATACACAACAAATCAAAATTCCCAAAGCCAGAAACAGGAAACCCCTTCTGCCTCTTTTCCATTTATCTCTCATGTCTGTTCCCTTTCCGCTCCGGGACAGACGGCTTATCCGTCCCCGCTGTAAGTCAACCCGATAATTATCTCCTGCTTATTCTAACATCTAGCAATCCTGTTCCGCAAGTCAATCCATAGAAATGTCTGAAAACGACATAGTAAAGGTGCCTATTGGTCTTGTCCAATAAACGCCCTATATTGACGATGCATAAAAAACCCCAATCAGCGGAATCATTTTGTACAACACCGAACTCCGCTCACGGCTTGACATCATGCTTCACTTTTTCATTAATGAAGGAAATCACCTGCTTTTCGCCTTTTCTCCCTTCCGGCGTAAAGGTAAATACCGGATACGCATGGAAAGCATTCGGCTCTACATGTACCTTAAAGTCCTTTGTGCCGCATCGTTTGAAAGCTTTTTCAAAGTCCGGCGCGTCGCCCGACATTGCTTCGTCACCGCCAAAGCCAAGAAGGACAGGCGGAAAACCTGAATAATCATCATCGGCTGCACAGCCTGCGATATGTCTGGGCAGATGTTCTCCCGGATTATATAGATCCATGAACTGTTCTTGTAGATTTCCGCCCATCACAACATCCTTGTCATCGAGCGCTTTCATTCTTTGCAGGCTTTCCCCCGATGTGTACAAGTTGAACACAGAAAATGCAGCTATCGCTCCTGGCATAGGAAGTTCATAATTACAATATGCGATATGCCTCCCAAGCCCCATTACAAGAACCGCACCCGCTGAATACCCAAGCCAAATAATCTTTTCGGGAGCATATCTTTCCAACATCTTTTTGTGAAGCTCATAACCAAATTTTACGCTGTCATACATATCGCAATCCGGATAAACAGGATAAAAAGGAATCCAGAGCTCAGCCCCTGTCTGCTCAATATAGTTTATGATGCTCTTTTTGCCCGGCAGCTGATAGCGAATGTATCCTCCCCCGGCGTAATATACAATCGCCTTCTCATGGTTATATCCTGCCTTAGAGACTACAATAACTTTACAGCCGGATACTTCCTCAATATGTTGATGGAAGCCCTTTATTTCAGGGATAGAATATTTCTGTTTATTCTGAGCCGCACGAGCACGGATCATAAAATCCTCTTTGGTCATAGCGCCCTTTTTTGATTTAGCCGCACGAAGTACCGGCTTCAGAATGCTGTATATCATGCTCATTGCACAGCCCTCAATTCTGTAATTTTTACATCTGCTGATAGTGTTTCCTCATTATGCAATCCTATCATGCCGCAATACGCTAATCGAAATTTAATTTTGCAGACTTACTTAAAAACGGACTCCAATTCCCACAGTTACAGCCTACCCATTGTAGATGTAACCCTTGCTGTCTGTTTTCGCCGGATGTTCCTTTAAGTATCTGCTCTGATCTCCAACAATCCGGTAATCACAGAAGCTGCCGTGCGCGCAGGTGCTTTTTCTGATAAGCCCTCCCCTCATCGCCTCCAGCATGGGATAATCAGCATTACAGAATGCAGGCATTAAGTCAGCATATCCATGTCTTTTGGCAAACTCCGCAATCGAGCAGCTTGTAAACTCATAATAGATCCCTTTCTCCTTGTCATACGGTCTGACTTCC
>JAMPGL010000060.1 GCA_023663945.1 Lachnospiraceae bacterium | reverse complement strand
TTATTTATGGATTAAAAAAGAAAAAATGGATTTTATTTATTCTAATAACATTGATAATGGTATTAGGAATCGTTACACTCGGATACTTATGGGTAACATCGCCAAATTGAGTGGGGTACAAGTTCCAGTTTGTAGAATTGTTAGTAGAGATATGTTCTTGAACAGTGATAAAGAGGCTGCCCAATCCAATGGATAGCCTTTTCTCAATTCTCAGACCTAATTTTCCCGATATGCAGTAGGTAAAATGTAGAATACAGTTGCTAAAATTGCATAAAAAATTAAGAAATATACGAATATTCACTAAATTCTCTGATAATAGCAGTGGGAACACTTTTCCGAAAAGGGAGTTTTGATAATACCGTCTTGAAAATATTCAGGGCGGCATTTTTCTATGTAAAGAGAAAGGATTGAAACTATGGCAGACGCAAAAACAGAAAGGCAGAAAGTAAAAGAGATCACTGATAAGCTGGAGGAAGGCTTAAAAGAGCTTTTTGAGAGCGACAAATCTTGATGCCTGGGAAATGCCGTCTGTCGAGGCATTTCAAGAATCGTTATTAAGTTTAGACGCTTAATAATGATATCTTCCCCATAATCGTAGGATTTTTCAAGGCATAGTACCCACTATGTCTAATGTTCATGTCTATTTTTCTCTAATTTCTTTTCCTGCACGATATTCAGTTGTCAAATTTCAAACATAATCTCATTCATTGAGATTCCGAGAAGTTATTAAGAATTGTCATATCTTGATTCTTACCAAAAAAGAGGCATTTTTTCCAAAGACACAAATTATTTTACACTACCCTGTATATTTTTGAACCGGTAAAAGAAATAATGTCTGACAGCTTATCAGTATCCTTTCGTTTTGTATAGATAAAGCATACATCTCCCCTTTGAGGCTCTTTTTTGCAACAATGCCAAATGATGCTATACTGTTAAGTCAAATACCCCGCAGCAAGCTGACGGGGCATCAAACTTGTAACGCAGCAAGCTGCGGGGTATTAGACCCTCGCGGCAGTCGTCAAGGTCATGCAAGCATGACTTTGACTCGTTGCTCGCGGGAATAAAATCAACATAACAAGATTAAAAAACAATGTTGATATAATTTGATAACAAGGAGGCTGATGAAAAAATTTATGTCTGCTGTTTGCTGCTGCTTTCTGCATATGGGCAGCAGGCGGTTTACGTGGGAGCAGATTCGGAAGTGCTTTTACTGGAAATCAATTTCGGAAGAAAAAGACTGCTCAAAATCAATAGTGCTCCAATCAGGCGCTGCATTGTAAAATGCTCGTGCAGAATAAAGATTCCTAGTAAAGAGGCAAACGCGGGATTCAGGGCGCAGAACAGTCCTGCCCGCTCAGTGCTCATATGACTTTGTGCCATTGGCTGAAGTGTGAAGCCGAAACCGCTGCAGATGATTACTAAGACGGCAAGGGAAGCATATTCTTTCATGCTTACAGGGATGGTAAAAGAACCGGAAACAAACGAACCGCATAGCGCAAAGAGACCAAGAAATCCGATTTCAAAAATGCCAAGAAGGATGCTGTCGCCTATGTGTGAAAAATGATCGGTTGCAATAATTGCGCAGGCATAGAAGATTGCGGCAGCGATGCACAGCAATTCTCCTTTTGTCAGATGAAATTGGCTTCCAGAGAGCGTCAGTAACGCAACGCCCGATATAGCAAGAAGTACGCTGAATATAGATGAGCGTGAGGGCATTTTTTGGCAAAGTATCGCTTTGATGATAGGAACAAATATAATTGCGGTATTTTCCAGAAACGATGTTGTGGAAGTGTCTGTTGTTGTCAATGCGGCAGCTTCAAATATCATCACAAGGAAAAAAAGACCGCCAAGAATAGCTCCGTGCAGTATGGTCTGCCGGTTCAGTTTTTGCAGTTTTTTATGAAAAACCAGTGACAACAGGATAAATGCCAGAGAAAAACGGATGGCGAGCAGCCATTCAGCTTGTTTTTCTTTCATTGTATGAGTCATTATGATCCCTCCTGATGTTCTTGGCGTAATTCTATCTTAAGATTATAATTGAGTAAAGCGAGATAAAATCAAGATAAGATTGAGGAATAGTCAAGTGGATGCAGATAAATGCAGGATACTGCTTAAAACTGTAGAATTAGGCAATATGGCGGCGGCCGCAGATGCGCTGGGATATACACCATCCGGCGTCAGCCGGGCAATTGAAAGCCTTGAAAAAGAAGCTGGATTTCGGATTTTACAACGAAGGAACGCGGCATTGACCAGAGAAGGCATGACTCTTTTGGACATCATGAAAGAGGTTGTATACTGGTCGGAACGTTTTGAGATACAGGCAAAAGCAATAAGAGGCGTGGAGGAAGGAACGGTCATTGTCGGCACTTCTTATACGCATCTTTATTCCCGCGAGCAACGAGTCAAAGTCATGCTTGCATGACCTTGACGACTGCCGCGAGGGTCTAATACCCCGCAGCTTGCTGCGTTACAAGTTTGATGCCCCGTCAGCTTGCTGCGGGGTATTTGACTCATGGCTTGCTGAAATTGTCGCAGGCTTTCACAGAATCTGCCCAGGTATAACCATACAAATTTTAGAACGAAGCAGCAGTGAATTGAATGCTTTAATGGAGAACCGGCAGCTCGATTTTGGGTTTGTGAGTAAAAGGGAAGGGCGGCATAGATGGTATCCATTGATAAATGATGAATTGGTTGCTGTTCTCCCTGAGGCACATCCATATGCGTCTGCTTTAGCCGCTCCGGCAGATATATTTTCCAGAGAGCCATACATACAGATTCATCCCGATGTTGAAACTGATAATGTCCTCTATTTTAAAAGTATTGGAATTTTACCGCAGGTTTGTTTTTCGACAAACGATATATATGCTGCCTGTGCAATGGTTCGCGCGGGGCTTGGCATTGCGCTGGTGAATCGTCTGTTTATAACAGAACACATGGAAGGGATTGCCGCGGTATCACTGCTTCCGAAGCCGTGTATCGAGTTTGGGATTATCTTACCGGAAAAAGATTATATTGCTCCTGCCGCAAAAAGATTTGAGGAATACGCATTTGCACATTTGGATACATTAAACCTAAAAAATGATTGCCCTGCAGTCTTTTTGTCAGATGCTTAGCAGGCATAAAAATAATTCTCATTTTTTTGACTTTATAATTTGAAAAGAGTATAATAGCACTGTGTAAATGTGAGTCTTTGAGGGGATATATTGTTTGGAGACTTATCATGGAAAAGGAAAGAAGAACTAAAATACATAGAAATTTCATGTTGGTTGTCCCTTTTATCATCGTTTTCTGCATATTAGGGGCAGTTGTCTTAGGAGCCGCAAGGCGGATATCGGTTGAGATGTCGGAAGCGGCGATCAGCAATTTAAGTGAAAATCTTGATTTAATCAGCAATACGATTGATACTCTTGTGGGTCAGCAGGTAAATATTCAGAAAATGATTGCTGAAGAGCTTGCCTATGCAGAAAATCCCGAAGATATTGTCTGTTCTTACGGCATAAACGATACGATAGTAAAGCTGTCGATTTTGTCAGCCGGAGAGAAAGAAGGGATTTCCAATACGGGAGAACCATTTACGGAAGAATCTTTGGATTTTTCGGCGGGCAAGTCGGCCGGCGGTCTCCCGCTGTCTGAATCTTACATAAACAGTATGGGGACTTGGGCATATACGATCAAATGTCCGGTTATAAAAGACGGCGGCGAGATTGCAACGCTTTATGCGGAATACATTTATGATTCATTCGACAAAGTCCTTCCCGGCAGATTTTACAATAATGAAGCAAGGCTGTACCTTATTGATACGGCAAGCAAGCGGCTCGTATTGATACCAAAAGGAATCGGAGAACAATATGCCGGGCATATGACTTTGGACGATTTTTACGGTGCCAATAAAATTGTTTCTCCGGATATCCATTCTAATGTTGCTGCAAATATGAAAGCTGGAAAGGATGTGATGTTCTATCACAATATCCTGAATGAAGAATCTCTGGTATATATGTGGGCAGTCAATGGCGGTACGGCATATTTGATTGGATATGTGCCCATTGTGGCGATACAGCGGGAAGGCGATGCGGTAAACCAGAACATATTTATCGTGGTATTTGTTACGCTGGCGGCATTCTTTAGCTGCTGCCTGTTCTATTTCTTATATGAAAGGCAGCGTAACAAAATCCGTAAGGAGCAGGAAGCCGAGAGGGAATTTCATAACAAACAGCTTCAAGAGGCTTTGCAGGCGGCGCAGATTGCCAGCACTTCCAAGACGATGTTTCTTTCCAATATGTCGCATGACATTCGCACGCCGATGAACGCCATACTTGGTTTTGCTTCATTGCTGGAAAGAGATGCGGACAACCCGGAACGAGTGCAGAATTATACAGGGAAAATCAAGGCTTCCGGACAGCATTTGTTAAGCCTGATTAACGATGTGCTGGATATATCCAAGATTGAAAGCGGAAAAGTCGTACTCACCATTGAAGAGTTTTCCTTGCAGGATATTCTCAACTCGGTTGACGCAATTATCCGCCCGGCGGCAAAGGCAAAAAATCAGAACTTTACCGTTTCTGTTACGGAAATAAATCATAAGTATCTGATCGGTGATGAAACGAGGCTGAACCAGATTTTAATTAACCTTCTGTCCAATGCGGTAAAATATACGCAGGAGGGAGGAAATATCTGGCTGCGCATCATAGGGCTCCCGCAGCGTTCCAGTCAGTATGAGCATATGCAGATAGAAGTGGAGGATAACGGATACGGAATGACGCCCGAATATCTGGAAACGATTTTTGACGCATTTACAAGGGCGGAAAACAGCACTACAAATAAAGTACAGGGAACAGGACTCGGCATGGCTATTACCAAAAATATTGTCGAGCTTATGGGCGGAACGATAGAAGTCACGAGCGAAATGGGTTCGGGAAGCCGTTTTGTGGTAGAACTTGAACTTCGCATTCCGGAAACGGAAAAATCGGAGGACGATGACAAAGATAATCAACCTGCTGACGATATAACAGAGAACTGTCTGGAAGGGAGACATTTTCTTGTGGCAGAGGATAATGAAATCAATTCCGAGATTTTGTACGAAATTTTGAATATTGAAGGCGCAACCTGTGAAATTGTAGAAAACGGCAGTCTGGCGGTAGATTACTTTAAGCAGTCGCCTGCGGGAAAATTTGATGCAATCCTGATGGATGTCCAGATGCCGGTTATGAATGGTTATGACGCAACGCGGGCAATCCGCTCTCTGGAGCGTGAAGATGCAAAAGAAATACCGATTATCGCTATAGTGATTATATGCGCGAAGGCTTTACCTTTTTACAGGAGCTGATTGACCGTGGATACATTGATGCCAAGACAGCTTATACCTATGAAGCGATTGAAGGGGAAGGACCGGATTTCCTTGCACAGAAAACCCCGATTGTCATGGCGTATTGGAGTGCGGCGAATGCCGAAACTGCTTACGGAAATCCCGATTTTAACATGCAGGTCATCGGTTTTCCGAGCGACTACGGGCAGATGCCGGTAATGACCATGTCCGGTCTGTCGGTATTGTCCGATGCAAAACACTTAGACGATGCTTTGGCCGTGCTCGAAGTGATGACTTCTGATGAAGCGATGCTTGCTTATGCGGAAACCAATCATGTCATATCGCCTTCCAAAAATATTGAAGTAGAGTGCACACCGGCGCTAAAGCCGCTTAATGATTTAGTAAACAGCGGAACTTATGTACTTTCCAGCAACGCGAGAATGGACGTAGAACAATGGGGCAATACCTGCCTGATTGTCCGCGATCTGCTAAACGGTGCGTCCGTAGATGAATGTATGGCTGAATTTGATAAGCTGCAAGAGGAAGCGCTTGCAGCGGACGGAAAAATTGATTAAGTGAAAAAGCGAGTAAAATCAAAGGTTTTAGGAACAATATGGAACAGACTCTGGGAAGATCGTGAATTATCAGTAAATAGAATATGGGAAGTGAAATATGGAGTAAGATGTTGATAAAAAGTCTCTCCAAACTTTAAAACAGACAGGTCTGGAGAGTGCCTGTTAAGTCTTTTGGGCATAGCAATACCGCCTCGCCAAACATTGTTTTTTTTATCTGGTGGGCGGTATTGCTATTCCATATATTATTTCTGCTTCATTACATGCCTGTCTATTCCGTATGCACATACAAAGGCGGCTGCAAAACTGAATAAAAGCGTAATCCAGATTCCGTTAAGCCCTAAAGCTGTATGTGAGAGGATGATTGAAAACGGTATGCGGATAACGATGTGATTCAGCACTGTGATAAGCATGCCTTTTTCTGGCTGACCGCAGCCGTTAATCCTCCCCATGAAACATTGTGTAACAGCATTCAACAAATATCCCCATACAAGGAAAGAAATGATATGCTGTACTAAAGCTGCGGCTTCTGGGCTGCAGCCCAAAATCCCCGCAATCGGATTCGCAAAAGTAAGAAGCAATGCACCGCAAACCACTACAACGATAATGCTGAATGGCAAGCCTCTGGTCTGACGGGCAGAAATCACATACAAAGCTGAGTATATTGGGGGAGACTGCCGTACAGACTGAAAAATGAAGATATTTTACAAGACACAGGAAAAAATAAGGGGTAAAATGGCTTTTGACAAGGAGGCAGTCCGCATGAAGAAAGAGACAAGGACAGTGGTGTATGATGATGCGTTAAGGCTTGAGGCATACCGCTTTGAGGGGATTGTACAGCCGTTTCCGAGCCATTTCCATGAGCATTATGTCATAGGGCTTGTGGAGAAAGGGGAGCGTATTCTCTCCTGCCGTGACAGGGAATATACCATAGAGGAAGGAAGTATCCTGCTTTTCAATCCGGGAGACAGCCATGCCTGCGTCCAGAGTGACGGAGGAACATTTGATTACCGGGGTTTCAATATCTCAAAGGAAATCATGCTCGATTTGGCAGAGGAAGCCACGGAGAAGAAAGCGCTTTTCGATGGGAATCCGGAACTGCCGGTATTTTCCCGAAATGTAATTTATGATGAGGAGGCAGCCTGCCATCTGCGCCTGCTCCATGAGATGGTGATGAAAGGGACAGGGAAGTTTATGAAGGAGGAAACTTTGCTGTTCCTGCTTTCGTATCTGATCCTAAATTACGGACAGCCCTCCCGCCGAGGCATTCCGGAGTGCAGGCAGGAGATAGAGAAAGCCTGTGAATACATGAGTGAGCATTTCATGGAGCATATCTATTTAGACCAGATCTGCCGATATGCAGGGCTTAGCAAGTCAACGCTTCTGCGTGCTTTTACCAAAGAAAAGGGAGTTACGCCGTACCGTTACCTTGAAACAATCCGCATTAACGAGGCAAAGAAACTGCTTTCAGAGGGGATTCCGCCCGTGGAGGCGGGAATAAGGACGGGCTTTTCGGACCAGAGCCATTTTACGAATTATTTCAACCAGTTTATAGGGCTTGCACCGGGGGCTTACCGGGAAATATTTTCGGATAAAGACGGAGACGACGGCTTGAAGGAAAAACCAGAGATTTTTCCTTCGCAAATTTACGCCTGCGGTTCAAATACGCAGACCGTAGAAGGGCGGAGCGTTTGGAATGGAAAGTAGGAAATCAGCCGGGCATCTTGCGGCACTGTTCACGATCATCATTTGGGGGACGACATTCATATCCACTAAAGTCCTGCTTGCGGATTTCATGCCGGTTGAAATCCTGTTTTTCCGTTTTGTCATGGGATTTATTGCGCTGTTTTTAGTCTGCCCGCATCGGCTGAAAAACGTAAGCCGCAGGCAGGAGATGACTTTTGTGCTGGCGGGGCTGTGTGGGATATGCCTGTATTATCTGCTGGAGAACATTGCCCTTACCTATACGATGGCATCCAATGTGGGAGTCATCATCTCAGTCGCACCGTTCTTTACGGCAATACTGTCGCATCTGTTCATGAAATCGGAAGGGAAGCTGTGGGCAAACTTTTTCATCGGTTTTGTGGCAGCAATGATAGGTGTTGCGCTGATCAGCTTTAACGGCTCCAAGCTGGAACTGAATCCGATGGGTGATATATTGGCAGTTCTGGCGGCTTTTGTGTGGGCGTGCTATTCCATACTGACGAGGAAAATCAGCAGTTTCGGCTATCCGGTCATTCTTACCACACGCAGGACATTTTTTTACGGTATCCTTTTCATGGTTCCGGCGTTGTTCCTGTTTGACTTCGAGATCGGGCTGGGACGGTTTGCGGATATGACGCATCTGCTCAATATTTTGTATCTGGGGCTTGGGGCATCCGCGCTCTGCTTTGTCACATGGAACCTTGCGGTAAAGGCGCTGGGGGCAGTGAGGACCAGCGTATATATCTATATGGTTCCAGTCATAACGGTTGCAACGTCCGCTCTGGCGCTGAAGGAGCCGGTAACTTGGATTTCTGCGGCAGGGACAGTTCTGGCGGTCGTGGGGCTTTTTCTTTCTGAATACAGCGGAAAGGGGGAGCGGCAGGGATGAATGAACCGCACAAAGATGTGAGGAGCAGATCAAAAGGAGGACACAGGAAATGGATTTACAGGATGAAAAATGCGTCATGGTAATTGATGAGAACCTGCCGCTTGGCATCATAGCAAACACGGCGGCTATCATGGGCATTACGCTTGGGAAGCAGATGCCGGAAGTCGTGGGTGCGGATGTGTATGATAAGACAGGCAATGGGCATTTAGGAATCATAGAGTTTCCGGTGCCGATTCTAAAAGGAAATGTAGAGATAATCAAGACTATCCGTGAGAAACTGTATGAGCCGGAGTTTTCGGATTTGACAGTGGTGGATTTTTCTGACTTGGCGCAGGGGTGTAAAACCTATGATGAGTTTATCCGGAAGATGAAGGATGTTTCGGAGACAGAACTGAATTATTTCGGGATTGCCATCTGTGGGGCAAAAAAGAAGGTTAACAAATTGACGGGAAGTATGGCATTGCTGAGATAGTGCATAAAGAGCAAGACCGCCGCTATGGGGAATTACCTCATATGCGGCGGTCTGTTTTTTCATATTTTTGTGAAAAGAAAAAGATTTCGTTCCATTTTAAGTAGGGTTTCGTTCCATTCCGGCGAAAAACGAAAAATATCCGCCGATATAAAAATAGAAAGCTTTCTATGCGCAGGAAAGTATGGCGTCGATATGGACTGCATTGTGAAAGGTAATCGGTTCATTCTGTCGGTCATGGTAAAGAATTAACTGGAAGGAGAAGATTTATATGAGTATTTTAGGAGTAAACGGGGCTTTGGCAGAAGCGTGCCAGTATGCAAATAAGGCACGGAAAACCGCCACAAGCGGAGCAAGTTTTACGGAGCAGTTGCAGAAAACAGGTGAGACGGGTATATCAAAGACGGATGCCTATACAGAGTATCTAAAACAGAAATATGGTGCAGGCGTGTCCATCCAGAATGTGGGAAAAGATCAAAGGAGTATGGATAATATTGGTGCTGGAACCGCAGGAACAGGAAATGTTGTGATTGCATCAAACATTTTGGAACAGATGGCAAATGACCCGGAAAAGGCAGCTTATTATGAAGAAAAGATACAGAATTATTTCAATTCTGTACCAAGGTATCAGGCAGAGCTTTCCGCAATGGGGCATGAGATTCATTTTTCTGGTATAGTCATTCATTCGGATGGAACCATAACGCATTATATTAGCGGTGACTTAAAACCGGAAGTAAGGGCTAAGATAGAGGCCAAAATGAAAGCTGAGGATGAAGAAAAGGCAAGGCGAAAAAGACGGTATCAGGAACTTAGTCAGGAAGCGGCAGAGAAGCGTAAATTGGAAATGGAGATAGCTTATAAGAGGCGGAGCATGACAGAGCTTATTGCTGATAAGACGGCAGAAACAATTAGGATTACATACGCGGAAAGGCCGGAGACTATGAGTTCTGCGATTACAGCTTATGAAATGAATGCTTCCTCTATGCTGGACATTTTGTAGTAAAAGAAGGTAATTTGATCGGACTTATTACAAGGGAGCATAATGTGCAAGATTACACATAGCAACTCTGAATGACAGAGGAGTAACGCAGAAATTGGATCAGGAAGGAGAAGATTGAATATGAGTATATCAGACGTAAATGGTGCTTTGTCTGGCGTGTACCAATACGCAAACAAGGCGCAGAGAACAGGGGCAAATAAGGGCGTGAGTTTTGCGGAATTTACGGACTATTATGAGTTGGAACTACAGGAAAAAGGAATATCCCCGATTGATTATTCACAGGTTGTAAAAGACGCTGGAAGTTTTTCGGATGTATTTCCGGATTATCAGGTGATTACAAAGGCCGGAACCGGCAATGTGCAGCAGGGTTTGTGGGAAAGAAATGATTTCCCGTTTGATAAATATTTTGATAACAGCACGACAGTTGACGAATTGAATAATTGGAGACCGACAGGAAAAAATCCGAAGATGTCTGATTCTGTCTCGCAAAGGCGGATGCAGGCAGTCGGTCCCATGAAAATAAGCATTGTTATTCCGGAAAAGTTACAGGAGAAGATGGATGCCGACCCTGAATATGCCCGAAAAATATATGCCAAAGTTGCAAAATGGAAGACGGATTATGACAGATGGAATAGAGCATCTGTGGCAGCTTTGGGATCGAGAGCGCAGGAAATTGTGGCGAAACCGTGGGAAATAAGTTACTGTCTTGTTCTTGACGAAGAAGGAGAAGTCAAGCAGAGCTGTGTTTTCGGCGCTACAGGCGGAAAACTCATCGGTCCTTCTGAGGAAGAACAGCGCCAGTTTAAAGCGGAGCAGGCGGCAAAGAGGAAAAGGCGTGAGGAATATGCCCGTCTGAACGAGGAAGCCGCCCTGAAACGCAGGCTGATGGAGCAGGAAACGGACGCGAGATACTATAAGACCAGCATAACCAAAAAGGCGGTTTCGGCTACAGCGTATGAGCAGAACATGATGGATGCAGCGGGCATTTTGAAGTAGAAGAAGATAACTGCTTGGACTTATTGCAAGGGAGCAGGAGTGGCTCTGAATGACAGAGGAGCTTTGACAGAGAGTTGGATCAGTAAGGAGAAGATTGATTATGAGTATATTAGGAATAAACGGGGATTTGGCGGTGGCGTACCAGTACGCAAATAAGGCACAGAAAACCGCCACAAGCGGAGCAAGTTTCACGGAGCAGTTGCAGAAAACGGGTGAGGCGGTAGATACATCAAAGGTGGATGCTTACACGGAATATCTCCGGTCAAAATATGGCAATGTGAAAATCCAGAGTATAGGGAAAGACCAGCAGAGCCTTGATAGGGCGGGCAAGAGCATGAGCGGTAGTGATGTTGTGATCGCACCGAATATTTTGGAACAGATGGCAAATGATTCAGAAAAGGCAGCTTATTACGAGGGCAAGATAGATGATTTTTTTAATGCCATTCCAATGCTGAAGGCATCATTTGCGACACGGGGGCTTGACTATGAGCCGTGTGGAGTAGTCATCCATGAGGATGGAAGTGTAACATATATTTCCGGCTGTAGTGACTCACCGGAGCGTGTGGCAGAAGTGAAGGCAATCAATAAAGCAAAACGAGAGAAAGAAGCGACACAGCGAAAGGCAAGTCTGGAGCGCAGTCAGGAAGCGGCAGAGGAACGAAAACGGCAGATGGAGATAGCATATAAAAAGCAAAGCATGGCAGAGGCTCTCGCTGACCATACAACGGATACAAGCAGATATACATATACGACTGCACCGGAAGCTATGGGTTCTGCAATTACAGCGTATGTGCAGAGCATCATGGATGCGGTGACATTTTAAAGTAAAGCGGGATATGTCCGGACTTACCATAAGGGATGCGGTGCATTTTCTTTGGATTCATTGAAAAAATTCACTCCTTGCCAGCAGAACGGGCACATATTATAATATTGATGTAGACGATTTCACAAGAGAATTAGATGAAGCCGTACAAGAGGTCAGGAAGAATGAAAAATGGAAGTTTGATTATATGGCTTAAATATTTCTCAAAATTTTCATTGCAATACATTCATTTTTGTTGCATTAACCGCGATAAGATAATAAAATGTAGATAGGAAAGTGTGACAAGCTCGGAGAGAGCAGGATTCTTCAAGTTCTCTCCGGCTTTTCTTGTCTGAGGAGTCCTGAGGTTAGTCGTTTTTTGAAAAACTCAATAGAGTCCACGAAGAATTAAAGGGTGCAATTATGATTATATATAGGTTTTGCGCAACTCACATCATAAGATTAAAGACGATAATTTGCAGAGAGGAGTGCAGTCTGATATGTTAGCATTAGTCAAGGCATCGGTTGCATGTTATTTATTTACGATTTATATGGTCAGCTTTTATTATCGCAAGCCGCATATTCCGGTTAAGTCAACGAAAATATTTCAATGCCTTACAATTGTTGCGCTGATTAATTCCTCCTTTGACCTGATTACGCTCTGCACGGTGAACCACATGGATGTAGTGCCTGAGTTTGTGAATTTAGTGGTTCACATTGTTTATTTGATGTCTATATTAGGATTTGTTTTTCTGCTGTATTTATACATGCGGAGCTATTTGGAGACTACCCTGAAATTCTCTAAATGGACGAAAATTTTACATAGTCTGCCTTTGGTGCTGTCTACTGTCGGCATCTTCGTACTGCCAATCACCTATGTGCAGGGCAAAACGACCGCCTATTCCCTTGGGGGAAAGGCATATGCACTGTATGGAAGCCTGGTTGTCTATCTGGTACTGATCTTGTATTATTGTCTGCGTTATTGGAAACTGCTGGATGGCGAAAAACGAGTTGCAATCATACTTGCCGTTCCGCTTTTTGTTGCCACTGCGCTGATACAGATGATGATTCCGGAAACACTGCTGGTGGTGGTATGTTCGACGCTTATTCTTTTGGGATTAATATTGAGCAATGAGAATGTAGAAAAATATTTGGATGAAAAAACTGCGTTGTTTAACCAATATGCTTTTGAGACCGTACTGGACGACTATGATTTTGAAAAGCAGAAGATTGTTGCAGCGGTGCTGTGCTTTTGTAAAACAGAGAGCAGAATGGATTGGAAACAGGACGTGCTGATCCTGAACGATATTTATAAAGAGCTCAAACAGTATCGTCTGTATGGATACCGGGCAGGCGAAAACGGCGTGGTATTTATCGGAAGCGCGAAAGAACGGCTTGCGGTGATACTGGAAAAAATCAAACAGAAGATAGAGAATACATATGGTTCGGAAAATATCAGTATTGAGACAAAGCTTTTGGCAGGGAATGATGTTGATACGAAGTACAGCTGTATGCGTAATATCATTTCTTTTTGCACGGAGTCTGGAAGCCGTCTGGCTTATATTGATTATTTGACCAATATTTATAATCGTAATGCGTTAGAGCGTGATCTGGCAAAACAACAGGAAAAGAAAACGGTAAGTTATTTACTTGCTGATTTGAACGGTTTAAAAATCGTAAATGATACGATCGGGCATTCCGCAGGCGATAAGCTGCTGCAGGATTTTGCCGTTATGCTTATGGGCGCCGTTGGAGATGAAGGCAGGGTCTATCGTCAGGGCGGGGATGAGTTTGCTGTTTTGTATGAGAAGGATGCACAGATTTTTATCCGTAATCTGGAAAAGCGGTGCGGAGATTATAATAAGGCGTGTGCGGTTCCGATCAGTTATGCCATCGGTTACAGCCTGTTAGAGAACGAAAACTTCCGCAACGATGCAGATCAGATGATGTATGCTGATAAGAGAAGGAAAAAGGGGATAATGTAAAGAAATTTTAAAATATTTTCTGCGATAGAAAATGAAGAATTTGCGGATTTTGAAGACTGTCTGTAGGAAGAGTATGCAATAGATATGATAAATTCACTGGTTTTGAAATATAAGTGGTTATATAGGAAGATTTGTGGTAGCATAATAATGAGGTGATGCTGAAGTGGATATTAAAGAATATCGTGCAATGAATAGCCTTGATAGGATTGCCGTTACTAAACATGCCAGAATAAGACTTGAAGAACGGGGAATACGTATGGATGACATTGTAATGGCAATTAGTAATGGAGAGATTATAAAGGAATACGCGGATGATAAGCCGTTGTCCAGCTATCTGATACTTGGGAAGTCTGTAGAAGATAAACCTCTGCACTTAGTGATAAGCAAAGATGAGGAATTTATTTATTTGATAACGGCATATTTTCCTGACAGTAAACAATGGGAAGACGATTTTAAGACCAGAAAGGGGCGTTAAAAATATGGTGTGTATGGAATGTGGTGCAAATGCTGATAAGGGATATACAACGGATGTTACAGATTTGGGGAACTGTCTTGTAATTGTGCGGAATGTTCCCTGTTATAAATGTACGGAATGTAATGAGACTATCTATACGGCTGAAGTAATTAAGCGATTGGAGGAGATTGTTGAACATGCTAAAAAAATGATGCAGGAAATTGCCATCATTGATTATGGAAGGGCGGCATAATAGAATATTTGTACGGAAAGCTGAAATAAGGATCTATGAGGTAAAATTTACTCATGCAGTACACTGTTCTGCCGTCCGGCATCAAGCGCGGCATTGCAGGTTTCATTTAATTCCTTAGCACATTCTTCGGGGGTGACGCTTTTTGCCAGCAGTTCATGGATGTTAGGCCAGAATACGCTGCGGACGGAAGTATCGCTTCCCTGCCAGTTAGGGCTGTTATTCATAAAATCCACCACATTCACGGCATTTTTGGTAAATTCATCCAGCATGGTAATCTGGTCTTGGTACTTTTCGGAAACCTTCCGGCTTGCGGGAATGTTTCCAGCAGAGAGCTCCAGCCATTCATCGTTTTCATAAATATATTTGATAAAGTCTTTTGCAGCCTGTACCTTTAATTCATCACCGTTGTTAAATACTTCAAAACCGGTTACAAAGGAAGTCGCTACATTGCCGGGGAAATTCACATATCCATAATTATCCATGTTATTATAGAGAGTAAAATTCGCATTATTAAATATATGGATGGCAAGCTGTCCATTGCTGAATAATTCATTACAGTCCGTAATCTCCAGATTTTCCGGATGGGGCGGATACCAGCCTTTATCCACGCCGGACTGTATCCATTCCAGTGCCTTAACCGCCGCTTCGCTTTCAAAGTCAAAATGTCCGTCTGCACTGAAAATCGTGCTTCCGCAGGCGCGGATATAGGACATAATGTGGGTGTCGCCTTGATTATTTTTGCCGTACATCATCATCGGGTACGTCTGGCTGGGAAGGTTTGACGCAAGCGTATCCAGAATATCCGTCCATTCCTCCAGCGTCCAATTCTGTATGGTATTTGTATCGATAAGATATTTTTCAAGACCGCACTCCTTAAAGAGTTCTTTATTGTAAATCAAAATATTCTGCATGCTTAAGAAGGGCATCATATAAGTTTTGCCGTTTACCATGCTCATCGCCCAGGAGGCATCGTCAATGTCATCCCGCAGTTCGTCTGAAATAATGTCGTCCAGCGGAACTACTTTGCCGGTATGCAGATAGGACGCCATATTGAAATAGCCTTCGTAGAGAATATCCGTGGCGTCCTTTGTATCAAAGCTTCCGGTAATCGCCTGTATTTCATCCACGTAATCGAAGGTTTCTACTTGAAAAGTGACTTTTGCCGCTTCGTACTGAGCGGCAAACGCATCTCCTGCCTGCTTTAAAAAAACACTTGAATCCGTTATATCGGGATTGCTGACGGAATTCATGACTAGATTGGGAACTTTAACAACAAGTGTTATTTCCTGTTGGGCTTTTTGACCGCAGCCGGAAAAGAGGCTGATGAGTAATGTAAAAGCAAGTGTAACCGCAATTGCTTTTCTTTTCATAATAGTACTCCTTTAATCAATTATATTATTTGTCACGTCTTTTTAATTTATTTAATAAAATATTGACATCAATGGGCTTGGTGAGGAAGTCATTCATTCCGCTTGACAGCGCCTGTTCCCGGTCTTCTTGGAACATATTGGCGGTGCAGGCGTAAATAGTAATGGATTTGGCGTCAGCCCGTTCAAGCTTTCGGATTTCAGTAGCCGCAGTGCATCCGTCCATAACAGGCATCTGCATATCCATCAGTATAATATCAAATTCTCCGATTTCGGACTGCTTAAATAAGTCCAGCGCCTCCTGTCCGTTTTGTGCAAGGGCGGTATCAAAGCCTTCCATTTTGAGAATTTCCAAAAGAACCTCTGCGTTAAGCTCCACATCCTCAGCCACCAGAATTTTGATCGGTCTGCCGTCCTTTCGATGCACAGACTGGGAAATCTCTCCGGTATCTTCGGTTCCTGCCTGCTGTTCCAGTTCCGCAGGAATATCCTGCACGATTTTGGAGGGAATCGTGACCGTAAAGGTACTGCCCACGTTAAGCTCGCTTTCCACGGTAATATCTCCGCCCATAGCATTTGCAAGAAGCTTGCTGATTGCCATGCCGAGCCCGGTGCCCTTGATGCCGTTGGTATTCCGGTTCCGCTCCTGGCTGAAGGAGTCGAAGATTTTGTCAATATATTCCTCAGAGATGCCGATTCCGGCATCCGCACAGCGGTAAGTTGTGGTCACATGCATAGCATCTGTCTGCTGCTGGGTGACGGACAACCGGATCCATTTGCCCTCCGGCGTAAACTTAGCCGCATTGCCGACAATATTCATCAAAATCTGCTTGGTGCGGGTCACGTCGCCCTCAATGCATGGCACGGTAACATCCTTTTCCACAATAAACTCCACGCCCCGGCTTTTAATGTTGTCTGCCTGCATCGCGGCAACCTCATCAATAAGGGCAGTAACCAGCATCGGTTCCGGCACGATGTCCACCTTGCCTGCCTGAAGCTTTGAGATATCCAGAATATCGTTTACCAGCGACAGCAGATAGTTCGCCGTACTGTGGGATTTGGACAGCCATTCCTTAATCTGCGGTTTCTGGCTCTCATCATCAATATTGACCATGATCAGGTGATTCATGCCGATCAGGCCGTTTAGCGGAGTCCGTATCTCGTGGCTCATATTGGACAGAAACTCTTTCTGCGATCTGGCGGACTCGGTCGTGCGTATCATTTTTAGCTGAAGCCTCATAATGAGAAGCAGCATAGTGAGTATAGTGAGAACAGCGATAATTGTCACCGACATGCTGAGGGACACAAAGGTTCTCCGCTGTTCCAAAAAGACCTCTTCATTGACGGACATAATAAAGTACAAATTATAATTATCATCTAAAGGGATAAAGTAAAAAAGTTCCTGCCCCTTTTCGCCGAAATGAGAATGATAAAATCCAAAGGTCTCCCGGTTTTGAAGCCTTTTTTGAACCTCCTCATTTGTTAAATCGCTGCTTTCCGCCTCCGAAAGGTGGTCGTACAAGTTATTTGTCTTATTCAGGTAGATTTCTTTGTTGACATTGACGATATAGTTTCCGTTCATGTCGATGAGGGCACTGTGACCGCGTATTTTGCCGTCTTTAATAAAGCTGTCTATTACCATCTTGTCCTGAATGGAAGAGATGTCGCTGATTCCAATCAGTGCAAACATTTTTTGACCGCCTATCTCAAAATTATTCAGCCGGATTCCGTATAGAATGCTCTCACTGGTAAGCCATCCGCCTTCTGTCTTGTCGTCAAAACGGATAACTACCCGTTCCTCCCCATTCTTGAAATAAGGAAGAAAATCCAGATTCCGGTTCAGGTTATTATTGCCCGGAGTATAAACAACATATTTATCCGTATAGACCGTGCCATCCTCGGCAACTAGATAAATATGAGTAAAATCGCTGGAAGCGCGCTCGAGATTCATTCTCGTCTCAATCTCCTCAATGGTTCTGCATTCAAAGCTGATGAAGCGTTCCCTGATTTCGTTCAGGTCTTTCCAGCAGATTTCAATATATGTTTGAATGGTTGCTTTATCATGTTCTGCAATCTCGCTGATAGAATTAATGATATTTTCTGAAATTGTCTTGTTCATTTGTCTGACATAAAAAAGCACTGCCAGACAGACAATCACTGATGCAGAAACAACGATCAGCAGATAAAATAATCTATGTTTCTTTTTCACTTCCTGTACCTCTTGCTACACTCTTTTATATGATGCCGTTTCTTATATCATATATCATCCTGCAAAAAAATTCCACCTGATTTTCTATTATTCTGGACATTATTTGTAACAGTTCAACCTTGCAGTCCCGGATGCAGGAAAGCCCCGTGACATGTTCCTTTTTGACATGACTTTTGATGCGCTTTCGGTAGATTTTGGAGAAATG
>JAMPGL010000005.1 GCA_023663945.1 Lachnospiraceae bacterium | reverse complement strand
GACGGCTTGTTAAAGTATGCCATTTTTAGGCTGTCCTCTACTTTCTTTCACACTAATTATCCTTATCCACTTAACTTGAATGAAATAATCTTATCATATCTCACTTGAGAAATCAACGCGCTATGGTAAGCAATGATTGCTTAATAACATTTACAATACTCATTCATTTATTATCTGCCATACCGCCATATCTGTGTTTTCATAAACCTTTTTGCAGCGTTCTCCATTGGCTCTAAATTCTGGAGAAAATCTTTTTGTTTGAATTATATAATCTATACCTTTATCAATAAATTGCTGAAGATACATTGCTTCTCCCTGAAACATCTTTCTCTCCTCCTCTAGTTCTTCTTTATTCAAACAATTATATACATGTCTCTCCGAAAACACACCCGTAGTAAATATATCTCCTTCCAGCTGTCGGTCACTGAGTAACACTGCCATATCTTCTGTATTTGTTCTAATCCAATCATATGCCACATATTCTTGCGCACTAAGCCTATCCTCTTTATCATCAAATACAGCTCTTCCAATAAAATTAGAGATTCCATCTCTTAAATTATTTCTATGCCACGAAAATTTCATCGTATGTATAGACATAGCAATCAAAAAAATACATATAGAGAACCTATAAATCCATACCCGCAATCTGCTGTCAATGGAGCGAATTATATTTGTATCTGCAGCCACATCAATAAATCTCCCCGCCATAATCGCAATAAAACCAAATACACTCAGTGGAAAATACATCTGTGACATTCCCTTCATATTAATAAAATGTCCTAAACATACTCCAACAATAATCATCGATGCAAACATTAATTCATCTCTTTTAATCGTCCTTTTGAACAGACAAATACTCATATACACAAATGCTAACCATACTGTCCAAGGATTAAGCAATATCAAATAACGAACGAATTCCAATACCTCACTTGGCTTTTCACTCTGTGTTGCTTCTCCTGAATTTATCTCAGTTGGCTTTTCACTCTGTGCTTCTTCCCCTGAATTTACCTCATTTGATTTCTCACTCTGTGCTTCTTCCCCTGAATTTACCTCATTTGATTTCTCACTCTGTGTTACATTTCCTGCATTTACCTCCTTTATTGCACCTGCTTCTTTAACCTGCGTATCATATGCCTTAGGCGCTCCTTGCAAAAAAAGGAAATATATCAAGCCAAACACACATAATGCCGATATTCCATACCCAAAAGCCTTTTTATAATTTTTTTCGCACAGCCACATCAAGCATGTGATACCAATTCCCACCATGACAATAGCGCCGACAGGTCCTTTCGTACCTGTACATATTGCCAGAAATACCATCATCCATATCGCATTAGGTATATTTACCTTATCTTCCTTCATTTGAATCAGCATTAGCAGAACTATAATCATTTCAAATGCGTAAGCAGTATTAAATCCCATCGGGAGAAGATAAATATGCCAAAAATATGTTACCGACACTTCTTTTTCAAAACCAGTAGAAAAGAACAGCAATAATAGTGTTATAGCTCTGGCTTTGTTATTTCTAATCACTCTGGTCACTAAGCAATATGCTGAAAGTCCCATCAACACAACTGCCTGAATAAATGAGTATGTAAATGCGACTCTTGCCACTGCAATTCCAGTAACTTTGGATACCACTGCTAATTGCAATGCGGAAAAATAGTGATACCGATAATTTGGTTGCAGCGTTCTAAAATTTATTGGCGGAAATTCTTTATTTAATTCTACCGCATCACCAGCCCAATAAAGTAAATCATTAAAGTATTGATTTGATTCAATAAATGTCGGCAAAGCATATCTGCTGGAAAACACTATAAAAGATAGCAAAAACAATATGATTATCAGCCAAATCCAATTAAAATCTGATCCATCTACATCTTTACGATTCTTGTCCCTCTTGAGGACAATACTCATAAGCGAAATCGTAAAAATAAAGATATATACTTCTCTTAAAAAAGAATATATATCCAGCATCCATGTCAAAAAGTAAATTAAAATATTTAGAACATATCCCGCCGAGTAACTTAACAAAACCCTTTCTATGCTAGTGACGCCCTTTATCGAAGTGGACTCAAATAATGCTGTACCTGGAATTAGAATACAGCCAATCTGAAACATAACAAAATATATTGCAGCCGGCAGACTTGCCCTGTTTCCAATTCCAGCAATCATTGACATTAAAAGCAATGCAATCATTAAAAAAATATGCTGTCTATATTTCCCCTTCAATAAAGCACTAATCTGCAGCCTCATTGCCTAAATATTCCTTTCACAAATATATTTTTGAATTTTAGAAATCTTTTGTCATAAATGCATCCATTTCATTTTGAGGAGAATAATTTACAATTTCGCATCCATACTCTTTCGCTAATAAGCTCAAATCCCATATTGTTCTATTATTTGATATTGCTCTTCTATTGATTGCAGAAAAAAAACTTTCTTTCCACTTGCTCAGTTCCTCATATGAAACCGTATACTCATATGCTTTTTCATCATAATAGTGTTTATGTTCTACAACATGAAGGCCTTCTTCCGTCATATACGCATTTAACGAACGATTGGGGCATCCCATTAATGCAATTTTCTTATAACCAAAAACTATTCCAAAAAAAATAGCGCCCATAATAACATTATTAGTCCCTAAATTGATAAGGTTCTTTTTTATCATAGGAATCAAATATTTTGAATATTTCGCCGAAAAACATGACAGCCTTATATAAGAAAGATATGGATTATCAACATCAAAATCGGCTAACACGTTTGTCACAATGCCGCAATTCCAATCAATATTTTCTAACGTCATAGAGAGTTCCGCTGCATTTGGTGTCTCTGGCAAATCCGGCAAAATATTTATATCATACAAGCATGGGTCAAGCAGAACCAAATATTTCGGCTTTATCACCCGCAATATATCAAAAGAATAGTAAATCATATAATTTATGCATGCCACATCATAATCTCGAAATCGTTCCTGCACGCTTTTATTGTCCAAAAATCTAGCCACATCAGGCGCCGTTGCCAAAATAATTAATTTCTCTCCCAGCACTTCAGGCTTCGTAATTCTATTAGAAACTAACAGCTTATATAAAGAATTTAGTTTTCTTTTTATATTCATAATATTTTCCTTATCATTTTCTACATCTCATGCATTATTTTTTCAGATTCACCAATTTGTACAAACCATATGCCGTGACGCTTGATACCACTGTCAGCCAACATAGTTTTTCAATCCTGCCAATAGCAAAATTATCAATAAATATCATGATTGAATAATGTGTTAAGTATATCAGAAAAGTAATATTAGCTAACGTTTTCAATACTTTATTACTTTTAAATTCTCTATTCTTTCCATATGCCATCAATAATGCAAAGCCTGCCATATACAATGTGCAAGTATACAGATTATACGCTTCCTTTAGAATTATCGAAACAGCTGCTCCTAATAAAAAAGTGATAGCAGCCAACAAAAATGTATGATTTATAGTTATATAATCATAAATATAGTATACTAAAACACCCGCCCAAAAAAACATTGGCAGCTTTCTTACATCTATTAGATAAAAAACTGGAACTATCGCACATATTCCCAAAAGAAAGAAACCTTTATAATCAATTTCATTCTTCTTTTTAACAATAAAGAATAACTTCCCGTAAAGTAAATATAACCACCACTGCACAGGAAGCGTCCACAAAGGTCTTCCACTACCGAATGGATTAATCCGGCATAAGGAAAGCGGTGTTCCATGTATCATCAATAAATTTCCAATAAATGTAACTACATTAGTATTGTCATGATAAGGATATTCTCCAAAAATATACATTCCAATATTATCAATCAATATAATAAATATTAATGCCGGTAAATACTCACGATAGATTCTTATCGCTCTCTTTTTAACATAAGATTTGTAACAGAATTCTTCATTAGCCGCACTATTTTCGAGAGAATATGCTGTCAAAAACCCTGATAAAAGAAACAACAACACTACACCTGAGTTTTGAATAACATTCCCCCGCTGACCAGCAATCGAAAATTCAAAAACTGATATGCCATGACCTACTAAAACTAAATACGCTGCCATTATCCGCATCACATCAATGATATACGAATTTGCAGATGACAGTTTCCTCTTCATGCTAATATCTTTATGTTCCAAGCTGAAAATCAATTCCCTTCTTTTTACTATTTATTCTTCTGAATCATCTATTTTCAGTTAGCAGTTTTAGCGCCTCTTCCCATTCTCTCTTTCGGTTAGCTGCAGAATACAATTCACTAGCCGTCGCAAAATTTGCGTTTTTTCTAAAAAATCCTTCTCCTGCTTATAAATGCTGTTCGTATATACATATATGGATACATTCATATCATAAAAAGCTGGGTATTCTTCAGCAAGTCACTTTCAATATTTAAAGCTATGTCACATACGCTTTCCAAATGCTTATCTATAAAATCTCAATTGCTGAAAGCAATAATAGACAAACGGCTTACCTTCCCTTTATCTACTATTTCCATATTGGATTTTTTAACTCCCAAGCGCCTATTTCATTCTTATGAAACAAATCTCTATTATACATCTTATCTATTATTGCCCAAAATTCTGCCTCTGTGTACCCACAAAATTCAACAAAATCTCTCACGCATAAGGGATCCAGCTTATGATCATGCTCTTTAACAGCAGCTATTGCTTCCTCTCGTGTCATTAATCCATAACGTACCATCCGTGCGGCATAATCTGTTGCAGATGCATGTCCAAATTTAGGATATTTCATCCATGCGTGTACCAAATACGCGCGTGAGTCAACCTGATCAAAGTGCTCAACATGATGTGTCCTTTCCCACTCGTGTGTAAGATCATGAAATCCTCTCGACTTTGCAAATTCATAATTGGCAAAACTATTCCATGGAATAAAATAGGATATATAAATTGGATCCAGATAATCCATTTCTTCTTGTGTTGGTGCTTCTGTCAAGTATAACTCTTTCTCTGTAATTCCGGGAATTTTCATCAATTCTTCCTTATCTACCCCTAATGCCACGCCATTGTTTAACTGATTTTTGGCTGAATACGTTTCTTCGCAATTAGCTCCTCCATACTCATAGCTTACATTCTCTCCATACACTAACAGCGGTGTTTTAAATTTATTTGCCATAATTAACGGATATGTATATATCAATCTGTCAATATACCAAGTCGGTTTCCCATATGTTTCAAACATATAACGCATAATCTTTTTCTGCGCCTTTATATCGGGTTTCAAACTAATAATTGGACAGCCAAATTCCTCGGATATGTTACGCAGATTATGTCTGCCTGCCTCTGTCATTTTAAAATTATCTTCAACACTGAACAAAATAGGATTCATGTGCATGACTTCTTTCATCAAATGCACCTGATAATGACTATCCTTCCCTCCGCTGACCGCAATCGCGCAATCAAATCCATCTCCATTCATGCCCCGGTATTTATCACATATTTTTTCAAATTCTTTATATCTTGCTCCCCAGTCAATCCTTTTTCTTCTTTCATAGGACTGACACGCCGAACATATCCCTTCCTCGTTAAAACTAATTCCCGGTCTTGTGTCTGGCATTACGCATCTCTTACAGTATTTCATATTTAATCCCTTTCCTCTCCATTAATATATTTTTTCTATTCTACTATTGTAAGCATTGTAAATAATTGTTTTCCTTCATTCCCCCGTTAATGCAATTTTTAAAGCAGTATAAGCCTCCTCTACTGTATTCATATTTTCTTTTCTCTCTTCTATGCAGTCTAAAAAGTACTCCATTTCATTCCGATAAAAATCCTCTTCTGGAAAATTCAGCTTATGCTTCAATTCGTTATTCCCGTATTCACAAATTGTATTAGCTATCAAATCAACATCTAAGCGCTTGCTATTTGTAAATAGCTGTAAACTCCTCTCTGTTCTTTGCCCGATATAATCCAAATGCATCTCTAAAAGCATATCCGGATATCGAGCTATATAAATGGATAAATCATCGCTGTCTATCTCCAGCCCAGACAGATGCCCACTCATATGCATCACATTATCCGGTTTCCCAAATAAATAGCATGCATAATCCCATTCATGAATTAAATCTCTCGTTACGCCCCCGCCTAAATCTTTTCTAGCGGAATATACCTGTCTGTAATCAACCCCCTTGCGCCACGCCGGCAAATAAGAAGAAGAAATAATTCTTGCTGAAATGACCTTATCTTCTTCAACAATCTTTTTGACATGCTTCATAATGCTTTTATGACGGAGAGGACATGCCACATAATATATGTTGTCTTGTTTTAAACCTAATTCTGATATATTATAATTAAGTGAATCAAAGACTGGCTTCTCGATAAACATATGTTTTGTCTTGTTCACAATCTTCCGAATTGTATCGTAATGCAAAGATGTTGGATTCGTAATAAATGCAATGTCATAATCCTCCGGCAGCTCACCCATATGATAATACTGCTTATTAATTATACCACTCCATTTTTCTGGCAATGCCGAACGCGTACTTCTCAATGCATCTATCTGATACTGAATTTTGCGTCTTTCTAACTCTGAGACCAGATTCCCTAAATGTCTTTTCCCGATGGAGCCCAGACCAATCATGCAAATTTTCAACTTAATTCCTCATTTCTCAATTTCATCAATAATTCTTAATATTTTCTTATCTTGTTCAAAACTGTATATCGGCTGTTTGCCTTTTATTACATTGAAAAACTCTTCTATCTCCCTGGCATAAGCATATTCGTTGATAAAATCCCCATATCCCTGTTCATGAATATATTCTCCTGCCTGAATTTGCTTTAAATCTCCTAATATAAGATCCTTTTCATACAATGAATCTGGCGTTCCATCCCACTTAATATATAAGTTTTCATTTAACACTTCCAGATGACGCACCGCCTGTCTGCTCACCACATCTATCATTAAGTTTCCAACGTTTCCACCGATATGCTCTAACTGAATCAAATATGTGTCAGAAAACTCTATATCCAGACCCGAAACTTTTCTTTTAATCACATTTGCCTTTTCTATTTCTCCAAAAATATTTTGCAGCCAAGGCAATTCAATTGCTAAAAGCTCCCTGCATCCATTTGTATTCTTATTACTAATAAAAAAATCTTTCAGTTTATCCCATGGATGCCAGTCCGGCAGATATTGCCCCACATGGTAATTGTATACACAAATTTCTCTGCTTTGTTTCACTCTTCTATCTATAATCTGCATTTCAGCTTTATACAGCGGAGTAGACGATAGAAATAATGTTTTCCCTTTTTCTTCCGCCATTCTAATATTTTCATCATACAAATCATTCATTAGATTAATTTCCGAAAAAACATGCATATCCCTTTCTAGGCACTTTGAGATAATCATTGCATGATGCTGGGGCGATGTACATACAAAAGCACAATCCAATTGAATCTCAACGTCTTCTAAATTGGGATATGCATTAATCCCATATTCCTCTGCAACAGTTTTCATCCGCTCCAAATTATTGTCCACCCCTACAATATTGGAATTCGGATTTTCAGTTTTGAGAAGTTTAATCCTTCTTTTTCCCATTGACCCTAAACCAATAACAACAATATTCATAAAATTATCCTATATTCCTTTGCACAGTCATGCCACTATATATTGTATATATCACTTTTATATGCATTCAAGTTTTGCTTTACCCACTCAATTGTTTCCCTAATCCCCTGTTCAAATGTATACTTTGGCTTCCAGTCTGTCAAACTTTTTATCTTTTCGTTTGAACCAAGCAGCCGGTTCACCTCGCTCTTCTCCGGCCGCACCCTCTGCTCATCGCATATAATCCTTGCATTCGGATTAATCTGATTGATAATCTCCATTGCAAGTTCACCTATGGAAATTTCCTGCTGTGTTGCAATATTTATTTCCTCACCAATTGTCCGTTCTGACTCCGCGATTGCGATAAATCCCGCTGCCGTATCCTTTACATAATTAAAATCTCTGGTAGGCGTCAAAGAACCAAGCTTTATTTCTTCTTTTCCTGCTAAAAGCTGTGAAATAATTGTAGGAATAACTGCGCGTGCAGACTGTCTCGGACCATAAGTATTAAATGGTCTTACAATGGAAACCGGAAGATTAAAGCTTCTGTAAAAGCTTTCTGCCAGCCGATCCGCCCCTATTTTAGTCGCTGAATAAGGGGACTGCCCTTGAAATGGATGCCTCTCATCAATTGGAACATACTGCGCCGTACCATAAACTTCAGAAGTTGACGTAATCATAATTCTTTCCGTTTCCAGTTCCCGCGCCGCCTGAAGCACATTGAGTGTTCCTTTCATATTCGTATCCACATAAGAGTCCGGAGAATGATAACTAAACGGGATAGCAATCAAAGCCGCAAGATGAAACACGCCGTCTACTCCTTTTAATGCCTCTCTTACTCCGTTAGGGTCTCTCACATCCCCACTGAAAATCTCAATCTGATTCAGTATATCTTTCGGCAGGGTATCAAGCCACCCCCATGTATTAAAGGAATTATACATAGTAAATGCCCTTACCTCATATCCCTTTGCAATTAAACTCTCCGTAAGATGGCTGCCAATAAACCCATCTGCACCGGTTACTAATACCTTTTTCATGAAAACCTCTTTTCTGCCTTCAATATGGAATATTATAAAACTCTTTTCTGGCACTAATCCCTCCGTTCAAAGCTTCCCTGATTTTTTCTACAATTTTATCCGAAGTCTCCGCCCCTTCATAAGGATTGCGCCGTCCTGCAATCTTGTTTCTAAATTCAGCTGATAATGCTTTCATTAAGGCATCCTCTATCTGCTTTACATCGTTCCCGCAGTCAATCACCGACTCTGCACGTGTCCTGCCTTTTTGCCTGTCTCCAATATTAACCGTCGGCACATGAAATGATGGTGCCTCGATAATTCCACTTGATGAATTTCCCACAACCGCATCACAAAATTGTAACGCACTTAAATATTTCCGCTGTCCTAACGATGTATACCCTCGACATCTGTCACTATTCACACTCACATAATCATCTATCATCCAATTAATAATTCTCCCATCTGTGTCTGCATTTGCCTTTGTGAAAATAGCAGAAAGCTCTTTATGGCTGTCAATCACTTCCAGAATTTCTCCAAACTGCTTTTCGGCAGTCAACTTTTCCAAAGTCACAGGATGGTAAGTAACCATAATAGTGGGATTCCCAAATTGAAAATCAATCTCTTCTTCCAGCTCCTTTTGAGATAATAATTTTACTGTCTTAGCATTTTCAACCCCCAGCGCCCCAACATTATATACAGCTTGAGGCATCTCACCCAACTGTATCACTCGCTTCCGGTATTCCTCAGTTGATGTAAAATGTAACTGACTCATTTTGGTTATCGAATGCCTGATTGCATCATCTATTGCTCCTTCGGTCAGTTCCCCACCATGAATATGTGCAATCGGTATCCCTGCTGCCATCGCGGCTGATGCTGCCGCCAGCATCTCATAACGGTCTCCCAAAATAACCACAAGATCCGGCTTGTTGACATCAAAACAGTCTGCAAATCCAATCAATGCAACACCCATTGACTTCGTTATTCCCACAGGCGTATCTGACCCTAAAAGCATTTCTATTTTGGATGTAATTGGATACCCATCTTCTTCAATTTCCTTGTATGTCAATCCAAACTCTGTAGAAAGATGCATACCGGTAACTACTAATTGCAATTCCAGATCATCAGCTTTATATACTTTATCAATTACCGGCTTTAGCAGTCCATATTCAGCTCTGGTTCCTGTTACAATACATATCTTTTTCATAGTTCAATCAATTCATCCTCATGAAAATTTCTCTTTGCTCTGCTGCCAATAACCTGTTCCCAACACATGGGCGAAAGACCCGTTCCCGGTCTCTTTGTCGTCAGGTTATCCTCGGTAAACACTTCACCTGCATCTATATCACATTTCGCAACGATGCTTTTCCTTACAATACTGATATTTTTCTTTTCGGATTCCGAAGGTTTCTTTTCACCATCTCCTATAGCGCTTTCTATATTCCGTATAGCATGAACCATCACCTGTAGTTCAGCAGGTTCAAGACTGGCATTATGATCCGGTCCTTCCATATTTTTGTCTAACGTAAAATGCTTTTCAATAACAGATGCCCCCAACGCAGCGGCGGCAATTGGCACTTCAATCCCCTGCGTATGGTCTGAATATCCCGTGGCAACTCCTAGTTCTTCCTGCATCGTAATCATTGCCTGCAAATTTACATCTGTAAACGGAGTAGGATATTCCGTATTACAATGAAGTACTGTGATGCCGCCGCTTCCATTATCTTGCAGCACCTTCACTGCATCTCTAACCTCATCCAAAGTGCTCATACCAGATGATAGGATAACTCTTTTGCCGGTCTTCCCTGCTTCTCTCAGTAACGGATAATTGGTTATCTCCCCTGACGGAATCTTAATGATTTCAATTCCGCATTTTATCAGATAGTGTAAACTGTCTATATCAAAAGGCGTAGACAAAAATAGGATTCCTTTTTTCTTACAATAACCCAATAACTCCTCATGCATTTCCGGTGTCAATTCGAGCTTTTTCAGCATATCAAATTGGGATTCTTCTTGATCCGTTGTCTCCATCTGATAGTCTGCTTTACGGGCATCCCTGCATACAAGATTCTCTGCCTTAAACGTTTGGAATTTGACGGCATCCGCCCCTGCCATAGCAGCCGCATCCACTAATCTTTTTGCAATTTCAATGTCTCCGTTATGATTTACCCCTGCCTCTGCAATAATAAAAACTTTATTCATAAGTAATTTACCTTTTCCTCACTCCAGGCAATACGACCATCCTCCATACTCTTTCTTATGGTTGTCCCTGCCCCTACAATACACCGACTTCCAATGCTCTTCCCTTGAATCACTGTTGCATTTGCCCCAATAAAAGATGCTCTGCCAACCTGAACATTTCCGCAGAGTACACTTCCTACGGATATATGTGAAAAGTCATCTACTCTACAATCATGCTCGATAATTGCTCCCGTATTAATAATACACATTTTTCCAATGGAAGCATTAGCATTAATAATGGCGCCTTTCCCAACCATAGTTCCTTCGCCGAGCTGCACATTCTCTGCCATGACAGCCGATGGGTCACAGATTGCCGGAAGCGAATATCCAATCACTTTTAACTTATTCCACAGTTTCTCCCTCAATCCGGATTTTCCTAAATAACCAATCCCTATTGCAGCATTTCTGATTCCACTTTGAAACAGCTCCTCAAGGTTCATATCGCTGCCAACAACCGGATATTTATCATTTTCTTCTGGCAGATCATCGTCATTAATCACATATCCTGCTATCTCATATTTATTTTCTCGTTCAATTATATCAGTAAGACTTTCGGCATGTCCACCTTTTCCAAGAATAATCATTTTTTCCATTTATTTACCCTTAACAGCATATTATTTTTAACCATACCACTCGTAAATAAAATCATCTGTTAATTCTCCTGCCTCATATTTCTTCCAAATTCTTTCAGACTCTTCTGAAGATATAGAAACATATCGTATGTTTTTTATACTTCTAATCCATTCATGAAATGCTTCCCCATTAAACAGTTCATTCCATTTTTGTCTAAGCATTGTCCCCCTGTCTATATCCTTATAATCAGCCAATATGATTCCATCTATTTCCTTATCTGTACAATCATAGTCTTTCAGCCCACATTCATTCAAAGTTTCTGAATCTTCATTTATTTCATATAACACACGTAATTCACCTACACCCGATATAAACATCCTTGTTTCTTCGCCTGTAGCCGCCCAGGCATTCCCGTTAATCTCGTAGAACTTAGGCACTAACATCGGAACTGCATTTCTAGGTATGACTAAAAATGTATTATTATCACGAATTCCAACATTTTCTGCTATTTCATCTCGAAGCTGCAGCTGTTGATAATAGCTTTCCTGATAATCAAAATACGTCAAATTAAAATATGTCACCCCTAACATAACAATAAAAACCAGTATTATTTTATATATTTTTTCACGGAACAAGGCTTGCACACTATAGTATATTAATATTGAAGTTCCTATTCCCAATAAAATAAAGTCACGACTAACTCTCAAACTTGAATCACGCTTAACTCCATATGGGAAAAATCCTATATAAAAAAATAAAACGCCCAAAAATATCATACTTGCATTTTTAGCAAAAGATATTTTTGTATTTTGTTCTTTTTTTCCTTCCTTTTTACTAATCACAATAATTGTAATTATATATACAATAAGTCCAACTATTACAAAAGTTTTAGCTATATTACCCGTTGCTGTTTCGCTGTAATTTTTTGCAATTACCTTTAAAGTCCCAAATGCATACATAGGTGAACGAATTACTATCCCTAATAATCTGCTCCATGGTATATCACTACGTCCAGCATATAGTCCATATCCTGGAAACAATAGCTTATCTAATATATACCAAGCCACGGGGGCGATCAAAAAATCAATATAATGAATTACCGTTTTTAAAACCTTTTTAATGTTTATCGTGATTTCTTTCCATTTCCAATCTTTTTTAAGTTCTGTATAATACATATAAAACAAAATCAATAGTGTCATTAACAAGTTTGATTCCATATTAAAAGAAACCAGAAGTATTAATAATGATAAAATTCGAAGTCCAATCCTCTTGAATCCTTTAGTCCCTATCCAAAAAGTCACTAAATAAAATGAAATGAAAAATAGCAAAAAACAAAACGAATATGAATAGCATATCCATATTATTCGTTCATTGTTTATTGGAATGGTCACAAACAATGCTGAAACCCAAAAATATGATTCTGCAGAAAATAAATCTATTTTCTTTAATATAAAATATATAATCACTCCGTCTAAATAAGAATATAAAAATACAAGCCATCTGTACGGCAGATTCCACACTGACATATTAATAAATGCATCAAGCGGAAGACCCGACTGCATACACACCTCTATTAAATGCTCGACATTATGATCTGCATATACCCAATCATCCCACCATTTGCCTGTTGCCACCAGTAAAAACCAATGAGCTGCCACATAAATAATTGTCAACCATAATATATCCCATAATGTTTTTTTCTTCTTATGCCATTTCAACATTGCTTTCTCCAGCTTATAATTGTTTCCCGTTTCTAATCTTCTTATTATCGATAATAGTTTTGTAACTGCTTCATAAAATAAATTTTTTAACGTCCGCTGGTATTCTAAGATAACAACGGAACAATTTCAAGATATTCCTAATTTCATAAATCTATAACATCTGATATTATAAACACAGGTCTGTCCCGTGCAGCATCTAATGTTCTCCATATATATTCTGCAATTATTCCCAACGATATATTTGTAATTCCAAATCCCATCACCAAGACGCAGACTATCGTAGAATAGCCCGCAGGCGTCATAGGGTTCAAAATTTTATTGATAATTGTAAAAAAACCTGCCACAAAACCTATTATAAGCATTAAAATACCCACTATACTTACCAATCGGATTGGCATATAAGAAAATGCAACAAAAGAATCAATAAACAATTTAATCTTTTTTGAAAGCGACCACTTCGATTCTCCGGCTGTCCTTGCATGATAATCCAATGGCACAGACTCATATTTAAATCCCATATCCATAACCTGCAGTACAATATCTGAATTGCGCTCTATATTTTCATTTAAAATTTTTTTTACTTTTTTTCCAAATGCAACCGTTGCCGTGCCATCAGACGAAAAAATTTTAATTGCATATTTCCGCATTAAATGTGAATAGACTTTTGAACAAAACCTATTCAATTTTGAAACGCCAACTGTGCGCTTGGAGAAATAGACCACCTCACAATTCTCATTATGTATTTTATCATAGGCAATCTGAATTATTTCTAACGGTTCCTGTAGATCCGCGCTAAACCAAGTACAGATATCATATGCTGCATTTATTAATCCTGCTCTGACTGCCGAATGAAATCCAAAGTTTCTGGATAAATTCACTACTTTTACGCTTGTTTTCTCATCAAATGGATATTCTTGCAAAATCTTCAATGAATTATCCGTTGAACCATCATTTACAAAAACAAATTCAACTGGAAACGGCAAACCTGCAACAAACATTTTCATAGTATCACAAAAAACTGGCAATGTCATTTCTTCATTTAAAAATGGCACGATTATTGAAATTCCATCATTATTATCATATATATTTTCAGCCGATTTCTTCATAATAAATACCCTTATCAAACTCTTTTTTATTATCATCAATAAACTTATTAAATACCAGATTAGATTTTGCAAAAGAATCATCTTTAAATACCGTTAGTGAAAACTCAAACGGCATATATAAGTTATTTAATGCAACATTTCTTGAATATTTATATGCAATCGATAATATCTTTTCAGGCGAATTATAAAAGGATACCCCATTATCCGCAAAATAGTCCGCTTTGTCAGATTGAAAATCAAAAGATACAGCTCCATTAGGATTGCATATTGACAAAGACTTTTTCAAAATTTCTTCCACATTTACATAATTATCAATATCATTCATCTGAAAATTAAAAATACCTGAGGCTATTACATAATCATACTTCTGGCAGTCAGACATATCTGTCAAAAATTCGCCACAAGAAAATGAGATGTTCGGTTGTCCCTTATATATATCATTTGCAGCGTTAACTATTCCCTCAACCAAATCTATACCATGATATGTGTAATTCGTAATATTCTTTTGGACAAAATATTTGTTGATATCTCCAAATCCACATCCAATATCTAATATCGCAAAAGGAATGCTAAGATTAAAAAATCTAGTTAATTCGGCAAATCTTATATTTTGTTTCCCTTTAATCCAGCCTAGGCTCTTAGGAGAATACCCATATTTTTTATGGTTCGAATTAAAGAAATCATAAACTCTTTCTGTATCGCCATCATATTTTTCGTTCATTAGCATAAATCCTCCATTCACTGGATAATGACCTTCGAGCAACCTTTTTTCACACATTTACTTATCTACATTCACCTGATTAAAAGGATATACATAATAATTACTGAACTTTTTTAAAATATCCTTCTGCTCAACCTTCAAAATATCTTTATCCCATATTTTTGTATAGTAATAGTATCTCGTCTCCGTTGTTCCCCATCTTGATTTAAATGTATATAAGCTTGTCTGTGTTAATCCCGTACCTCCCCAATTCCATTTTTCCATGCCTTTTTTCATTGCATCCTGCATCGCAATATAAATCAACAGCGATAATGGCTGATAATTCCTATACTCACTTACAATTGCAGGCGTATAATACTCTACTGTTCCATTAAAATAAAACACCAGCATAGCAGCAATTTTAACACCCTGCATATATGCCACATATAAATTATAGTCCAGCCCTGCTTTGTAGTGTGTATTAATCATTTCAAAAAATCTTTTTTCCTTAGGCAATCCTCCTACAGCCAACATGTTCTCCTTATGAGTGTTATAAAGGAACTCTACTGCTTCCATCGAATGATCCAGCTTCACATCTACACCATTTTTAATTGCTTTCCTAATCATATTCCTAACCTTATAATGATATTTAGCCATAAGCGCCTCATCAACATCCAAATCATTGTCATAAGGAAAATATGTCATTAATTCTATTCTTTCATCAATATAAGTAGGTTTTAATTTTTCTTTGTATAGTCCATCATAATCTGTCAAGGGAGAACCCACTATTGTCGATGCCGCACAGCTTTGGGCGTGCATGCGATTGACATATTCGTCAAGTAAACAATTTCTCACTCTGTCGTCATCTGCTAAAATCCCTCCATGACTGCCATAATAAGGAAGTGAATTTGCAACGATTCCGAAATCATTATCCTTTCTATAAAATATCGGCAGACAACCTATCACGTCATCATCCGCGTCCACTGCAATAAGATATTCTGACTCATCCCCTAAGAAGTCAGTCAAAATGCCACGATATTTCAAAGACCAATACATTAGAGAATCTTTCTTATTGCTTACATACTTCTCATACCTGTCCGCATATTCATCAGTAAGTACCTTTATAACAAATTCTTTCATTGAATCTTCTCCTGCTTAAATCACATTACTGATTTTATACCAATCTAATGTTTCCTTAATTCCATCGTTAAAACTCACCTGCGGCTTAAATCCAAGCAGTTTTTCCGCTTTCCGGATGTCGGCGCATAAATTGCGTACATCGCTGGTTCGCTCTGGCTGATGTTCCCACTCCCCAATATATCCCATATAATCACATATATCTTGAAGCAAGGAGTTCATTGAAACAGCATTCCCTGATCCGAGATTAATAATCTGTCCCTTAGACTCCTCTTTCTCATAAGCCAACAACAGCCCACGTACCGTATCCTTGACATAGATAAAATCCCTTGTCTGCTCCCCATCCCCCTGCACCATTGGCTTTCCGCCGTTTTTTATTCTTCTTGCCGTAGCAGGTATAATTCCTGCCAGTGGGCCTTCTGCATTCTGTCTGGGTCCATAATTGTTAAATGGTCGAATAATCGAAATATCCAATCCCAGCACTTTATAAAAACTGTGAATCATTAAATCCGCTGCTGCTTTCCCCGCTGCATATGGCGTTGTCGGATCGGTAGGATGATCCTCATCCATTGGCGAATACCGGGCAGTTCCATATGCTTCTGATGACGAAGTGTGGATCAATGTCTTATACGCCCCCATTTTAAGCAGTTCCAATAAAGTGTTTGCAATTTGAACATTTACCATATAAGCATCAAAGGGATTAAAAAAAGAATAATTGAGCGCAATGGTTGCAAGATTAAAAACAACTTCAATTTTTTCTTTTTCGATAATTGACTGCATTACCCCAAACTGTCTGGCATCATCCTTGTACAAAGTAAAATTGTTATATTGCACGGCATCTGCAATATTTTCCATCTTTCCCAAAAAGAAATTATCTACGCACACAACCTTAGCTGCTTCCTGCTTTAACAATTCATCACATAGATGACTGCCTATAAATCCAGCTCCGCCGGTTACCAGCACATTTTTTTCTTTAATTGATGGCATAACTTTCCTCCTCACATTGCATCAATTGTTTTTCGAATCATTTCTACAACATAAATTTCATCTTCTTCCGTCATCCCTACATAAAGCGGCAATGTGATAGAGAGATGATCACAGGCATAAGCATTTATAAAACTTTCAGGTACATATCCAAATCGTTTTCTATAATATCCAAGCATATGGACAGCATGTGTTCCCTGACGGGTTGCTATACCTGCTTCTTCAAGCTTTTGCAATAGCATATTTCGATATTTCCCACCGGATTTAATGGAATCTAATCCTAGCTTCTTATAATCAAGCATACACACATATGATTGATAGGTATGAAAATAATTTTCCGGCTCAAAAGGTATCATAAATTCCGGAAGGACTTCCCGAATCAATTTATCATACAATAACGCACCATTTCTCTTTTCTTCTATGATAAAATCAAGTTTTTTAGCCTGCGCCTGTCCCATCGCGCCCTGAATATCTGTCATGCGATAATTATACCCTGCCTCATTATGCTCCGGTAAGAGGAATCCTCTTGCTTTATCCCGGGCATCAGCCGAAACAGTGCTCCCGTGCGTCCGCAGTTCCCTTAACCTCTTTGCAAGAGGCAAATCATCTGTAAGAATCATCCCGCCTTCTCCGGTAGTTATTGATTTTCTGGGATGAAAACTGACACACGCTGTATTTCCGAATGCCCCCGGATGCTTGTCCTTATACTTTGCCCCCAGAGCGCAAGCAGCATCCTCAATAACCTTCAGGTTGTATGCCGATGCCAGCTCGTTAATCCTGTCAATCTCACAGCAAAGCCCAAACTCATGGACGGGAATGAATCCCCACAAGACATTCCCTGTTTCTTTATTAACAAGTTTTCCGCTTTTATTTATGTAATTCTTTTCAACGAGTTCCTGAAGTTTATCAACATCAATATTGAATGTTTCCTGCCTGATATCTACCATGACAGGCGTTGCTCCTGTTGCAACAATCGCATTTTCTGTTGCCACAAAAGTAAATGCCGGAGCTATTGCATCTATTCCCGCCCTTAATCCTTGTGCTGCCATGGCAAGATGCAGTGCTGTTGTGCAGGATGTGGTCGCAATGCCTTCTGCCGCTCCTTCATGCCGGGCAATCATTTTTTCAAACTCAGCTACCCTTGATCCCTGAGCCACCCAGCCTGATGACAATGCCTCCGCAATAAGATTATTTTCTTCTTCTGTGAAATATGGTTTTGTAACTGGTATTGTCCTCATATTTTATTCCTCGCATTGAAGATCATATTTTTTCCCACATTTTACGCATGTGCACGTCTCATCGAGCTTGCACCCACATTTACATACCCACCCGGCTCTTCGCGCGGGATTACCTACAACCAATTCATACGGCGCTACATCCTTAACAACTACACTTCCTGCTCCAACCATAGCATATTCCCCAATTGTAATTCCACATCGGATTACAGCATTGGCGCCAATAGATGCACCGCACTTTACCAGCGTCTCACTAACCTCCCAATCAGCATTAAACGCTCTTGGGTACATATCATTCGTGAATGTCATAGATGGTCCTAAAAAAACATCGTCCTCAATCGTCACGCCATGATAAACATTCACATTATTTTGGATTTTAACTCGATCGCCGATATGAACGTTCTCATCGATATATACATTCTTACTAATAATACAGCTATTTCCTAATTTAGCGCCCTCACGGATCTGTGCTTGATTCCATATTTTACTTCCTTCACCAATCTGTGCTGCTACGCTTACCTCGGCAGTCGGATGAATAAAAACATTGTCCATTATCACTTACCCTCATAAAATTTATTTACTGTCTCTATCACATATTCCACCTGCTCATTCGTCATTTCCGGGAATATCGGCAAGCATACTGACTGTGAACAAATTTCTTCTGCTACAGGCAAACTGACATTGGGGTTTTTACAGTTTGATGTATTAAATGCTTTTTGCTTGTGCAATGGTATCGGGTAAAATGTACCGCATCCTATCTCATGCTCTGCCAAATAACTATTCAATTCTTGTTTATAATCTGAACGTATCGCAAACTGATGCCAACAAGGCTTTATATCAGAAGAATAGACAGGCTTTTTTACTTTTTCTGTCAAACCATCAAAATATAACTGCGCAATCCGTGCACGGCGATTATTGTATTCATCTAAATGTTTTAATTTTGCAGACAAGATAGCCGCTTGGATCGCATCTAACCGTGAATTATATCCTATCAGGTAATTATAATATTTATAGGGGTTATATAGTTCTGTTATTTTCTCATCTACATTAAAAAACTCTGTATCAGCCCCCTCTAGAAGGTGTTGGGCTTCTGCTCCTTCCTGACCTGCTCCATGTTCCTTGTAAGCTCTGATTATGGTATTCAAACTATCACTATTAGTAGTTACCATACCGCCATCGCCAGCTCCTCCCAAGTTTTTTGTGGGATAAAATGAAAAACATCCCACATCTCCCAATGTTCCCGCTTTTCTCCCCTTATACTCGCTTCCGATTGCCTGCGCATCATCCTCAATAACTTTTAAATTATGCTTTCGCGCTATTTCCATAATCCGATCCATATCACATGGCGCACCAAATATATGAACCGGTAAAATTGCCGTTGTTTTGTCTGTTATCGCAGCTTCAATCTTATCCGAATCTATCGTGTAGTCTTCCTGTTTTACGTCTACAAATACCGGAATTGCACCAATGGAGGCAATCGCTTCCGCCGTTGCAAAAAATGTGAAAGGCGTGGTAATAACTTCATCGCCGGGCTTTACGTTACAAGCTTTAAGTCCCAATACTAAGGCATCTGTTCCATTAGAACAGCCTGCCGCATGTTTTACGCCAAGATATTCTTCCATTGACTTTTCAAAATCCTGCACATAAGAACCGCCAATATAACAGCAATTTTCCATAATATTTAAAACCGCCGGCTCAACCTCCGCTTTAATCCCCTGATACTGGGTCTTCAAATCTAAAAATGGTACTTTCATGATTTCTCCGCTCCTTTTTTAGCCCGATTTGCAATTTCCTCGCATATTCTGATAGCATTGCTTGCCATTACTCCATCTACCACGATCTTAGTTCCGTTAACAATGGCATCATAGAAAGCCACCAATTCCTTTCTAAGCGGTTCCTCTATAGGCACATATACTTTCTGAACTATGCCATCCTGCTTATATGAGTTTTCCTGCGAAATATCAATCGTCAAATTCGTACTCTTGTAAATATTCAATGCCTTTGCAAGCAGATCCGCACAATAGCATGCTTCCTCTGTGTGAACCGTGATCATCCGCTCTTTGTTCTGCGAAACCCGGCTTGCATTAACTACTGCATGTGCCTTTCCATTAAAATCCAACAGGCAGGTTGCGAAATCTATTTGATCTGACCTGACAGATTCTCCTCTCCCATGCACAGATGTTACATTCATTCCTTCCATAAGTGCACAGACTAAATCAATATCATGAATCATTAAATCTTCAATAACACTGGTATCCGTAATTCTTCCACTGCCGCTAAATGGGCTATACCGACATGCTTCTACATAAAAAATTTTTTTAGGATCTACCAGCTTTTTCAATTCCTTGAATACCGGATTAAATCTCTCAATATGCCCAACTGCAAGTTTTAATCCTTTCTTTTCAAATGCTTCTACAATTGAATTTGCGTCTTCCGTCGTTGTTGCAAGAGGTTTTTCTATAAGGGCATGAACACCATGCTCTGCTGCCTGCAATGCTACTTCTTTATGTAACGATGAGGGAACAGCCACTATAACAGCATCAACCGCATTAAACAGTAAATCCATATCTTCAAATACATCAATACTATACTTCTGGGCTACTTCCTGAGCTTGCCCTAAGTCCTTGTCATATATGCCTACTAAATTAAATCTTTTTTCTTCCACCAAATTTCTGACATGATTTCTGCCCATGTGACCAGTTCCGATAACGCCTATTTTTAGTTGCTTCATGTGACACCTCTCTGTATTTTCTATTCTCACTTAATCTAAATGTTGCCGAAGTCAGCATCCCTTAAACAATTCATCAAAGTTAACACGCTGAAAAGCTTCAAGCTTTCCCCCGCGCGTTGCATTGTAAACATGGACTCCTCTTTTTTTTAAAACATCAGCCAAAGCTCCAAATTGTATAAGCATAAGATTACCAGATTTATTTATAACGCGCTCTTTTGCTTCTTTTGAGAGATGATAATCCATCATATCCGAATGTTGTCTCTCGCCTCCATAGTTGCAATCCACTCCTGTAAGATATATCTCGTCAAATCCCATATAAGCCGCTATTTGAATACATGCATAAACTACTGTTTTCCCACAATATACTTTTTTCGAAATGTCTTCACTAAACCTTGCAATTGGAAAGATCTTGGGAAATAATTTATTCCATATAGTATTTATCATAAATAGCTCTTTTGCATCCGCTACAAGCCCTGTTTCGATTCCAATCGGAATATAATTATTAATATCCTGACTATAAAACACCCCTGCATATTCATTATATTCTGATAATGACGCTTTCAACATTTCTCCTGAATTCTCATCCATCAATACATAATATGTTGCACGCCAGTTTGTCTTTTGATACGCCTTATACCCAGAGTTAACTGTAAATGTGATTTCATCTTTTAGCATATTTAAATCATCCGCATTTTGGCTCGGGCCAGTTGCAACGATAAAACATCTTTTTCCTTTGTGAATATTTTTATATTTTTGCACCTTTAATCTGTCTTCTTTTGAAAAATGCTTTCCACTTTTTAAAGACGCATGCCATGCTTGTAAATATGTCTTTAACATAACCGCATTCTCATACATACCAACTATAATGCGGTTCCTTTTTAATATTTCACGCAGCTTACTCATCTTATCCCTCCAGTCTTCTGCATTATTATGCAAACAAGCGAGCTAACTTTTAGTATATTCCGTCAAATCCACAAAAGTAATATTTTTCTGAATTATTCTGCCATATTCTTTGACTATCAATTCGTCTGTTACCCGCTCTCCTTTTAACCACTTAATAATTGCGGTCGGAAGGTCAACTCCAGCAATATGACTAAATGGATATCCTCCGCCAAATCTGGCATTCATTTCCAAAAGATAGATTTCATCCTCATTAACGAATACATCCACATCCAAATTTCCAATATGTTTAGATAGCTTCCCTAATTTCTCTGCAAAATTCGAGATAACCTCACTTTTCACTACTGCCGCACAATCTGTTTCCCCGGAGCGCATCGCATACTTCTTCCGCACGACATTACTGCAATAATTTCCGTCAAGGTCGTTAATAATATCAATGCCATATTCCGATCCAGCTAATTTCTGCTGAATGATAACACATCTTTCCCAATCAATCGCCGCCTCATACTTTAAATAAGATTTTTCAATCTCTCTCTTGCATTTGGAGTACAATACTTCAAGTTCTGCCCTATTGTCTGCTGTAAATACTGCCAGAGATCCCATCCCCCACCTCGGTTTTATAATCAAAGGAAAGGATATCTCCTTTTTTTCTAGTGCTGATAATGCTGTCTCCAAGTCAAGGTAAGCTTTCGCTGCGTGTAACTTATTTTTCTGGCAAAATAAGTATGTTTTCCACTTGTCATTGCATCTGTCAACTACTTCAGGAGAGGATACAATTACTCTCGTACCAGCCTCCGCAAACTTACATTTGTTTTGTGCGAGTATCAGCAAATCCACATCAAAAAGAGAAACCAAAAAATCTATGCAATGTGATTCACAAAAATTAAGTAAAAACGGTATATATTCTTTATCATATATTAAAGGTGTTACGATACAGCCATCAGCTGCTGAAAATGCCGATGAAAATGAAGAACTGTTTCCCACATAGACCTTTCCATCATCTCCAATCACCTTCTTGAAATATTCAACTATATATCCTCTTCTTCCAGCTGAAGTAATCAATAAATTCACTATATCTTCCTCTCATTTAACAATAAACTAAATGCCTCTCTCCATTCTTTCACGCGCCTATCCACGGAATATAACTCATTAATGCTCTGAAAATTTCTATTTTTCTCCTCCGCATCCATATAGATCATACTTTCGATATCTGTATTACTGAGTTCCTCTATCGAATGGATCCGGTATCCTCGTATATCAACCAATTCTTCCCACATAGTTGTCTCTCTGCGCATATATACCTTTTTCCCCAAATATAAAAGTGCTGCAATGTTTCCTAGAGCCTGCTGTCTGTCATTATTAAAAATAGCTGCATCTACACTATTCAGCAATTCATAATATTGCTCAAGCTCCATATACTGCATAATAGGAATAAATTTGTCGCCTAACTTTTCTGTGCCTATTTTCTCAATGTACTCCCCGTATTCCATATCTCCATAGGAAAGCGGTACTATTAGTTCAAAATCAGCCTCCTTAAATTTTTCAAAAAAATTTAGAATTTCTTCATGCCTATTCGTTTTGGTAGCTGAATTTCCCAATAAAATCCTATGCCTTGTATTGGTTCTAGTTTTAGCATCATGTAATGCTTGCAATATTCTAATTTCGCGTTCATAATAATAATCCACACGAACATTCGGTGCCTTAACATGATACCACTTCCGCGCCAGTACATAATCACCTTGAGTCAAAGTTGCTATAACTGCAAAGCAAGAGATAACTTCTTTTCTTAAGTATTCAACAATCTTATCAGGCAGACTTTCTTTGGGTTCCCTATAACAATATAAATCTGCTCCCCATATCAGCCACATTGACTTCCTCAAGATTTCCTTATGCAAAAAAAGCATTATAAGAGCATATAAATTAATGCCCAGCGTATGAAAGATAACTCCATCTGCTTTTTGTAATTTCTTATAAAACCAGTTTAACCCCTCTTTATCTAAATCATAAACATTTCCTTCATTATATATATAATCCGGAATTCTAAATTCTTTATTTGTATACAAAATAAACTCATGTTCTGCTGCGCTAAAACTGCTATTTATAAATGTAACATGACATTCTGTAAACTTTGACTTAGGAAACACGTGTATAAACATTACCTGCTTTTCCATCCAATCTTAGAAATTTATTACCCAAAACATTTTTATTAGTCTTCGTCCACATATGCCAATGGCGGATCTACAATAAAATAACTATTAAACGCCATTGTATATGCGCCGGCATCACCAAAGACAAGCCGGCTGCCATTTGAAATTTCACAAGCTTCATAAAGAGTACAAAATCTATCCATCTCCATACAAGTGCACCCACAAATATGCTGTACTGGTAAAATGTTTTCATTATGTTTCTCATTTTCCAAGACAAAAGGAGGATTTCTTTTTGCCATAAAAGGATTAATATGAAGCAGAGTTCCATCCAATGTCACAACTCTTTCGCCCCTTATTTCCCGAACATTTATGACCTCTGTTACATAATCCACCGCTGTTGCAAGCACCGAAGCTCCCGGCTCTATAATTAGTGTCACTTTGCTTGGATCAAATTTTCTTTTTAATTCGCTCGTAATTATATAGGCGTACTCTTTCATTGTCGGCTTCCCGGGTAAAACCTTTCCGCCAAAAAAACCGCCGCCTATATCAATATATTCTAAGAATAAATTATATTCTTCTGCAAGCCTTACTGACATTTTGGATAATGCCGAAAAAACCTTCTGACTTCTTGTTTTAGTACTGCTGTGCATGTGCAGCCCCTTGACAGGAATTTTGTTTGCTTTCAATAATTTCAAAGCTTTTTCAATATCCCCATTTTCATAGCATATCCCGAATCGAATTACCTGCTCACCTGCAGTAGTTTCCCCAGGGCACTCCCTTTCTAAATCAAAGTTGACCCGAAGTCCGATTTTCAAATCGTCCACACATATTTTCTCTTTTTTTACATACCAGCATAAATCCTGTACTTCCTGCATATTATCTAAATTCAAAATTTGCTTTTGACATATAGCCTCCTTAAGCATTTTCCCCTTCACTGGACCATTACAAATAATTTCACCAACTCCAAACCCTAACTTTTGGACATGGAGCATTTCTTTCCAAGACACTACTTCAGCAAGCCAGCCACGATTTCTTGCAAAATGTAACAATGCAGGATGATAATTTGTTTTCACTGAATAACCATATAAAACATTTTTTCCCCACTCATTTCCAAATGCCTCTTCAATAATTGCACAATTTTCATTATACTTTTGTGGATGGATTAAATAATATGGTGTTAATTTATCCATTGATTTGCTCATGTTCAATGCCTGCCTTTTCTTCCGCCGCCGTGAATTACCTGCCATACCATATGCTATCAACAAACCACCGCATATAATGTTAACGCCGACAGCATCCCCCTGTTATAACGCAAAAACAATTTATATTCAGGATTTATTTCTTTGATTATTTTGGGTATCCTTCTTATATTATTACAGTCAAACCCAACCGTCAAAGCCAGCTTAGGCTTGTCCACTTTCAAAATGCTTTCTGCACCTTGCAGTGCCTCTTCAACCCCCTCCAAGTAATTAATCTTTAAGAGTGTTACTCGTCCCTTATACGAAAACATATTATCTACTGGTTCTACATCGATTACTTCTCCACCTGCATAATTCTCATTATTAATAACACTCGAAATTTGATCTCCAACTGTTTCAAAACTTATCGCACATTTCTTATTCCATGCACCTTTACTGCTAATATATACATCTTGTAAGCTTGCCTTTTGCACATATTCCTCAAGTTTTTTCTTATTAATACTATCTGGTTCCAATGCATAAATCGCGCAATATTTACCGCCATTTTCTTTCAAAAACAAGCGAATTGTATCACCATCAAAAGCGCCTATATCCAAATATAATTCTTTGTTATCGATTACAAATATATCATTATTAAAAAAATTCATTTCCCTTTTATAGACTTCTAAAAGATATTTAATATTACCAGATACTCTGGTTTTAAGAAATGATAAATAAACTTTTCTTGATTCTTCATCTTCAAAAAGACCATAAGCATCTTCAAACTCCCCCTGATAATCTCTAATTTCCTGTATTGACGTTTTATGAAAAATCCCATAATTAACGCTAAACAAATAAAAGACCTTGTTAACATTCTCTTTTTCTTCCATGAAAGAAATCTTTTCATAATTAGAATGTCCCATGATCACATTAAACTTTGGATATTCTTTTATATCTTCATATCTTTCCACCAATTGTCCATCAAACACCATCATTCCATTATAATACTCATCGGAGACAAAGGCGCCATTGATTTGTATACCATTTTTCTTCAAATATTCATTTATTTCCGCTGCCAGCTCCCCTGTTCCCCATATGAATAAAGGCAGACTTTCTTCCTTCAATTCAGCAATTACATCTTCCCTAATTTCCAGATTCGATAAAGCATTTAGTATGTTCATTTATAATTCCTTCCCCTGTGCTTCTCATATCTCAAAAACTCTGTCACTACGTTTAATCCACACATCATCCAGCCATAGCCGCCCAAAAAGAAAATATCCTTTGCCAATCAAATATTGCCTGACTTTTTTTGCCTTTTTACTTCCCTTATTATTTTCTATTAAGATACAATAAATGTCAAGGGTCTCAAAATCAATTCCCTCCAGAACGTCCATTTCTCCGCCTTCAACATCTATTGACATAAAATCCACATGTTGAATATTCCGTTCCAACAATACACTTTTAAGCGGACGCACTTTCACCATATAGGTATCTTTGACAGAGCCTTTATAATCGACACTATTCTTAAATCCTGACATCACATCATCTTCATACTCTACAAATTCCATCTCTGTCTCTTTATTACCTAATGCAATTGGCAGACATTCTGTTTTTCGCGTTTTGCCCCACAATGCGTTATTTTTCTTTACCGGTTCAAACGCCAGCCCTGTCCAGCCTATTTGTTCAAAATAATACGTATTATTAATTGTAACAGGATGATTTCCGCCTATATCAATAAATATCCCATCATTTTTTTGAGGAAAAAGGAAAAAACGCAGAAACATATCCTGCCTGTACTGAGAATAAAAAGATTCATCTCCCAACTTTTTTATTCCAAAATCACTTTCCACGCTTTTTAAACCTATAAATCCAAACGGCATCTTTCTTAATACGCACCAACACCATATTCTTTCTCTCAGCCGCCTTACTAACCCAGCTTTCATAACTTCCTTACCTTAACCCCTTTCCTTATTTTAAGCTTCGCTCCATTTACCATCAAGTAATATTATTTCTTATTCTCCGCATTAACATCATATATATTTTCATAAATCTCTTTATATTCTCTATCTGTATGTATGAGGAACTCCGCAATTACCTGCATCAGTTCCATATCATCTTCCTTATCCAAATCCAAAATTCCAGTGTCTTTCATAAAAACCACTTCATTATATCCTTCCAGCACTCCCTTCCCATCTAGCAGATGCCGCTCCTTATATACATATATTGAAGCATTCATATCATATAAGTCCGGTGCCTCCTGTCTGGTATTATAAGGGCTGGATAATGCCCTTTCATATCCCCTGTCCCCCTCTTTGACCATATTAAAGTAAGGATTTCTCCGTGCTTGCGTAACACTAAATACAACATCTGAATCAGTATCTCTTTGTTTGTCAATTGCCTGTTCCACATTGTTAATTGTCCGAAGCGGTGATGTAATATCTAAGTCCACGACAATATCATACTTTCTACTTTTTAATATTTTCATACTTTTTAATGTATCCACAAGCACATCCCGCTTAGCAACTTTGTCACCCGCCAATTCCTTCTTACGCTCAATCCATGTAATCGTAAGCCTTCTGTAATCTAATACCATATTCTTCAGCAAATCGCTATCCGTATTCAAAGCTATATCACATGTATTCTCAGGATGTTTCTTGATATACATATCAATAACTGAAAGCGTGTAATAGACTAATGGTTTATCGATAAAATTTCTTACATTTTTATTTTTTATTCCCTTGGAACCGGCTCGCCCACATACTGTAAATAAAATATTCATTATAGCTTGTTTCATCCCTTCCTCTTAATCATCAATTCTCTATAAACATCCATTACCATTTCTGCATTTTGCGCAGGCGTAAACCTCTCTATTGTGTCTCTATATGCCTGTTTTCCCATTGTTTCAATCAATTCAGGAGTTTCTATGAACTTTCTCATACATTCTGCCAACGCCGCCACATCCCCATATGAATATAGCAAACCATTTCTATTTGGATTAATAAGTTCTTTTGTTCCGCCTGAATTCGTTCCAATGACCGGATTTGATGACCGCATAGCCTCAATTGTGACTCTGCCAAAAGCTTCCCACTTTGAAGCAACAATTTCAACATCAGTTTTTTGACGAAGAGAACTCATATTTTTCACAAGTCCCAATAACGACACAAATGTTTCGATGTGGTTATCCTTAATAATTCTTTCAAGTTGTGATGTATCTCCTCCCCCTGCAATATCCACATGGAATGCGGTAATTCCCTGTCCGATTAATATGCTTACTGCTTCAAGTACATCTTCTTGACCTTTTTCCTTATATACGTTACCCGCTATCAAAAACTTTACTTCTTCTGTCGGCTGCCGATATTTATCTTTCTTTAAATTACATTCATCACTGATTCCATTATAAATCATACGGATTTTATCAGATTTTGTTCTCTCCTGAATAACTTCTGAAACTGCATTTGAGATGGCAATCATGCAATCTGCATGGTTCTTCATAAAGAGATTTATTTTTTCTTTCCGCATAACAGGCTGTAGATCAAAATAATCAGGAATTTCCCGAATATGCCATACATGTGGCACGCCCAAATCTCTCGCCAAATATCCTCCGAAATTAACCACACTGCCATTTGTGTGAATCAAATCAATTTTATCCTTCTTTAATTTTCTTGCTATCCTTTTTGCTTCAACAAAATTCGTCCTTACTAAAATATTATAAATAACTTTCTTCACTGTCCGCAGTGCTTTCGTCTTTGGCAGCTTCACAAACCACCAGTAATAATGGGCATTTTTATGAGCAATTCCCATCTTTGTCAGTTGTTCCGGTATGAATCCTTTCTTATGCGGTGTCAAGACAAAAACATCATATTTCTGCCTTATCTCATTAATCATTTCCAAAAATGAGATAGCCGCGCCTCCCTTTTTATTATCATGAACAACATAACATACCTTCATCTTATATGCTCCTATTAAAAACATGCACAAACATTTTTATTATACTCCGTTTTTTACATTAATGCAAAAACTATATAATTCCTTCCGTATTTTCTTTTCATCATGTGCTGCCCTAAATGCTGAAACATCTAATGCTGCTTCCTGCCTAAAAAAATCCCTCTCTGCTAAATCACGCAATTCTTCATAACCAATTCCTGCACTTCCATTTTCTTTCAAAAGCTGATATGGTGCAATTGGTATGCATCCCAAAAAGATACTTTCCTGCAAAACCCCTGAAGTTCTGCCGCTGTATTGCTGTATATCATACGGCAAAATAGAATATTGAGCCTCTGCCATGATACTATAATATTCTTCTTCCCCCAAAATTCTGTTTTCAATCGTTATATTATCCTTCTTTACCTTACAAAGTTCTTCATAACGCTTTTTATCATAAAAAAAACCCTTAATCTCTAAACATATCCCATTTACATTAAAAACCTCTACCAACTCTTCCAACTTTTTGTAAGGATTCATCGCCCCTAAACAAACTACCTTATATTGCTTCTTTACACCAAGATATTTTGCATATTTTTCTTCACTATAATAATAATCAGGCATATAAAAGGTATTCCTATGCGGGAACTGCATCCCCTGTCTGGTATAAATTATTCCATCCGCCTTGCTCACGCCAGCCATGAATATCTTTTTTAACAGGCTTCCCAGCCAGCCTTTTCCAAACTCATCCTGATAAACCTGCACTATAAGCTTATATTCTTTTTCCTTCCGATAAAACAGATACAAAAATAAGTAAAGAAAAAAATCTGTCCGATAAAACCATAACACATCATAACCCTTTATCTTAAACGCCTGCCTGATATTATAAAAAAGCTTAAATTTATCTCTTATTCTGCCAGCAATCGACTTCGCATCCTCCGTACATATATTATATTTCAATGATATTATTTCATTGTATTTTTCTATTTCCTTCGGAATAAGACAAGGCGACACCGCCGCCCCCACTTTGCATTTTTCTTTCAATAAGTTACTATACTCAGCCAGCACCTTGGACGAATGCCCTACCGGCTCTCCCTCCTTATTGCAAGTTCCATAATAGTCAACCAACAATACTCTCACCATAACCCTCTTTTCCCTAATATTTTCATCTTCTCACATCCCAACAGCTTTTTAACTTATTGATGTTTAACTTTGATTTAAAAATACGTTTTAAAAATTCTGTCCAGCCTGATATCGACATAGTCCGTATTAAAAACTCCTTTTTGTCTATAAGTTTTCCAGCATAATGCCTGCATAACCTTTCCAATTTTTCATTTGACATATAAAGCAAATCAGGAAAATTAAATGGATAAACTGTTGAGGCGTGCTGCTTATCAGGAAATAAAAAACATCTTACGTTCACCATATCCTTAACGCGCATGTAATTTTCATAATCATGAGAACAATTGACAGGGCAAAAATAATATATTGGAACTGAAGGATTTTCTCTAATTAAATGTACTATATTATAATAACTCGGATTATTATTAAGAAATTCTTTCTTCTCATTCTCGGACAGTCTCCCAGTTAGATCAAACTGACCCGAAATACAGAATGCACGTTCACCTCGCAATTTGCACGCAATTATAGCTGCCATGTAGCCGCCTGATGATATTCCTACTGTAGTTACCCGATACCCTTTCGTAAGCTTCCTTAAATACTCGACTAATTTATCTATGGACGAAATTTGACTATTTATACCTCTTATATAAAATTTGGCATATACGTCCCTGACATATATGATCTTCCCCATGCTCTTCTTTCGTTTCAATGAACAGGCAATGGATTTCCATTCATATCTATCGCCTTCTATCAGCACTTTCGCAAAATGCTCCAACGTATTTTCTTCATATAGCCCATTGCTGGAAAAAAAGATATAACACTCCTCGCCGTCTCTATTTACTATTTCCTCTTCAACATTAATCATCCGAGAATATACATATTCTTTACCTTCATCAACATCCTGAAATTCGTACATCGCTTTACCTCCGTTATATATTTTCAGCCGCTATATTATAATTATTCTCGGATTATCTGACATATAGTATGCACAGTTTTTTCGTCCATGTCTGGATATAATGGAAGCGTAAGAATTTCTCTGGAAACTCTCTGTGCTATCGGAGTTTCTGAAATCACAAACTCTCCCTGATAGCATGCATACTCTGAAGTCAAAGGATAAAAATATTTTCTGGCATATATTTTATTGGATGCTAATTTATCTACAAGCGCATCCCTATCCATCCCATACCAATCAGCTTTTACCCTGACCGGAAAATACGCATAGTTAGGAAGAATCTCCTTATCTTCTTCTGACAGAATAATTCCCGGTATGCCAGCCAGCTCGTCAAAATATTGCCTCACTATCTTTTGGCGCTGCTTGATATTTTCTTGTAAGTGCCGCAAATTGCAGATGCCCATGGCAGCTTGAAATTCGTTCATCTTCGCATTTGCGCCAATGCCGTCAACTTCTTCCTGATTTTTAATGCCAAAATTTTTCAACTGATATAATTTCTTTCCAAGTTTCTCATCCTGATAGCATACTGCGCCGCCCTCTATGGAATTAAAGACCTTCGTTGCATGAAAACTAAACATGGAAGCATCCCCATATTGTGCTATACTTTTCCCCCTATAAGACACGCCAAAAGCATGTGCGGCATCATAAATAAGCTTAATATGATGCTTATCTGCAATCTCTTGTAATTTCTCTACATTACATATATTGCCATAAACATGTACTGCCAGTACTGCTGAGGTTTTCTCTGTAATCAGCTCTTCTATTTTTGTCTCATCTATGGTGTAGTTATCCGGATGAATATCACAAAATACCGGTGTCAGTCCATTCCTTACAATTGCATGCGTTGTTGATGCAAAGGTAAACGGCGTCGTGATCACTTCTCCCGATAATTCCATCGCCTGAAGCAGCAATTCCAACGCCATATGACCATTCGTAAAAAGCTCTAAATTAACTACGTTCATGTAATCTTTCAAGCTTTTTTCAAACTGCTCGTGCTTTGGTCCCATATTAGTCAGCCAATGTGTATCCCATATCTCTTTAATTTCTTGTATATATTCCTCCAATGGCGGCAGTGTCGCTCTTGTCACCAAAATATCCTGATCCATATTTATCCCCTTTCAAATCTAATCTTGAACAGACAATCTGCTTTTCATTTTTTCTAACTCATCTAACTGTCCCATATCTAGCCAATCATCTTCATTTACTAAATAGGAACCCACTTTCTCCCCTTCATCAACACATTGCTGTATCACATCTGTAATATGTACAAAAGTGTCTGTTGGGATTTTTTCTAAAAATTGGGGTTCAATAACATACAGCCCCGTATTGGTAGTAAAATCAAACTCCGGCTTTTCCCTTAAGCCTGTCACGCGTCCGTCTTCTTCCGCACAAATCGTTCCATACGGAATAATAACTTTTTTATGCGCACAGACAATAGTAATAATATTCTTGTTTGTGCGATGATAATCTAAAATTTCGCCATAATCAGCTTTTACAATAATGTCGCAATTAGTCATAAAAAAGGTGTGCCGGCATTTGCCTTCAAGCAGCTTCAATCCGCCTGCCGTTCCCAAAAATTCCTTTTCTTCTATAAAAGAAACATCCTTATCCAATCCACAATCTTGAAAGTAAGAGATAATAAAATTTTTTTTATAATTAACAATCATTTCAAAATGATTACATCCAAATTGCTCGAACTGCTCCATAATGCGTTCTGTGATGGTTTTCTCTCCAATTGGTATAAGAGGTTTCGGTAAAATTTGCGTATATGGTTTTAAACGCGTCCCTTTTCCCCCTGCCATAATCACTACCGGAATATTCAATTTTTTCTCCACTGCATGTCTTTGATTATTCCAAAACTCAATGCGAACAATCCGGTTATTTTCATCCACTACAGGCAAGGCAATAATTGAACGTTGTCTCATCAGCTTCATATAATCCACTTTTTCAGATGCTTTTACATAAATGGGATGATAATTTGCAATTGCACTGATTGGTGCGCTTAATTTCCCTGCATTTATAATATGCCTCCTGATATCTCCATCCGTTACCACTGCCAATAAAACACCATCTTTGCAGACAAAAGCACACGTTTTTCCGCCTTTATTTATTACATTCATCGTCTCTAATACAGTTTCTGTTTCAGACACTATATAATCACTGATCATCCTATCACCTCTATTCAGCTATCCTTTTTCCGGCACAATTGAACATGCCTGTCTAAAATAGTTCTTCCTTATTTCTTATAACAGCACTGCCATCCTTTATTTCGTATATTACGTCACAATTACGAATGGTGGTCAAACGATGTGCCACTATGATTATGGTCAATTCTCCTTGCAGCAATTCCACTGACTGCATCACTGCACTCTCTGTCTCCGTATCCAGTGATGCCGTCGCCTCGTCCAGAACTAATATCTGCGGATCAAAATAAAGCGCTCTTGCTATCGCCATCCGTTGTCTCTGCCCACCTGAAAAACGCACCCCCTGCTCCCCCACATAAGTATCAAGTCCTTTAGGCAGGCTTTCTACAAATTTTTTCAGCTGCGCCTGTTCTAAAGCTTTCCATACTTTCTCGTCATCTACATTTGCCCTTTCTTCACCAAATGCCACATTAAAACGTATGGTATCGTCCGCTAAATATACAGATTGCGGAACATATCCTATAATCGAATGCCATGCTTTATCAAGCTGCTTAATATTTGTTTCATCAAAGTAAACCCCGCCGGATTTCGGTTCCAGCAGACCTAAAATAATATCCATCAGAGTTGTTTTCCCTGCCCCGGATTGTCCTATAAACGCAGTCGATTGTCCCTTAGGAATCGTCATATTTAATTGATGCAAAACATCGCTTTCCTGACCCGGATATGCAAAGGACAAATTTCGTATGGTCAATTCACTTTGAAAATCAGGTTGGTTTATGCCATCTTTCTGTCCCTTTTCAAGTTCTACACTTCTTTTATTTTCATATTCCCGCGCTTCTCTTACATTTTCATAAACACATTTCAATCCTTTAATTGAGTATAACACCACATTCATTTCATTGGAAATCCTTCCCAATGATGGCAAAATTCGAAATGCACCTATAGCAAAAGCAGCCAACGTAGCCACCATCCCTGACGGATTATCCGAAACTGCCGCCTGCCCCAAAACCGCCAATAGTAACCCACATACACATACTCCTTCTATGATGTATGCCGGGCTCTCTCCTGCTATCGTTCTCTTCACATTTTCCTGCTGTTGAAGCGTATAGTTCTTATTGTACTCATTCTGGAAAAATTCTCTTTTATCAAAGATAATCACATCTTTAATTCCCTGAAATGCATGCAGCAACGTTTGCTGCGCTTCCATATTATATTTCCGGTATAATTCTCCACTGGTCAACATCGATTTCCGGAATATTTTTAACACTAATGCCAAACATACGCCTGCCAAAACCATCACAATTAAAGCTAATTTTGTATCCTTTATCACCATATATACACAGATCAGCGCAATAGTCAGCAAATCCACAATAATCTTTAGTCCATTTCCAATAATCAAATATACACTGCCCACATCCACAATTACCCCGTTGATCAGTTCGCTTGTATTATGATTTGTGAAGAATATATACCCTCTCTTCATGTAAGAAGACATCATTTCTACAGACAATTCTCTAACCACTTTGCACGAATATTTACTTCTAACCCACGACAAAAAAATAAAAAAAACGTTTTTAAACAGGTAAAGGGCAATGACTCCCCCTCCGATAAAATACATCATCCGCGAATAATCTGATATGGAAAAAAACTCACCTATCTTTTGTACATAGGAGGCTTTCATCAATTCTTCCGGATCCATGAGCACACTAACTAGCGGTGAAATAATTGAAACTCCCAATGTTTCCAATAGCGCCCCCATCAAAGAGCATAGCAGCACCACAACTGCCAGCCACTTCTGTCCTGCTGTCAAAATACTACATAATTGACGAAATATTGTTATAACTTTTTTACTCATTTATATTTTCCTCCAGCTCACGGACACGCTTTTCTAATATGCTTAATTCCTGCGTCAACGTTCTGATCTTTTTATTTTGTCTGGAAACAATCGAAGTAATTGACAACAAAATCATAATTATAAATGCAATACAAAAAATAAATAATCCGTTCATATTATCCTGTATCCCAAATACGCGGATAATATGCACCAGCGTTTCTGGCACAATCACAAGAATTCCCATAACCATGCCAGCTACCAGCCATAACAAAGTATACTTAAGGTTTAATGCTTTCTTCTTCAGAAAATACAATATTACAATAAAATAGAAAGCAATTGCAACAATTAATGTAATCCTCAATGTGGCTGGTATCATTTATATTTCATTCCTTTCACTGCGATTTTTAATCGGCTCACGCCTAATTCCATAGCTTAATCTGCACACCAGAATCGCCAATGTCACTTTGATCATATAATAGACAGACCTCTTGAGTGTTATAGAACTGGTTCCGCCCTCCCGCGCCTTCATCTGTACCGGCATCTCCATAACTCTTCCCCTATGCATAATAGCCGCTACAATTGCTTCAGGCTCCGGATAGTCTGTCGGATAATCCCTGCTGTAGATTTCAATAAATCTGCGGTTCACCGCCCGATATCCGCTTGTTACATCCATAATCTTCTGACCGGTCATAAGTTTGATTAAGAGGCTTAATATATTTATTCCAAGTCTTCGACTTGCGGATGACTGGAAGCCTTCTCTTTTCAAGAAACGAGAGCCTATAACAATATCTGCTTTATCTTCTAATATTGGCTGCAGCAATTCTTCCAAATAAGCAATATCATGCTGTCCATCCCCATCCATCTGGATTGCAATATCATACCCTCTTTTACATGCATAAATATATCCCGCCTGTACGGCACCGCCAATTCCCATATTAATCGATAAATCTAAATAATCAAAGTGTGCATTCTCACACAATGCCAGCGTACCATCTGTCGATCCGTCGTTTACCACCAAATAGTCATACTGTGGCGCATATTCTCTCATATGATTAACAACCTGTTCAATATTTTCCGCCTCATTATAAGCTGGTATAATTATTAAGCACCTTTTTTCCACAGCCCGTTAACTCTCCTATCCATACAGCTTTGATGATATTAAACTTGTCCCAAAACCTCTTCTTTATTTCTTTCCACTGCTTTTCCATCAATTACCTCATATATTCTATCAGCATTTCTGATAGTTGTAAGGCGGTGCGCAATAATTATCATTGTTTTCTCGCCTTTTAATGAATCAATTGCTTCCATAACAGCTTTTTCCGTATCATTGTCCAATGCTGATGTTGCCTCGTCAAGTACCAATATCTCCGGATCATGATAAAGTGCTCTGGCGATTCCGATACGCTGCCTCTGTCCCCCCGAAAGTCTCACGCCGGCCTCTCCAACCATTGTATCAAGACCAAGAGGCAATCCCCGCACAAAGATTTCCAGCTGTGCCTTTTTCAAAGCAGTCCATATTGCCCCTTCGTCAATCTCATTCTCTGCAATACCTAATGCTACGTTGTTTTTGATTGTATCATCTGACAAATAAATATTTTGCGGGATGTACCCCAGTTTTGCATGCCAGCCCTGCAAATTTTCAAAAACATCGACATTATCCAGCCACACATGTCCGCTTTCAGGCGTCAGCAATCCCAGAATAACATCTGCAAGAGTCGTTTTCCCTGTGCCCGAGCTTCCAATCAACGCTGCGGTTAACCCTTTGGGTATCTCCAAAGAAGCATGGTCGAGCACATATTCCTCCCCATCCGGATACCGATACACTATACTATCTACGCGAATCTCCTTTTTAAAGTCTAATTTTTCTCTTCCGCTATTTATACTTTCTTCGCAATCCTCTATCTGTCTTAAATCAGAATAAATCAGGTCTAAAGATGGTACACAATATAATATATTATTTGTAAATGCATTTATCTTACCTACCGACGGCAGCAGCCTAAATGCGCCTACAGCAAAAACCGCCAGCTGTGGGACAAAATCTAACACCGTGTTTTGTGAATATCCCCAAAACATTTTTCCTATAATGGCAGCTAATAGTCCTGTTATGCACACTGCTTCGACAATATATCTCGGAAGCGCCGATAATAATTCATTTATCCTTGCTCCCCATATTAACCCTTCATAATTTTCCTCATATGCATTAATAAAATATTTTTCTCTGCCGAGAACTTTTACTTCTTTTATTCCCCCTAATGACTGATGCACCCATTGAATCAACTTTGCATTATACATTTGATTTCGCTCTCCAAGACGCTTTGAAATCTTTTTAGCTACTAAAAAAAATGCGCCTACGCAGACAACCAGCAAAACTATTACAATTCCTGCCATAGAATGACTGGTATCAAAAAGATAGATTCCAAGAACGGCACATACAGATGCTTCCGCAACAAATTGTAATGTATTATTCACTAAAAGCATAAATTGATTTGTATCCGCAAGCAGGCTCCTCTGCAATTCAGCCCCATTTTTATTCAGATGAAATGTATATGGTTCTTTCATATACGTAGAAAGAAGCCTGACAGAAAGATTTTTCCTTATGGTATAAGAAAACTTCAAAATCGAATTCTGCAATACTCCCAAATACAAGTTTTTGAGAATGTAAATGATACTAATTCCTATTGCCATGGCGGCCAAAAATTCTTTTTGTTCCGGTTCATTTAATATTCCATAAACCAAGCTGAGAATCCTGTTTTCCGATACAGCGCTTTCATCTGTTATAGCTGTAATAAAGGGCATAAATGCCGCGACACCCATCAATTCTATAAAACTGCCAATTATAATCATAATCATCAAAAACAATAACTTTATTTTTTCTTTTTTATTAAAAATATAGGCTAACTTTTTTATCATATTTTCTCCCAGCCACCTTGCTTTGTCATTTTGCATGCCTATCGTCCAAAAAGTTCTTTCATTGTTCCTTTGCAGTAAACATATATCTTCTCCCGCACTCCCATAGTAAACGAAACCGAGTGTTTAACTGCCTCCAAAAAGTCATGCGCATACTGTTCTCCCCGAAAAAAATCAGTAACATCAGAATCCAATAAGGCGCGTGCAGCTTCCAAGTATTTATTATATCGTTCTTCTGTCATACCAACAAGATAGTTTGCAAGAGTATCGTAAGATTCAAAATCATTAAAATCTATGAAACATTCCCGCGGTATATAATCTGTAACGTTTTTTGCTCCCAGATATATGGGTACAATCTGTGAGTTTAAGCAATCCCATATTTTTTCAGTAATATAATTTTTATGGCTGCGCATATTTTCAAAGCAAATAGCAAATTTGTATTTATGAAAAATTTCCTTTTTATCTCGTATGCGCCCCCTATAACATGGGTGCTCTGTACCTTCCCAGCCTACTCCGTAAAAGTCAAAATCATCCGGATAGTTCTTTTCAAAAAAGAAATATGCCCTCTCTCTCTCAGAATACAGCTCATCTGACCACTTAGAAGTTTTATTCGCAGAAATCGCTGTAATTAATTTGCGATTCTCAAATGCTATCCGGCAAGGCTTAAAATCAAAATAGTATGGAATGCAGCGCAAAAAAATTCGTTCGTCATCCACCCAATCCGGATTCCAAGTCATAATGTATGGAAAATAACGTTTTAAAATTTTAAATCCTTCCGGCGAATTGACCAGGCTTACCGACGGCGGTTCCGCATTACAATACACCATCCGGCTTTCCAAACCTGCTGCCACAATCTTTTTTACCCATCCCCAATCAATAACATACAATAAGAAATAATCCACCTGGCATAAGTCAGGAAATAAGTCTATGGTATGAACTTCATGCCCTAAACGTTCAAATTCCTTGACCATAAGATATGCTGCGCTAGGAGTAGGAACCAATTTTCCGTTCTTATCCGATACATAAAAAATTTGATCATTCAATTCATTTTCACTCCATGGTATTACAGCAAACTTCATAATTGCTCTCCTTAATAAATGTGATGCTTCTTCCTATACAACTTCAAATAAATTGGAAAAGGCATAAATAATATGAAATTAGTTCGTAATCGCTGCCCCCGATCTACCGTCCTTTCATATTCTTTCTTGTACTTTTTTATATAGCTCTTCAAATAATAAACAACTTTTTTATCCTCATTTCCGCAATCAATGTATTTTCGGAATAAATCCAGCGCCTTTTTTACCAAAAAAGCCTTCAGCATGTCTTCAATATCGTCTGCCTTAACATTCGGATATTGCATCATTCTTTCTATCGCATACAAAGCAGTTATAAATCGTTCATCGTAAGGTACCCGGGTGCTGCTCCCTTTTCTGACAAGGCATCTCCATACAGCCGCATCAACATAAACCATGCCCTTCACATGATTCAGATAACGAAATACAAACAGCCCATCCTCTCCAATAGAAATATCCTCATCGAACCTAATATCATTATCCTGAATGATAGGTGCATAAAAAATCTTATAACACGCACTAGAGTTACGATATGTTGTTTGATCTGTATTCATCAATGCCTCATGCTGACCCATCACAATTGGCATAATTATTTCATCGGAGCTCTTTCTATCCTCATCTTCTTTTCCCTCTTCGACAAAAATCGATTTTGCCCCTATCAAGTGCTCTGGATATTGAGTAAAATAATTCATTAAAATCTCAACTGCATCACCAGCCAGCCAATCATCTGAATCCAAAAACATCAGACACTTGCCCTTTGCATGCTTCATCCCATAATTTCTCGCCGCAGATACCCCACAATGCTCTTTGCTAAGTACACGCACGCGCCTATCTTCTTCAGCAAATTTTTCAGCTATCTTTAACGTTTCATCTGTCGAGCCATCGTCTACAACCATAACTTCAATATCGCAATATGACTGATTTAAACATGACTCAATTCCTCTGTGAATATATTTTTCTACATTCCATGCCGGTATAATAATAGTTACTAATTCATTGGATCTATACAAATCAAATCCCCCAATCTCTCCGCAAACTCCTCATGTTCAAATTTAGCAAACCCTGCTTCTTGATAAAATGTTATCTCTCCAAAATATATCTTTCCATTAATTGAATAGAAATCTGTCCGCACGCTCGGAATGCCCTCCGCAAGCTTTCTTGCGCATTGGCACATTTCTTCCAAGCCATCCGGTTTAGGTATGACAACACGCGGATTTTTAGGATATTCAATAGTCTCATCAATATATTCCCAATTTAACGAATATAGATTTCTCTCGTGATGAACGAATCGCCCAAAATCTACCTGTATCAGCTCAGGTTTCCCTGAAAAATTATAAATTTTATAATCCTTCAGTTCTGTTCCGGATTCATCTACCATATAGGCTTCTGCAATAATTCTTGGTTTAATATCCTTATACGGCCATTCCCTGCTAGGGTAAAAGTAATTAATTCTCATGGCTGCCTGTAGTTTCTGTACAGCTTCTTCGCGATTGAATGTCATTTTATCTTTACATATAACTACACTCCCAGAGTCGTGTGTACATTTTAGCACAAACTGATTCGGTAAATCATCAAAATTAATTTCTTCCGGAAAATCCCATAAACCAAGAAGGGGAATCAAGTATTCTTCTCCAAGACGTTCTTTTACAATTTGGCGGACCTCGTATTTATCAGCCATCTGTGTGTATATGCCGCGTCGGTCATTCAGCTTGAGCCAATTCAGTTTTTCATTAAATGTTGTGGGATTTTTCAAATCAAGGTGCTTCCCCAATTTCACATAATACATCATCTTTAAATAAAGCTTATCCGGCAGCTTTTTCCCAAAAAGAACACATATCTTACGGCATACTCTCCGTTTTAAGCTCATCAATTCTGTACTCACAGCTTCCTTACTCATTGACCTTCCTCAAAAGCATAAAATTGTCTTGACAATCAATCTTACCATATCCCCCACATAATAGCCATAAATTTTTCCAGTTCCGTTTACTAACATCACTTTTCATTTTTTACACTGCTAAACTTTCGTGAAGGGTCACTATTATTTCCTTTATCAATAATGTGCACATATTCATACGGAGATTTTCGCCGGTTTTCAATCATTGCGCAAATGCTTACCTGTGATTTTCCTGCAACCAATCCCTGACACAAGGAGAGAGTATACATATCACGTATCACCTCAAGTCCCAGCTTATAATGATGATTTTCTCTTAAACTGGAAGAAAAGGCAACAGAAACTTGCCCCGATGAACGCACAACATCTTGATAATAAAACAGCCTGTCTCCAAATTCATTTTTAAAAAGGCTCACCGTTTCTTCATCATCTGTTGCCAAAAATACGCCTTCAAATCCCAATTCCCCCAACGCTCTCTTTGCATATTCTAAATGGCAGTCTGCTGTTGCGCACACAGGATGCCCCCAATAGTTCTGCTTAAAATCGGTCAGGCGAACATGCACCCCTAAGCATTTTTTCCCGTTAACCATCTCTTCTGCCTGTGATAAATACTGTTCTGTTAAACCATTAAATTTTATATATTTATCACTTATTTTTGCCATTACATCTATATATTCTTCAGAAATATCGTATCCGTTTAAAGGCTTTAACCGGTTAGCAAATTCAGAATCAACCAATCTGCTATTTACAGAATAGCGGTATTGTAATGCTTCCCGCTCACTTACGCAGGGCTGAAGGAAATAATACTCAAAAGGATTATCTGTTCCATTCACCAACCCCTTTTCGGCATACGTAAAGTCCTTATTAAAATGAACATAAGGAACAAATCCAAACACTTCACAATAATACAAATAATTAAGCAGCCTTCGATACTCTGCAAAGAATCCATCACCCCATGTCCCTATTTCAATGCGGTATAATATTTTAGGAATTCCTTCCAAAGCCGTTCCATCAGATATGTCTCTCACGGAAACTGTTAAATAATCCTCATCCAAAATCCTTTTTCTCAACTCAGAATCGCCATTATTCTTTAAAACAGTCCATATAACTTTAGCCCTCTCATGCCGGTTGATAAACTCTAAGAAGATATTTTTCATATTGCCCTCTCTACGCTTTATTTCTTTCATACATTATTCGTATGAGAGAATTCCCACCTTTCCTATGTAAGAAAGTCTGACTTCCCCTGCAGAATCCATTTGAACTTGATAAAAAGTTCCATCGCCAATTTTTTCCGGCTCTATAAATAATTCTCCGTATGATTCTGCAAAGACTTCATTTGGATGGAACAAGTAAATATATTGGCACTGTTTCAATTTGTCACTTAATTGCTCTATCGATAGATACCTTCCAGGTATTGTTTGATGACCATTTTCTGCATTAATATCGCATTGTTTTAAATAAAGCTCTTCCGAAGCAAAAATATTCCATTCAACATAAGGAACTTTCAACGGACATGCCGCATTTTTAAACATATAGTATGCTTCTCCATTGCTGTCATTGCAAACAAAATATATATTTTCCGCCTCTGCACCAACGCTTCGAATCAATTGCTGTATTTCGTCATATCCGTGTCTCTTATTAGGCGTTATCGCTTCATACATATTCTTAGTCAAAAAATTTTTTGCAGGTACAATGACTATTAATATTGTCAGCATTCCTATTAACAAATTTTGACGTACTTTATTTCCCTCTTGCAATCTTGACATTTCCATCAACAGCAGAGACAAACCTGCTATTATTACTCCTGCCAGATATCCAGACATATATCTGGCATATGATGAAAGCTTAATTGCTTCTTCTTTTGAGAAAGCAAATAAATAGCATACCAACATAAATCCCGCATATATTACTCCCGCAATTACAATGGTCGTCGCAAACACTAACATCCTATTTCTACAATGGGGATTAATTCTAATCATAAGAACACAGATTATCAGCACGCTTACAATTAATAAATCCATATAAGAGAAGCCTATATTTCCCAGATTATATGTGTCCCCGTCAAACAGCCTGATGATATAATTTTGAATTACCTCATCATAATATCCTGCCCCTTCGTGGTTCAGCATTCCCTGTATTTTGTCCTTCGTAATGCCACTCGCTGAAATTGTAGCAAATGAGACTGGTTCTTTTTCTTTTTTTCTTTCCTTACTCTCCAGATTTTCCTCAGCCTGTTGCTCTTTTTCAGTGCTTTCTTTTTCTATTGTATTTACAGTATTTTCTTTCTCTATTGTATCTTGTGCCGGCATTGACAAATAAACCTGCCAACTGAAAAAAAAGGCAATCGCTAAAACCGCCCATAACACGGAAACTCCCCATTGCACTTTATTTAGATGCTTTTCTTTAAAATGCTGATAAATCATATCTCCGGCTATAATAAGAAGTACACAGCCTGCTAATACAATTCCCGCGTCCTTAGTCATTACAAGTGCAAAAATACCAGCCGTAATTCTGCACCAATTAAACACTGAAAATCTTTCACTAAAATAACATATCAAAATATATCCTGTCCACGCTGCCATAAGCGGGTCAACATATATGCAATTAGAAACATCATAAAAAAAAGTTACCGGCACCAAAATCAAAACAGCCAAAGCTGGAAATAAATATTTCCAACCCTTTTGGATGCTCTTAGTAACCGGAATTAACGCGCTTAACAACATTACCTGAAACCCGACATACAATATACTCTCGCTAAACAGCTCATTATGATACATAAACCAGTACTCAATAAGCGTTGCAAATGGAAAATATCGTGGCAACAATAACGTTGAATTAACATGCTTTCCAAAGCAAGAATAAAAATACATATCTTTAACGGCAAGTCCCCAATGGGAATATTCATCCCATTTTGCCAGATACAAATCATATGCGTTTAAAACAATGAAACCAATTAATATGAAATATATCAAAAGCCCTGGCGTTAATAAATCTTTAAATGCTGCTTTCTTACGATTAAATAAATAAATCGATGCCAAAAAGCTTACTATTGAAAGCAGTATTACAATAATGATTCCTGTGTGAAGTTTTTCACTTAATCCTGCAGAATAAAGTATCATCCCCACTGCAATCAAAGCCAATGCCACTGTCTCTTCAAACTTCTTATTCCATATCAACATAAATAACAATGCAATTGCAAATATTGGTGCAAAGCAAATAAATAACCACCATAACCTTGATGGTTTAGCAAATTTAATCTTATAAGCAAGCGCGCTGCCCGTATCCTTTCCATCAATCTGGCACCCGCCATATTCTGTTCCAGCACTTAACTTAATTGCTCCGTCCCTCTCAGGATTTAAATAGTTTAGTTCAATACTATATCTTTTTCCAGGTTCAACTTGAGATGTATCAAATGAAAATTCTAATGTCTTCTTCTCCTCTGCTAAAAAAGCATATTCTACTGAACATTCTGCTAAAACGGACTCTCCTTCCTCTATCCTCATTTCAATTACTGTTTCAAAATTATTCTGCGGCTCACATTCAATATAAATTCCTTTCACGTTTTTAATTTGAGGCTGCCATGTCTGAGAAATTACCGTCATATCTGTTGAAAAAACTACCGCAGTATCCGGCCACGAAACTATCTCTGTCTGAAGATTCATATTACGTTTTGTATAGATTCCCAATGCAGCTATTATAATTAAAATAAATAACCAATTTTTTTTAAACATATATTCGATTTTATTTGATGTTTTCACTTATTATCCCTCCATCAAATTCCAACATTCTATGACTCTTTTTATTTAATATTGTTATAAATCGCATAAAATTCCCAAGTAAAAATATATCACAATATTATAATAATATCCATAAAGTCCTTGAAAAAACATCTTTTCTCTTTTATACTTAGTGTGCGGTTGCCGCCATTTTTTCAATTTAAACTACAAATACAAAAATAGAAGGGAACAAGCAAAACTATTATGCTTTATTTTCATGCTGATGACTATGGTCTGTCTTACAATGTTTCTAAGGATATTCTCAGCCTCGTCCAAAAAGGGTATATGGACAGTATCAGCATTATTCCAAATATGAGCTGTTTTCAGCTTTGCATGAGGCTGCTTCATGACAGTACCAATGAGCACGTCCGCCGGCTGGCGCTCTCCGTTCATCTGAACTTAATGGAAGGACATTGCTGCGCATCCCCTTCCAAGGTACCGCTGCTTGTCGATAATAATGGATATTTTAAGCTTTCCTGGCCATATTTATTTATGATTTCTTATCATCCATTGCTGCGTAAGCAATACCAAAATCAAATATCTGTTGAATTGGATGCTCAAATCAAACATTTTTTAAAGCAAATGCCCTCTGACTACCGGCTTAGGATTGACTCCCACCAACATACACACCTAATTCCGGTTGTGTGGGACGCACTATACGATGTTTTGGCTCGAAATCACTATAATTGTGAATTTATACGAATCCCTGTAGAACCCATTGCTCCCTATTTTAAAGTTCCCTCTCTTTATGGAAGCTATGGTCTTTTGGCATTTCCCAAAAATCTTGCCCTGCGTTTTTGTTCTATCCATGCTCATAACCATCCAATTATTCGTTCCCAAAGCCATTTTGCTTTGTGGGGAATTATCATGGGAGGACGCATGGACAGTAAGCGGATTTTAAAACTGTTTCCTTATTTCTCCAAATATAGCCAAAACCCTGATATACTGTGCCTGCTTTTTCATCCGGGAACACTTTTATCTGACGAGCTTTCTCCCGAATATAACAATCCCAATTTCCGTATGGCAGAAACCAGCCCCAACCGCCAAATGGAGTACCAGTCTGTCTGCTCTCTCAGAAAGTCTCTGCCAAAGTCAACGCTTGGGGACATCTAGCAATCAAATGCTCCATTTCCTTCCCGCACTTTCTTGAATTTCTCTCCCAGCGTTTCTAACAATTCCTTTACAAACCATGCCATATTCTTACTCTGATACCTGCATACCTTTGGAAAAGCCAACAGATAACCCACTTTTTTAGACCGAATCAACCACAAATACAGCAGTCTGTTCAACGTTTTCTCTAATACTTCCTGTTGATAAACATGAGAATCTTTATTTGCTTTTAAAACTTCATCTATCAAGCGGTTTATCTCTACATACTCCGTAATGCTGTCTGCTCTATTTTCCTTCGCCCATTTTTGAAGCATCCTTTTTTCGTTCTCTGAAAGCGCTGCTCCAGCCTGATTCCAAAGCTTCTCCCTCACTCTATCTGCGTTATTAAATTGCTCTTTTCCTGACAAGCTGGAAACTTGTTTCTTATGAACCCTGTAATATAATAAAATCTCCTGCACAATCCCGATTTCATACCTGCCCGCCACTCTGGACGCAAGCTCATAGTCCTGCGCCGTCCGAAAAGTCTCATCATATAAAAATCCTTCATCAAGCAATTCTCTTTTCATCATAAATCCGGGATGGGCAAATACTGGTCTTACCAGCATCCTCACCTTTAATTCCTCACTGTTCTCCGTAAGTCTCCAGCAAAGAGAAGATTCCCCAAAATTCTGAGTCTGGCAGCTAATCAGCATCACCTTAGGATGCTCCACAAAGTATTTAACCTGTTTTTCAAATCGTTCCGGCAAAGAGATGTCATCCCCATCCATTCTGGCAATATAACGTCCTTTTGCAGTTCGCAGTCCCTTATTCAGATTCCGTGTCAGTCCGCAATTCTCTGTATTTTCGTAAAGCTTAATTCGTTCATCTTTAATGCTTTTAATAATATCCACTGTAGCGTCTGTAGAGCAGTCATCAAATATAATTAATTCAAAATCCTGCTCCGTCTGATGCAAAATACTCATGACAGCTTTCTCTATATATGCTTCCTCATTATAGGCAGACATAATTACGCTGATTAATGGCAATTTATTCATCCCACACCTTACCCAAAATTATTTTTGCAAACCACTTTTATTCCGCATATATGTCAACAAAATCAAAAGAAAATATTGTTTATATTTTATGCATTGATAAAACAATCTCTGTTTTGCATTCATCCCTCTTACATCCAGCAAATTAATCATTTTAGTCACATACGGTCTATTGCAAATCTCACAGACAGACCCACGTAGTGCCTGATAGTCAGACAATCCCTTGTTGGCAGCCTCTTTTCTAACTGCATCCAGCAGGCTGACCCAAAGTACCATTTGTATTCTGTTTGCCGTTAAGGCTTCTATCTCAAATTCCTCTGCATAACCGGAAAGGACACCCATAAACTCTGCTGTTTTTTCGAGGCGGTCTCTGGAATATCCTCTGGAATACGAATCTTCCTGTATGCAATAATGGTAAAAAATCCTTCTACAGGCAACTGCGGTTCTCGCAAAACGGCAAAATTCCAAGTTAAAAACCGTATCCTCGCTCAGTACTTTTCTTTCAGAAGGGAAACGGATGCCGTGCTCTTTGACCAACTCCATTCTGTATACAGACATGCAGGCAGAAACCCCCCGCATATCATCATCTTCCGGATTGTCACCAAAAAAATGCAGGGAAAATGCTCTTTTTACTTCTTGTCCGGAATAACACCTTTCTCTGATTTGAGACTTATACATACTATTTCCGTGCGGGTCGTCTTTGGAATATCCAAAACAGATTACATCAGCACGATGCCTGTCCGCCTCTTCAATCAAATATTGATAAGCCTCCTTTTCCATATAATCATCGGAGTCTACAAACGTCACGAATTGTCCTCTGGCCGCCTCTATTCCGTAGTTTCTGGCTATCCCCTGTCCTTCGTTTTTTTTATGGATTACTTGGATTCTTGCATCTTTTTCTGACAGCTCATCGCAGATCACTCCACTGCCGTCTGTGGAACCGTCATCCACCAGCAGAATCTCTATTTCCTTTAATGTCTGCCCGCAAAGACTCTCCACGCACCGCTCTATATAGTCTTTCACATTATAAACAGGTACAATCACAGATACAACCGGTATCATTTTATCTCCATCCATTCCTCTATCACTGCATAAATCTCTTTTGCCATATTTCGCTCATTGTAAGTATCAAGCACGCTTGCCCTTGCCTTCCTGCCCATCTGCTCTCTCTTATCCCCATTAAGAAGCAGTTCCCTCATGCATGCAGTCAATTCTTCCGTATTTTCCGGCTCATACAATAATAAATTTTCTTCTCCTCTATATGCCTGAATGCTGGATACATTTGCCACAATCACCGCTTTTCCCAGTGCCATTTGCTGTAATAGGGTCATTTGTCCATAGGAATAATTAAATTGCTGCAATGGGAGCACACAGAAAAGTGCATTCTGTATCTGTGTCTTTAATTCCGTCACAGATACCGGATCAAGCACCTCCACGCCTTCTGCCTCTGCCTTAATACTGCAGTTTCCAATCAGCCGCAAGCGAACTTGTCCGATTTCCCCGGTCATATCCCCGCTCTTATTCTCCATCAACTGCCCATACGCCGCAAGCAGGGTATCCCAATCCCGTTTATGATACCCTACACACAAAATATATGAATTGCTTTGCTCTTTATAATCCTGTTCCTTTTCCTCTGGTGTAAAAAATTCTGTATCTGTACCAAAGGGAATAAATCTGGATTTTGGCATAAGCCAAGGATGGCATTTTTCATAATATTCCTTCTGCGATTTTGTATGATAAATCACGCCGTCAATCGATTTGCTTGCAAACTGCATCAGTTTAAGACTCCGTCCGCTTTCCCTTGCACTGTTAAAAGCTCCGATGTCAAACACTACATGCTTGTATCTCCCTTTTCCAAAAATTCTTCTAAAAAGGCACAACACAATTCCACTCTGCATACCATGGGAAAGAACCATGTCATATTTCTTAAGTTTTGGAAGTGCCCTCAGCGTCTGCCAGATATAAAACCGTATCCCATTCTTTTCAAACTTTTCCAGCCATGGAAAGCTGCGAATATCTATCACATCAACATGGATAACGCATTCCTCCGGAAAATATCGGAAAAACCAGTATGGCTGACCGGTTACTACATAGTCCGGCGGTTGTTTATCTGTGACCGGTTTATCTGCATATTCAACTTTCCAATTTACCAGCATTAAAATTTTCATTTAACATACTCACTCAATTTGATTACCACGACATCATCAATCCATCTAACGGAAGTCTCGGCAGGATAATTTTCCATTTGGGCAAATTCCGGAGATTCCATCAATTCCAGCCTCTGTTCTTCACTTACCCTTACATACCGCACGCCGCAATAATATCTAAACAATTCAATCCAGGACATGCTGACTTGATCCGCTCTCCCAAATACAAGACTATAATCGCTGATCATCCCTTTTGTAACTGTTTTGTAGGTATCATCCACAAAAGGATAATTACCGCTTTGGGGTCTTCCCACCACCAATACTTTTATACCGGAAGAATAATCATCCAGTTCTTCTATCCGGCTCTCCAGCCTTACCGCCAATGTCCCGAACTTTGTGTGTTCCGTCTGAACCATACGCTCAAATACGCCGATAAACATGCACATGAACACACTCATATATATAAGTGTTAACTTCACCATAACATTTGTTCCTGCATAGATCCATTTTTGCCCTTTTAGAAGCGGTAACAGCAAGATTGGCAGCAAATAAAAGAAATTCATGCCGCACAGCATCAAAATTCCGGTTTCTGCATGAACAGAAATCCCCGGTGTTACCAAAATGACAATCTCCAACATCACCGGGATAAGTAATGTCAAAACCACACTCAGCCCACACCGAATCCAATTCTTATATGTCTTATTCTTCCAGATTGCCATGCCAATCATAAAGAGAATCAGTGCACAGACCACCATGTTTACATACCGTCTGCCATGCCATGCATTATAGATTAAGGTATCCTTGAAAAAATATTCTGCAAATACCTGATATATTTCCTTAATACCGCCAAGTAAATTAGCAAACAAATTGGAAATCGGGCTATCCGCTATCCTCTCGTTGTCTATGGCCAAATATCCTATCTTATCCAGCACACTAAATAATAGATAATATGCTAAAACTCCAGCCATTCCCCCTGTTATAAGACGAATTGCGCTTTTCCACAACAATCTATCCTCTACATTCTTGTCAATCGTCTGCCTTAAGAGCCAGAACCCACAGATGATCACCGTTATCCCCAAATAAGCCTGATAAATTCCCAACGAACCGATTATCGAAAGAATTGCCCCTAAAAAGCTTACTTTCTTTTCTCCTTTAATCAAAAAGGCTGCCGCCAAGACCGCCAGCAAAAGACTCATGCAATACCCATCCGCAGTATAGTAATAAGTGAACATATCTGCCATTGAGGGAGTACACACGATTATAATCCCAGACAAAATCCGCACTAGGCTCCCATGAATATCTAAGGTGTACCAAAGAACTGCCGCCATGATCCACAACAGCAATAAACATAACCCAATAATCATCGCAGGAAGCACCATGCCATCCCGCCAAAAATTAAAAAAACGCAGGAAAAACCGTCCTTCCCCATCCTCATGACCAAAGTCGTTGTGCATGAACACACCAAAAATGAAACCGTCTGCATTGTTCAGCTGTCCACTCATAAACGGAAGATATACTATAAAAGAGCAAAACGCCACTGCCAGCAGCTCTCTTTTCATCTCCTGAAATTGTATCTTCCCTTTCTCCAATAATTCACTAATCAAAATCATTATCCTTTCTCCTAAAGCTTACGCACTTACTCATAGAGCTTTATCGTCTGTTCCACTACATCATCCCAATTATATTTCTCACAGATAAACTTCTGGCTTTCCGCTCGGTATGCCGCTACACATTCCGGATTCTCCAACAAATATTCCAGCTGCTTCTTTAAATCTTCCACCTGCCCATGAAGAAATGTCCGTGCATGTTCCCCTGCTGCCTCCACATTCTCCGGAATATCACTGATCAGGCAGCAATTCCCATAACTCATTGCTTCTAACAGGCTGATTGCCATCCCTTCCACATCACTGGGGAGCACAAACAAATATGCATTGGAAAATAATTCTTCTAATTGACGCCCCTGCACAAAATGAGTAAAAATAATCCTATCATCTCCCTGCGCCATTTCCATGACCTCTTTCACATATTCGCTGGTGTGGCTGCTTCCCCCCGCAATCACTAGTTTCTTATCCGTTTGAATTTGCAAAAATGCCTGTAAGAGGTAATGCACGCCCTTTTCCGGAACAATCCTTGCAAGAAAAAGAATATATTCATCCTTCTCAAGCCCCCATTTTGCTTGAATCTCCTTTACCGGAACTAATTGCGGCATGTTGACACCGTTGGGAATAAACCATGTCTCCCGCCCGTATTCCTCCAAAAAGTATTGCTTAATATTTTGGGAAAGCACAATAATATAGTCGGCATGCTTGACCGCCTCCCTCTCTCCCTTTTTTAACACCTTTGATGCGAAGTTGCCCCATTTTGACCTCTGCCAGTCTAACCCATGAATCGTCGCTACTACCTTTTTGCCAAACAGTTTGGGCAGCCACAACATAATACAGGGACCTTCTGCATGAAAATGATAAATATCGTAATTCCCAAATAACGCACGGATAGTTGCCAGCACAGAATATACAATTGCATTCAGCTTCCCGTTTTGAAAAGTTGGAATCGTCAAAATCCGAATACCCTTATAAATCTTATTTCGCTTCGTGTCAAACTCTTTTCCTGATACATGGTATCCGGAGCGATTGTAAGCATCCACCAGATATCCTCTTTTCACAAGCCTGACAGAAATCTCTTCTACTACAATCTCTACGCCGCCCTCTCTTGATGGAATGCGTTTATGCCCAATCTGAGCCACTTTTGTAATGGAGTTCTTTATCCTTTTCCTTTCCTTGGGATTTTCTTTCATAACCTGCCAGATAAAGTCCATATTGGTAGATGCATAACGCTTTAACAATCTCTTGGGATCCTGCATCAAACGATACAGCCACTCCAAGCAGCATTCCTGCATCCATTTAGGAGCACGCTTTACTGTGCCAGCGTGAAAATCAAATCCTGCACCTACTCCCAGCATCAGACCGCATACCTGTCCTTGATGGCAGTACATCCACTGCTCTTGTTTGGGCGCCCCCAGTCCCACCCAGATAAAGTCCGCTCCAGACTCATTAATCTGTGCGACATCCCTGACGTCCTCCTCCTTGGTTAAGGCACGAAAGGGCGGGGACTGCATCCCCACAATTTTAAGAGACGGAAATTCTGCCAAAAGATTATTCTTCAATCTTTCTAATGTTTCCGTTTTGCTTCCATAAAAATAGTGCGTATATCCTTTTTTCTCGGACACCTTAAATAGTTCTTTCATCAGATCCGGTCCCGGCACCCGCCCTGCATTACGAAATCCTCTCATCCGGCTTACAAGGGTGAGCGGTTTACCGTCCGGCAGCGCCATTGCCGCCTGATTTTGAATCTTTCTATACTCTTCATCACGGCTTGCCATTACCGTTGTGTGAACATTGGAAACACAAATATACTTTCCCCGCAGCTCCGCTAAATGCTCTTGAAGATAGGAAACTGTCCGCTGCATATCTGTTACTTGAATATTGGTCTTTAAAATCGAACAATAAGTCAGCTTTTCCTTCACTTAACATTCTCCCTCTTTCTTTGAACAACTAACGCATAAATTATCATTTCTGCCCCATAAATAAATCCAAAACTAATCAAAAAGCTGCTAATCACGCCCCTGACCTGTTCCATCACAATAATGTTTCCGGTAAATTGGTACATTTGGGTATCCGCATCATAAGCTTGCGGCATCCAGCCGTCAAAATCTTCCGGCAGCGCATCCGGGTCTATATAAATCGGCTCTTCTCCGGTTGTATCCGAAAGGCTGACCGGCATATAAATAGCAGAAGGCACTTTTGCCTGACAAGCATATACCAGCGCAATCACAACACTAAGCCCTGCTCCTGCCAATCCTGCGCGTCTCCAAATCTTTCCCGGAATATTTCTTATATACCGTAACATCCTTTGCGCATATTGAAAAGCCCTTTCCCCAGACAATAAGAACAGTTCCCAAGCACTGACCGGAACCGTTTTTTCCTCTCTTTCCAAAAGCTCATAGAAATATCCGCCCAAAAACAACAATGTTAAATTTTTAAAAGAGGAGTTAAATAAAAATGGCTCAGAAATGCCTGCTATAAAAAATCCTGTCAGCATTGCCAGTTCACGCCGCTTTTCCTGCATCACGCACTGCCTGACTAAAAAGAAATACCCTGTCATAAGCAGCACAAACAATACAATTCCATACAGCAGCAGACAATTTACATAAGAACAGTCTATACCATAATGCTCCGGTGCCTTCACCAGCGCGCTTCCCAAAAGAGTCAACGGCTGATTAGTCAAAAAATAATTAGATAATTTGAACCGTGTATTCAAGATTTTATTAAAAATGTCAAAAAGCTTCCCCTTCATCAGCACCGGACCAAGAATGGAAAATAATGCGCATGCCGGGAGAATCATTTGAATCAATATTTTTTCCAACTTGCTAAATGATTTCCTTATTGTAAAATAGCAGTATCCTGCCAAATAAACTGTTGCTAAAATAATGCCGGTATAGCTGATCGAATACAAGAAAAAGTAGCAGTTTCCTAGAAACAGCAGTCCCATCACCGCCCACTGCCGTTTTGTCTTAGGCCGCCACAAATACAAAAAGAACGCCATAAAAGTCACATAAGAAATCTGCAGCACATTCGGATGCGGAAACCCCAGACTATAACGCAGAATATACCCCAAACCCAATTTTTTGTGGGCAAAAATCAAATCATTACTGATGCCAAACAAATGGATCAATACAATTCCAAAAAAAGTGCAGCACCAGATTACAAATCCCATCTTAAAAACCTTTTTAATGTCTACATTCTTCAACCCCAGAATTGTCATCCCCGCGAACAGAATCCCTTTCTCCCCCGAACGCAGGAATGCAGTCAGAAAAAGCAGACCTAAAGCAATTACGATTATAAACTCCTTTACCGTATACCTTGTCAACAGCATTTTCACAGCAAAACATCCGCAGGCTGATAAAATTGCAATATGGAAAAGCGCTTGTCCTTCAATCAGCCCTATCCCCTTTGCAGTCAGCAAAATTGCAAAGTAAAGACAATAAAAAAATTCTCCCATTGTCATCTTCCATTTTGATTCAATTGTAATCCCTTGATTTATTACCTGTTCTTTCATCCTGCCTACCTTAATCACTAATTACTTTCGCTGATCCTGTCGCCCTGACTCTTTACTTCTCCGTTCGCCAGCGCAATTTCATAAGCCTGCCGCATCTGGCTTGCATGGTCGAAAGTCAGCACCAGCCAGTCATCATTATCAAGCGCCACTGTTCCATTCCCATATTTATAAAAACAACACTCATTGATATCCCCCGGAAAGCTCTTCTTATCCGCAACATAAAATACATCTCCTTCCGGCAAGGAAGTCACATAGTCAATTCTGTTGCTCCAAGCCATAGGCTCAAAAGTTTCATAGTACATCAACGGTCTTGCCTGCACAACACCATCCGTCATTTCTATGATAGAGTTCGCAAGCCAAAAGTCCGTATACCCATCCACATACCCATTTTCTTCCAAAAACAAAGCAATATCCAAGTTTTTGGCTTTCCCTTCATGGGGAGATTCAATCTGTGTCTTCACAGTACCTGCCGAAGCGGCCATTATCAAACCGGCAAGCAATATACCCGCAATTCCCCTTAAATGAGGAATCCTAAAATTCTCCACATCTCCCTCCATCTGAAAGACCATAAAGCCAAAAATCATAAAGGGCAGCCAAAACCGCGGTTCATTCATCTCTTCCATATGACCAAAGGCAAGTCCACAGGCAAACAGACCGCAAATAAACGTGGCAAAAATAATTTCCTGGTTTAATGTCATATTTCTTTTCAAGAAAAACAGCCTGATTGTCGCAAGAAAAAGAAGCACTGCAAGCAGAATCCCGCAAGCACTGCAAATTCCTTCCACGCTAAACAGCTTTACGTTCCCGCCATAACCAAACAAAGCAAAATATTCTGAGATGCTGTCAAGCACCCTGCTCATGGACAGCGAATCCGACAACTTCATAGTGGTATTACTCTGAAATTCATACTTATTCAGCAATACCAGCACATTGTAACCGTATCCTAACACATTAAATAATACGGCGGCGGCCATCCAAAGCAAAGTCCGCAGCTCCCATCTGCATTTCACTGTTATTTCTTTAACGGAAGATACTCCTTTTTGGTAACAATGTATAACAAAAACGCTGAACACTCCTAAGCCTGCCGGCATAAAAAGCATCATAGTCTCACGAACGCCATTGATGCCGCCCGCCAGTGCCAGAAATAGAAAAGCAATTCCTGCTGCCGCTACTTTTACTTTATCCTTTCTGTTTTTTCCTTTCCATTCCTTGGATGATAAATAGAAGAGCAATCCAAGAATATAGCAGGTAAAAAAATCATATACCAGATATTGTCCTCCATAAAGCCCCAAAAACAGCCGCCACATCCCTACCGGCCACATAAGAGCCGCCGCACTCCATATTCCTTTATCCTTTGCCCCTATCTGCCTGCACAAAAACAAATATCCGATTGTGTTAATCGAATAAATAACTGCCATGCTCAGAACCCGCACCAAATGCCAGTTATCCGGGAACAAAAGCAAAAAGGGACGGAAGACCAACTGCATAAAAAATACATGAATTTCTGTGGCATAATACCAGTTATCACTGAGCAGCAAACTTCCCTCCTGATTTAAAAGATCTGCCAAGATCATTTCTCCTGCCATATCTCCGTCTACTAAAGCCCTGCCCGGTCCTATATGATAGAGCAGCATCACAATAAAACCTCCTAAAAGCCATAGCCATGGAAGTGCCCTCCAAATTTTATCACCAATTCCATTTCCTGATTTCATCCCTGCGTACCCCGTTCTCTCCTGTCTGCTGCGATTTTTTATTATTAGGCATATCCGCCCTGATAAATCTTTACTATTTTATCACAATACTCTTCCACGGTATCAAACTTTATTTTGGAGCAGTTCCTGCTATATTTTTGACAAAGTTCCGGGTCATCCCACAGCTTACGGATATGCGAAGCCAATTCCTTTACATTACCGCCTGAGAACAATTCCCCAGTTACTCCTTTCTCCACCAATTCCTTGGTTCCGCCCAGATTTGATGCAATTACCGGTGTGCCGTACATCTGTGATTCCATCACAGAGAATGGACAGTTCTCATACCATTCAGAAGGGTACACACTAAATCTTGCTTCTGTAATCAGCTTCTTTAATTCCTCACCGATAATAAACCCTCTGTTTTCTATATTTTTTATCTGGTTTACCTCTTTTTCCAAAGAACCTGCCCCGGCAAAAATAAAGGAAATATCCGGCAAAGCTTTACATGCATCTAAGAGAGTTCTTACTCCCTTTTCTTCGGAAAAACGCCCGAAGAACACCACATACCCTGATGCTGTACGCGCATTTTTATTATAGCTGATTTTCTCCGCACTATTTTTAGCACTAAGTTTTGTTACATTTGTATCTATAAAATTTCGTAATACCACTGTTTTATCCGCCAGAAGCGGATTTGTGTCTAATTGCTCTTTCATAAACAAACTAGGGCAAATAATTGTATCTACCATTCCATAGGTTTTTCTTATCGCATAATAGCTTGCTTCTATGGTTCCCAAAAGGCTCTTTATCCACGAGTTATGAATACAACGTCTCTTGGCGCATTGTCCAAAATTCCCACCCTTACACGCAAAGCAAACTTCTCCGCTTGCGGGGACACGCATCATATGGTTCGGGCATACCCATTGATAATCATGGGCTGTAAATACAATCTGAATTTTTTTCCCTTTTGCCCTCTCGTATGACCGGATCTCATAGAGAATGGAGGGTGTAATCTGAAAATTGATATTGTTTAAATGCACTGCATCCGGCTGAAAATCTTCCAATACCACACGAATCTTTTTTCTCGCCTCTACGGAATAAATAATACGAAAAGGATATAAAAGCTTCTGAAGCTTTCCCGTATGGAAATCCATATTGGAAGTGTAGCTTTCCGCATGGTTTCCCACAATCCTGCCCTCATGCTCCATGCCAAAATACTGGACTGCATGCCCGCATTTCTGTAATTGTTCACCTAATTTAAAAATATAGGTTTCTGACCCGCCATTAGGATAAAGGAACTTATTCACCATCAAAATTTTCATGTCATCTTCCTTTTTGGGATTTCCATTTCCATATTTCAAAAAAGAAGCCCTCTTTCTCAGATTTCCCTGAAATCATCTGACACCAATACCGGCCGACAAGGAATATCATATAGTTTCTTGCCAGATAATCCGAAATTCCATGGGCTTCCACAACCGTATATAAGAAAAAAGCGGCAATCAAAGCAATCGCCAGATACTGTTTCTTCCGGTAACAATAAATAACAAGTAAAAATAAAACAACGATGCAGATACTCGCCGGAATGATTCCATACCAGTAAAACAGCCGCACCCAGCCCAAATCAAAATATCGGTCTGCGCTTGGACTGGAGAACAGGCTCCAGCTGCTGATGCTTCCTTCCCAATTATCTGTTTCTGTCAAAACCCGGATTCTCCCATTTAATCCATTATTCAGCTTCACAAACAGCTCAGTAATTTTATCAGGATTTTCTTCATAGCGGTGCCAATCATAATTATACACCCTGTATGCATTTGCCGCAAAAACAATAGAAATAATAACACTGCCCACTACAGTAAGCCCGCCTATCCATGCACTGATCTTTTTTAATCTCTCCGATTGTTTTTCACTGGCAAAAAACGACAATGCAATCGTGAAAACGCCCACTAACAGGCTGGTTCTTGAACCGGACAAAAGAAAAGCGCCAAAATTGACTGCAAGAATTCCTAAATAATGATACCACTTTATTCCATTCCCATATAGATACAATCCCAGTGCTGTCAACGCCCAAACCATACAATGTAGTGCGTTAGGGTGTCCCATTCCTAACGTATATCTGGTCTCGACTCCGCCTCTTCCAAAATCTTTGATGAGCAGAACCTCCCCGTAAATCCCTGTTAACGACAGAAAAATAATTCCAAGACACCCTGCAAGTGTCAGCCAAAAAATCATTTTCAAACATTTTCCCATATCCACGTCTTTACATGCGGCAATCAACATTACTAACCGAAGAAGTTCATTCCTTCCAGTCATAAAATAAGAAATCGCCCCAATCACACCAAAAAGAAAAATCGCTCCATACTCCTTAAAAGTATATCTTGTCAGGCAAACCTTCACAAAGCACAGAACAAATGTAAGCTGAAACAATCTCCCCTCAATCGGATTGGTATAATTACTTTTATCCACAATGACAATCAACACTTCAATCAGGATTGCAGCATAAAAACTGGCATTTGCAATTATATATGCCCAATCTTTCTTTTCTTTTGATTTTCTGTCAAACAACATATCAACTACCCTATCCCAATTTTCCTAAAGGACTGATAAATCTCCACCCTCTCCATAAATCTTCCATCTCTTCCTTCACGTAAGTCTGGCTATTCTTGTGAATCGTAGGCCGGATCATCACCTTATCCTCGTTAGCATTCAGCCGGGCTCCCCAAAAACTAAACGTTGAATTGGCACAAATATTATGCTTACACCTGCTCATCAGCCACATATCATAAAAGCTGTCCTTACCATGATTGATATCCACCACCATGTACTCATCCCCTGAAAATTCTCTTTTAACATAAGAAATATCATCCGAAAACAAGTAAAAACGGGCATCCGGTATTTTTTCTTTCATAATTTCAAGTGCTTTCCGGTAATACGCCGGGGTACAGATATTTCCAAACATAGCGGTATTTTCAGGGTCTAAATAATCCCCCCGCCGGATATGCACACTGACTGAATTGCATCCTTGCATTTCTTCCGCTATTTCCCTGTTTAAGGGATTTTTGCTTGGGGGAAACTGTATCTTTTCCCGCAGGTCATATAAAATATCCGCATAGTATTTCTCACAGGCAAAATAACCGGAAAGGTACATGTCCTCAAACTCAAAAATTTCCGGATGATAAATTTTACTCTCATGAAACCAGTGGATGCTGCCCGGCATCAGTTTTCTTTTCAATTTACCGGAAAATCCATCTTTTCCAATCAAATTTACCTTTTCTTCTTCTGTGCAGGTCTCATAAATCAGCCGGTCAAAATAATCAAGTTCCAGTTCCCTTTCAGCCAGCACTTTCCCTCTCCGCTCTTTGAATAAAAACCATGAAATATCCAGCCTTGCTTCCTTTCCAAGCCTGACAAATTTCCTATATAAAGCATATTGCTGTAACTGGTTTCCTAAGCCTCCGGCTGCTTGTACAATGATCATCTGCCATTCCTTCCTTATATAATCCCTCAGCTATCACCGTTTTTCCGGGTGCCCATAAATATCATAATATTCTGTTCTCGGAATTGCAACCACTGACTCTTTTCCATAAAACCTAGCTGTAGCCATATTCGTATATGCACTAGGATCTGCCGTGATTGGGAAATGCATAAACGGTCCCTGCTTATCATTCATTTCTGGCAGCACAACATTCTCTATTTCAGGGTTATGCAATATTTTTAAACGTTCCTGCATCTGATACTCAAAATCTTTTAACTGCCCCGATTTGATAAAGGCGACACAAGTATAGCTAGTCATATTGCCAATTAGATGCCTTCCAAAAACAAGACAAAATAGAATTACGCCGAGAGAAATGAATCCCCGGAGCTTTTCTTCTTGTTCTTTTCTAAATACAATATTTCCCTTATCCATAAAAATCTTTTTCAGCCAACATGTCAGATAAATTATTCCTAAAACATACATTAATAAAAAAACAAAGTAGATGCTGTCCGGCACCCCGCCTGAAACTTCTGTCTGGGCATAAATACCCGGGGCATAAACGGAACAAGAAATCAAAAACAACAAACCAAGTACCAACACTGGAAAACGAAATTTTATTTCTACTTTTGTAAGGTCAATTTGCTCCCATACCGTTATCATTAAAAGAGGCACTGTCAAAAACAACGGTCTTATTGTTATAAACCACTTAATTCCCCCCAAAAAGCCTTGTTTTATGCTCTCTATAATTGTGATAAAGACCTTTTCCACACTAAAGTAATAGCTTTCCCCTCCTCTAGCCGCATTCCCCGGAGAGATTGCACTGATAACAAACCCTATTATCAAAAGCAATAATGGTACTAAAAGCCAGAATAGCCTTTCTCTTCTTGAGGTATCAAATAAATATCCTAATAAAAATAGAATTGTTCCTTCAAATGCCAGTACAACAGGCATATATCCTGCACCGCCAAGATATGTAAAAACCAGCGTTATCAACAATAAATATCTTTTCTTTCCATCTGTAATATACTTATCCATCCATACAAATGATGCCAAACAAAGCCCATAAGGAACTACATAGTTAATCATTCCCGTATACCAAAAAATCCCGCTTCGCGGATATGGCATATATTGTATAGAAAAAAAACTAATTATCAAAAACACAATTATCAAAAAAAGATTATCACATTTCATATATTTTTTCAGATAATAATTTAAAAAATATAATGTTCCTCCACATAAAGCAATCAGTGCAATCCACGGCGTTATACAATAAACTTTTTCACCCCAAATACTCGGCTCTAAACACCACAAAATGATAGACGACCAGTTCCCCTCCCATCCTAAGTAGTCAATTTTTGCCATTTCAAATACAGCCCCAAAAAAATCTTTTACAGTTCCGTGGTTTGCTAAAACCCTATATGCTGCCGCGCCTTCCCACAAATCATCTCCAGTTGCATAATCAAAAAAAGAACAATATAAAATGGGTAACAATGTTATCATAAATACTATCAACAAAGAAACAGCTATTTTTTTGTATGTTATCTTTTTTAAAACAGCCATTTTACTTTTCCTCCTCTTCCGTCAACGCAAACAGCGATAACGCCGGTCCTAACGACCACGGGTAAGCATCATAAACCTGCGGATGCATGCTGAATCCCTGACACTCCGACAATGCTCCATAAACCTTTCCATCTTTGACAGAGCCTAGCAGTGCATCACGTCCTCTCACCATACGTGACTTGTGAATGCCAATGAGAACTTTATTTTCAAGGGATTGTGCAATCGAATACAAAATCATCCCCGTAGCAGAAGTATCTACCGGACCGTCTTTCACTCCAAGCTGCCAGCTATAAAGCCCTCCTTCCAGCTGATATGCTTCCACCTTGTCTACAAGCCTTCGATATGTTTGCTTAATCTCCTCGTATCCGGAGGTATGTTCATCAATATATGCCAAAGTGCCTGACATGCCAAGCATCAGCCAGCCCACTGCCCGTCCCCAGCCAATAATACCATATTTAACGCTGCTCTTATACTGATACCCATGATAAGGCAGCCCCGTTTTTGCATCCATGCCATATCTGATAAAGTTCTGAATCTGCACCATTGCAAGATTGGTTGCACGGCTGTCGCCGTATGTACTTCCATATTTACACAGGAATGGACATACCATCCCTACCATATCCGCAAAAATATACCCATTTTCCTGCTTTGGTCTGTAAAAAAAACTTCCTGCCTCGTCTCTCTCGTGATGCTCCAAAAAATTCAGCATATTCTCTGCTGCCTTTTTATATTTTTCATCACCAGTAATCTGATGCAGATCAATCAGCGTCATACCACTGACAGCATCATCTACATAATGAAGCTTGTGCCCTGCCCGAATCCATCTATCATAATACTTTTTAAGGTGATCGATAATAATCCTTGCTTCATCCGAGTTTTTGTTTTTCTGGTAAAAATTAATCAATCCTTCTGCAAGCAGCCCAGTAGGCCAATTGATCTTATCAACCGGCTCCACTGCTCTTCCTGTTAATCTTTTTCCTACTCTTCTAAAATAATAACCCAAACCATATTTCGGATAGTTAAGTAATTCATATTCAGCTTCTTTTACCAATTCTAACATTACCATACCTCCTCCTATTTTTTCCAAATGTGATACAAACATAAGTAAATCTCCGGACATTTCAAAAACAATTTTGTCTTAATTCCGTATCCGGAAGGCAGATTCTCCTTAGCTCCCTGCACCTTTAATGCTTCCTTTACGACTATCCGGCATTCCGTTATATAGTCTCGATACTGTTTCCTTTCCCGTCCTGAAAGCTGTGCAATTTTGCCCACAACCAGCATAGCCGAAACCGCTTTGATGCCTTCTACCTGAGACACATGCCGCGGATAAGTCTGCCCTATTATCTCACTTGCCAATTGCCAGCTCTTAATCTCGTCCATGTAAGAAGGAACAAAAGGTCTTAAAGTTGCCCCTCCTTGATTCACTCTATAATAATAGCCTTTATAATCTGTAATCGTCACCCTGGACAGTTTGGGTAAAAGCTCCATCAGAAACATCATATCCTCGCCAATACTCAAATCTTCCCTAAAAGCGGTATTTTTAAGCACACTGCTTTTATAAATAACTCCCCAGCAATGCGTATGCTGATGTAATAAATAATCCGATAAATAATGTTCTCTGTCAACCGTCTTTATTTCATATTCTTTCTTTATTTCTTCTTTTACCGGCACATTTTCTGCTAATTTATAATATCCGCCAGAAATTATATCGCTGTTTTCTTCTTTTAAATATCCAATCAAGATCTCTAACATCTTGGGAGCAAGCTTATCGTCTGCATCTAAAAAAGTGATATATTCTCCATCACTCTGGGCAATTCCCTCATTGCGTGCACCGGAAACTCCTCTGTCATTTCTTAAAATTAACCGTATTCTGGCATCTTTCTCTGCCATCCTCTGGACAATTTCTATGGTTCCATCTGTAGAATGATCATCCAGCACAATAATTTCAAAATTGCTCCATGACTGAGTGCGAACGCTTTCTAAGCACTCTTCTATCCATTTCATGCCATTATATACAGGTATGATCACACTGACCTTATTTTTCGTCATCTTCTGCCACTCTCCCACTAACCGGTCACTTATGTTCCATTCAGATTTTTTCAAGCAGCTTACCGCCTTCGACAGCACGCTTTTTGTATTCCGGCATTACCTTCTGCAAATGACCGCTAATTTCTTTCTCCCGGTTTCGCAGCCATTCAAAATGTTCTATCAGTTCTTCCTCATTTTGAATACGTTGTACCGGAAGCACATACTTTTCATCCGTTCCGAATAAATCCTTTGCGATTCCCCGCGCCTTGACGGAATACCCTATCACCAGCGTAGGCACAGCAGAGGAATACGCAGCAATCGTCGCATGAGTTCTGGCTCCAATAAACATTCTGCACCGGCTGATATAGCCTTTCAACTGCAATGCTGATGCATCCTGGATTTGCACGATTCTCCCTGTGCCCTTAAACATCTCATATAGTTCATTTAAGGGTCCTCTATCGTCTCCGCCAGTCCATACCACATGAGGAATCAACGCCACTCCGAAATCAGTATTTTTCAGAATATGATTGACTAACGCCTTATAGCTTTCCATGGTAATTCCGGGTCTTTTTTCATTATCCATGACCATAGGACTCAAATTAATCCCCACCATTTTACCTTCCCGCCAATCAGCAGGCAATGGAAGATATTCCGTTTCTAATAAAAATGCCGGATCCGGACATAAAAAGACATTTTCTTCAATCCCTGCTGCCCTCAGCGCTTCATAAGTGATGCTTTCCCGCGCTACAATCATGTCATAACGCCTCATATCCTCGACAATTTCCTTTGATTTCAAAATCTCCGGTTCAATGGAGCATCCATAAAGAACTGTCTTCGCGCCGCCATGGTGAAACATCCGGTTGCTCATGACCAGCCGTTCTATCATATTTTTATAGCAGTAATTATCTCCGCCAATAGAAATATTTACCCTGCGCATGTTTTTTCCACAAAATTTACGATACCGATAGCGCATGTAACATTCCGGATCTTTAAAAATCTTTCTCCAAAGATAGTACCAAGTATGAATCAACACATTTTTTTCTATGGCATTTTCCTGAATAATCTCCTTGCAAAGTGCAGGCAGCGAATACTTTTCATCCTCAGCCTTCCTGCTGGAAATCAGCGCCGCCGGTTTCGGAAGCATCTTGATCAGCGTATTGGCAATCGCCTCACATCCGTGATTGTCACTGCCTGCATGCATATATAATACAATTTCATCACTTTTCATTCTTCTATTTCCCCATGCTTCCACTTCTTCTGCCTTGGTTACAAAACTCTCTAAGAATCAGCCGCCCGCATAATACAAAATCATTGCAAGACGCAAAATACTGATCATCAGATTATTCGGATGTTTTAGTACCGCATAAAGTAACCGATTGGAAACTTCTTTCATTTCCACCGGATAGGATTTCACCGCCTGTCTGGTTTCCGGCAGTTTACAAATTCTGCTGATATTTGCCCTATAGCCTTTCGGATTACCTCTGGCTTCATTTTTCAGCACCAAAAGAAGCATCAGGATATATTCCTGCCCCACCCGCTTCCTCATTATTTTCTTTTCCTCAGGCAGATATTTTTCTTCCACAATCCTGCTGGTAGCGGCTTTTAATAGCTGCATATTATGGAACATATTTTTATCATACCCATGTACAATAGAATTTTCCACATAGCGGTAATGGTAATAAGCCTTATGGTCGAGCACCACAATCCTCTCACTGTCCAGCACGGCCGGTATTACTATCAGGGAATCGTCCCCCACTCTCACATCCCTATGGCAAAACTTCAGGTTTTCAATGACTAGTTCCCTTGTATACAGCTTCATGCAACGAGAAAAAGTGATACATCTGTTTTCTTCCCCAAGAATGTGATACCTTACCTTCTCCCGCAATTGTTCTCCAGTGTATTCTCCCGGCGGCAGCCCCTGCCAAGAATACTGCTTTCCCCTTTTTCCCCCTTCTATCACATAATCACAGGTGACAATTTCCTTTTTTGTTCCAGAAAGATGGGCTTCCATATCCTCAATCATCTCAGCATCTACCCAATCATCACTGTCCATAAAGCACAAGTATTCCCCGGTGGATGCCAGTGCCCCTTTCGTCCAAGTGGACGTGACCCCTTCATTCGCTTTATGAATGACCCGAACCCTGCTATCCTTTCTGCCTAGTTCGTCACAAATTCTGCCGCTTTGATCCTTCGACCCATCATTGACCAATATAATTTCCAGATTCTTATAAGTCTGTCTCAACAAACTTTCTACACCGCTTGATAAATAATCTTCTACATTATATACCGGCACTACAATGCTAATCTTAGGTTTTTCTGCCTTTAAAGTTCTTTCTTGATCCAATAGTTCCTCCATATAATCCTAATCTCTTTCTACTTTTCTTCCAACTATCCTTTCATAAATTTCAAGCAGCTTTTCCACACTTGAAGAAATATCAAATTCTGATTCTATCTTTCGGCGCGCATTTTGCCCTAATTCCCTGCACAAATCTTTATCGCCTAAAACTCGCAGCAATCCCTCTTGCAAGGAAGCGGCGTCTTTCGGCTTGGCAAAGATCCCAGTCTCCCCCTCCGTGACCATCTGCGGAATCCCCCCTGTTTCTGATGCCACTACAGCACAATAAGATGCCATCGCCTCTAAAAGGGATAAAGACTGCCCTTCAAAATAGGATGGCAGAACAAAAATATCGCATTCTCTTAAATACTTTTGTTTCTCCTCCCCACTAATCCATCCAAGCCACTCCACTGTATCCCCATATTTTCCTATTGCTTTCTTGAGTTCCTCATCTTCCCAGATTCCCCCAAAATAAACTTTCACATCAGGATATTGTTCCTTCAGTGCCGGCATTGTCTGCAACAGTTCCCACAGCCCCTTTTCCTTACATAACCTTCCCAAAAAGAGGATCTTACGCTGCCCATACTGTTTTTCAAAAGGCTTCGGTATAAAGATGCCATCTGGAAAGACGACAATCTTTCCGGCATCTACCATATGGCTGAAAAAGTCCTTCCATATGGGTGCCAGAACTAAGAAAACGTCTCCCATATTCAGCACCCGGTCAACCTTTTTCCTCAATTTAGGATTCAATTCTTTATCATAAAAAGTCTCAAAATCTCCTCCATGCTGATGGATAATGATCTTTTTATGAAACCGATACGCCGTCCTAATAAATATGGATTTCCTATAATAGCTTACATCCGATGCCATATTAACATGGACAATCTGGATTCTTGGCAGCCTAACGCAGAACCGGACATATGCCCCTGCTGCCTTAAGCAGCTTGCGGATTTTCGAACCATCCACCATCGTGCCGATATAGGTCAAATCCACCTTTTCCGCAAGCCCTGCTTCATAAAGATTATTTACCACTCCGGAAATCCCACCGTGGACGCTCCGATCCGGTCCAATCATCAAAACCTTTATCTTCTCCCCATCTTTCATGAAGGATTCACCCTTTCAGCACACTATTTAGATCCTTTCCCCGTCAAAACCACCCATACCGTCTTAATGAGAATCTTAACATCCAGCGTCAAGGACCAGCCATCAATATATTTCAGATCATACTTAACTACATCATCAAAATTATCAATCTCACTTCTTCCACTTACCTGCCAAAGCCCGGTAAGCCCCGGCGTCATGCTAATGCGTCTTCTATAATATTGATTATATTTTTCAAACTCGTCTTCTGTCGGCGGTCTGGTTCCAACCAGACTCATGTCACCTTTCAATACATTATAAAACTGTGGGAGCTCATCAATACTGGTCTTACGAATAAATTTCCCAACTTTAGTAATCCGAGGATCATCTTCTATCTTAAACATCAACCCCTGCATTTCATTTTTCTTTTCAAGCTCCTTCCTTCTCTCCTCAGCATCCATATACATAGACCTAAATTTATATATTTTAAATCTTCTACCGTTTCTGCCTATCCGAATCTGTGAAAAGAGCACCGGTCCCGGCGAATCCAGCTTAATAGCAATTGCCACAAAAGGATAAAAAATTAACGTAATTAATAACCCTGCTGCCCCGCCTAAAATATCCATAACTCGTTTGATCAATAAGCGTTTATAACTGCTTTGAAACCGGGTATAAGTGATTACCGAATAACTTCCGAAACTATCTATTTTACTTCTGCCTGAATAAGTTCCCGGCAATTCCAAGCAGTAATGACAATCCACTCCCATCTCATCAAATCCACCCAAAATTGTCTGCAGCTGTTTTTGTTTTAAATCCGGCATGTAAATAAATACTTCATCCAGCGCTCTCAAGGTCATATCTTCCATAAAATACTCTGTCATCGAAATAAGCGGAACACCGCAAATCTCTTGTGATTCTGTTTTTGTAAACTCCGGGCACGCAATTCCTACCAGTCGATAGTTTACATCCAGATCTTCTTTTAAACGCTCGACCACCGATACTGCCATTTCCTGTTGTGTGATTACTAATACTTTAATTTGCGACAGCTCTGAGCTGTAATAAATACGCAGTACATATTTGATCCCCAAATGTACTAGTAATGTAATTATCACATTAAGTACCATAAACAGACCCATAACAAAACGAGAAAAAGGCTCCGCCCACTGCAAAAAATACATTACAGTCTGGACAACCAGCAACATAACTATGTGGTATTGAATAATCGCTTTTAATTCTTTAAGAATGCTTCTCTTTAAAAAATTTCTGTTCCACTCAAGAAAAAAAGTATATATTGTACAAAATAATAAGAAAAGAAGACACACTTGAAAGTGTATCACCTTATCTCCCATATCCTTAAAATTTCCAAAGCGGAAATAGGTTGCTAAAATGAAAGAAATGCCGATTGCGACTAAATCCGCAAACCACAACCCGTATATCTCCATAATCTTATTTTTTTGGTTCATACCTTACTCCTAAAGGAACGTCTGATCTTTCTGACAGCCTTCCTAAAAAACCGTTTTATCCTCATAAAAATCCGGATAAAAGTTTGTCTTCCTTTACTAATCGGCTCAATGACCAGATGCCGGTACTCATCCAGATGCGTAAGGAGATATTCCGGATAACTTCCGTCAATCTCCACCCTCTCAAATCGAGCATCTCTCCCAAAAATATCTTGTCCTAATAAAAGCCGATCCTTTGCTTCCGCAAGAGTATCCTGATCATTATACTCTTGATGAGCAGCTGCCACTACCTTATCCCCAATTCTCTTGGAAATATCACCTCCCCTGCTGCCCATATAACCAAAGTGCCAACCGCCATCTGCCACTCTTACAGCTTCCGGTGCCGTAGTAGACGCCTCCCTCAAAAAAATAATTCCATTCTCCGGAATATTTTTTTTGCTGAAAACCTTAGTCCCAAGCCACATTTTTCTTTCCACACCCGGAAATTCCCCAGTGGTGGAAAGCAGTTTCCCGGAAACTTCTTCCATATTTAAATAACAGTAAAACATTCTCTGCGCCAAATGGTATACCTTATCTGTGTCAAAATGGCTAATAATCTCTTCAAGCGCTTTAGGATTAGGAATCTCGTCCACATCACTTAAGATAATTACATCCTCATCTTTCGCATCCTTAAGGCCTGCTATTAACGCATTTTTTTGAAATTTATCCCTCTCGTGGGTAGTCAGTTCCGAGGGAGAATTGTCCACCACAATATACTCAATCTTGGGCAGAAACTCTTTAAACAATTCTTTGTTCTTCTCAAAACAAAGTTCCTTCGGCTCTCCCAAAAACGTCACCGTGGCCTCCTCAATGATAAACTTGTCCACCAGCGGCGACAGAATATGAAGCCTCAAATTCAATATATCTATTTCGTTAAAGAAAGGAATGCAATCATATACCATTATTCTGTCCTTTTCTATATGGTCACTTGGCTTTCCCACAACATACAGCCAAATGTTTTCTGTTTCTTCCAAATATTATTAGGCAGCCTTACATGACCCTTACCTATGTCTCCAAAATAGCAGCGGCCTTACAATATCCTTAAATTTCTGCCACCTTCTCACCCAGGGATTTTCAAACCGGGGATACCCAGCGTTCTTTCCTCTCCATTTATGAAAAGTAAAAGGCGCATCCACATCTTCGATTTCCGGCACCGGATGTTCATGCCCGAAGTACTTCGCTGCCTCTATAGGAGCAATTTTCATCCCTGCCGCCTCAATCTTGTGCTTATTTCTACAGCAAAGAAAAATGTCTTCGTTGTAAAATCCTTCCTCATCTTTTTCCCACACCAATCCGGCTTTTTTCGGAAATTCCAAAAGCCTTTTGCTTCTTAAGGAAACGCTGTTTCCTACCCTGCACAAATTTCCATTTATATCGTGGTAGCTGTGCACTTTGCCTTGTTCCGGCACTGGCCAGGGAGCACCAATATAGTCATACTTGAAAAATTCATCTCGCCAACTTTCCGGATGAACCACAAAACCATCCGCATGAATCAGCAGTACATAGTCCGTGTCAATATAGTCTGCCAGTTCATAAACCATCTTATAATTAAAACTGTCAATATTGGTCAGTTTTGATGTATGCTTATAGGTAATCTCTTTCGGCAGGATAAACGGTCTCCTATGGGTAATCAGCACTACTTCTCCGAACTCAATCCCCTGCATGCTATATTCAAGAGCTTTGATTGTTTCATATATATTTACACTGGTCATTGCCGCCAACGTAACATTGGGGAGCTTTAGCCTTTCCTTATTCATAACTGATCATCCTCTGCTTTCTGATTCTTCTGCACACAGCACTGCAAATCTTTTTAGAGTAAAACCAGCCAAAAATTAATCTTCTACGAATATTTTGAAAAAATGCTCTAACAGCTCCGGGCTTCTGCCCACGCCTTAAGTATTTAGAGGATCTCTGTTTATACGCTTCTAATTCCTGACGGCACTGTTCAGCCGTAAAAAGCCTGCCTTTCTTATCCATATAATGAAATAAGCTGTAAATATTCTGTTCTGACGCCCAATAACCATCGGAAACATTGTGCCTTGCCCAATATTTGGGGGCAATAGCGAACTTTAATGTATCGCTGGTATATGCCGGCAAGCAGGCAAAAGAAGAATTGGAAAGCAATAAATAATGAGCATTTTTTAAAGTTACATAGTCCTTACCTATATCAAAATGGTGTGCCGGAATGCCTGGTAACATTTTGCCGGCAGCCTCCACATCATCAGTAACTATCATGAACTCCATATCCGGCCGGATCTTTTTCATTTCTTTGATGCCATGGAGCCAATATTTTTTTTCTACATATAGTTCAAAATTCCCGGTATATTCACCGCCTCTCATATTGATAATGCAAAGATTTTCACGGCTGTATTCATAGGAATCATATTCCGGCTTCACTCTAAGCCACTGCTTCACTTGCTTTAAATATTTTATAAAGTAAGACTCATCCTGCATATTCCCGTAAATTAATGTATTATCTTCAATCTGATGGATCTTGTCATCTGCTCCGGAAATATAACAGCCATAAGTCATGTCATGCTTAGAATTTCCAATATATAATCTGTCCTCCGCATCATGGTATACCTTAAACTCTTTCTTTTCCTCCTGAGATATAGCATGTCCTAAATCCACATCCATAAAATACATTCCGCGGTTACTATGAATATTTACTGCAAAGCATTCTTGCCCAGCCGTTCCAAACTCATAGCCATTTTCCTCCGCTATTGCTCTGGCTGTCACGTAACAAAACAATTGATTTCCCAAGCCTTGCCCATCAATAAATTCTGTTCCTATCATTTATCTTCCCCGCCTTTGGACTTACTTTAATGTAGTCTCCACCAAATTTCTATCTTCGACTTTATAAATCACGTCACATTTCTCAATCGTATTTAATCGATGTGCAATAATAACCATCGTCTTTTTTCCATGAAAACTGTTAACCGCATCCATTACCGCCGCTTCCGTATCATTATCAAGGGCTGAAGTCGCCTCGTCAAATACCAATATTTCCGGGTCGTGATAAAGCGCTCTGGCAATGCCAATTCTCTGCCTTTGTCCGCCGGATAATCTGACGCCTCTGTCACCTATTGTAGTATCAAGCCCCTGCGGTAATTCTTTCACAAATTCTTTGAGCTGCGCCTCTTCCAGCACTTCCCATATTCTATTTTCATCAATCTTGTCTGCATCAATGCCAAAGGCAATATTGTCCCTGATAGATTCATCTATCAAATAAATGGACTGCGGAATATACCCTATCTGTGCAAGCCATGATTCATAGTTTTTAAAAATATCGATGCCGTCACAAGTAATTTCCCCTTTTTGGGCATGTAAAAGCCCCAGCAGAATATCCACAATGGTAGACTTTCCTGCGCCGGAGGTTCCTATAATCCCCACGGATTTCCCCTTAGGCACTACCATGTGTGCATCTGTAAAGATATCCTTATCCGAATCTGGGTAGTGAAAAGAAATATGGTTCAGCTCAATCTGATGTTCCAACTTTAGCTTGTCTTTCTGGGAATTTGCCTTTCGTTCCGCTAACATCGCATCGGTCTTCATCCCCTCCTGCAGATTCTGATATACAAAATCAAGGCTGGGCTGAGTGTAAGATATCTGCGTGATATAAGTATTAATCCTATTTACGCTGGGCAGTACCCTTATTGCGGCTACTCCAAATGCAGCCACCGTAGATACAAGCGCAGACATATCTCCGCCTCCCTGAATAAACAGCATAAGAAAGCCTAAAATACCGACAATAAAAACTGTCTCTATCAAAAGCCGCGGCATATTATTTAGTACCGCATACGTTGTTGACACGCCCGCCCCTATCTTACCGCTTTCATAATAATTGCGCACAAAGAACTCTTCTCTATTTAGTACTTTCACATCCTTAAGCCCATAAATTGCCTGTATCCTCCACTTAGCAATCCGAGACTGTATCGCCTGATTTTTACTGCCTATTTTGTTGAGCTGGGGTTTCAACACTTTAACAATTATTAAAGTCAACACACCGAACAGCACAATAACGGACAGCGTCATCCTTGTATCCAAAATCAACATCATAACAAAAATCAGACAAGATACCACCGCCTCCGATGCAAGCTGAATCAACGAAAGCATCAATGTAAATGTCTGAGGAATATCACTGTCTGTAATTCGAAACACTGTAGGAATATCCGCTCCCAAATACTGCTCATATGGCCTGTTTAAAAATTCCGCCATTACCCGGCTGATCATTCGATTTCTGTTTTGATCAATAAATTTATTCTGCTTATAAGTTAAAAACAAGATATATAAATTTTTGATCACATAAACACTCATCAGTGCTAAAAGAAGCGCTACCGTTATCTGATTCACATCATTTATGTGAAAAAAAACACACATTTTTTGTAAAAATTCATACTTATGAATGTATTCCAACAGAGCTTCCGGCGTAAGCAGCACCATAACCACCGGCATCATAGCTCCTACCCCCAGCATTTCCAGAAAACCGCCAATAAATATCATAATTCCAAGAACTAATAGCTGAAGCTTTTGTTTTCGGTCGAATATATATCTGATCTTTTTGATCATGCTTACATTATCCATCTTTCTCCTTATGGCAATTACTTGCACAATTGCCTGTACACATAATTAACAAAAGTATACCATAAATTGCTATCATAAGCAAATCAGCGCTGCTGCCTGCATTTTCTATTCACCAAATAACTCTTCCCACTCGTCTCTCGGCAGTGCGGATATCGAAGCAACTCCATAATATACTTCGTAATATTGATTAATCCAATACCCGGCATCTTCTGTCATGTCAGAGTCATACGCAAAAGTAAATCTATTTTTGAATGCTTCTCTATACTGAGGAATAACAACAAAGTCCTCCCCCTTTTCCGCCGCTTCCCTGATCAATTCAATTCTTTCATTATTTTCTCTGTAAATACGTGCTAAATTCACTAAATTTTCAACATAAACAAAGAAAAAGCTAACGGACAATATCCATATGGCACAATAATAAGCTGCCTTAAATCCCTTGTTCTGGCTTCTATCATGAAAGGTAATATGAAATCCTTGAATACAGGCGATGATCAAAAAAATTCCTGCTCCAAAGTAAGCGCGGTTCTGCGGTGTTGGCAGTGCCACCAAAACAAGCGATGTTGCGGCAGAGGCAATCACAAAGGGCAGCACAGTGTTTATCACCATTTTGCTTTTCCTTTCACATATTACCGCAAAAATAATTACAACCCCCAATAGGATAAACAACTCCAAAAACAGATGATCCATCTCCATAAAGCATTTATATAATCTCGAAAGATAACCAACAAAACCGCTATAATTCTCTGTTGTGTTCATTACCGCCATACGTTTATAAACTCCCGGCGACAGCACCATTCCCAAAAGTCCGCACATCATCCCCAAGTGTGGAGCAATAATACAGGAATTTACAAAATCTTTGATTTTCAACCCAGTCTGTCTCTTTCTTTCCACATATTCGATTACCGTAAACAGCATGATTAGAAGCAATCCGCCGCCGGAAGTGTTTTCATTGCACCAGCCTGCAATAACACCGTAAAAAAATAATCCTGCTGAAACCAAAGCCCTATGCTTTATTTCCGCTCTTTCCATTACGCATCTATAAAGAGTCACCAATCCTAAAATGATAACGCTCCCCCATAAATAATTACATGCACCGCATATCCAAAGGATTGTTTCTCCGAAATTAACGCTATATCGCCATAAGGCAAGCACAATTAATAAATACAGTGGAATGTCATATTGTTTTCTTCCTTTCACATTCCAGTAAATCAGCAAGGATAGCAGCACAAACATGATGCTGTTTATTACATTAAAAATCATCTTATCGCCTGCCAGCGAAAGCCGAATACTAAATTGCCCTATCACACGCCCACTATTACTCAAATATTCTTGATATTGCTGCTTAATCAGTTCAAAGAAATTGTGTGCTTCTCCCACATTGCTTTTGTAAAAAAAATCATCCGATAAATATGGCGTCAATACATTGTACGCAAGTATTGTGAGAAACACCCCCCAAATGCACACTCCCAAAAAAATTGTCCTGCTTTTTTTCATTTTGTCATCTATAGCTTTCTTTTTGTTCATTGTGCTCCTATTCCTTCTGCCGCAGCGGAATGACAAATCTGTCATATAATTTTACAATTTCATAATAACCGGAAGGGGTAACTAGTGCTATGCTCATCCGTACTTTATCGCCCAAAGGGATAAAATCATTTTGGTAAATCCTTTTCACTTCAGTCTTTTCTCCTCTTAAAATCCCGATCAGCCTCTTTGCAGCATCCTTCATCTTTTTCTTTCTAAAATCCAAATAATAATCAAGCAGACGGCGATAAAAACGGTAAGAAGCTTTTTGAGCCAGTTCCTGTTCTCCCAACCCGTACAGATACCCTATCTGCTCCTTCCAAAAGGGAATTTCATCCTGAAATCTTCGTTCTGCAAGCTTCACATTCATAATGCTGCCGCTTCGATCTACCACATAGTTATAATAAGCCTTGTCTATCAAAACGCATTTCTGAGCTTTTGCAATTGCCCACGTAGTGTACATAATATCTTCCGAAGATTTACCTTCGACAAATCGAAGATCCTTTATCATCTCTCGCTCATAAAGCTTGCTCCATACCGAATTATAAATGCATGGCTGAGAGTTTCCATTGATGAATAAATCCATAGCTTCCCTCATGTTCAATTCCAATCGTCTACCGGAGGGATGGACTTCTTCCCCTCCCTCTCCAATTTCCCGATAATTGCAAGTTGCTATTTGAGCGCCAGTCTCTATACAGGCATTTACCATAGCTTCATACATTTCCGGTTCTACCCAGTCATCCCCGTCCACATATCCAATAAAATCACCTTGTGCAATGTCCAAACCGGAATTGCGGGCTGCCGATAACCCTCCGTTCTTTCTATGAATCACCTTCACCCGTTCATATTCATTTCCATATCTGTCACAAATAGCTGCGGTTCTGTCCGTAGACCCGTCATCTACTAAAATAATTTCCATAGGGTTATAGGTCTGCGCCAGCAGGCTGTCCATGCATCTGGGCAGATAATCTTCAATATTATACGCCGCTACAATAACTGAAACTAACTTTTCTCCCTGCATTTTCCCTCGTTTCCCTAATTAGATTTTTCTGCAAATTAGTTTAGGTAAATCTCCCTTCTATTACCTTACCATCATATGAAATCTTTGTCATCTTTTCTGTGTAAATATCCTTATAATCTTGTTTATTATTCCACTTAGAAGGTGCAATTGCTATTCTTTCTTTATCCGGATTCAGCCACGCTCCCCACCAGCTAAAACTGGAATTGGCAATAATATGGTGCTTGCATCTGCTCATCAAAAAAAGATCCAAATATCCATTCTTCTCAGTTGTTCCTTCTACTATCTCAAATGGAAATTTATCAAGGAACTCACTTTCTAACCATTTTTTGACCCACTGAGGCTCATTGCTGAAAAAGAAGAAAACAGCCTCTGGGTATCGGCTTCTTATAAAATCAATGGCATTCCGGTAATAAGCTTCCGTGCAAATATGCCCATAAGCCGCTTCATTTTCCAAATAGTCCCCACGCCGTATATGCACCGACACCGCTATCGACTCATCAATTCTCCTCTGATACTTTTTTATCCTTTCCAAAAGAGAGTTGTCTAGTTCTTCCCATATTTTATTTGAAAAACTGAATGCGCTTCTCACCTGTTCTTCTATATCCTTAAAGTACTGTTCACTCTGGAAATATCCTGTCAGATATGCCGGTTCCCGGTGTAAGACATTTTCATCAAAATTACAATCCTGCTCGTGATATTCTAATGACCTTCTTCCAAACAGTTTTCTTCGGATGCGATGACTTAACTGCATAGATCCATCTGTAAATTGATTTAGTTCCTCCCTTGTCGCAGATGAATATGATACGTCAAAGCACCAGAGCATGATCGGCCTAGCATTCCGATTCTCATATTCCGTCACATCATCCATTTTCACGTCTCTGCCAAGCGATTTCAGTTTTAAATATAAGGCATACTGAAACATTTGATTTCCCAGCCCGCCGGTCATTCTAATAATATTCATTCTTTAATCGTCCGCTCTACTTTTCCTTTTTCATTAATCAGGGTCATCCCCGCCGTATAAACATCACCGCATTCTTCCCCGTTTACCCATCTGCTCGGCGCGCAGATCAGTTTGTCCGGATTCTTATTGATCCAGGCTGCCCACCAGCTAAAACTGGAATTGCTGATAATATTGTGTTTACATCTGCTCATCAAAAACATATCCAGATAACCTGTATGCTGGCTGTTGGCGCCCACCATCACAAAACGCCTTTCCAGATTTTTAATATCCTCTCTGCTCATTTCATCTTCAATCTGGCTCTTCATCAGAGAAATCACCCAGCCTTTTACCCACTTCGGCTCATTACTGAATATAAAGAAAACTGCCTCGGGGTATTTTTCCTGTATATAGCGCACCGCTCCCTCATAATACTGCTCGGTGCAGATTCCGTCATAAAGCTCCTCATTGTTTCTGGAATCTCCCCGGTACATATGAAGCGCCACCGCCTCTGAGCCCTCAATCTGGCTCAGAAAATTATTCGTGGGAAGAAAAAGCTTTTCCGGAAGATGCATCTCTTCAAGTTCCGGAAACTGAAAAGTGCTTTTTACCTCTTCTTTAATATCTTTAAAATATTTCTCACTCCGGAAAGAGCCTCTTAAGTACATCGAATCAAAAGAAAGCACTTGAGGGTCATAAAATCCCTGCTCCACATATTCAATGGCTTTTCTTCCAAACAACCGCCTGCGGATCCGCTTTTTAAACTCCATGGACTGATCAGTCAATGCCGTAATCTCATCCCACGCCGCTCTGGGGTAATCGATTCCAAAGATGGCGAGCACAATTGGCCTTGCCCCTTCCCCCCGGTATTCGTTGATATCGTCAAACTTAACTTCTTTTCCCATGGAGCGGAGCTTTAAATACAATGCATATTGAAACATCTGGTTTCCCAGCCCTCCGGACATTCTGATGATATTCATTGATTCTCCTCCAACTCCAGATAAATGCTGTCATAGTCATAATTTAAATAAAATTCACGTTCTTCTTCCAGCTTTTGCAGATAATTCTCCTGTGTTATCAGCCCTGTTCCCTGTGCAATCCAGTTAAGAATTAGGGAGTTGACCTCTGCGCTGTAATGACCGCCATCACTGTAATAATTTGTATTGCAAATCACATCATGCTGATCATAAAAATTATATAGCTTTACATTAGGACATTGAAGAAGCATTTCCGTAGCTAACTTTTCTGCTTCTGTCTGTTTTAAAATTGTCCCCTCAATTTGCAGTGCATCCCAATAGCAGATACTATAAGGCGTGTAAAAAAGAATAAATTCCGTATCCGGGTATTTATTTGCCAAACTTACTATATTTTCTTCAATAGTCTGTGTTACTGTTTCAAATTCTGCCTCACCAAACTCTTTATTACTAGGAATATTTACGTTCTCTCTATCATAAGAAAGCATAATATAAAACAATCCTGTCTCCTTCTGCCAAGATGAATAGTCATCCAAAGAAGTACTTGAACCTCCCTGCAGGCTCAAGACAAGGTTCGACAGCACCCCATGATAAAGAATCGACTTATTAAACACATAACTGACATCATTCAAAGGATTCTCATCATAAAGGTACACAGGATACTCCACGTACTGCTGCCAGTCATACTCCCGAAGCAGCCCATTATAGTCTACTGCCCATAAAACTGTTTTTAACTTCTGGTTTCTTGAAAGCGCCCTGTCCAGATTCTGTGACAGTTCCTGATACCCCGCTCCCGAAAAGGGCACTTTTATCGACTTAGTTCCAAACAGAGCATCCATTTCGCTGGTCTTAAAATTCTGCGCCATGGATGTGCCGGTAATGATCGCATCATAATCAAAATGCCTTGCCATTCCATCATTGATATAGCGCTCCTCATACAGCCTGTACGAGAGAAACGAAAACGGCTTATGATAATGAAAATACGGATCGACAATTATCACTGCAAGCACAATTAGCGTAAGCGTTCCAAGCAGCATCCCTATGCACTTTTTAAACCACCTTTTTGCGGCTTCCTGCTCCATTTTTCTTCCTCTGCGCTAAAAATTAAAATAAATAAACTCACTGATCTCCGATAAAGACAAAATACTCCACACCAGCAAAATCACCGTCACCAACGCTTTCCGGTTCGTAAACTGCACAGCCTCCACTTTTTCCTGCGTATTTTTCATAAAAAAACATGCCAGCACCAAAGCAGCCACAAGGAGAAGCAGAAGACCGCACGGGTAATTACCCATAAGTCCTCCCAAACCTATCCTGCGCAAAATACTGACTTCCACCAAATTGTTAAAGCATTCAGCAAACGGCGCGTAACGCAAGCGTCCCCCTGTCAAAAGCCTTCCCCACAGGCCAGTCACCTGCCTGAGGGAGTCTGCCCGGAAAATACTCCATGCAAACGTAGAAATCACAAACGCCATTATCCGCCGGATTCCCGGAAATGCCTTCCATTCCTTTACATGGAATAATCGTTCAAGCACCATCAGTGCCCCGTTTAATGCTCCCCACAAAATAAAGGTCCAGTCTGCCCCGTGCCAGAGGCCGCTTAACAGGAAAACGATCATAATATTAAGCATGGTTCTTGCCTTTCCCTTTCGGTTCCCTCCCAGCGGAATATACAAATACCGGGTAAAGAACCGGGTAAGCGTCATATGCCACCGATCCCAAAAGTCCGTGATGGAAACCGCCTTATAGGGAGAGTTGAAATTAATCGGCAGTTTTAGATTAAGCATATACCCAATCCCATACGCCATATCGCAATAACCGCTGAAGTCAAAATAAATCTGCAGGGAATAGCACACCATAACCAAAATAGCATCCCCTGTGCTCAGTGCGCCAATATTATTGTACCCAATATTTACAATTTTTGCCAGCGTATCCGCAAGCAGAACCTTTTTCGCAAGCCCCAGCGCAAATGCATAAAATCCTCTGCTCAAATTAGTGAAATCTGCTTTTTTCTTTTGAGGATCCCTAAGTGCAGGAATCAATTCATCATGATACATGATAGGACCCTGAATCAGCTTCGGAAAAAAAGAAACATACACCGCATATTCCAAAAGGGGATAACGATAAGTTCCGTTTTGAAGCTCCGCAGGCTTTTCTCTGTAACAATCCACCAGATATGCAATCTGCCCAAATGTATAAAAGCTGATTCCCAACGGCTGCACGAAATGATGCAAAGGCAGCTTTATCCACATAATCTGGTTAAGATTCTCCGCAAAAAAGTTATAATATTTAAACAAAAAAAGCACTCCCAGATTAAAGAGAATCCCCAGTGTCAATATTCCTTTCCGTTTTGTTTCCTCCGAATTTCTGACAGCCCCTGCTATAAAAAAATTTACCAGAAGATCCGCCAGCAAAACCGCGCAGTGGTAAATACCGCCGAAAGCCGCGAAACCTAAATTCGCAAATAAAAGAAGGACAATTGCCGCTTTCTGCTTTCCTGTTTTGCCAATCCCAAAATATCCAATCAGAACCAAAGGAAGAAACGCCAATATAAAACCGTACGAATTAAAAAGCATGGATAAAACTCCTTATGACATCTTTTGTAAGCGAAGCCACTCCTGAAACATTAAAATATACCAAATCTGAATCCTCCACTCCCCGCGCAGAATAAAATCCTCCCATATTTTCCATACCACATCCGGATCCAAATAGCCCTGCTCTTTAAGCTGGCGGCGTTCAATTAAGTCTTCCGCCCACTCACGGAGCTTTGGCTTTTGCAGCCATTCTTCAATGGGAATGGAAAATCCTTTTTTGGGACGCTCCATCATTTCCCTTGGAACATAACGATAAAGCACATCCCGAAGCACCTGCTTGCCAATATTCCCATTCTTTTTATATTCAATCGGAAGGCTCCATGCAAATTCAACTACATCCTTATCCAGCATGGGAACTCTGGTTTCCAGTGACACTGCCATAGCCGACCTGTCCACTTTTACCAGAATGTCATCCGGGTGATACATCAGCATGTCCATCAGCATAATATTGTGATTTGTCTCTGCAAGAAACCCTTCCTGATATTCACTGTGCTTATAAGGACAGTCCTCATGATGCAAGCTGATTTTTCTTGCTAAAGGCTCTGTTTCATTGGAGCAAATATAAAGAGAAGAAGGTCCCTTTGCCCCCAAAAGCTTCCCCTTTACCCTGTAAATCTCTTTCCTATTCAGAGGACTGTGAAGCACCAGCCCGCTGACCGGTCTCCGCACCGCATATGGAACAGACTTCATCTTATTCCAGATTCTTTCGACTGACGCATAAGAAGTATAACCGCAGAACAATTCGTCCCCGCCGTCACCGCTTAAGGATACCGTCACATGTTCCCTGGTCATCTTACTTACAAGATAGGTAGGAATCTGTGAAGAATCTGCAAAAGGTTCCCCAAACATATATCCAAGTTTGGGAATAACTCTCACGGCATCCTGTTCTGAAATATATAGCTCTGTGTGCTCCGTCCCTAAGTGCGACGCTATTTCTTTTGCATAAACAGCCTCATTATAGCCTTTCTCTTCCATTCCAATCGTAAAGGTCTTTACCTTTCCCTGATGCAGAGTCTGCATCAAAGCTACAACAGTACTGCTGTCAATTCCCGCGGATAAAAAGGCGCCCACAGGAACATCCGCTTCCATTTGTCCGGCAATTGATTCCTTTAACAATCTCTCCAGCTCATCCGCAGCTTCCTCACGGCTTCCCTGAAACAAATTATTCTGTCCATGTCTGGCAGCTTCCTTCATACTCCAATAGTTTTCTATCTCCCAATCTTCAAACGGCGCGGAAATCTTTAAAATGCTTCCCGGCTCTAATTTGTAAATATCTTCATAAATAGAATAAGGAGCAGGAATGTAGCCATGGACAAAATACAAATCTAACACTTTCTTATTTACCGGATTCCGAAAACCTTCTAATACAGAAATGCATCCGACATCGGAAGCGAACACAAAGCTTCCATTCACTTTTCCATAATAAAGAGGCTTCTCTCCCACCCGGTCCCTTAAAAGATATAACGTCTTTTCCTTTTTGTCATACAAGGCAATTGCAAACATTCCCTTAAACATACCGATGGCTTCCTTGACTCCGTAAGCGTCAAATGCCTCTAATAGAACCTCCGTATCCGAGCTGCCGCGAAAATTGTCAATTTTGTGCTCTCGCAAAAGTTTTTGCGCCACTTCTTTATAATTATAAACCTCTCCATTATAAGAAATAACGAAACGCCCGTTATGCGAAACCATAGGCTGAGAACCATTCTCAGTCAAATCAACAACGGAAAGCCGCCTATGCCCCAGCACAACATTCTCGTCTTCTGAAACATAGGTTCCCGATGCATCGGGTCCTCTGTGAATCATCCGTGCCTTCATTCGTTCGACATTTTCTTTCCCATTTCTTGCAAAATTGCATACTCCGGCTATTCCGCACATTATATTTTCTCCTATTTTTTTGCATTTCCCAGTAAAATCAAGTATTTTTCCCACTCAGGGAGAACTCTTTCCGGTTTATAAATTTCGCTTGTTATCCTTGCGTTTTTTCCCATCTCATCCGCCTCTTGCAAGTGATTTAAGAGAAATTGCAAGTTTTCTTTCATCGCTTTTTCATCTCTGACCGGAACCAAAATTCCGTTTTTTCCATGTTCGATAATCTCCGCCGGTCCGCCGCACGGACAATCCGTTGACACAACAGCCAACCCTAATGCCATTGCTTCAAGTAAAGTGTTTGGCATCCCTTCTGTGTTGGATGATAATACAAAAACACGTGTTTTATAAATAGCGTCAGCCACATTCTCGATTCTGCCCCCAAACACGATTCTATCTGCCAAATTCAGTTTTTTAACGGCATCTTGAAGTTCTTCCTTCCTATCTCCATCACCGTAAATTATCAGCTTGTAATCTGGAAATTCATCTGCTATCTGTGCAAATGCCTGAATCAGCATTCTGTGATTTTTATTTTCATCTATTCTTCCCACTGCTACGATCGTCTTATCCCGCAGTCCGGTATATGGCTCCCTAAAAAAAGAAGAATGAACCGGGTTTCTCAAAATAACAGCCTTTTTTTGTACTCCCGATGGAAAAAAAGATTTGCATTTCTCTGTCTGCAATATAATTCCGTCCGCAAAGTGAAACAAACCTTTGGCAATAAGCCGTAATCCATTGCTATAATATTCTTCTCTCGGTTCCCCTCTCACCGATACTGCCGTAGAGACCGGAAGCCCTAAGGATGTAATAATAGCCATTATGTTATTTTTCCCAATAAAAGAAAGAATAACATCTGGTTTTTCAGATTTCCAAATCCTTCGCAGTTTGCGAAATCGGCGCACAAAATTAATAATGCGGTTATTGGCAGTTTCCGTCTCGTTGATGTCGGATACAATCCTTTTGGCATCCGGATTTAATGGATATTCATTTTCCTTTTGATATTGGGTCACCATAATCACCTGATGTCCCTGTTTAATCAGGTAATCAGCCAAATTTACCTGCACATGCTCTGCACCGCCTCTGCTTAATGCACTGATCAGCATTGCTATACGCATTTATCTATCCCCCAAAGTCATATTGCATTTAAGACATCCTCTTCCTTTGTATCTATTTCTCAACTATGATACCTCCATATAATGATGATACCACTGCTGAAACACAAAAAGCGACCAGGCTATTTTGGAATAGTTCGCCCCTGTCGCCGGTCCTCCATCTCCGGTCTGCATGTACTTTTCCATCATATCCGCCGTGAAATCCGCCTCAAAAATCCCCTGTTTTCTCAGATAATCCCGACTGCACATGTCCATAAATTTTTCTTTCAGCGGTCCCCGCATCCATTTGTCAAGCGGAACACCAAATCCAACCTTCGGTCTGTCTAGGAGCTCCTTAGGAAGATAATCATAAGCAATATCCTTTAGAATACGTTTCTTTATCCCCTTATAATACTTGCAGTCATGAGAAATGCGGAAAGAATATTCCATCACATCCTTGTCCAAAATTGGGCATCTTGCTTCCAGCGAATATTTCATGGAGGCACGATCCACCTTACAGAGAATGTCTCCCGGCAGATACGTGTCCATGTCTAACAGCATTCTTCTAACCTGCCAATCTTTGACCCCATAACTGCTCTCAGTCAGATAATGGCAGGGCATCCCATCTCCACGCACCATACTCGTAGACCAGTCCACATAACTGCTTGCCCCGAACTGTGTCTTAGATTCCTTATTCCTGTTCCCTGCAATAACACGCACCTTAAAAGGAAGACGCTCTGCAAGCTTAAGCTGTTTGATTCCCGGCAGGCTGCAAGCTCCGCAGGTCAGCTGTCCTAGTATGTCCAACATCTGCGCCTGCTTAACATTCTCATAAATATTATAACCGCAAAAAAATTCATCCCCTCCATCACCGGAAAGCGCCACTGTCACCTTCCGCCTTGCAAGTTCAGATACCAGCATAGTAGGAATCTCAGAAGAATCCGCAAAAGGTTCATCATAGTATAGAGGGATGCTTTCCACTAGGTCAAACATTTCCTTTTCGGTAATATACTGCTCCGTGTGGTCCGTTCCAAGATACTCCGCCACCTTACGGGCATACTTGGCTTCATTATAATTTTCTTCCTGAAAGCCTATGGAAAAGGTCTTTACAGGCTCAGAAGAATTCTCCTGAGCGATAGCCGTCATAAGGGAAGAATCATAGCCTCCGCTCAAAAAAGCGCCTAACGGTACATCCGCAATCATCCTGCCAGCCACCGCCTTTTGCAACAGCCCTTTTAACTCCTCCTTTGCCTGCTCATAATCAGTTATCGGATTTTTCTGCATTTCATGGTAAACCGACCTTACATCCCAATATTTCCAAACCTTTGTCTGCCCCTGATGGTATTGCAGGATACTTCCCGGCTCCAGCTTATAAACATTTTCAAATACGCTGTCCGGTGCATTGATATACTGCTGGAATAAATAACGGGAAAGCACCTCTCTCCTTATCCTTTTAGAGAACCCCGGTCTAAGCATAATCGGCTTTAGTTCCGATGCAAAGTATAGATCATTTCCGTCAATCTCATAGTAAAGCGGCTTCTTCCCTATCCGATCCCTGACCAAAAATACATCCTGCGTATCCCTGTCATACAAGCAAATGGCAAACATGCCGTTTAGCTTTTCTATGCAGGAGATTCCCCACTGGAGATACGCGGCAATGATCACTTCCGTATCGCAGTTGGAGCGGAAGGGATAATCCGTGAGCTCCTTTTTCAGTTCTTTAAAATTGTAAATTTCTCCATTAAATATTACGCTGACCCTGCCATCCTTTGAATGCATGGGCTGGTGCCCTAAGGGAGACAAATCCATAATAGACAATCTCCTCTGTGCCATTCCAAGAGAAAGACCATCTCTCATCTCATAAATCTCTTCCCCACTGTCATCAGGTCCTCTGTGACGCATGGAATCATTCATTTCTTTCAATTGTTCTAATTTGAGTGTCCGTCTGGAAATAAAGCCGCATATTCCACACATAATCTTCCTCCGCCTTACGCATGCAGACCGGTGTGCTCCATAAACCAGTCTTTATATTCGCCAAAGTCTTTGCATTCCTGATCGATGCTCTCTATCATCTCAATCAGCTTTTCACCAACCAATGCCTTATAATTATCAAAATTGTCATATCCTTGTTTGCACCAGGAAAATGGATGAATTAAAATCTGTACTTTATTGCAGCTGTTAATATTAACGGCATCCGGGTATCCATAACGCCATATGTGGTTGGCGTCTGACATATATTTCACTTTTAAATCGGTATCTTCCGATATGCTTTCTGCAAAAGTAAAGAAGTCATCCTGATATGCATTAATAATTCCCGGCAGTTTGATATTTTCCCTGAGTACATCCTTAGACGGCCTGTGAATGGAAAAGGTATTAATCTCAAATCCAAACATTTCACTTAAAATGTTCATTTCCTTGGTAATCTGCCTGCGGATCATCTGCATATCTGTCATGCCGTTAAGCGCAAAATGGAGCCCGATGCTATGCCCCCTCTCGTGCATGTCCTTAATCATATTCATGTTTCTGCGCGAAAGGATATTATAAGAATTGTTCGTCCATTGAAAGAAAAAGGTAGATGAAAAATCCATACTCTCTTCTACCTTTGCCAGATAGTACGCCCTCTCTACGCTGTATTCCACATCATGGCGCATGATAATAAACCTATCGCTGCTTAGAGCCTTTTTATATCCCATGGACCGCCCTGACGCTTTGATGATATTTATAATTTCTCTGTAATCTGCATATGAAAACATTAATAATTCCTCACTATTTCTCTAAAATTATTTCTTCTATATAGTCCCGCCACTGCGCAAGAATCGAAACACTATTTATCTTTTCACTGATCTTTCTTGCATTTTCTCCCAATCGCTCAGCAAATTCCCTATCCTCTATCAATCGGTTGATACCGTCAGCCATAGCATTTTGATCCTTAATGGGAACCAAAAGCCCATTTTCTCCATCTACAATCACCGTTTTCGGTCCTCCGCACGGGCAGTCTGTGGCGACAATCGGCATTCCAAGCGCCATTGCCTCCAAAAGCGCATTGGGAAGCCCTTCCCAATCAGAAGAAAAAGCATACACGGCTGCTTTGGGAAGCTGTTTTTCGAGCTCATCGCTCCCTCCCATCAAATGGATGAATCTCTCTGCATGATTTTCTTTTATTATTTTCTCAAGAATCTCCTTAGTTCCGTCAAAAGAATCCGGTCCATAAATTTTCAAGTCATAATCCGGATGCTTCTCATGCACCTTTAAAAACGCTTTTAACAGCATAGGCTGGTTTTTAAAATCTACCAGCCTCCCCGACTGGACCACCGTCTTTTCCCTGACCTCCACCTTAGGAGTATTCAGATATTTATCATTTACCGGATTTAAGATAATTCTGGATTTTTGTTGTAAATATTGGGGAAAAAACTCTCTTTGCCCTTCCGTCTGAAAAACGCAGCCTGCCGCTCTTGGAAAAAGCAGAGGAATCTGTATCTTATCCAGAAGAGAATCATAATGTCCCTTCGGATCTGTCCTGATCGAGATTACCACCGGTATCTTCAAGCCTATCGCGGCGGTCAGTGCCCTGTAATTTGCCTTATGCGCAAATGCAATAACGATATCCGGGTTTTCCGTCTTGATACATTTTCGAAGATACCAGATCCGCAATAATGCCTTTCTGATCCGGTTCTTTTTTGCATCCTGCTCTGTCATGCCTACATGGATCCGCCGTACTCTGGAATCCAGCTGAAACTCATCTTCTCCCTGCCATTGTGTGGCAACAATCACCTCATAGTTCTCCTTAACGAACTGATTGGCAAGATTGGAGACAACCCGTTCCGCCCCGCCCTGCTCTAAGGAGTTTAAATGAAACAAAATTTTGTCCATACCCTGCACCTTTTAAAGCATCACAATTGACCATTTTCCTATTCTATCATATTTGGTTTCTTCTCACAAGCTAACTGCAAGAATTGCTGAGTATAGCTTTCATAGGTAAAAAATTGTGTCCTTTTTTTTGCTGCCAGCTGATACCTTTGAAGCTTTTTATCATCTTCAAGCAAATCCACCACAACATCCGCCAAATTCTGTTCTTCCCGAAGGATATGATCTGCAATAAAATCTGCTTTTTCGTTCATAGGCGGGATTAGAATACCATACTCCCCGTAAATTGCATTTTCATTTTGATTAAAGCGTTCTCTCTGCATCTCTTTTAACAAAATTTCAGCCGGACCGGTCATACAGTCTGTACTTACAGGCGCAAGCCCAAGCGCCATTCCTTCCACAAGAGCATTGGGAAATCCTTCCCTTAAAGATGTCAGAATATATACTTCTCCCTTTTTCAAATATTGATAAGGTTCTTTTTGCATACCCGCAAAATATACTGCATCCTGAATTTTCAAATCTTCTGCAAGCTTTTTGTAGGGTGCGAAACTTCCATCCCCCAAAATAATCAGCCGTGTTTCCGGAATTTTGATATGAATCAGTGAAAAAGCTTTAAGCAGATGCCAAAATCCCTTTACCCCATCTTCCCTTCCCATGGAAACTATGCACCTAACCGTCCTTCCTTGGCTATCCACATCATTCCAGGGCAGTTTCGGCTCATTTTCCATCGCTTGTTTCCGGATATCCTCTACATGATATGGATTATACATAGTAGCTGCTTTATCGCAATGATACTTCCTTTTCAATTCCTGTTCAATTACTTTTGAACAACAAATCATCAGATCCGACCGTTTTACAAAAAGCCTTATTTTGAGGCGCTCTTCCATATCCATATAGCTTCTCAGTCCTAACCAGATTTTTGTCGTTTTGGTTTTAGAAATGGCATTAACCAAATTAGCAGTGGTACCAAAGCTGTAACAAATATCGATTCCTAACCTTTTCTTTAGCTGATACAATCGATGGCTTCTTCTGACGATGTTCCAGAGTTTTCCCAGCTTTCCTTTTTTAACCCCCAGTTTCAAGTCAATAATATTCAGTCCATCTATATTATAGGCAATATCTGCCGAATCAAATATAACAACTGTTATGTCAAAATAATCTGCCAACAGCCGCGCCGTTGTCACGCATACACGCTCAAACCCTCCCTGATGGAGCATCGGCGATATTAACATCAGTTTTTTTTTCTCATCCATTACCGCAAAACATCTCCTGTCACAAGTTCTCTGCAAGCTTCGTATTTGTCAATCAAAAGGGAACCGTCCACCGTCCTTACCACCAGTCTGCCGTCAAAAATATCAATCACTTCTCCCGGCTCATAGCAGGAAAAGTCAATCATCTCGTCAAAAGGATGAGCCGCCCAAATGGTCACCTTATTTTTCTCATCCGGCTCACCAGCATAGGCAAACGCCCCCGGAAAAGGAGCCGCAACCCCGCGTATTAAATTATAGATTTCCCTTGTTCGCAAATGGAAATCTATCTTGCCATCCGCTGCAGTCCGCTTTGGATACCAGGAATCATAATCTTTGGAATCCGTCCGGATTGTAATGTTTCCCTCCCGATAAGCCGTCAATAATTTTACAATGAGATTTTTGGAGCAGATCATATTCTTATACTGGGCTGTACGAATGTCGTCATGAGGGGTTATGGAAAACATTTCCGTGGCAAAAATATTAGGGCTGTCCGCCTTCTCATCGTACCGGAATAAATTTAAATTGAAACGACTGTCTCCAAGTATAATTGACCAGTTTAAGGGAGAACGCCCCCTTCCGAAGGGCAGATAACCGCTGTTTCCATGAAATCCGTAAATTCCATACTGAAACCTGTCAAGCACAGAAGCCGGAATCAGCCTCTGCCATCCCATGGAAATGCCAATATCAAATTCATTTTCTTTTAGAAACTGCTGGGTTTTCTCATCTGTCAGATAATAGCTGTCCGCCTCATGAACCGGTATTCCATACTTTTCCGTCAAAAAAGAAAGCCCTTTGTAACCGGAAATTTGATTTTTCTGTGTCACCTCCGGCGCAATTGTAATCACTAGATCCACCGGACATATTTTTTCCTGTATGAATGATACAATATTCTCGGAAGTATCCTTCACTCCAAAAACAACTACCTTATAATTCATTTGAGCCTCCCCGTCTCATAAAACCTCATCATCATCTCCGCCTGCTCCCCCGCATCAAATCCAGCTTCGCTGACCGCTTCCGCATGACTTGTCCTTGTATAATCTTCCGTCTTTTCAATATAGTCCGCCCACCGCTCTGGCGGCTCCTCTATCCCCATGGTGTGCACCAGCTCCGTCACCGCCACCTCTTCGCAGATACGATCCGACATCAGGCAGGGAAGCCCCGATGCCTGAGCTTCCAGCACCGTTCCCGGAAGCCCTTCGTAGCGGGATGGATACACAAAATAGTCCATGGCTTGATAATAGTCGTATACGTTGCTCTTATTTCCTGCAAAAATTACCTGATCCTGAATCTGCAGTTCCCCGGCAAGACGTTTCATCTCTTCCATTTTTTCTCCTTCTCCCAAGAGAAGCAGAGCATATTCTTTTTTTCCCTGCCTGCAGAGCCCGGCAAATATTTGGAGAAGGTATTCATGGTTTTTGGCATAATGAAATCTTCCCACATGCCCAATCACATAACGCTGGGAAAGCCCCAGCTGTGCCCTTATCTTATCGCGCATATCCGGACAATAGTCAAACTTCTTGCAGTCAATGGCGTTAGGCATAAAGATCGTTTTCCCATCCTCCACTGCTTTCGCGCCAAAGACAGATATTCCCGCAAGCCTTGAACAGGTAAACATATAATCCGTTTTGTCCGGCAGGCTCCGGCGCATCCATCTGGTGGCAAGCCCTTTGACGCCCTTATCCACGCCGGCGCTTCTGGCGTGGGCAATCGTAATGGGGATCCCCGCCTTTTTTGCAATGGGAAGATAAATTGCGGCGGTGCTGGTCATATGTCCCTGAACTGCACGGAAATCGGAATGTTCAAGGAAAAAAGCTTTCATTGCCTTCACATAAGAAAAATAATTATAGATGCGAAAACGGGGAACACGATAAATGTGTCCGCCCAGCTCTTGAATTTCCTTATCAAAATGACCTTCCTGCCTGGTGTGTACAAGAAAGTCAAACTGAACTCTTTCCCGGTCCATATGGCGGTACAAATCCATCGTCCGGCTCTCAGCCCCTCCTAAATTGGTGTTTCCCAAAACATGTAAAATCCGAACAGGAGTTTTCTTTTCCATCACAAGCCCTTTCGCTGTCTGCTTCCTTTTTATCTGATTCTGACCAGCAGCTGCTTCCCTTTTGCCATCAAAAATTCCTTAACGCTTCCTGAAAGCCCCCTCCGCACAGTCGGCGCCTTTCGGTATTCCTCATAAGAAATCCAATGAACATCCTTTCTCTGAAAATACCCTTCATAGCGCTCTAAATCTTTTTCGGTGTTCGTTGCCGGGTGAACTACCAGCGTTGAATAACCGCTTTTCTTTTTTAATGTTCCTGAAATACGAAATGAAATCGGATAGAAGGTCAACCCTTTATATTGGTAGGGACAGCTTCCAAATCCATCCGTAAGCGCCCGGAATCCCGCATCCGTAAGCGCCTTCAGCGTATTCTCGTCATAGGAATGCGCCGGTGCCATAAAAAGATCCGTCTCAATGCCTTTTTCCTTTAAAAGCTTCTTCCCGCTCTCCAGCATCTGCCTCTGCTTCTCATAAGAAACGCCTGCAAATTCCGAAAAATTATTAAGAGGAAACAATCCGCCCTTCTTTGTGGTGTAAATGTGCTGATAACCATGCATAGCAATCGTCCAGCCGGATTTTTGCAATCCTGCAATATATGCCCAGAAGTCTTCCGGCCTTCCCTGACCGCTTCCTTTTAAATTCTCATCCTGATTGTCGGGAACCACCCCTATAAGCGGTTTCACCTGATACCGGTCAAGAAGCTTTTTAAATTCCAAAAAACGCTCCCAGTCCATATCAGGTATAATGTCATCTAACCTCACTGCGATTTTCACGAAAGATTCTCCTTATACCAGTCAATTGCCAGCGCGATTCCCTTTGCAAAATCATACTCCGGATCATAACCCAAAAGCTCCCTTGCCTTGCTGATATCCGCATTGGAATCCTTAATGTCACCGGCGCGGTCCGGTCCGTAATTGGGTTCCACATCCTTACCAAGCGCCCTGCAAAGCTCATAATACACATCAATCAAATATTCCCTGCCTCCGGCGCCGATGTTAAAAGCTTCCCCCGCCGCCTCTGAGGGCGCAAGACATGCCTTTAAGTTTGCTTCTATCACATTATCCACATAAGTAAAGTCTCTGGACTGTCTTCCATCGCCGTTAATGGTAGGCGTTTCCCCGTTCATAAGCTGTTTGATAAACTTAGGGATAACCGCCGCATAAGCCCCCTCCGGATCCTGCCTTCTTCCAAATACATTAAAATACCGCATTCCGTAAGTATCCAGCCCGTACAAAACTTTGTAGAGCCTGCCGTACTCCTCATCCACATGCTTGGTCAATGCATAAGGGGAAAGCAGTTTTCCTTCGTGCCCCTCTTTTTTGGGAAGCACCGGATGGTCTCCATACACGGAAGAGCTGGATGCATAAACAAACTTTTTCACATGATTCTGTCTGGATGCCTCCATCATATTTAAGGTTCCTCTGATGTTGATTTCCTCATACAAAAGAGGCATCTCAATACTTCTGGGGACACTTCCCCAAGCCGCCTGATTTAGCACGTAATCCACGCCTTTTACTGCTTCCATGCATGCCTCTAACTCCCGAATATCCTCTTTCAAAAAGGTAAATCTGGGATTTGCAAGAAAAGGTTCTATGTTTTCGTATTTTCCTGTAGAAAGGTTGTCCATGCACCTTACGGTATAGCCCATAGAAAGAATCGCTTCGCACAGATTAGAACCGATAAACCCCGCCCCTCCCGTCACAAGAAATACGCTGTCCTTCTCAAACTTCAACGCTTTATATCCCATTTCCCATACTCCTTTTACAGTCTCCAATAAACATAATCTTCCGTCAGATACTCATTTCGGTCAAACAATCCCTTTAAGTCCATAAAGACCTTCTTTTCGTGCTTTGGATTGTAAAAGTTATTGATTGTCTCTTTCTTCAAATCCAAAAACTGAGAGTGGGCAACCGCAACAATCACGGCATCCATATTTTTCACCGCATCCATGGTCTCAAATGTGATGCCATAAAGCCTCTCTGCTTCCTCCGCATCCGCCGCCGGATCCACCACAGCCGGCGTAATCCCATATTCCCCAAGCTCCTTATAAATATCGATAACCTTGGTGTTTCTGGTGTCCGGACAATTCTCTTTAAAGGTAAAGCCAAGAATCGCCACCTTTGCATGTTTTACCGGAATATCTGCCTTAATCAGGTTCTTGACCATGCTCTCCGCCACATATTTACCCATATCGTCATTGATCCGCCGTCCGGAAAGAATGATCTGTGAGTGATAGCCAAGCTCCTCCGCCTTGTAGGTCAGGTAATAAGGGTCAACTCCAATACAGTGCCCGCCTACCAGCCCGGGGTAGAATTTCAAGAAATTCCACTTCGTCCCGGCAGCTTCCAGCACCGATTTGGTATCAATTCCCATTTTATTAAATATAATGGAAAGTTCATTCATAAACGCAATGTTAATATCCCTCTGACTGTTTTCAATCACCTTGGCAGCTTCCGCCACTTTAATGGACTGCGCGCGGTAAACCCCTGCTTCCACCACTAATTCATAAACCTTTGCTATGGTGTCTAAGGTCTCCTCATCCATGCCGGACACAATTTTCACAATGGTTTCCAGACGATGCACCTTATCTCCGGGATTGATCCGCTCCGGGGAATAACCAATCTTAAAATCTACGCCGCACTTTAATCCGGATTCCTTCTCCAAGATCGGAACACAGATTTCTTCCGTCACTCCGGGATAAACAGTGGACTCAAACACCACCACGGAGCCCTTCGTCAAATTCTGTCCCAAAATACGGCTTGCCCCTTCCACCGGGCTTAAATCCGGCGTGTGGTCATCGTTGACCGGCGTGGGAACCGCCACAATATGGAATTTCGCCTCCCGGAGCTTTTTGGCATCCGCCGTAAACTCCACAGAAGTATTCTTAATCACTTCATTTCCCACTTCATTGGTAGGGTCAACTCCATTTTGATACAATTCAATTTTTTTCTCATTCAGGTCAAAACCTACCACCTTAATCTTCCGCGCAAACGCCACCGCAATAGGCATTCCCACATAGCCCAAACCGACCAATGCTAACTTTTCTTCCCCGCTTAACAGCTTTTCGTATAAATTCATCTTGTACTCTCCTTTATCCTATTAGTAATGTTCTCTTAATTTCTTCCATATAATCGTCAACGACCCTCTGCCTGTCAAACTCCCGTTCCATCTTCTCCCGGGCTTTTTGTCCCATGACAGCTTTTCTCTCCAAGGGAAGATCCAGAAATCTCCGGATTGCCCGGACTAAATCCCCGGCATCTTTCGGGCGGCATCCAAATCCCGTAACTCCCTCCTCAAAGATTTCCTTACATCCGCTGATGTTTGAAGCAATCACAGGCCTCCCCGCCGCGGAAGCCTCCATCAGCACATTGCTCATACCCTCGTGATAGGTAGGCAGAATCAGCGCTGAACAGTCCTTTAAGTATTTCTGCACCTGTGGGTCAAAACCAAGCTGTCTGATAAAACCTCTCTTTTCCGCATCATCCAAAATTTCCTGTAAATCCTCGTCGCAATATCCAAGCAGTTCAAAGGACACCTGCGTGCCGTGGAGCTCTTTCGCCGCTTCCAGCAACTCCATGATTCCTTTTTCTTTCATCATCCTTCCGATATAAAGAAACTTTACCGATTCCCGTTTGGGATATTCTTCAAATTTATGCTTATCCAGATTCACTCCGGAACCTTTCACAAGCCTGCTGTTTTTTCCCTTGATATGAAATTTTTCAAAAACATTTTGGTTCTCTTCATTCTGGAAAAAGACACATTCTGCTTTTTTCAGCCCGGCATGATACATAGCCGTAATCATTTTCCGCAGAATCCCCTCTTTTTGAAAGGTGCTCCCCAGCCCTGTCACCGTCGCAAGGTAGGGCACTTTCATGACTCTGCAGCAAAAGCCTCCATAAATATTGGGCTTGATGGTATATGTGAGCGCTAAATCCGGCTTTTCCTTCTTTACCAGCCTGCAATAGCTGATAAAAAGCTTCAGGTCTTCTATGGGGTTTACTCCCCGGCGGTTGATGGGCGTGTGAATAACCTTACAGCCTTCAGCCGCAAGCTCCTTTGTCTTTACCTCGTCCGGCAGACTGACAGTTACCTGCCCCATCTCCAAAAGTCTTTCTACCAGTTCATTCCGAAAATCATATAGTCCGCCGGATGAATTGGCGAGTATCAACACCTTGCTCATCTATTCAACAATCTCCCTGCCGTTCATATCCACAATTGCAATCTCGTTGTACTTCATCATGCAGATGCCCTCCTGATATTCCCCGATAGCAGCAGGATTTTCCTTTCCCTCAAGATTGCGGATCATCTGCGCCGGCATATTCACGCCGCAGGCATAGGCATGAGGATATCCTCCCCCAAACCTTGGGTTTACCTCCGAAAGGTAATAAGTTCCATCCTGTTCAAACAGGTCAATATCTATCATACCACAAAAACCACATTTTTCTACAAAATTCTGTATCAGTTCAAAAAGTGCCGGATTCTTTACGGAAACAGATTTATCCGTCTCCCCCGCACGCATTCTTATTTTTTTCTTTAAAAAGATTGAAGTGCATTTTCCGGACAGCAAATCAATATACACATCAGCACCGTACTCCTGTCCGCGCATAAATTCCTGAATCATAAGGTCGTCATACCGCTCAAAAAGCGTTTCCAGCTCCCGGTCGGAATACACCTGATTAATGTTTAAGCTGGCGCTGCCTCTGACCGGCTTTACAAACACCGGATACCTGATGTTTCCCTCGCTTTTGGCTCTATAAAATTTCTCTTTTTCCATGTAGCACTTCCCGGTCGGGATTCCCATTTCACAAAGCATCTGGTACATCTGGTACTTGTCAAAGCAGGTTTCCACAAGCTTATAAGGGGAAATCACCGGCGTTGTCCCGATTTCCAAAAAGCGTTCCCTTTCTTTCGCCAAAAGAGAGAGTTCCGGGTCGATTAAGGAAAAAACGCCGTCAATCTTTTCTTCCTTGCAAATCGTAAGTATCCTGTCAAGATACCCCGGCGCAGTGATTCTTGGAACCAGATAAAAAACGTCTGCGTCATATACCGCCGGAGCTAGATTGGAGCAGTCCGTGGCAATTATCTTTCCTTTTCCTTTGACTGCTTCCTTAAAATACTGCACAATCTTATTTCTTGTCCCTGCACTGAGTATCAGTATGTTCATACACATTCACCTCTTATTATCGGTTATTCTAAACCGCTTAGGTAGTCAAAATACAGCGGCGTTCCTCCGGTATGGATAAAAAGAATATTTTTATCCCTTATCTGATGATCCTCCAAATATCTGCACATTCCGCAAAAAGCCTTCCCTACATAGGTACTGTCCATAGGGATTCCTTCATGATTCATTACTTCCCGAATAATCTTCTTTACAGAGTCGTCATATTTTCCATAACCGCCCAGCCGATAATCATCGATAAAAGTCAGCTCTTCTTCCCGGTACAGCTGTTCAAAGCGTTCCCCCAAATATTCACGGATACTGTCTTTTACCACCTGTCTGCCCCTTCCGGCTTCTCTTGCAATGCTGATGCCAATCACTTTGCCTTTCCCGCCGTAAAGCAGTTTGCCGCACACCAGCCCCGCCTGCGTTGTCCCGGTTCCGGACGCATGAAAGATATAATCAAAGGTTATCCCTTTTCCCTTCTCATAATCCAAAATTTCCTGATATGCTTTCACATATGCTGATGTCCCCGGGTTCCCATGACCTCCTCCGGTGATAAAATAGGGGTGCCTTCCTTCATCAATATAAGCCTTTTTTCGCTTTTCAATCGTCTCCGACACTTGTTGAACCGGACAGGTTTCAATCACTCCTCCAAATTGCTCCACCATCTTGGTGTTATAAAGAATCTCCCGGTTTTCTTCGGGAGAAATCACGTGACAATCTACTCCCATGGCAGATGCCATATTGGCAATAATCCGGCAGTGATTGGAGCTGTTGCTTCCGTAGGTCATTACCACATCCGCCGCTTCTTTCCAAATCTCCTTATAAAATTCCGCCGCTTTCCGAACTTTGTTTCCTCCAAAGCTAAAAGGAAGAAGGTCGTCCCTTTTTATAAAGCAGTGATTCGACCCATATTCTCTATTTAAGGGCTCCACCGGCGTTACCGGGATTCCCTGTTCAAAGAGCGTAATTTTCTTCATAACCTATTCCTGACCCTTTCGATAAACATCAAAATCTGCCACTGTCTGTTCCGCCCCGGAAAGCGTCCCGGATCTCTTTAAAACCTTTCCCACCGTCATTCCAAGCACCTTCAGATCCATGCCGAAAGAAAGATTTTTTACATATTGCAGATCATAGGCAAACCGCTCCTCCCATCCAAGGGCATTTCTCCCATTTACCTGCGCCAGCCCGGTAAGACCCGGACGAACATCATGCCGATGCCTCTCTTCTTCTGTGTAATACGGAAGGTATCTGACCAAAAGGGGTCTCGGTCCAATCAGACTCATGTCTCCTTTTAAAATATTAAACAGCTCCGGAAGCTCATCCAGACTTGTGGAACGAAGCAGTTTTCCAAATTTGGTGAGCCGCACCTCATCCGGCAGCAGCTCCCCTCTTTCATCCCGTTCATCCGTCATGGAGCGGAACTTATAAAGCTTAAAGATTTTTTCATTTCTGCCCGGTCTCTCCTGCGTAAACAATGCCGGCTTCCCCAGCTTTACCCGGACTAATACAAACAAAACCAAAAATAACGGTGACAAAACAATCAGGCATCCCCCTGAAACCACTATATCAATCAGTCTTTTTATCACTTTTCCGTACATGAGCCCTCCAACTGTTCCCACGCAGTCTCCCTGTCAACTCTTGTTAAAAACTCCTCTTACGATGCCGATAATCTCATCCATATCTTCCCGGGTATTTTTAATATCGCTGGGAAGACAAAGCCCTCTGTTAAAAATATCCTCAGATACGCTTTCTATTTCCGTCCCATTATGCCGGTCACTCTTAAATCCTTCCGCCGTCACAAAATCACAGTCCCCGAATACCGGCTGTAAATGCATGGGCTTCCAGATTGGGCGCGTCTCAATATTTGCCGCTTCCAGCGCATCCATCACATCGGCAGGAGTTACCCCGCAGCCTTCCTCGATGGTCATGCAGGAAAGCCAGCAGTTATCGTCTCCATCCGGATTTAACGGGTTCATTGTAATTTCCGGAATGTCCGCAAACGCCTCTTTATACCTTGCATAAATCGCCCTCTTTCGCGTTTTATGCTCATCCAGATGAAGAAGCTGTCCTCTTCCCACTCCCGCAACAATGTTGCTCATACGATAATTATAGCCAATCTGGGAATGCTGATAATGTCTCGCCGGATCCCTTGCCTGCGTTGCAAGGAAAGTCGCTTTCTTTGTAATTTCCTCATCCTCCGAAACCAGCATTCCGCCCCCTGATGTGGTGATAATCTTGTTTCCGTTAAAAGAATAAATCCCAATCTTTCCAAAGGTTCCCGTATATTTTCCCTTATAAATGCTTCCCAAAGACTCCGCCGCATCTTCAATCAGCGTCACTTGATGACGGGCGCAGATTTCCATAATCTCATCCAGCTTTGCGCAGGTTCCATATAAGTGCACCACAATCACCGCCTTCGGATGCGGATATTTTTCAAACGCCCGCTCTAACGCCGCCGGATCCATATTCCAAGTGTCCCTCTCCGAGTCAATAAAGACCGGCTCTGCATTCTCATATACAACAGGATTGCAGGTTGCGCTGAAGGTCAGGCTGGGAACAAAAACCACATCCCCCTGACCAATGCCTAAAATACGCAGCGCAAGGTGAATCGCCGCCGTGCCCGCGCTTAACGCCGCCGCATGGGAAACTCCCACATGCTCCGCCAGCTCCTTTTCAAACTGGTTGACATTGGGACCTAAGGGCGCAACCCAGTTGGTATCAAACGCCTCCTTGACAAATTTTTGTTCCTCCTCATGGGTGGTGGGGGAGGATAAATAAATTCTTTTCCCTGCCATTTCTATTCATCCCTTTCTTCGTAATGATAGGTCGGCACAATCGCCTGCACCAGTGGCCTGATATCATTCTCTTCGCTGTTTGACGCTTCTTTTAACTCTTTTAGCTGTACAAAGAATTTCATCTCGTCAATTTCAATGGGCTTTCCTATATGAATCAGCTTATTTGCCGTTTCTTTCAGCCCTTCCTCCGCCATCAAAAGCTCCTCATAAAGCTTCTCTCCCGGGCGGAGCCCCGTAAATTCTATCTTAATGTCTTCATCCACCCTGTAGCCGGATAAGCGAATTAGATTTTTAGCCAAATCCAGAATTTTAACCGGCTTGCCCATATCCAGCACAAAAATTTCTCCGCCCTTACAGTAAGCGCCTGCCTGCAGTACCAGGGAAACCGCCTCCGGAATGGTCATAAAATAGCGGATAATATCGGGGTGGGTCACCGTCACCGGTCCCCCTGCCATAATCTGTTTCTTAAAAAGGGGAATCACGCTTCCGTTGCTTCCCAGCACGTTTCCAAAACGCACCGCCACAAATTCCGTATCATAATGCTTGTTAAACGTCTGAATAATCATTTCACAGATCCGCTTGCTGGCTCCCATAATGTTTGTGGGATTCACCGCCTTGTCCGTGGAGATCATCACAAATCTTTTTACCTCATTCATAGCCGCCGCCTGAGCAGTTTTCCAAGTCCCGAATACATTATTTTTGATGGCTTCATTGGGACTTGCCTCCATCAGCGGCACATGCTTGTGCGCCGCGGCGTGATACACAATCTCCGGCTTATAATGTTCAAAGATCCAGTTCATCCGGTTGGTGTTCCGGACGGATGCAATCAGCACAGCCATCTGAAGCTCCGGATATTTTGCTTTAAGCTCCTGCTGTACGTCATAGACACTGTTCTCGTAAATGTCCAAAATGATCAAAAGGGCGGGCTTATGAGCCGCGATCTGCCTGCAGAGCTCACTGCCGATAGAGCCTCCACCGCCGGTGACCAAAACTCTTTTGCCCCGCACATAACCCAAAATGGAATCAATATCCACTTCAATGGGGTCTCTCCCCAACAGATCCTCCACTTCCACATCCCGCAGCTTGCTGACACTGACCTCTCCGTTCACCAGCTGATACATTCCCGGCAGAGAGCGGAGCTTACAGCTTGTCTCTTTACAGATGTCAAGGATTTCCGAGAGTTCTGCCCTGCTTATGGAAGGCATTGCCACAATAATTTCATCGATACCGTAGATATCCGCGCACTCAATAATCTTGTCCCTTCCGCCTGCAACCTTGATTCCCTGAATGAATCTTCCCCATTTCCCGGGATCATCGTCTATAATACAGCGGATTACCATCGTGGAAAAGTTGCTGTTTACAATCTCCTTGATAATGGCGTTTGCCGCCTCCCCGGCGCCGATCACCATCACGGCAATGTTATTGTTTTTGTTCTGCTTTTTATGCTTCAATCCTCGGAAAAACCGGTAGGAAAACCGGCTGCAGAAGATGAGGCTGATCAGCAAAAAGGTGTAAAGAAAATAGTAACTGCCCGGCACTGCCTGCTGCCCTACCGTCTTAAAAAACTGGATTCCCACCGCCTGAAGGATGGAAGAGATCACGCTTGCAAGCACCAAATTCTGCAGTTCCGTTTCCCCCGCAAAAGCCCACAGGCTATTATACATGCGGAACAAATACAAGACCACCAGCGTAATCACAATATTAAAAGGCAGAAATCGATTGATAGGATCCACAAAATGGGCCGGTATTTCCGACATCTCAAAGCCATAGCGCATCAAAAGCGCCAAATAGCTTGCCAGGATTACGCTGATCATATCATAAATGATCAGACAGGTTCTCCGATAAAAAATCTTCACATTAAAGGGAGTCTTTTCCTTCTTTTCCTCTTTACTCATGTTATCGTCCTTCACGAAATACCAGCGGCGTTATCACCAGCAGTAACACCAGACCGCAGGGGTGGCTTAAATGAAAAATCCATTCCACCATGCCCGCCACGGCAAAAGAGACCGTTATCACCGCAGGCATCGCCGCATAAGTTATTATATCCTTCTTCTTATGATAATAAATACAGGAAACTGCAAAAGTGGCAATTCCCACCAAAGCAAACAAAATTCCTACCGGGATTCCATGGTCATAAGCTGTCTGCAAAAAAATGTTATGCGCATGCGTGGCAATCTCGCCATTGGCAAGAACCGCCCCCATCTCCTCATGCCCCGTCATATTAAGCTGCTCAATATAAGAACGGAAAATATCCAGCCTTCCGTTGGTATAATCCATTTCTTCCTGTTCATCCGGCACATAATCCGCAGAGGCAATCAACTCTCCTAACGCTGCCAGCCCCCGTATATCCGGCATCCTATCGGCGGTATTAATCTCATTTCCAAACTCATCATGAGTTCTCTGGTATTCTTCTATCTCTCCGTAAGGATCAAATGTTCCCTCCGGAATGCCAAAAATCTTTTCCCCAAACAATTGGATAAAACGTCCCACCCGCATAAAATCCACGGAGTTAAGCTTTCTTCCCCTTAAAGTGTCATCACGGAAGTTTTCAAACTCATACATATAAGGATCACTGACCAGCGCCGGAACCGTCCGCTGTACGGTAAAGGTTATCGGAAAGCAGATCACTACCGCCGCAATCATTGCCAGCAGATACCTTCCCATATTCAGAAGCTTTTTTCTTCCTTTTCCGTCACTCATCAGAACGACTGCAAACAAAACCGCAGTGCCTACGGCAAAAAAACCTGTCCTGGCCATGGTAAAGAGCATATACGCCGACACCACGCCGAACAAAACCAGTTCCTTCCAAATAGCGCGAAGCTCCCGGCTCTTCCGCATCTTGCTTAAGAGAATCACCAATGCGGCGCACTCTATCGTGGTCAGGTAAGCCGCCGTGGTGGTCACGGTATGAAAAATGTGCGGATACCTTGCAGTGCGGTAAGTGGTATACGGACGGTGCAGCAATGCATATCCGGTGGCAAGCAGAAACTGTAAAATCACGCCCCGGCACACATTCACCAAAAGCCGCTCCTTATGCTCCCACATTCCATAGGTCAAATAAAATAAGGTAAAGCTCACCGCCATCACCACGGTCCACCATCTTCCGTTCCGGAAAACAATGATTGCCGCAAAAAAGAATAGTAACAGCCCCGCATAAACAAAATGAGGTCTGGAAAGCTTTTTCCGGATCAATCCAATCACGGTGCGGATTACAATCAGCCCCAGCAAAACTGCGATTATGACCGTATGGCGGATTACCTGCACATTCCAGCCGATTTCCGACTCCTTAATGGTCTTTTCCGCCAGCAGCGCCACCTCATTTCGGTAATAAAAACTGCCTGCAATCCCTGCAATTATCACATAAATCAGATTATACCAATTAAAAATCTCTTTCCACCGGAACATGGCAATGACCGCAAGCGCAAACCAGATCATCTCCTTCCGCTCCGCCATAGCATGGTGAATGTCATAAAGCCCCGCCATATATTCACAGCATCCGCCCACGGCTCCCGCAATGCATACGGACTGAATCAAATCCTGAATGTGATTCTTTAAATATTCCATGGTGACCACGGACGCCTGTCCATCCCGGTTATGATTTATCCCATAAAACAAAACAGCCGCCAGAAGCAGAACACTGATAAAGAAAAAGGTATTGTCAAGCGTATGCTTACTGCATGCTCCCAGCAAAATTGCTCCAAGGCAGAACAGTGTAAATACCGCTGTAAGCGGATTTCCTACCGCCTTAACCGCCCTCTCCACCGTAATCAGCTTATCCCTGTCCTTCCTGCGGTAATACCATCTGCATCCTGCAAGGAGCAGTCCTGCCAGAAGAACAGTAAGCATTCCAAATACAGCGGTCTTTCCTTTGCGTAAAGGAACGCCGTAATTATAATCCGCCGCCAGATTCATGCCTTCTATGGAAGAATCCGCATAATACATCAGCCCTGCATAAGGCATTTCCGTCATGGGAATGAGTTCGCATGCAAGGAACACCGTAGACTTGTCTCCCTGAATACTCAGATGGTACATTTTCCCTACTTCCATATCCACATCGATCAATACTGTTACATATCCCGGAATCTCCACGTCTGACAGCGAAACTTCTTCCTCGGCGATCATCACCTGGCCTTCGTCAAAAAGCCGGACAAAAAAACTTTCCCCTTCCGTCCCTTCCCGAAGATACAGTCTCACGGTATCCATGTGGTCATATTGCGCCGCAAAGCTCTGAAGAATCGTATGGTTATCATCTACCGGCTCCGTCACGCTTCCGCTTACCGGCGGTATGCTGGCAGTCACTGTCTCATGAAAAAGCCGGACAGGCCACAAAGACACCAAAATAACCACTGTTATCATTAAAATAATAAATTCAATTGCCTTGCTTTTATATATAATCTTTTTCATCTTTTATCCTTTTCATCACGTGAAAGCCGGTCATTCCCTTTTCCGCCCTCTTTTGTGGCTTTCCGCGGAATCTTGGGTAAGTATATCACAATTGTCTGTAATTATCAAATTCTGCCAATAACAGCGGCAGCGCCGCCCAGAGAAAGACCACATACCGCACCAGATAGGTAGGTCCCAGCAAAACCGTAAGCTGGCAGAAAACAATCGGAAGATAAGGCATCACCTTATCCATACGCGCCCGGTACACCCAAAAACACAGACAGAACGCCCATACCCAGAAAAGAAATCCGGGGGAAAACATCATGGATACCACCGGAAGCTTCTGCTGGTATATTTCCAACGATAATTTCCGATAAGTCTCCAAAAGCCGCGGAAATTTACTTTCTCTCATCCCAGGTTCCTCCACCTCGAATCCAAAATAGGAACTGTCCCCGTAAGTAAATGTAAAAACCGTGTTTCCGCGGTAAACATCAATGACTGTATCCGGATACCAGAAGCCGTAAGAGGTCATAAACCACGCATTCAGATACGTAAAGGGGTTCTGCGTCCCCCATAAAAGCCACAGCTTCCAAAAGCTTCCTTTATCCTCCTGATATGCCTGATTGTCAAAATAAATTTTTACTCCATCGGAGACCTTGGGCGTATAATGTGCCAGCGCCTCCTCGGGAAGATAGCGGTATAACAGCTCCTTTTCTTCCTCCGGCAGGTCGTCCTTCCCCATCTCGTGAACTCTTGCCATCTGAGTGATGGGAACCGTAAGCATCTCTTGATTTTCTGATGTGTCCGCAGAAAGCAAAACCGCCATCCCATGATGAATCAGCAGATAACTCCCCAAAACTCCCGCCAGAAACACAAGAAGCTTCTTCCAATAGACCCTCCTGTCCCTCTTCACAATCAAAAATAATATCCAGCCAAACGCCGCCGCAAGATATGCGTAAAACCCATTATGCCTGAGAAGCATCATAAAGAGGGATGAGGCATACAAGGAAATGACGTTCCGTTTTTCGTTCCAAAAAACCTCCGGATTCTCAAAATATTTAGTCAAAAAAGTGCTCATCACTAACAGCATGCCCGCAAACAGCCCGTCCTTTGCAGAACAAAGCGAAAACATAACGAGCACTGGAAACAACCCAAAATAGAGAACCAGCAGGATTCCATATCCCTTTTTTAGTCCCCACTCTCTCAGCTTTCGGATACACCAGCCAAAAATTCCCGCCATAAAAAGCATCTGAACTAAAGTATAGCAGGCAATCCCAAGATTATAAGAGCCGGTAATCTTATATATGAATTGAATGATTCCTCCAAGCAAAAGCACATGGACAAGCGGATGATGGGTGGTAAAGTTTCTGGTTATCACCTGCATCAGCTCATCCTGCGCATCATAAACAAAAAACCCCGGATACACCGCCAAAAATGTTGGAAGATGCAAAAGGAAAATTATACCGGAATACGCCGGCCAGCTCAAATTCTTATTTCCGATGCCTCTTAAAAGCCTCTTCCCCTCAACGGCTTTCTCCTCCTGCTTCGAGAAACCTCTTTTCCGTTCCTCAGACACCGTCATCTTGTCCCAAATCTTGTCCCAAAAATACCGCGCGGTCAGACAAGCCGAAACTGCAAGCATCAAGACTGCAAGCCACATGCCGGGGTTGTCAAAAGGAATGCTTTCCCACTTATCCAGGCAGGCACCCATCACCATACACAGGGAAAAGCAAAATCCAAAAATTCCCGGAACAATCCACCTTTTCAGAGAGCCTGCAAAAGAGCTTTGAAGAATCTGGCAAAAAAGGGCGGCAAGCCCCAAAAACACAAAGACTGCAAAAATGCTGTTGGTAAATCCCAGCCCCTCATCTCCCGCTTTCAGAGCCCAGTGCAGCGCGCACACACTGCCAAATGAAAGGATGGAGGCACAAATTACTTTCTTTGTCCGCATTCCGCTCCTCCCGCAATTTCCCGAATCACATATTGGGGGGAGTTATTCATGGAAATGTACATTCTTCCCATATATTCTCCCACAAGCCCCATCATCAGCATCAACATACCGCCCATAAACACCAGCACCGACATCAGCGCGCTGAATCCTGTCACCAGCCCGGGAGGATTGATAAATATTTTTTTGATAATGGTGTAAATTCCATACAAAAAGCCCGCCGCTGCACAGACCGCCCCTGCCATAGTCGCAATCCGCAGCGGTTTTACGCTGAACGCCGTAAATCCGTTGAACCACAAGTTAAAAAGCTTCCCCAAGGTGTAACCCGACGTTCCCACAGTCCGGTCTCTATGAGTCACTTCCACGTTTACAATATTTTGGGTGGTGCGAAGCACCAGACCGATCACATACGGGTAGGCATATTGATAACGGATCATCTCTTCCACCACAAAGCGCTTCGCGGCAAAATAGCTGGAAACATAAAGCTCCTTCGGCTTTCCCAACATCACTCTGGTCATCACTTCATTGACACGGCTTCCAAAATTCCTAAATACCGAGTGGTGCTTATGGGCGTACTTTGCATAAACCACATCCGCTCCCTCTTCAATGGCTCTAATCAGCTTCCCCGCCTCATCCGCCGGCGTCTGTCCGTCGTCATCTAAGCAGATGACAATCTCGCCCTTTACATAATGAAATCCCGCCATCAATGCGCTGTGCTGTCCAAAGTTCCTTGCCAGATCGATTCCCGTCACATTCTGATTCTGCCGGCAGATTTCCCGAATCGTCTCAAAGGTGTCATCCGGCGAGCTGTCATTGACCAGCACAATCTCGTATTCATAGCCCTCAAGCGTCTTCATGGTATCTTTAATTTCCCCAATCACTCCGGGCAGCGTTGCCGCCGAACGATAACAGGGAATTACAAAACTGATTAATTTTGCCATGCTTGTTTTCCGCCTCCTGCCGCAGACAGCTCCCTCCGGTTCTTCTCATCCCGAATCACTGCCATATAAATCACATCGCGATAACGCTCTTCCAAAAATACCTCATCTTTTAAATAAGCCTCTTCCACAAAGCCCGCCTTTTCGTAGCTTTTTCTTGCCGGGAGATTCTCTGCAAGCACCCGGAGCATTATCTTATGAAGATTCAGCTCCTCAAACCCGTACTGAAGCATCAGCTTTGCCGCCTGGGTGCCGAATCCCTTTCCCAGCGCTTCCTTCTCCCCGATAAAAACTCCATACTCCGCCTTGCGGCAGTTCTTATCAATATCCCGAAGGTACACGCTCCCCACCGGTTTTCCGGTATCCTTTTTGCAGATGATAAACTGAACCGCTTTTCCTGTATGGATCATTTCCCTGACCCAGGCCGCGTGCCCCTGTCTGGTAAAGGGCTTCTGATAGATAAAATTCCGGCGCACAAAATCCGTATTTCTCCACTTGATAATTCGGTCGGTATCATTCTCATCCATCAGCCTCAGATAAATATCTGCTCCCTTAAGGAGCGGGGCTCTTTCCTTCTCTTCCATCTATGACCCTCCCTGCGGCTGTGCCGGGCTCACCTGATAAATCTCAAACTCTCCCGCCACGGTTTCCACCAGCTTCGTCTCTACAGGCGTCCGGCGTTCCTCATAATATGCCGGAAGCCAGTCCATATCCTCACTGATTTTCCTCACAAAAAAGACATCCTCCCTCTCCCGCAGTGCCTGCTCCACATCCGTAATCCCAAATACGGCAAGCTTTTTCGCCCAGAGGGGGCTTTTACATGCCCATCCACCTATAATATCATAATTATCCAGAGAATTGTCCACATTCTCAAACATTTTTTCAGAATAAGAGACCGAAGAGTACACATCAATCAAATAATAGTTGTCCGAATTTTCTTCTTTCGACAAATAGGCGTATAATTCCTGATAAGGAGCGTTTACCTCTGCCCTGTATCTCTGCTGTTCCCGCACATCACTGACCCGTGCCGGAACGGTGGTAAGCACAAAGCCAAGCATCCCAGCCGTCAAGAGCCCTCCCAGAATCTCTTTGCGCCTGCCGCTTTCCATCTGCTTCCACTGCGCAAACGTCATAGCCGTTAAAACAGCGTACTCCATCAGGTAAAGGGAATGGGTAATCCTGACCGGATCCCTTTCTCCCCACAAAATATACATCCAAAGCGCCGACCGCACAAAGGCAAGAAGCGGCAGCTTCCACAAAACCCTTAAGTCCCTTTGGAAAAGAGCCGTTAAGAGCACAGCCAGATACCCCAAAATAATCAGATAATTCCAAGGATAGTCACTGCCCGGCGCGCCGTTTCCGCGAAGACTGCGGTAAAGATACGCTTTCAGCTTCTCCGCAAGATTTTGGACAAAATCTGTTCTCTCATTCCTAAGCTCCCCGGCATATACGGCGATTTCTCCCATCATCTTCTCATCAATCTCCGCATCGATGCCGAAATTGTAATTGTCAAGCAGGATTCGTTCCTTTTCCGTCAGCCCGATGGACTCATAAAAGCTCTCGTTCCCCTCATATGCCGGCGGTTTTTGAAAATCATAAAGCTCCGTCCGGTTATCAAAAAATTCTGTAAATGCCCTCCAGGACTCCGAGCTGTAGGCAATTCTATGAACCCCTTCTCCCAAGAGAAGCCCCAAAAGAATCAGTCCAATCACGCCAAAATATTTACGGGCATTCTCCTTTGTAAAAATTTTCTTTTCGCTTCCCCACTTTGCCATACCCGCGGCGCAGATCATGGGAAGCACCAAGAGCAGCATCTCCGAACGGATCAAATACGCAATCCATACCAGAACAATCGGTAATGCATTTTTTCTTATATATTCCCCGGGTCTCCTCTCACTGTCCTCCGTATAAAACAGAAACGCCGCCGCCGCTCCTAACAGGGTGCAGGTCACCGTATACTGGGCGTAGATTAAATGCTCCAAGAAGAAGCTCCCGAAAAAACAGCCTATCGTCAACGTCACCGCAAGCTTCCCGGGAATCCTTCCGCACAGGGAAACCACCCTTTTTATCAGCAGAAAGATACAGCCAAAATGGCAGAAGCACAAAAACAGCCCGTACCAGGGAAGGCTGCCAGCCAGCCGGTATAAGAGGCTGATAAACGCGCTGACCGGCCAAAGCATTTGAATATTATGCCCCTCCGGAACGCCCGTGTACACCCCTGCCAGAATATCCTTCATCAATACATCATCGTTTAAGTCGTAGTAATAGTCAAAACAGACTCCTACAGCTGTTCCTAAGATCAATACCGCAAGCAAAGCCAATATCCAGTTTTCCCGCCTGTCAAGCTTCTTAGACTCCATAAAATTCTTTCACCCTGCCTGCAATCAATTCCACCTGCGCCTCCGTCAGCTGATAAAACATGGGAAGACGCAAAAGCCGCTCACTCTCTATGGTGGTATAGCGGTCCTCCCCATGAAAACGGCTGAACCTTAATCCCGCCGGCGCCGAGTGAAGCGGGACATAATGGGATACCGTGAGAATATCATTCTTTTTCATAAAATCAATCAGGGCTTCCCTCTCCTTGCCATCCTTTGTCTTAATATAAAACATATGTCCGTTGTGCTCACAGCCCTCCGGAACTATAGGTAACGTAATAAGCCCCCGCTCCTCAAGCGGCATTAAAAGCTCATAATACTGATTCCATCTTGCTTTCCGGGCTTCATTAATCTGCTCCGCCATCTCAAACTGAGAATAAAGATAAGCGGCATTGATATCGCTTGGCAGATAAGAGGAACCATAGTTCATCCAGCGGTACTTGTCCACCTGCCCCCGGTAATACTTGCTTCTGTCGGTTCCCTTTTCCCGAAGGATCTCCGCGTCCTCGATATATTCCTTTTCCCGAATCAGCAGAGCTCCACCCTCGCCCATGCTGAAATTCTTGGTCTCATGGAAGCTGAAACACCCGAACTCCCCAAAGGTGCCTAAGGGCTTTCCTTTATAGGAGCACATAATCGCCTGCGCCGCATCCTCCACCACCATCAGATGGTATTTTTCTGCAATCTCCATAATCTTGTCCATCTCACAGGCAATTCCCGCATAATGAACCACCGCGATTGCCTTTGTCCGCTCCGTGACAGCCGCCTCAATCAGGTTTTCATCGATATTCATGGTGTCCGGACGAATATCCACAAATACCGGCACCGCCCCCCGAAGCACAAAGGCGTTTGCCGTGGACACAAAGGTATAAGAGGGGAGAATCACCTCATCTCCCTCCTTTAAGTCGCAAAGAAGCGCCGCCATCTCCAGCGCATGGGTGCAGGAGGTGGTGAGAAGGCACTTTGCGGTGCCTGTTATCTCTTCCACATACTCACTGCATTTTCTGGTAAACTCTCCGTCTCCGCAAATATGCTGGTTCTCCACTGCCTTTCTGATGTTTTCCGTTTCGTTCCCCGTGTAAGGCGGCACATTAAAGCGTATCATAATATTTCCCCTTTCTCTTTCTATAGTTAACGGCATAACTACTGATATACCACAAAAGCCTCATTTGCAAAAACCTCTTCGTAAACATTGCTTTCCAAAAACTCTCCGATCGCCGCAAGCTTAAGATCCTTTTCATAATCCGCCGGATTGACTCCCCAAAACTCCATTACGCTTTCATCCCCCGACAAATAAGCCGCAAGCCCGGGCGTTATGATCACCAGAGGTCTCTCTGCCGGGGAAGCTGCCCTGTCCCTGCTAATGGCAAGAAGCTCCTCCTTAAGCCGTTCATAGGGATTGCTGTCCAAATCCGCCCAAGTTGTGTAAATGGCGGGCGGCATATCGAGATAATAGGATAATCCCGGAATGTTGCCATACAGGATCAGCTCCTTCCCAACATATTCTGAATAATTTTCCAGCATAAACACTGAAATTTCTTCCAAAACCTCACTGTTAAGGGAAGAAGTCCGCATCCCCGCAAGCACCGGGTTTTCCGCCACCCGGAAAATCCTCGGTTCTCCCAGCTCTCCGTCCAGAAACACATAACCTACGCCAATTCCCAGCGCCTGAACCATAAACGCTGTCAAAACCCCTGCGCACATTGCCTTTGCCGGAAAAAGCGGAACCTTTCCGGTGGCATCCAGATAAGTCCTTCCCCACCGCACAAAGCGATAGATCATCCAAAAGATAACCGGCGCTGTAAAAAATAAATTGTTTAAGACCGGCCAAATATGATTATTGCTGCCCAGCGGCGTAATCAAAATAATAACAAGCCCAATACAGCCGATAAGCCTCCACTCATCATCCAGCATTCCCGTAAAAAGCATCCACACACAGACCATCAGCGCCAATATCAAAAACACTGCTCCCCATTGAAGAGCGGATTCCTTTTGATAATATTTGAAATTGTACATTCCCCATTTTCCCAGCACAAAAAACAAAATCGGAATACAGATGCAGTACACCGCCTTGCGGAGACGCATATATTTTCCTTCCCAGATCACCAAAAACGGAATCCCGGGAAGCACGCACAAAAACAAATACAGCATCCATCGAAAACCGTGGCCATACGCGCTCAGGATTGACAGCACCATTTCCCCCAGCGTATAGTCGGAAGCGTTTCCTGATATGTTAAAAACGCCCATAACCATATCCGGCAGTGCCATGGAGCCGTAAAATACGGAAACCATTCCAATCATAACGGCAAAAGAAGCCAGATACCCGGCTATGCAGAGCCCCGTCTCGCCTGCAATCTGTTTTACCGGCTTTTTTTTCAGTCCCCCATAATACCACAGTGCCAGAATCAGCCCCGCTTCCAAGATATTGTTCGGGAACCGTACCAGCGCATTTAGTCCCAAAACTGCTCCCGCCAGCAGAAGACAGGCGTTTCTTCCTCCGGCAAGTCCCCGGAACAGAAGAACCGCTCCCAGCAGAAAGAAAAAGTAGGTGAGATAATTGTAGAGAATCACCGTAGGGCACCAGCAAAATCCGATTGCCGCCATCTCCCCTGCAAAGGCAATCCACGCGGGCATCTTTGTCTTAAAAAAGCGATAGCCGATCAGAGCCGTCAGGCTGACCAAAAGCCCTGTATAAATCTTCATCCCAAGCATTGTACCGCCGAATGGAAGCTTAGAGAGCAGGGAACCTGTCACATTTGCAAGAAACGTAAGGAGAACCCAAACCCCTCCATCCGGGCTGAAAAAACGGTAATTCCCCAGGCTGTATCCGGTATCGGTCAGGTCAATCCCCTGATTTGCCTTAAGAAGCGGAAATATAAGAAGAATCAGCGGAAAAATAAGATTGGAAAGGACTCCTCTTTGGATATTCACTTGGTCAAAATCAAATTTAAGCTTTTTCATTTTTATAACCATGCTCCTTTCCCTCCATTTCCCGATCGAGCTTTTTCAGAAACCGCCCCGGTGCTGTATTTTCCAGTCTTAAGGACACCGCCCGAAACAGCCGGCTTCTTAGATAGTCTATGAAGATTCCCGCCGTAAATAGAAGCAGCACGCTGACCAGCCATTCCGCCAAAAAAGCAGTCATGCCGTCCCTGCCGGACGGATTCACAATTCCCCTCACCCAGCCATACCACCGATAACGCAGATCCACGTGCTCATGCAAAAGATAGACTCCAAAACACAGGCCGCCCATCCTCCGGATTCCATCCGCCAGCCGTCCTTCTCTAATACGCAGTCTTGAAAACCCATAAAACAACCCGATGGATGCCGTCAGACAGAATAAAAAATTATAATGATAGGGCACCGTAAAATAATACTCAAAATTATCGCTGTAACTGCTCAAAAAATACATTCCTATGTTAATGCCAAAGCAGATTCCGCTGCTGAAAAAGTAAAAAAGCCAGCATCTTTTTTCGGCAAGCTTCCACCCAAAACGCCCCAGATAAGCCGCCACAAGATATACGCAGATAAACCAGGGCAGGTCATAGCCGTACTTATCAAAAGCAAACACCACCGGGCTGATGCTTTTGATCCCGCAAAACAAAATCAAAAGACCGCCAAGGGTAATCTGAAACTGCCGTTTCGACATTGCCCTTGCCGCCCCGTTTAAGACCGGCGTTAACAGATACAGCATCAGATAAGAGGCAGCAAACCAGTAGTGCTCCGTCTCAATGGGAAACAGATACCAGATAAGCCCGTAAATCCCCTCCTCGGAAGCTTTGACCGGAAATCCCGCCAAAGCAAGCACAAGGGGAATCAAAAGCGCATAAAACCAAATCTGGAAAAGCAGCGTCACAGCCTTAGAAGGCTTAAAACTGCTTTGAACCCCCAGATAACCGCTGATCAGCACATAAGTATTTACCGCCGCCACCGACAAAAATTCCAGCGCCGTTCCTGCCAGCCGGACAGCGCTTACAGGCTCATGTAACGCTAAAATCCTGTCCGAATGAGACAGAAAATGCAGGGTGATGATCATGACCATCGCCGCCCCGCGCAGCAGTTCATAATTTGCCATACGTTTTTTTACTGACATGCTTTCCTGCTTACCTTTCTCTGGATACCTTTCCATGTTCTACCCGGTAGACCATATCACACTTTTCAATGGTCTGCAGACGGTGCGCAATAATAATCAGCGTCTTTCTTCCATGAAGACGGTTGATGGAGTCCATAATGGCGGCTTCCGTATCATTGTCAAGAGCGGAGGTCGCCTCGTCCAGCACCAGCACCTCCGGGTCTTCAAATAATGCTCTGGCAATTCCGATTCTCTGCCTCTGACCGCCCGAAATCCGGATTCCTCTCTCTCCGATACTGGTGTTAAGCCCCTCCGGAAGCCCCTTTACAAACTCGTCAAGTTGAGCTTCCTTAAGTGCGCGCCACACCTTCCCATCGTCAATTTCCTCATCTCCATAGCCAAACGCCACATTCTTGCGGATGGTGGAATCCACCATAAAAATACTCTGCGGAATATAACCGATGTTCTTCAGCCAAGAGTGATAATGCTCCCTGACCTCTGTGCCATCCGCCAGAATCTGTCCGCTTTGAAGCTGTAAAAGCCCTAGAAGAATATCCACCACCGTAGTTTTGCCCGCGCCGGAAGTACCCACAATCCCCACAGATTTCCCTACCGGTATCTCCATGGATGCATGGTCAAAAATGTAAACCTCCGTGTTCGGGTATTTATACACAATATCCTTTAGTTCAATCTTTTCGCGGATGGCAAGCTTCTCCACATCCACTGCATCCCGATAGGATGCCTCGTCATAGTCAATGCTCTCATCCCGAATCTCATCCTGTAAATTATCGCTGACTCCCATAAAGAACGGTTCAAAATAAGAAATGGAAGTCAGATGATTGTTTATCCGGTTGGCGCAGGGAATCAAGCGCATTGCCGCCACCGCAAGAGCACCCACCTGAGGCACGATAGCCGTCACCGCCGTCCCCCTGAGAAGCTGAAACATCATATATAAAATCATGCTTGCAATCGCCACCGTCTCAATCAAAAGCCTCGGCGTTGCATTGTAAAGATTATATTTCTGCACTGCGTTCACGTATCCGGCGCCGCATTTTGCATACTCGTTGATAAAATAATTTTCTTTTGCGGCTACCTTGATCTCCTTGATTCCCATCACCGACTGGTCAATCCATTTGTAAAGTCCGCTGTAATAATCTTGATTTTCCTCTCCTGCCCGTTTCATGATCGGCTTTAAAATAAATTTGATGATCCCCAGCACCACCACCAGAAGAACCGTCACCGTTATCGTCATCCAGGCATCCGTGACAAAGCTTACCAAAACCAGACACACAAATACAATTACCTCGCTGAACAACTGTAAAAGCGCAAGAATCAGCCCGTACATGTTATTCACATCCGAGGTAATGCTTCTTTGAATCACGGAAGTATCCGCGTTCAGGTAGTATTCATAAGGACGCTCCATAAAGTTAATCATCATCCGTCTGGATGTTGCAAATTGATTGGTATACACAAATTTAAGCTGTGCTTTCTGCTGAAAAAACAAAAATACGTTTTTGACCACAAACACGCCAATCAGCGCCAGCATCGTAACGATCATAAGGCGCCTTGTATCCTCATACCCGATATGCAGCACGTCGCAGATTACCTGAAGGTACCGCTTGTTTTCCACTGCATGTTCGTCCATGACCACATTCATCACGGGAAGAACCAGAGAAACGCCCAGCGTCTCTAAGACAGCTCCCACCAGCATTAGGAGCACCAGCAGTACCATAATTCTCTTTTGCCGCTTATCCAGCAGCACCATCATTTTTTTAATTATTTTTTTCATATGCTTCTTCCGAAATCTCTAAAATGCTGTTTTATTTTACCACAGTCACATCCATCCGGTCAATTCGGATTCCCTTCATGCAAAAGGCTCATTTTCAGCTCAAACATATCGGGGCTCATGTCCAGATAATGAGAATGGGAATTTTCAAACCGCTGTTCTTCCTTCCAGATCTCGTGCTCAAGCTGGTCTCTCACATAATTCCGGATCTCACTAAGCGCCGGAAGCTCATAGATCAATTCTCCTTTTTGGAAAATCTGCTTTTGCAGCGGTTTAAACGTACAACCGACAAAGCTTCTGTTTTTCCAATAATTGATGGGGTCTACATACCGAACCGGATGCTCAGAATCTATTTTTTCCCCTTTTATCGTTAGGTAATCCGCTATTGCCTTTCCACCCTTATCATAAACCCGGTAAATCTCTTTGATTCCGGGATTGGTAATCTTTTCCGCGGTTTCCGAAATCTTAATCTTCGGAATAAATTTCCCTTCCTTTTCAATCGCCGCCAGCTTATATACCGCGCCAAAAACAGGGGTGGTGGAGGATGTAATCAGCTTTTCTCCTACCCCGTAACTGTCAATCCTCGCCTCCTGCCGGTTCAGCGACATGATGGTATATTCGTCAAGGCTGTTTGACGCCACAATCATGCAGTCATTAAGCCCTGCCTCATCCAGCATCTTCCTTGCCTCCTTGGATAAATAGGCAAGGTCGCCGGAATCCAGCCGAATCCCTTTCAGCCTCTTTCCGCGGGGCTCCAAAACTTCTTTGGCAGTCCGGATGGCATTGGGCACGCCGCTGTGCAGCACATCATAAGTGTCTACAAGCAGGACGGTAGAATCCGGATAGCTTTCGGCATAAGCACGGAAAGCTTCATACTCCTGCTCAAAGGACATCACCCAGCTGTGCGCCATGGTTCCAGAGATTGGTATTCCAAACATCTGTCCTGCCAAAACCGTTGCCGTCCCTGCCGCGCCGCCAATATACGCCGCTCTTGCCCCGTAAACAGCGGCATCCACGTTGTGCGCCCTCCGTGCCCCAAAATCTGATACCGATCTGCCCCCCGCCGCCCGGACAATGCGGTTTGTCTTCGTTGCAATCAGCGACTGATGATTCATCTCCAGCAAAACCGCCGTCTCAATTAACTGCGCATCTATAAGCGGAGCAACTACCGTTATAATCGGCTCATTGGGATACATGATCGTGCCCTCCGGCATGGCATACAAATCCCCGCGGAACCGGAACCTTCTGAGATACTCCAAAAAATCCTCCGTAAAAAGATTTCTGGAACGCAGATATTCAATATCCTCTTCCTCAAAATGCAGATTTTGAATATATTCCACAATCTGCTCTAATCCTGCAAAGATTGCAAAACCTGCATTATCCGGATTTTTTCTGTAAAATACATCAAACGCCGCAATCCTGTCCTGATACTTTTCATTAAGATAACCGTTAGACATGGTCAGTTCATACATATCCATGACCATAGAAATATTCCGCTCCTGAAACTGTGTCCTCATCCTCTGTCCTCTCCCGCATCGTTTTTAATTTCAATCTGGCACATCTTCATCGCTTCCAAAGCATTCCTGTGGCTTTGGGGCGTCACTCCGGCACAGCATTTTGCATCCACTGCAATGGGCACTTCCGGCATAAACGCTTTCAAAAGCATTGCATTGGAAATTACGCAGATGTCCGTGCACAGACCGCATAGTTCAATCTCCTCAATGGGTTCTGCCACGTTTTCCTTTTGCAGTTCCATGGCAAGCTCCACGCTTCCAAAGGCGGGCTTATCGTATGTCTTTCCATCTGTCTCCTTCTGCAACTCCTTCAATTCCCCTGCAAGCTGCCAGCCTTCCTCTCCTCTGATGCAATGCTTTACCGGCAGCTTCCTGCCCTCCTGAGTGTTCAGGTAATCTGCCCCGTGGGTATCCCTTGTAAAAATCACCTTTCCCTCATACCCTCTCACCTTCCCGGTCACATCTGCCAGAATATCCTGCGCCTGCTTTGTTCCCAAGCTTCCTGTAATAAAATCATTTTGCATATCCACTACGATTAAATATTTCATCTGCCGCCTCCGCTCTAGGTTTACATTTATGGTTTCAAAAAGGTGGAATGACACACCTTTTCTAATATTTACAAGTATTCTTTTAAAGAATAAAAAATTATATTCCCTGTCTTTTCTTGATTTAGTTCAAAAAGATTCTCCTTCGTAACCAACAAATTTTGAGGATTTCTGCCAATGATTAGATATTGATTTTTATTATCAAATGCAATCAACTTTCGCATATGATCATTAAGTATCACATCCGCATTATCTATAACGATCAGCTTGCCGGACATTTTCACTATCTCTTTCTCTATTTCTTTATTAATATCCAAATAATTGATGCATACAATTTTCTTATCTGTTGCAGACAATTCCTGTAAAATACCAAAAACCAAGGTTTTTCCCATGCCTGAATCACCCATTAACAAAGTAATATTATTGGTAAAGTGAAACTCTACCGCAAATGTTGTATGTCTGGCTTTTAGGTTCTCCATAACTACCGGCTTACTGTACATTTTGCCACCAGCCTTTCAGTTCTTCATAGTCATCTATAACTCTTTTTCCAGCCTGATCCTGTATCTGCACCCTTTCCATAAACAATGTTATTATCGGATATTCCGAATAAATCTGACCAGACTGATAAGCGTAAATTTCATCTAACGCATTGTCACCGCATTCTTTCAGCGAAAATACCTTTTCTGGAAAATAATATATGTTCAAAGCAGTTTTACATCCGGTTGACAATTTATCCATATTAAGCAATTCGCCATTAATACCAGACGTGATTCGATAATCTTCCCTAAGCACCGCGCCGTCTATTTTTCTAATAATATCCTCTGCCCTCATATCAAACCGCTCTATAATATTCTGATTAAAAAATAAATCGTTCAATTCAACCAGTTCCACACCTATGGGAATATCAGCCTTATTTTTGTATATAGTAATCATAGCGCCGCCTCCAATCCTATTCTTTCAAATTCATCTTTTAAAAAGCTTTCTTTCATGATTGTCTGCATCTTTCCCACAAGCGATAATCTCCTATTGTCCAAGCCGCATTTATCATCATTTTCCTGTTCCCCGTAATCACAACAATCAACTTTCCAACAGATGCCTAAATTGCTCTTATCAACCTCAAATCCTGTGTTTCTTGTCAGCTCGTAAAGCAGCTTAGCAGTTACTTGCTCAACATTATATTTGTCAATTTGGTTAAGCCACTCTATAATCTCAGGTATTTTCTTATAATCGCTCTGCCGGGTAACAGCTTTCAACAGCTTTTCTCTAATCGTAATAAGATAAGATCTTTTCTCCCTAAATTCATCTTTTTCGGCATAAATCCAGTCCAGCAGCAACGGAAAGCTAAGCAAAACAAATTCAAAAGAAATCAAATTTAACTCATGCACATTGTTCTTTTTCTGCATCATCTTTCTCAAAGTTCTAACCTCACGAATAGACTGGTCATTATCAAAAGAATGATCCAATGACACAATATATATATTATCTGAATCAATTTTGGCAACGCTTTTCACAAGCTCACTGGAATTTGTTTTGCTCTCCAGCACAACCTGCGGATATAATGCACCCAAAAACTTCTCCCAAAACTGATACCCTGATTTATCCTTCCTGTCCTCTGTCCAGAAATATATCACTTCTAATCCTCCTCGTGATGGCTTTTTTCTCTTTATTTTAGCACATAAATCTATAATAACGAAGATTTTTATACATTTTTGTTACAAATCTTAAAATATATCATTCCATATTACAGAAGCTCCTATCAAAACAGACAAGGGCAGAACCAAAATGCCGGCTCTGCCCATTTACAGCCATTCACTAATCTTAACCCGATTATGCGAACTGTATTTGGAGCAAATGTAATTTTCACATAGCATAAAATTTTCTTCTTTATGGGTTAATTTTTCAATGCTGTAGTAAATTAATTTAAGTCAAATACAAGCCTGAATCCACATTCTCCATCTATCAAATCGCTCGAAGGCATCCTCATAGCTGACATACACCATATCCACTCATTATCCTGCCAGGGCCAGAAATATGCTCCGCCTCCCCTAATCGCAAACTCTTCTGTTTTGGTTCCGTTAACATCATAATTTTTTTGATATTTCGTATTAGTCCATTCACCAGTAAACAACCCATATACACCAAATTTATTGCATTTTAATTTACTTAGATCAGAAAAATTAAAGCTTAACCACTTTTCTAATTCCGTGTCATTAGGCAATTCATCACCAAAAGTAAATATATCTTCACATCCAGCGCGTGTAAAATATTCCCATTCGTTCTCTGTTGGTAATCTTAAGGATAATTTATCACACAAAAAATCTGCCGCGTCTTTTGTAACATAAGATGCATACATTTTCTCACATGGATGATAAGATATATCAATATATTTACTAACGAAGCAATTTAGTATCGGAGTCCTTGTAACCAAAAAATTATTAATTGGTATTTCTGTTACCGGTCTCATTTCTGTTTCGTCAAAAGGCTTATCCGAACAAATTTTTAAAGCTTGTTGATATTCATTTTCGGATAATCCTCTTTTCAAAATTCCTGATGGCACATATACAAACGCTAAATCACATGGCATATAAGTAATAATTACTTCATTCCCCTCAATACTTACCTTAAAAATATCACCGTATGATTTTAATTTTTCCCTAATAATCTTTAATTTTTCATATGTATTTTTTGAATATGTTTCACTTGTCATATTTTTCTCGGAAAACCAAGATGTGTTATCCCCTTCCGTAAGATATAATATGTTAGCATTATTTCCATGATCCGACTGCGTTTTTTATTCTTCTGCTGTTTCTAACAGGCTCATTTTCTTTTCATGCTTGTAGTGTATCATAGTTTATATATCACAACAACCTGATTTCCCCTTTAAATTTTCACCTGTGTGCCATCTCCTTTTATCGTGCATAAATAATTTCTGTTTGATTGCAATCCATAATGGTGTATAATTTAATACAGCAGTTCATTCCTATAAAAAAGAGAGAGGCAGAAAATGAATGGCAGAAAACTTGCAATGATCACCGCCCGGGGAGGCAGTAAACGTATCCCAAAGAAAAATATCAAAGAATTTTGTGGCAAACCAATCCTGTGCTACTCGGTTGAGGCCGCTAAGGAGGCAGATGTTTTTGACACCATCATGGTATCCACCGATGATGAGTCCATTGCCCGGATTGCAAGAGATGCCGGTGCCGAGGTTCCCTTTTTCCGTTCTCCGGAAACGGCAGATGATTATGCCTCCACCGACGATGTGATCATGGAGGTTTTACAAACTTATCGAAACATGGGACAGGAATATGATTCCTTTTGCTGCATTTACCCTACTGCTCCCTTTCTCAGCGGTATGCGCCTGCGCAGCGCTATGGAGCTTTTAAGTGAAGCGGACTCTGTTGTACCGGTGGTTCCTTTTTCCTATCCTCCGCAGAGAGGGCTTCTGATTGGGCAAAACGGTTTTGTCACAATGCAGTTTCCCCAATACGCCTCTGCGCGCAGTCAGGATCTTACGCCAATTTACCATGACTGTGGTCAATTTTACGCCTGCCGTACGGAAGCGTTTCTTCGTGAAGGCACCACGGATGTGGAGCGGCTTGTTCCTCTGATTTTAAGCGAGCTGGAAGTGCAGGACATTGACACCCTTCAGGACTGGAAGATTGCGGAACTAAAATATCAACTGCTCAGAAATGGAGATTAGTGTGAAAGAAAGTAGAGGACAGCCTAAAAATAGCATACTTTAACAAGCCGTCTTTGAACAGGCAGTTTTTTAGCAAATATAGAATTG
>JAMPGL010000059.1 GCA_023663945.1 Lachnospiraceae bacterium | reverse complement strand
GGGCGCGGCGTGGTGTTTGCCACAGGGACACCCATCTCGAATACGATGGTGGAATTATATACCATGATGCGCTATCTGCAGGACGGTATGCTGCGGAGAGGCTATAAGGACAGCGCGGGAAAGGTACACAGCCTGCTGCACTTCGATAACTGGGCGGCAACTTTCGGGGAGTGCGTGACTGCGGTGGAGTTAAAGCCGGAGGGCACGGGATTCCGGCTGAGGACACGGTTTGCAAGATTTTTTAATCTGCCGGAGCTGATGAATATGTGGAAGGAAGCCGCGGACATACAGACTGCCGATATGCTGAACCTTCCCACGCCGGACGTGGAATATGTCACGGTGCAGACGGAGGCCAGCGCAGCACAGAAAAAGATGGTGGAAGCCCTGGCGGAGCGGGCGGAGAAGATCAGAGGCGGGGGTGTGGACGCCAGCATTGACAATATGCTCAAGATCACTTCCGACGGGCGCAAACTTGCCCTGGACCAGCGGCTGATGAACCCACTCTTAGGGGATGACCCAGGCAGTAAAGTAAACGCCTGTGTGGAAACGGTGTTCCGCATCTGGCAGGAAAGCACGGAGTTTAAGGGAACCCAGCTTATCTTCTCCGACCTATCAACGCCCAAGGGCAAGCGGGAGGAAAAGGAGCCGGAAGGAGAGAACCCGGAAAAAGCGAAGGACGGGGCGCAGAAAGAAGCGGAGGAAGCGCCGACTGAGGAAAATTTACAGGAATACGGCGTATATGAGGACATACGGCAGAAGCTGGCGGCAAAGGGAATCCCGAAAGAGCAGATTGCCTTTATCCATGAGGCGCACACGGAGGCACAGAAAGCGGAACTTTTCGCAAAAGTGCGCAGCGGACAGGTGCGTGTGCTGCTTGGAAGCACACAGAAAATGGGCGCGGGGACAAATGTGCAGACAAGGCTTGTAGCCTCCCATGATCTTGACTGTCCCTGGCGTCCTGCCGACCTGGAGCAGCGGGCAGGACGTATTGTGCGGCGCGGAAACCAGAATGAGAAAGTGTGGATTTACCGCTATGTCACAAAGGGCACATTTGACGCCTATACATGGGGGCTGGTGGAGAGCAAACAGAAATTTATCGGACAGGTGATGACTTCCAAGAGCCCGGCTCGTTCCATTGAGGATGTGGATGCCACGGCGCTCTCTTATGCGGAGGTCAAGATGCTTGCCACCGGCGATCCGAGGATCAAGGAGAAGATGGATCTGGACATCCAGGTGACAAAGCTGAAAATGTTGAAGGCGAACCATACGGCGCTGAAATATGAGTTGGAGGACAAGATACGCGGGCATTTCCCCAACAAGATCAGGGAAGAACAGCTTTATATTGACTGCCTGCAGGCGGATTTGCCCGTATTGCTGGCACACCCGGCCAGGGAAGAACAATTCTCCATGACGATCCAGGGTGTTACCCATACAGAGCGGAAGGAGGCGGGGCAGGCATTGATCGCAGCCTGCCATCTTCTGAGCGATCCCAGCAAGGAAGTTGAACTGGGAGAATACAGGGGATTCCCCATGCGGCTGGGGTTTGACGGGGAGAAGTTTAAGGTGACGATGAAGCAGCACCTGACCTATACGGCGGAACTGTCTGACGATGCGGTGGGAAATGTCGCCCGTATCAATAACGCACTGGATAAAATCCCGCAAAGCCTGAAAAACCATGAGGAACAGATGGAGCGCCTGAAGGGGGAACTGGAAAATGCGAAGGAGGAAGCGGAGAAACCGTTTCCCCAGGAAACGGAGCTGGCGGAGAAGTCCGCCCGGCTGACAGAGCTGAACACGGAACTTGACAACGAGGAACGGAACCGGGGGAAAGAGCCGGAAAAGGACGGTGCGGAAAGCGGGGACCAGGAGGGGTGTGCGGCAGAAAGCCCCGGCCAGGAAGATACAGGGGCCAGGGAAGGGAAAAAACCTTCCATCCTGAGTGAGCTGAGACAGTATGAACGCCCTGCGGCGGTGTCCGCCGTGGCGGAGAGGAGCAAAAACAGCAGGGAGGTGATTTAGGATGCGCAGGAAAGAAGGACGCACCATAGGGCTGTATTTTAAGGTATCGCCGGAAGAAATGGCGCTGATCGAAGAAAAGATGGGGCAGGCGGGCACGTTGAACAAACGTGCCTATCTGCGGAAAATGGCCGTGGACGGGTATATCGTCCATGTGGATATGGGGAGCGTGAAGGAACTGGTACGGCTTTTGGGGACAATCTCCCGCAATATCAACCAGATCGCCAAACGGTGTAACGAGACGAGGAACCTCTACGGGGAAGATGTGGAAGATCTGAAAAAAGGGTATGCGCAGTTGCAGAGGGAGCTTTTGGGGCTGGTGCGGAAGTTTGCGGAATTGTGACGGCGTGGGCGCAGGGGGATTCTTCCTGCGCCCGCCCTTTTCAGTTGGGAATATGCAGGCGGTTAAACGAGAACTAAAACGAGAACTGAAAAGAGAATCTGATTGAAATTCCTGCCGAAATATGATAGTATTCCCATATGGAACCCATGACAGGGGTGGCAGCCTCCCAAGCCAAATGACCGGCTTGCCGGTAATAAAAACGTACATAGTACGTTGGAAGGGAGGTGGCGCTTATGACTGCTGCGGATATCATATTGATATTTATAGGGATAATCGGCTTGCTGATTGCCTTTGGTAGCTTTGTTATAGCGTTGCTTGCCTTTCTCGACAGAGACAAGGATCACAAGCGAAAAAAATAATGCCCACCCTGTTGCAACCAGGATGGGCGCCTCTCACTGAGAGGTAACTACCTATACTTGGGATACTCCACCTTTGGAGTGGGGCTCCTGTGGGGCACCTGTTAGCAGCAGGTGTCCTTCTATATGTTCAATGTACCACATTCTGTGCAGGGTTTCAAGTGTTTTCTTCTGTTGGTGTATAAAAAATTCCTTATCAATGTTATTGAACAGGCGAAATAGAAGAAAACTTCCCTTGTGTACTATCCGTTCCTATAATAATTGTGATATAATCAGAAAGTGAAAGATATGGGAAAACCGGGATGTACAGATGCGTATGTAATATAAAGAACAATAGCGAAAGGGAATAGGTGTATGGATAGAAATCAATTTAAGCTTATACATAGCGAATTAATTCAACAAGTTCAATGCGTAGAAAATAATTTGAAGATAATATATGCAGCAATGTGCAAAGGAAATTTTAACAATAATTTGAAATCCGTTGAGAAGATGAACTTAGGTAAAATAGCGCGAGAACTTGAAGAACTTGACAATAGTGATGATATGCCTGAATTTTCTGAAGAGGAATACAACACAATAGATGAAATACGAGAAATAAGAAATTATTGGTGTCATCAGTGTTACTTGGATTTTGTGTATATTGAAAATGACTATGAGCGAGAGAAAGCATTTCAAAGAGTCGCAAATAAATTGCATTATGACGAATATAGGACATATGACTTGTTTAAGAAAACCGAAGAAATGCGATTGATAATTATGAGAAAATATAGATAAGGTTGAAAGGGAATTGCTTGTTGAAATAATTGTGTGGGTATCGCACCGTCTATCTTTGGGGGATAGGCGGTATTTTTCTGCCCATATTTTGGAGAGGGGGAGTGGTATGCAGGGAGTGACAAAGGAACAAATCACACAGGCGAAGGAGTGGGATCTATTATCTTATCTGCAAAGATACGAGCCGGTGGAACTGAAAAAATGCGGAAGGTCAGAATACTGCACAAAAAGCCACGACAGCCTGAAAATTTCCAACGGGAAATGGCACTGGCACAGCCAAGGGATCGGCGGGCGGACGGCACTGGATTATCTGATAAAGGTGCGGGGTATGGAATTTGTGGATGCCGTTCTGCTGCTCTGTGGGGAGAGTGTGGGAGACATAGCGCAGAAACCGATAACGGGAAGCAGACAGGCGCAGAAACTGTTTCTTCTGCCGCCAGCCAACCGCTGCGGAACGGCGTTTGTGTCTTATCTTCTGGGGAGGGGGATTGACGGGGAGATCATCAACCACTGTATCGGTGCAGAGATTTTGTATGAGAGCCGCCCATACCATAACTGTGTGTTTGTAGGGCGTGATCCGGAGGGAAAGATCCGTTATGCTTTCCAGAGGGGGACCTGTGGAGAGTATAAAAATGATGTGGAGGGGAGTGATAAGCGGTATGGTTTTTGTCTGGCTGCCTGTTCCGCAGCTTGTGGAAAAGTAACAGTGACGGAAAGCCCGGTGGATGCCCTCTCTGTGGCGACGCTAAGAAAGATTAACGGGGAGGATTGGAGAGACAGCTATTATCTTTCCTTGGGCGGTACTGCTCCCTGTGCCCTGCTCCAGTTCTTGAAAGACCATAAAGCCGTGACCTATATCCGGATGTGCCTGGATAATGACCGGGCGGGGATTTTGGGTATGGAGAAGATCAGGGAAGCAATCAGGGCGGACGGGGAGCTGGAAGGACGCATCAGGATGATAGAGGATTGCCCGCCGCCCGTCTCCGGCGGCAAAGACTATAACCAAATGTTAATGGGGGAACGGGAGGCGAACCGCTGTGCAGCGCCCCGTCCTGCGAGGGAAATTTAGAGAGTGAGAGGAGGTGGAACGCATGGCAGTTTCAAGCTTGCTTCCGAGAAAAGCAAAGGGGAACCAGACACGGAGCCAGACGCTGCAGACGCGGTTTGAATACGATGAGGCAGAAGAAAAGACCGGGGGCGGAAAATTTATCACATCCTATATGTGCAGCCCGGAAACAGCGGCGGAGGAATTTGAGATGAGCAAGCTGATCTATGAATCTGCCACCGGGAGAAGCCAGCCGAAGGAAAAAGATATCATCGCTTACCGCATTATCCAGTCTTTTAAGCCGGGAGAAATCACGCCGGAGGAAGCGAACAAGATAGGATATGAGCTTGCCATGAGATTCACTAAGGGCAGGCATCAGTTTTTTGTTGCCACCCATACGGACAAGGCGCACATCCACAACCATATCGAATTTAACAGCACCAATTTGGAGTGCGACGGGAAATTCAATAACTTCAAAAATTCTTCCATTGCCTTACGGCGGCTGAATGATGAAATCTGCCGGGAGCATGGCTGTTCAGTGATTGAAAAACCGGGGGCAAGGCGTCAGCAGTTTGCGGAAAAAGGGGCAGCGAAGCGGGGGGCAAGCTTCAAAGAGCATCTGCGTATTGACATAGACAATGCGCTGTCCGGCTGTAAAGACTTTGAGGAATTCTTGGCTCGTATGAGAGCGGAGGGGTATGAGATCAGACGGCGCGGGAAGTCTCTGGAGTTTAAGGCACAGGGGCAGGAAAGATACAGGCGCTCCTACCGGCTGGGGGAAGCTTATTCGGAAGAAGCGCTGCGGGGAAGGATTGCGGGCACCTGGAAAGCGCAGCGGGATGAGGAACCGAAAAAATCCAGGGGGAACGGTGAGAGGGAAGCGAAAAAGAAGCAAGCGGATCATGGCAGGCGGGTCAATCTTCTGGTGGATATTCAGGCAAAGATACAGGCAGGAAAGGGCAAGGGATATGAACGGTGGGCGAAGGTTTTCAACCTGAAAGAAGCCGCAAAGACCCTTAATTTTCTCACGGAGAACGGTGTGGAGGATTATGGGGAACTTGTGGCAAGGGCGGAATTGGCGGGAAAGAAATTTGATGAACTGTCTGCCCGCATCAAGCGCCTGGAGGGACGCATGGCGGAGATTACCCGGCTTAAAAACCATATCATCAACTATTCAAAGACGCGGGAAATTTATAAAGAATACAAGAGATCCCGCAACCAGAAAGCATACCGGGCGGAACACGCGGAGGAGATCGAAAAGCATGAAGCGGCGAAGGCTGCCTTTGACGCTTTGGGAGGGAAAACGATTCCGAAGGTGGCGCAGCTTAACGAGGAATATACAAAGCTGCTGGCGGAGAAAAAGGCGTGTTATGAGGAATACAAGAAGGCCAGGCAGGATATGATCGATTATCAAACTGCCCGTGCGAATGTGGATAAAATCTTGGGAACGCCCGCCCAAGGACAGGAGGAAAAGAGGGAGCAGAGGGCGGAACACTGACGATAGAAACCCATGCCGGTATTCTGCCGGTGTGGGTCTTTTTTTATGTCCGTTGCCAGACGGTGGAGGAAAAAACGCGAGGGCTGTGCCCGGAGCGGGAAGCCGTGCCGTGAGGCACGTTCGCAAAATAGCGGAGCGTTTTTTGCCGGGGCTTGGGGTGTCCCCAACAAGCAAAGTGACCGAGCTGGAGGCGAGGGAGCGGCGGTAAGAATATCCCAAAGGGATATTCTTACCGATTGCTTGCAAATTTGGAAAACCTTGACGGTTGGGAGAAGGGGAGGTTTTGCTATTGGATAAAAAGATTATCCGAAGCAATAAGTATTGCAGTAAATGTTGCATGAGATGTAAGTGTTTTGAAATATGCAAAAGAGATATAGCTTTGGAGCGCGGGACCGAGCTGCAAAAGACGAGATTAACAAGTGAGATATTGCGTGGATAGAAGCAGGGTATAAATACGGGAAAATATTTATGGAAAAAGTCACAAATAATTGATATAATATCAGTTAAAGGATTTGTGGGATGTAGTGGATTGCTAAGCCAGATTTATTAACCATATAGAAAAATGAAATGAGAATGAGATTATGTATAAACAGGATTCATTTGCAATTACATATGGTGTAGATCCGATAGAATATGCAGAAGATGAAATAGAGACTGCTAATTTTTCTGTTCGCACTTTTGGCAGATTAAAAAATAGTGGTGTTGATACTGTGGCGGATTTGTTGCAAAAAACCGAAGTAGATTTGCTATCCATCAAAGGATTTGGCAGAAACAGTTATGATGAGGTAATCAAGTTTATAAAAACATTACACCAGAGCACGAATGGCAATAACCGGAAAACTAAGGTAATCCGTAGGCAGCCATATTGGGCTCGTGAGCAGAGGGAATTACTCTTTGCCGGACAATTTGATGAATTGGAGTCGGAGTATTTTGAAAAAGATGGAGATTATATTGATAGCTTACGAGAAGCCTATGAAGTGCTTGGTGCAGATATAATAGAAGAGATACATAGAAACTCTTTGAGTGTACTTGAGTATGAGCGTACCTTCAGAGATTATTATTATAAAATGGACAGACTTTTTACTCAGAGAAATGAAGTAAAGAGAAGTCTGGAGCAAATTACGGAAGTTAAGATTAACAAACAGGTACATCCTTATATTTGGGCTTTCCCAGCTCATACGGAAGTATGTGAACAGCTATATTCCGTGTGCGCGGGTGAAAAAGCCACATTTGAGGACTTGAGAAAAATCGATCTGGAAGATTATGATACGGCAGTTTTGCTCATTAAATTCCTGAAATGGTGTCAGTTTGACTTGGAAAATGAATATGAGGAATACTGGAATAGTCATAGGGATCGGGATAGGGTCGAAGATATAATACGGCTCCGCTCAAACCGCAGCACATTGGAGGAAGTTGGGAATATTTATGGAATCACCAGAGAGAGAATCAGGCAGATAGAGGCAAAATCAGTCAGAAAATTTAGGGTATGGGAGAAAAATCATAATTTCCTCGCTAAAGTGGCTGCTGAATGCGGCTGTTGCTCAGTCATACCTTTTAAGCTGATAAAAGAGATTTTGGGTGATAATGGGGATGTCATAATCTATTTGCTACGTCTCACGAATAGTAGTCATTATTATGTGGATATAGACCTTGAGGTTGTAGTCCGAGATGATTTTGATTATAGCGTAAGGATTCAAAAATATGTTGATATGCTGCCGGAGGTGTTCAATGTGCGTGAACTGCCAGCATGGATACAGGAACTTCCTGAGAGAATACCGGAAGAAATATTGCTAAGAGCAGTTGAATTACAATATCGACTTACCGGTGATACTTATCACAGGAGCCGTTTGTCTGTGGGGCTTATGTGTGAGCATGTACTTAGAACATATTATCCGGAGGGGTTGCACATATATGATGATAAAGAGATTGAGGGTTTTAGAAACCACATTTATCAGGATTATGGCGATGTAAAGATATCCGATACTCATCGTGCTTTGATTGCCAGAATAAGCGATGTTGGCGTACTATGTGGACGCGGCAGGTATAAGAGTAAGCAGGAGGAATATTTATCTTCTGATCTATATGAAGATATCAGCAGGTACATAGAGGATAGCAGTGATACTATATTCTTGATCAATACGATTTTTACCGTGTTTGAAGATGAATTGAGAGCTGAGGGGATTGATAATAAATACTATTTGCAGGGTGTGTTGAAGGAACTGTTTGGTGACAGATATTACTTTAGAAGAGATTATATTTCCAAAGACGCAGACTTGACTTCCATTTACAGCGCGATAATCAGATATATAAAGAATTCTCTTGCGCCAGTCTCAAAAGCAGAAATATTTGATGCATTTCAAGGGCTAACAGAGATTGTACTAAATTTTGCGGTCAACGATTCGGAGGTGTTGAATTATTTTGGAACCTATATCCATGCGGATAATGTAAAGATTTATGAAGAGGATTATTCCTATGTGAAGCAAGTTGCTGACAAATTACTTTCAAAGAACGATGTGCTCCATTCTAAGGATTTTTTTGACTATATTAAGGCTGACAATTCTGAGTTTATTGAAAGAACAGGTGCAACATATCCTTACAGGCTGTTCAGTCTTTTGGAGTATATGCTGTCCGAAGATTATCAATTTGCCAGACCTTATATTGCCAAGATAGATACCGTAATAGACCGTCCTATGGAACGATTTCAGGAACTGCTTGACCAACAGGATGTAACAGAAATTCAGGAATTACTGAATCTTGCCAGCGAGTGCCGGTTTACAATGATAGGACTTTTAGATTTCCTGAATACGTTCTCGGATACACATTTCATTCTTGATAAAGAGCATTTGATAAAAATTTCTGCTACCGGAATTGATGAAACCATTGCCAAAAGGATTGAATCTCTTATTTTGAATGAGATTTCAGGGACGAAGGTGATCTCTCAATTAAGATGCCGGGAGCAATTTCCTGAAATACAGGTTAGCTGGGAAGAATGGCTTATATTCAGCATGATAGATAAGTGGAGCGAATCTTTGGAGGTTGGATTGACTACCCGTGCGTTTAAGGATGCAGTTGCGCTGGTTGCACCAGCAGGCAGGATGAATCCAGATGAATTTTCAGATGTTCTGGCGACAACAAAGTATAAAACGGACGATCTTGATAATATTGATGACCTGATCGCTGATATCATAGAGGAAGAAATAGAGGTATAGATTATGGCAAATTATCGTGAAATCCCGTTGCAGCACAGCTATATCAGCTGCGGTGAGACGAATATAGCAAATTCCTTTTTGAATCCGGTCTTAGGACACACGAAGCTGTATAAAAGGAGTGTTGGTTTTTTCTCATCCAGTGTATTCTCACTTATAAAAGAGGGGATTGTGAAGCTTGCAAGAAATAAGGGAGAAATACGCCTGATAGCATCTCCGCGTTTGAGTCAGGAGGATATACAGGCGATCCAGATGGGATATGATAAGAGAGAGAAGATTGTTTCGGATAGTTTTTCGAGGGACTTTGTTGAAAAACTTGATGAGTTAAAGGAAGAAGAACTGCTGTTGCTGGTAGATTTGATTGCAAAAGGTTTTTTGGACATAAAGATTGCGGTGTCGAAAACGGATGGGTTTTATCATGATAAGCTGGGAATTTTGGAAGATATGGAAGGAAATAAAATTGCTTTCTATGGTTCATCTAATTCCAGTCTGAACGGTTATCAAAATAACTATGAGAAAATTAGGATTGCAAGAAGCTGGATACATGGGGAAGAGGACAGTGTGGAGGATGAACAGAATGAATTTGATGCACTCTGGTCTAAGACGCATCCATTTGTTACGGTATATGATTATAAGGACACTGCAAAAGATAATATTCTGCAGGTCATAGAGAAGAAAAAGAGTAATAAAAATTCAACTGGAATCAGACTCAGGGATTATCAGGAAGATGCAATCAGGGCGTGGGTGAATAATGGGTATCACGGTTTCTATGTGATGGCTACCGGTACTGGTAAGACATGGACGGCTATTTACTCGGCGCGGGAGCTTATCAAGGAGCATCCCGCAACCATCGTTATCTGTGCCCCATATAAGCATTTAGTGAAACAGTGGGCGGAGGATGTCGAAAAGGCTTTCCCCAATGCAAATATTGTAATGGTCTTTTCAGAAAATCCAACGTGGGATAAGCAGATTACGGATGAAACTGTGAAGATGAAGTATCATCCGGAAACGCAGCTGATTGTAATTTCTACGATAGCTTCATTCGGCTCAGATAGATTCGGGGCAGTATTCCCTAAAATACCTGGGGAAAAATTGCTCATAGTGGATGAAGCGCACAGATTTACCAACAGAGATGATAGCTTAAAGAATGAATACCAGTATATGCTTGGATTAAGCGCAACTCCATTTAGCGGAAAATCTGCTGAAAGAGGAAGGAACCTGATGGAATTCTTTGGCGGGCAGGTGTTCAGCCTTGCGATAGAAGAGGCTTTGGAACGTGGATTTTTGGTTCCTTATAATTATTATCCGATATATGTGTATGCCAATGATGAAGAAGAATCTAAATTCCAATACCATACACAGAGAATCCTGTCCTGTTTTAAGAATGGAGTTTGTATTGACCCTGAACAGCTGGCTAAATCGCTACGAAACCGTCTTCGGGTGATAGCAATGGCTGAAGAGAAACAGTCCAGGATTCATGATATAATCAATCATGTGGCAGAGAAAGACCATGTGGTGGTCTATTGCGGAGATGGCAGGCAGTATGACTCTAATGGGGAAGAAGTCAGGCATATTCGAGCTGTGAAAGGCGTTTTGTCTGAACACGACTATAAGGCAAGTCAGTTTACTGCATCAGAGAATATGATGCAGCGGATGCAGCTTGTAGATGCATTCAACAAGGGTGAAATATCAGCGCTGGCAGCTATCAGGTGTCTGGATGAGGGTATCAATATCCCGTCCATAAAGAGTGCATTGATTTTAGCCAGTAATGATGATTACAGGGAGTTTGTCCAGCGAAGAGGTCGTATCCTCAGACTATATGATGGTAAGAAATTTGCAAATATCTATGATGTGATTGTACTTCCTTCCAATAATTTGAAAGCATGGGCACTGATTGAACTGCGAAGATTCCGCGAATACGCTAAGCTGGCGCTTAATGCCGATGAAAAATTGGACGAGTTAGAGGATTTGATGATTCAATATGGTTGCACGATGGAAGAGATAGATGTATACGATTATGATGAAATGGAGGCAGAGTTAGATGAGTAGTAGTCAGATTGTTCAGAATATGATTTCCTTCATCGAGGAGAAAGAGAGAGACATTCAAGCTGCTAAGGTTACCGGTGAGGTGAAAGCCAAGAGTGTTGTTGTGGATCAAATTCTGGCTGAGCTGGAAAAACAGATGAAGGGAGACAATCATGAAGATCAGTAAACTTGAATATGAGAACTTCCGAAATTTTAAGGGGCATGGTGAGATAAAATGTTCCACCGATGGCAAAGTTACAATCATTTACGGCAAAAATGGTGATGGCAAGACTACTATGCATCAGCTGTTTCAGTGGGTATTTTATGGCAGGGTTCATTTTAATAGGACAACAACCGACACGCTATATAACCTATCCTTTGAAAGAGAGCAGCCTTACGGGTCTACCTTTATCGTTATGGGAAGGATTGATTTTGAGCATGATGGTCATTACTATTCCTTGACCCGAACCTGTACGTTCAAAAAGGGGTTGGATGATTCGTCTAAGGTGTCAGAAGAATTGCAGTTAAACCACAAGGATGAAGAGGATAATTGGATCCGGATGGATAAGCCCAAGGATATCATAGAGAAATTTCTTCCGTCCGGTTTATCGGAATATTTCTTTTTTGATGGCGAAAGCATGATTGCCGACCTTCGGGTAAAGGGAAAGGATTCTGCCGGAAAGCTGAGGACAGCTCTGTATTCGATGTTTGATCTGGATGTTATTGAATCTGCCCTTGAGCATATCGGAAGGACAGATTTGAAGACAACGGTTTTAGGACAGTTGTTTATCAGCAGAGGTGAAAATGTTCAGACAGGTGAAATTTCTGCTGTAAGGACCAATATAGAAAACGCACAGCAGAAGATTAAGGATTACGAGGAAAAACTGAGTGCCTTGAAACAGGAGAAAGAAGAGAAGAAAGAGCTGATAACCAGTATTTCAGAAAAAATAGGGACGACAAAATCAAGGCAGGAGTATGAATCACAGAGGAAGGAATTAAAGAGACAGCGGGATTTAGTTTTGAATAATGTCGGGATTGCACAGCGGGATTTTGGGGATGCGGTCATTGATAATTTCCCACAACTTCTCATTTCAAAAGCGGTGGCAGATGCAAAGGGGAAGATTAATCTTAAGATTGAAAAGAATCATCTCCCTCACGGCCTGAGTAAACGCTTGGTTGCTTATTTGCTTGCAATGTCAACCAAGGAATGTATCTGCGGTAATCCGTTATGTGATGCTGAAAGGGCTAAAATTAGGGAGTATGAGACGATGATGCCGCCCAAATCCTATACCAGTCTGTATAATGATTTTACACGGACCGCAGAGCTCTGGGGCAGGGGTTATGACAAGGAAAAACTGGAAAGCTATGTAAAGCAGGTTTTTGATAATACGGAACATGCCCACAAGTGTGATATACAGATCCATAATCTTGACGAAGAAGAGAAAAACAGCCCGGATGTTGAGGATCTGATCGTTGATAGACAGAATGCTGAGAACCGGATTTCTGAAATTGATGATGATATTGTAAAAGGCACTAAGGAATTAGATAAATTTAATATTTATCTAAAAAGACAGATGAAGGAATATGAAACTCTGACCGGGCAGTTGGAAGGTAATGAGATAATTAACAAAAAAATTGAGATTATGGAGGCTGTGCGAAACTACTTTGAAGGTTTGCTTAGCGAGGCTGCGGACAAATACAGTAAGAAATTGCAGGAAAACATACAGGATTTGATTAACAAGATGCTTACCAGCAAAAGATATGCCAAGGTCAGCCCGGAATTCTCTGTAAGGGTGGAAGACAGCAATGGTGATGAGTCCAAATCAGAGGGACAGTTTGCGGTAGTATCCTTTGCGTACATTGGCGGTATCCTAAAAATGCTCAAGGATGATGACAAGCTTTCTTCCAAGGAATATCCGCTGATTTTGGACGGCCCGTTTTCAAAGCTTGACTCGGATCAGCGGCAGAATGTCATAAATGTAATTCCTAAATTTGCTCCGCAAGTGATCCTGTTTTCCAAAGATAATTTGCAGGATTATTTTGAAGAGAATTCCATTGGAAGGGTATGGACACTTGTAAGTAACGATGAGAAAAATATTGCGTCAGTAGAGGAGGGATTTTTATGGAACTGACTTCTGATATCCCATTGAGGGGAGATGCTTGGGATCGCGCCCTGAAAGAACTTGGTACGATATTTAGTACGAGAACAAATTATAGCCTGTTTCTGCTCAGTTGTTCTATCGGGATCATGTATGACCAGAGGATAGAGAAACCGGAAGAAAAGACTATAGCAGAGGAACATTCTGTTCCGAGAAATGTCATTCATAACAATGATAACGGTAAACTTGATTTGATGTTACAGGCAGCTATTTTATCGACGACGACGGTTGATTTTACTGAGGATGAACGGCTTGAGATTGCTTTTGGAGATTCCACGGATTTTAATAAGAGAGACTTTCTGGTTCAGTTTGCTAATTATGGCGTAACTAAATTGGTTGAACAGATTGGCGTAACGGAACTGGAAACAATGGAGAATATTAAGAATTTTCTTTGTACTTCTGTAGAGGGAAGGAATTTTGATATTGACAGCTTGCCGGATGAAATACTCCTCATGGACGAGTAATGTATTGACAAAACGCCCCTACTTAAGTATACTACTTAAGTAGGGGCGTTTTTTGAAAGGAAATATACGATGAATTATAAATATCAGTTTCCTGTTGTGAAGGGAAAGCAGTCTGGACGAGAATACTATATTGCTATGGTTCCATTAGGGATGTTAAATAGATTATTTGGTGAAGATAATGAGTATGTTCCGCCAGAATATAGAGCGCAAAGAAAATTGAATGAAGCAAGGATTCCAGAGATAAAAAAATATATTCTTCATAACAGGGAAACCTATGTCTTTTCAGCATTGGCAGCGTCTATAGATGGTAAACATACTTTTATTTCAGCTGATAATGGTGAATTGGGAACATTGGAAGTTGATATGGATGCCAAATTTCTTATCAATGATGGGCAGCATAGAAAAGCGGCGATTTTGGCAGCATTGGAAGAGGCTCCGGAATTGGCTGAGGAAACTATTTCGGTTGTTTTTTACGAGGATCGGGGATTGGAAAGAAGTCAGCAAATGTTTACTGATTTGAATAAACATGCTGTGAAAACTTCTAATTCCATTGCTGAGTTGTATGATTCCCGCGATTCCTTAGCAGTGGCTACAAGGAACGTGATTTCGGAAAATCCGTTTTTAGATGAATATGTTGATAAGGAGAAGGATATACTTGGCAAATTTTCTTCTTCACTTTTCACATTGAGCACATTTTATAATGCAAATAGAAGGATTCTGCGAAGGAATAATTGTGACGAAGAGTTTCAGGCTTTCATTAAGGAGTTTTGGGATCAAGTGGTTGAACATATGCCCCCTTGGAAAGAAATAACGGAAAAACAGCTTTCTAAGGTTGATTTGAGAGAACAGTATATTGCTTCGCAGGCTGTGGTGATACAGGCATTAGGTAAACTGGGGGCTTATTTGTACGATAATTCACGCGAAGATTTAAGTGTTTTGAAGGGTTTGGAAAAGATTAACTGGAAAAGAAGCAATTCGGTGTGGAAGCTTAGGGTTATACGAAACAACGGACGTATGATAAACAGTGAGAAAGCTATTTCTTTGGCTGTAATAGCTATCAAAAATATGCTCGGAATTGATTTGCTGGAGGATGAGGTATTTGAAGAGGATAGCTTTAAGGATACAGTGCTAAACGGAGAAAAATAAGATGAACAATTCAGTATTCCCGGAATGTAAGGAAATCATTGAGGAAATGAAACTTGTGTATACACATGATTCAAGACCTTGGCTGGTAGGATTTAGCGGTGGTAAGGATTCAACCTTATTATGCTGCCTGATATTTGAAATGTTAAAGACGCTGAAGGCGGAACAGATTAATAAGAAAGTGTATATTATTTCTTCCGATACGATGGTTGAGAATCCTATTGTGAAGAAATATATGCATGAAATGAATTCTCTGATTGGGGAATATGGTAAAGGGTATTTGATTGAAAGTAAGGTCATATATCCGGAAATAGAGAAAACATTCTGGTCCTGCCTGATTGGATTAGGCTATCCTACACCGGAGCCTCCGGGTTTCAGGTGGTGTACCGACAAATTAAAAATCCAACCTCTGAACAACTTTGTTACGGATACCATCAATAGCAATGGTGAAGTTGTGATGCTTCTGGGGGTTAGAAAAGCTGAAAGCAGTTATCGGGCAAGGGGAATCAAAAACAGGGAAATTGAAGGGAAACTTCTGATACCACATACGGATATAAAGAATGCATATGTATATAACCCCCTCACGGAATTGCCAAATGAAAAGATATGGAATTATTTGTTAAGTGGGGACGCGCTTACGCCTTGGCATTCTGATAATAAATATCTCTTTTCGCTTTATCAGGGGGAAGAACTTGGAGAAGAACAGAGTGCTCTTGGACAGGTGGATGAGAATAAAATGGCTGTCACCGGGAATTCCAGGTTTGGCTGTTGGATCTGTACAATGGTAAAAGAGGATAAGTCCCTTAAAAGATTTATTGATAATGGGGAAACGTGGCTTATACCTCTCAGAGACTTTAGAAACTGGCTTATGGAAATTAGAAACAGTCCTCAGTATAGGGAAAGAAAGAGAAGAAATGGGGCAGTATATGTAAGGAATGACGGTGAGCTTGGCTTTGGCTCATTTAGCATGGCAGCACGAAGGGAAATTCTTGAAAGGCTGTTACAGTTGGAAGTAGATACAGGGTTAGAGCTGATATCGATAGATGAACTGCGGGCGATTGATAAAATGTGGGAAGATGAGGGTGATTTGAACAGGCGGACGCTTGTGGATCTGTATTTCCGGATTAAAGGGGAGAAACTTCCATGGGATGAATATAGGCAGCCGCTGTTCTCTGAGGATGCGTTTGAGATTATTCAGGATACCTGCAGAAAGTATGGAATAGAATATGAGATGCTTTGCAAGCTGGTGGTAACTGTGGAGAATAACAAGCACTATACGAGAGGTCAGAAGGTCAATAAGGCATTTGATAGGATTGTAAATGAAGGTTGGCTCCATTTTGACAATATAAAAAAGGCGAAAGAAGTAATGACTGATGAGAATTGAGAAGATTATCCTATATAATTTTGGTTCTTATTTGGGTGAAAATATATTTGACCTATGTTCGCTGAATTCCTCCAATGGGAAGGTAGTATTGATTGGCGGCAAGAATGGCGCAGGTAAAACTACGCTGTTCTCCGGTATCAAGCTTGCGTTGTATGGGTATAGGGCGTCAGGGTACCAAAATCTGAATTCCCACTACAGGAAAGAAGTAAAAAAATTCTTTAATGATGCAGCCAGATATGATATGTCTGAAAATTGTTATGTTGAAGTATCGCTGAAAATGTCAAATGGGCAAACGGAAGACGAATATATATTGCGCAGGCAGTGGAATGTATTATCAGAGAAGTTGGAAGAGTTTGAGAATTTTAGCATATTTAAGAATGGAATTGAGTTAGATGAGGAGGAACAGTCTGATTTTGACAATTATCTGCTCAATATCATTCCGCCCGAACTGTTTGATATGTTTTTCTTTGATGGGGAGCAGATAGCTGATTATTTTCTTGGTGACGATGGCAGTGAGAAGGTCAGAAATGCTTTTATGATTCTCTGTGGATATGACACATTCGATATCATAGAGCGAAATTTCAGGCGTATTACATACGGAAAAAAGGGAACTGTAGTAAACAGCACAGAGTATTTGGATTTAAGAGATCAGAAAGAGGAACTGGAGAGAGAATTGTCGAAACTCAATGAAGAGGTTTCGGACGTACAGGATTCAATCGATATGTACAAAGCGGGACTGGTAAAACTTGATAAAGCGTACAGATTGTCTGGCGGAATCTTGCAGGAGGAACTAAATAGGAAGCTTGTGCTGCTTAAGGAGGAGGAACATTTTAGGGAAGAACAAAATAGCTTACTAAAGAAGATGGCAAATGAGGAAATCCCGTTTATTATTGTTCACAATTTGCTTCAAAGGTTGGAAAGGCAGATTGAGGATGAGACGGACAAGCAAAAATTAGAGATTCTGCAGGACTCATTGGTTCGTCTGTTGCCTGGCGTTTTGAAGAATGTGTATCAGAAATTGGAATGGCATGACGATGATGAACTTACGCAGCTTGTAATAGATGAAATGGCATCAGAAGCCGAAAAGAATAGCAGCACTCATACGCAGGAAATTCTGCGCCTTTCCGCAGATGACAGTCGGCATTTGCGTCAAATGATTGCGCGTTATTTGAATATTTCCAGAGAAGATGTAATCACGGCGGAACATGAACTGAAAGCATCGTTGGTAAGAAGTCAGAAATTGCGGGAAGAGATTGATAAGAGTCACGTTGAAGGGGCGGATGATTATTTGAAAGAGCGGGTTGAGTTGACCGCAAAAATTGATAAAGGTACCGAGCGGAGAGTTGAACTTTCTGAGATTATTCAAAAAAAGAGCATTGAGTTACAGGAAGTTGTCGTTTTATCAAAACGAGCTGAAAAGAAGCTGGATGAAGAATTAAAAAACCAGTCAATAATTGATCTTTCACAGAAGTCGGTGGCTTTTCTTTCCGAACTGCAACAGCGTTTATATTCCAGTGAGATAGAAAAAGTGGAACGGCTGTTCATGAAGAAGATTAAACAGCTTGCAAGAAAGACGAATTTTATTGATAAAATTCTTATAGATTCATATTTTAATGTGCATATATATAAGAATGTGGTATATGAGGCTCGCCAGATTGTAAAACGTGTCAATAGTATGGGGATTGAGAAATACTTGCAGGAATACGGAGAAGTGCATTGTGAGAGTATTCTCCAGAATACAAAATGTTCCGATATGCCAGAATTCGTTTCAAAGTATGCAGACAGCTCCAAAATGATTGAGTGTTTACAGGAGATAGAAAAATCAAGACTTTCAAAAGGTGAAAAGCAGGTGTTTATCATGTCTTTGTACTGGGCATTGGTTCAGCTGAGTAATCATGAGGTTCCTTTTGTTATAGACACACCATTTGCAAGGATTGATACTGAGCATAGATCCAATATAACAAAAAACTTTTTTATGGATCTGCAGGGACAGGTATTTATTTTTTCAACCAATGAGGAAATCGTTGGAGAGAATTATAAGGTTATTTCAAAAGATATTAAAGCGAAATTTATCTTGGAAAACCTTGATAATACCAGAACTTTAGTAACACCTAATAAATACTTCGGAGAATAATAATATGCAATTCAGATTAAAAACGTCTAAAAGAACGCAGGATATTTATGAGGCAATTTATCAGAGAGAGTATTTACAGCCATTTGCGCTCTCTAAGATCTCCATCAGCTTGGCTTTGAGAAGTGGATATAATTCAGCTGAGGATGATACTGTTTATGATGTAAATGGTCTTGACCTAAACAGGCAGACTATCACCAGCGATAATGATCTACTTTTTAAGGCCTTGATAGAAGTAAATGAGGAAAGGCATATTTCGGAAGAGGAGTATTTTCCGGAGGTAGTAAAAAAATACATTGATTATGGAGCGATTCTGCTGGAGCAGGAATACAGGTATAGTCGAGAAATTTATAGTCATTTGGTGAATTTGGACGCAGGTATTTGACATGGCTGGTTGGAATCTAAAGAGTGGAATCTTAACTGAATACTGTACCAGTGAGGAAAGAATTTGGTCTTTGCTTAATTAATGTCTGCTCATTAAGCCGCCAATAATTCATTGGCACCTTTTTGATC
>JAMPGL010000058.1 GCA_023663945.1 Lachnospiraceae bacterium | reverse complement strand
CCGCAGGCAGTACCTTTAAGACCCGGACGCTCTGACCCAGCATCTGGGAGAGAAAGTCATTGAACCGCTCCGGCACATACTCCGGGCTCATAATCTCCTTAAAGAAACCGTCATATAGGAGTTTTAAACCTTTCACTCCGGTGCACTGGTTTAAAAATTCCTCCTGCTGTTCCACGTTCCACTGATCGAACTTGTCCTGAAGCGTCCTGCTCTTCTTAATTTCAGCAAGCAGCTCCTCCCTTTCCCTGATCATGGGAAAGTACTCCTTTAATTTTGATGTCATTTACTACCTCCTGTGTAATTCTTTCAAATTTGTTTGATGCATGGAGGAGGTGCTCCTCCTGTGTAATCGTTCCTTTGAAATCCCCGGCGGATATGCCGAATATGCTAGTGTACTGACACGTTCATAATCAAACTAACAGTACGACCTATATCGCCATCTGTTGCGTTGTCATCGGTCAACGATGCCACCGCATCGCCTCCCTCTTCCGCCTTGCAGAGTGACGATATATCCCGCACTGTTAGTTCAAAGATGAACGTGTCAGTACACTAGTACAGCGAATACATTCTGCGTCAAACTATCCAAAACTTAATTTTCGCTGTACTAAATGCACAAATAAGAATTCAAGAATTATTAGAATTTGATTATCGCTAACGGCATAACTATAACACAAAAGGCACAGCCCGTGGCAAAAAAATTTTGTCACAGGCTAAAAACATCAAAAATATGCACAATACAATATATAGTGCCAAAACCACATTTTTATCCAAATCAATACATGGTCTTGTATCATTGGCAAAATTTTAAGTTAGCAGAAGCAAAAATTTTCTCCCTCAATACTCTTTTTTATCCCGTCCCTTTATTTAAAAAATCTTATTCCAAATCCTCTTCCGGATCATAAAACTCTTCCCGTTCCAAGCTAAATAACCCATTTTCCCCCTGATAAAAATACCAGTCAAAGCGATATTCCGATGAATCGTCAAAGTAAGTGACAACCTCCACATCCAAACGCCCATCACCATTCATGTCTTCAATAATTACATATTCCCCGCCAAAAAGTCCTTCATCACTCCCAAAAACTCTCTCATCATATTGTTGAGCTGTAAGAACGGCTCTCCTCTTGCGGCGATGCCGTAAGCGTTTTGGTATCCCGCCTTTTGAGCAATCTTCACTGCCCGAAATACATGAAAGTTATTGCTCACCACGCCTGCCGAATCTTTTTCCTTATCCAAATATTCCGCCGAAAAGGTCAAATTTTGAAAGGTGTTTTTGGATTGATCTTCCTTGATGATCCGCTCTGCCGGGATTCCCTTAGAGACAAGATAATCATACATTCCCTGTGCCTCCGATATGTGTTCATCAGACCCCTGCCCTCCGGACACTATGACACACGTGTCAGGATTGTCTGCAAGATAATCGATCGCAGCGTCCAGACGATACTGCAATGCCTTTGAAGGTCCGCTTGTTTTCATTTGAGCGCCCAAAACCACCAGATAATCAAGCCCATCCGGCACCGATTTAGAAAATCCGCTGATAATCAGCCCCTCTACAAACAAAAAAATACCAAGCCCTATACAGACTAAAATCACAAACGCACGCCGGAACCATAGCGGAAAGCGCTCTGTCCAAATTCCTTTCTTTATTAAAATCGATAATAAAATCGCGCCACACCCAAGCAGCAGCCAAATAAAATAAAAATTTGTCCCATGTCCCACAAAAAAAGCGATACAGAAAAAATAGAATAAAGATAAAACGCCCACAATCAAAAGTATGCTATGCATTTTCAGCCTCCTTCTTTTCACAATTGTAACAGAAAAGAAGGAGAAAAAAACCTGCTTTCATTAAAATTAAGGAAACTTTAATTAGTCATCACCCCCCTATCCCCCTATACATCTTCAGCTCGTCCATTTTCTTCTGCGTAAGAAAATGATTCCGCACCATACTGCGGAGCACCTGATCCGTGCGCTGTGCGGCAAACTCACTGTCCACATCCGGCGAATATGCGGAGGGCGCATTAGGCACCCCTGCCAGCACCGCCGCCTCGTAATCCGCCAGCTGCGAAGGTTCCTTTCCAAAGTATCCCATGGAGGCATCGTAAACCCCATAATAACCGCTTCCAAAATAAATCGTATTTACATAGAGCTCAAAAATCTCTTCCTTGCTGTATTTCGATTCAATGGCAAACGCGGCAAACATCTCCGCCGCCTTTCGTTCCAGCGTTTTTTCCTGAGTAAAAAGAAGATTTTTTGCCAGCTGCTGGGTGAGCGTGCTTCCCCCTTCCTCAAAAGACCATTCTTTCAAGTCAATCCAAAGCGCCCGGCAGATTGCCACAGGGTCAATCCCCCAGTGCTTCATAAACCGGCGGTCTTCTACGGATAATACCGCCTTTACATAAAATTCCGGCAGTTCCGAATATTCTGTAAAATGTTTATTTCCCCGGATTTCCTCTACCCGCTCTTCAATCGATGCCTGCCCCACGCAGTCCCGATACATTCCATAGCCCTTTGCTCCCAAAAAGGCGCCTGCCGTCAAAGCCGTGCTCACCAGCACAAGTATTAAAATCCCCATCAGTTTTGGGATAAGCCGTCCCTTTTTCATATACGCTCAGCTCCTCTCCGAATCGTTTTTCATTCCTTCCTGCGCGTCCTGCCTTCGCCAAACGCCATTCCTTTATCCTGCCCCGCGCAGAATTGCTTTTCTCTCTTCAACGCACAATCTTATAATATGTCCGCGCCGTCACAACATAACTGATTCCGTACACCACCGCAAACAAAGCCGTCACGCCCAAGGCGCACCCGATTAGCAGTTTGTGGTTAAACAATTGCAATGTTCCCATGAGGCCTTCCACCATAAACATTCCTGCCGCCGTATGGCAGACCGCCCCCGCAATCGGCAGTGCAAAAACCAGAAGAATCTGCCTGCTCACCGTTCCTTTGATTTCCCGGCCGCTCATTCCCACCTTCTGCATAATGTCAAAATTATTTCTGTCCTCGTACCCCTCCGTAATCTGCTTATAGTACATAATAAGAATCAGGCACATAAAGAAAATAAGCCCAAACAGCACGCCGATAAATAAAAGCCCTCCGTACATGGAGACAATCGCCTTTCTTCCTTCCACGCCATCCTCAATTTTACTGTATCCGGGACGGCTCTGACACCATGCACCGAACTCCGCCAAAAATTCTCCCTTTTCTTCGTCAGCGCCATCAAGGAGGAGCCTCACATACTGACTCTCACTTTGCAAAAAGGCATCCATATCCTCCACGCCGTTCTCCCCCGCCCAGGCTGATGCGCATGCATCCCGGATACTCTGGTCACGAACCACCACATAGTACTCTGAACCAAAGCTGTTCTCATCCTCCTTAGGCTCCGGATAAAAATCGGCAATTTCCTCCTTAACCAGAAACGTCTTTCCAAAAAAGTCCACGCTTGAATATCCAAAATCCGCCCCGCTGCAATAAACCAGCGCTTCATCCGCTTTCAGGGAAATTCTCCGGTTGGCAATATGGTTATAATCCTCCAAAGTGAGAAATCTCACCGAATAGTCATTCTGATAATCATACCCTCCCTCCCGCAGTACAAATTGATTTTCTTTTTTATGGCTGGAAAGTCCCAATTCATCATAAATATCTATACGGCTTACGCTGTTTCCGTATTTTCGTTCCAATCGTTCCAGCTCTCCGAAAACCTCCAGCTGCGATACCTTTTCCCCTTGATAATAAACGGTCATGTCATAGGGATAACCGTAGCGCAGAATATCATCCATCCCCAGATAAAGAGAAAGCGTGCACACCAGCGTGATAATCACCATGGTAGAAAAAATACACAGGTTGGAAAGGCTTGCCGCGCTCTTTTTCATGCGGTAAAGCATCCCCGATATGGTAATAAAATTCTTAGGCTTATAATAAATCTTTTTTCTCTTTTTCAGATACTTCAAAAAGACAATACTGCCCGAGGTAAACAACAGGTAAGTTCCAATGATCACCAGAAACACCGCCAAAAAGAAATTGGTAAATATCCGGCTGTCCAGCTCCGCGCTTATGGAAGTCCAGTAACCGATGCCCAGGGCAGTCACCCCCAGCAGTGCATAAAGCAGCAGAAACCGGGGCTCTTTTTCTCCCTTCCTGCTCCCGCTCATCAGCTCTACGGGTCTTGCCTTTCCCACCCGCCAAAGGTCGTTCAAAAAGTTGACTGCAAATACCCAGAAGAAAAAGAACAGCGTCTGCTCAAACGCTTTGGGCGAAAAGGTAAATTCCACATCCGCCGTCATTCCGCTCATCCGGAGCAGCACCAGAAACAACAGCTTTGCCAGCACCAGCCCTAATATAATTCCTCCGGTCAGCGTAATCACATAAATAAACGCCGACTCCAAAAACATCATGCTTCCGATATGCTTCTTTTCCAACCCTAAAATATGATACAGCCCAAACTCTTTCTGACGCCTTTTTACCAGAAAACTGTTTGCATAAATCAAAAAGAGAAACAAAATAACTGCCAGCAGGATTCTTCCGATTTCCAACATTGCCCATGCGTACGCACTTTTTGGAAGCGTTGCAATCAAGTCGTTGAGCAGTATGGATGAAAAGACAAAATACGTAAATACCGAAAAGATACATGCCGCAAAATACGGATAATACACATTTCCGTTTTGAGCAATCCCTTTCACTGCCATCATCGGCAGCAGCTTTAATTTCTTCATCCTCTCAGCACCTCCGCCCCGCTCCCTTCTCTTTCCGGGATTCTGCCTCCTGCATCCGTCTGTAGAATGGTCAAGGCATCGGAAATCATTTTGTACATCTCGTCACTGCCCTGCTCCCCTTTGTAAATCTGATGAAAGACACAGCCATCCTTGATAAAAAGAACCCGCGTGGCGTGGCTTGCCGCCTGAATGCTGTGCGTCACCATCAAAATTGTCTGCCCGTCCTTATTGACCTCCCCGAACAGTCTGAGCAGTTTCCCGGATGCCTTGGAGTCCAGCGCGCCGGTAGGCTCGTCCGCAAGGATAATATCCGGCTCCGTAATCAACGCCCTGCACACCGCCGCGCGCTGCTTTTGCCCTCCGGATACCTCGTAAGGGTACTTTTCCAAAATATCCGCTATGGACAATTTTTCTGCCAGTGGTCTTAACTTTTCCGCCATTTTCCGGTGATCCTCCCCTGCAAGCACAAGGGGCAGATAGATATTATCCCGAAGCGACAGCGAATCCAGCAGGTTAAAATCCTGAAAGACGAATCCCAGATGCTCTCTCCGGAACGCGCAGATTTCCCGGTGCTTGATCTCCGACAAGTCTTTTCCTCTAAGAAGCACCTGTCCGCTGGTTGCCTTATCCAGCGACGCCAGAATATTAAGAAGCGTTGTCTTTCCGGATCCGGACTCCCCCATAATCGCAACATATTCCCCTTCCTCCACGGAAAAGCTCACATTGCCAAGCGCCTGTACCTTGACCGCTCCAAGCCTTGCCGTATATACTTTCTTCACATTTTTGACTTCTAAAAGTGACATAATCTCCTCCTTTTTTTTTACAACTTAAGCTGGCAGCCCCGATGCAGAGCATAGCGCGTATGTGCCTGATTTGTCTGCGCCAGCCTCGTCAGCCTTACCAGCGATAATTCGATTATAAGCAAAGAAGAAATGTCCTGCCATGCATCCGGCTAACATTTCTCCCCTCTAATCTTACATTTTTGTCACCATAGAAACTGCTCAAAAATCCTCCTGCTCAAATCCCAGTATCACCCGCGTTCCCTCTTCCCAGACGGACTTTACGCAGATGGTATGAGAAAGCTCCTTCAATATCTCTTTGCACAAGTACAGCCCGATTCCCGTAGACTTCTGTCCGGTCCGCCCATTATATCCGGTAAACCCTCTCTCAAAGATTCTGGGCAGGTCGCTCTCCCGGATTCCAGCTCCCGTGTCCGCTATGGTCATATAATGCACCCTGCCTTCCCTGCGGTTCCCCTCCCCATCCGAACCATAGATGGCAATTCCTCCCGAAGCGGTGTATTTCAAAGCGTTTGACAAGACCTGCTCAATCACAAAAGCAAGCCATTTTTCGTCCGTCACCGCCCGAAGCTCAAACTCCTCCAGCTGAAACTTAAGCCCGCTGTGCAAAAATAAAACCGCATATTTCTGAACCGCCCGGACGCACACTCCCCGAATGTCACAGTATTTGAACAGAAGGTCGGAAGAAATGCTTTCCAGTCTTGCATAATAAAGTGCCATCTGCGCATACTGCTCAATCTTAAACAATTCCTCCTGCTCTCTCCGGCTCTCCTTCTCTCCGCCCGATTCCGCCTCTCTGTCCTGCAGCAAAAGATTCAGGGCGGCTATGGGCGTTTTAATCTGATGCGTCCACAGAGTATAATAATCTGTCATATCCTTTTTCTTCTGGTCATACGCCTCGCGCAGTTTTCTTTTTTCCCGCTCCTGTTCCGCCATCATCTGCTGGTAGAGCTTTTCCGGAACGCTCTCTGCTTCCGGCAGAAAAAGCATCCGTTCCTCCTCCTTTTCCACCGCGCCAAACAGCTCCATGCAATGCTTCCGATAACCGAAATAATCCCATAGGGCAGACAAGGCTCCAAAGAAAAGCGTAATCACCACTGCATACTGCATATTCCGGTACATCTGCCGGTATTCATAAATCACGGCAAATCCAAAGAAAACGGCAGTCACAAACAGATACCACAAAACGCTTTTAAACCTTTTTTGCAGATAAGACACTGCTATTTGCTTTTCGTACATCCCTTTTTTTGCAAAATTATTCCCTGCCAAGCTGATATCCAACTCCCTTTTTTGTCAGTATAAAATTCTCAATCCCGGCTTCTTCCAGCTTTTTGCGGAGCCGGTTCATATTCACGGTAAGCGTATTATCATCCACAAAATACTCATTATCCCAGAGGCGCTTCATGATTTTGTCACGGCTCACCGTATTTCCTGCATTCTCGTAGAGAAGCTGTAAAATCCGAAATTCATTTTTGGACAGCTCCACCCTGTTTCCCTCATAGAGAAGACTCATATCCGCCAGATTTAAAATCACTCCCCCGTGCTCCATCACGGAAGAAGACTTGTTTTGAAACGAATAGGTTCTGCGCAGAACCGCCTGAACCTTTGCGGCGAGGACTTCCAGATCGAATGGTTTTACAATAAAATCATCTCCGCCCATATTCATCGCCATAACAATATTCATATTGTCCGCCATGGAAGAGACAAACACCACCGGAACCTGCGAAATCTTGCGGATCTCCCCGCACCAGTAATAGCCGTTATAAAAGGGAAGCCCTATATCGAGCAGCACTAACTGCGGGTCAAAGGCAATAAACTGAGACAGGATCTTTTCAAAGTCTGTCACACATTCCGTCTCGTATCCCCAGCCGGACAAATGCTTTTTTACCTGCTCAGAAATTGTTCTATCATCTTCAACGATTAAAATCCTGTACATTCTTCAGCTCCTTTTCCATGATTGAATTTTATTTCACTTTATGATACCATAATTACCAAAATATACCAAATACGACAAAAGACACAGGCAGACAAATGAAAAGAGACTATTTATCCCAAAACGTATACGAGGCGCTGCAGGAGCGCCTTCATTTTCTTTTTCAAGAATTTGACAATATCCTTGTTTCTTTTTCCGGCGGAAAGGACAGCGGCCTTCTCCTGAATCTGGCGCTTGATTTTCAAAAAAAGTTTTATCCCGACAGAAAAATCGGCGTTTTTCATCAGGATTTTGAAGCGCAGTACACCATGACTACGGAATATGTGGAACGAACCTTTAACCGGATTGAAAAGGACGTAGAGCCTTATTGGGTGTGCCTTCCCATGGCGACCAGAACTGCCCTGAGCAGTTATGAGATGTACTGGTATCCTTGGGATGACACCAAACAGGAGGCGTGGGTACGTCCTATGCCTAAGCACCCCTACGTGATCAATCTTCAGAATAACCCTATGACCACCTACCGTTACCGTATGCATCAGGAGGACTTGGCAAAGCAGTTCAGCCGGTGGTACCGCATTTCCCACGGCGGGCGCAAAACAGTCTGCCTTTTGGGAATCCGCGCGGACGAGTCCCTTCAGCGCTACAGCGGATTTTTGAACCGCCGGAACGGCTATCAGGATACCTGCTGGATCAGCAGTCAGTTTAAAAATGTCTGGTGTGCTTCTCCCATGTATGACTGGTCAGTACGGGATGTGTGGCACGCCAATTACTTATTTCAGTACGACTACAATAAGCTTTATGACCTTTACTATATGGCGGGCTTAACGCCGGAACAGATGCGCGTTGCCTCCCCTTTCAATGATTATGCAAAGGACAGCCTGAACTTATACCGCGTAATTGATCCGGAAATCTGGGTCAAGCTGGTAGGACGGGTACGGGGTGCCAATTTTGCCTCCATTTACGGCAGGACAAAGGCACTGGGCTACAAAAACATTACCCTTCCCGAAGGGCACACCTGGGAGTCCTACACCCGGTTTCTGTTAGCTACCCTTCCCGCAAGGCTGCGCCAGACTTATATCAAGAAATTCCAGACCTCCATCCGTTTCTGGCACAATGTAGGCGGAGGGCTGGAGGAGGAGACCATTCAGGAATTGGAGGCGCACGGCTACAACATCCGCCGTAACGGAGTTTCCAACTACACCTTGATGCGGAACTCCCGGATTGTATTTATCGGGAAAATCCCCGACCACACTGACGACATTAAATCGACCAAGGACATTCCCAGCTGGAAACGCATGTGCTTCTGCATTTTAAAAAATGACCATATCTGCCGTTTTATGGGATTTGGCCTGACCAAAGAACAGCAAAAGAATATCACCTTATTAAAGCAGAAATACAACAGCCTGCTGGAAGGACGCGACTAGATTGAAAAATAAGCGCAATAGCTTATTTTTAATCGCGGCAAGTCGCTCAGAAATGGAGATTAAAATGAAATCGAAAAGCCCTGTTTACAATATTATTCCCGTTCCCATTGAAAAGATTGAGCCAAATACCTACAATCCCAATTCCGTTGCCCCGCCGGAGCTCTCCCTCTTATACGACAGCATCAAGGAGGACGGCTATACCATGCCTATCGTATGCTACTACGACCAGAACCGGGATGTCTACATTATTGTTGACGGATTTCACCGTTACCGCATTATGAAAGAGCATCCGGATATTTATGCGCGGGAAGGCGGCGTTCTGCCGGTTTCCGTGATTCATAAGCCTTTAGACTACCGCATGGCAAGCACTATCCGGCATAATCGGGCGCGGGGCACTCATGACGTGGATCTTATGAGCAACATTGTCTCGGAGCTGCATGAGCTGGGCCGCTCGGACGCTTGGATTTCCAAGCATTTGGGAATGGATAAAGATGAGATCCTGCGTTTAAAACAGATTACGGGGCTCACGGCGCTGTTTAAAGACGTCAATTTCGGCAAAGCATGGAGAGCCGTGGAAAGTGATTTAACGGACGAAGACTCTGACAACTGACAACTAAAAGCTGCTGTCCTAGTGGGTAAATCCGCCAGAACAGCAGCTTATTTTTAAGCTATATTTATCTACTTACAGCTTTTTGCACAATTACTGTGCGGAACCGTCAATCTCTTTCCAGCTCTGCTCAATCTTTGTGATGGTGTCCTCCTTGCTTGCGCTTCCTTCTACATAAGACTGGAAGCTCTCACCAAAGGACTGCCAGAAAGCGTCAGTTGAGTAAGTTGTTCCTACATTTCCTGCTCCGTTTACTTCAAAGTCTTCCATGGAAATCTGTACCATCTTGCTGGAATATACGCCGTTGGTATCTACAGCCGGTACGGAACCAAGGTTTGCCAGCCATTCTTTGCCATAATCTGAGGTGAACCACCAGTTAATGAAATCAAGAACTGCCTGCAGACACTCGGAATCCTTATTCACACGGAGAGCCTGGCTTGCGCCTGCCGCGATCTGGCACTGCGCCGGGTCGTCGCTTACCGGGTATCCGCCGTAGTTGATATTCATATCCGGATTAATCTCAAGCAGAGATGCTTCCGCCCAAGGACCCATGCCAAGACCCATAGCCGCCTTGCCGGTTGCAAGCTGTGCCTGCATAGATGCAAGATCAGATTCCAGAGGCTTGGATTCGCAGTTTGCCTTTACAATGTCTACAAAACGGAACATGTTTTCGCTCATCATCTCATGGTTACTTAAGGAATCATTTCCCTGCTCCATGCCCTCAACAAATTCTGCATAGTTGTCTACAGACTCTGTCAGGAACGGGATTAAGCTCTGCTTAAATACCCACCACTCTGCCCAGCCGCATGCAAAAGGCTGGATTCCTGCCGCCTGAAGCTTTTCACAGCAGTCGCTCAGCTCGTCTAATGTCTTCGGCAGAGAAGTAACGCCTGCCTGGTCAAGACAGTCCTGATTATAAATGATTCCGTACTGCTCACCTACAAAGTGGAATGCATAGCATCCGTTTCCGGACTTATCCACGAAGGAAGTCTGAAGAGCCGGAAGAAGAGCCTCCTGAACAGGCTGTCCGGACAAATCGTAAGAATACTCTTTGTAAATCTCAATTTCTTTTCCTGCTGTAGATGCAAAAATATCCGGGCACTCACCAGCGTTTAATTTTGCCTTAAGCATGGTAGGATAATCATTCTGAGTAGTCTCATAGTTGATGGTAACATTAGGTTTTACATTTTTGTACTCAGCAATCAGCTCGTTGATGGAATCCGCATACTCCGGACTGCTGATAAACATATAAATCTCAGCCTCCTCATCGCCGGATGCGTCACTTGCGTCACTTGCGGCATCGCTGGCGGTATCCTCAGCTGCGCTGTTATCCGCCGCAGGCTCTGCCTGTGACTCCTGCTCCTGCGCTGTGCTCTCGCTGCCTGCGCTGCTGTCGGAGCTCTTGCTTCCGCAGCCTGCCAGCATGGTGCCGACTAAAGCTGCACATAACAATGTTGCAATTAATTTCTTTTTCATACATTCTCTCCTTTTTTTATTGTAAGCGTTTTGATAAACACAAAATACTTCCCAAATTAACCTTTTACCGCTCCAGCCACAACACCCTCTACAATGTACTTTTGGAGAAGCACAAATACGATTACGGAAGGCAGAAGCGCAAGCGCCATGGACGCCATCGCGTAGTGCCACTGGGTATTAAACTGACCCACAAAGCTGTATGCCGCAAGCACCAGCGTCTTGGTGTCGTTGGAGCCGTTGACCATTAGGAGCGGAAGTAAAAAGTCATTCCAGATCCACATAACGTCAATGACAATCACCGTGAAGGTTACCGATTTCAACAGCGGAAAAATCACCAGCCGGTAGGTCTTAAAAGTACTTGCCCCATCCATAAATGCACTCTCGTCAATTTCCGCCGGGATGGTTTTCATAAAGTTATAAAAGATAAAAGTCGCCATCGGGATTCCAAATCCCCAATACTGAATCCCAAGACCTACCTTGCTTCCCGAAAAATGAAGCGTAGTCATCAGCTTTAACAGCGGAATCATGATTGTCTGAAAAGGAATCAGCATAGGCGTGGTGATGATCGCCTTCGCTATCTTGGTGTACCGGTTCTGCTTCCTGTCCAGAATATAAGCCGCAAGGGAAGAAAAAACAACAATTCCCAAAATCCCGATTACCGTGATGACCAGCGTATTCATAAAAAGCTTTCCGTACTGCATTTTATCGATTACATAGGTGATATTTCCCCATTCCGCCTTGCTGGGAAGCTTGATCACATCCGTGACCACCTCTCCGAAAGGCTTTACCGCATTAATACACATCAGAAAGATTGGATAAACATAAATCAGCGCCAACAACAGCATGAAAATAATCAATATGGCTCTTTTAATTTTTCTTTTCTGCGTTAATTTCATTTTGCCCCGCCTTTCTTCTGCTTCTCATCATCCCCTCTGTCCATGACCTTCATGACAACCTGAGTGATAATAAGGACAATTACAAAAAAGACGATTGCCTTTGCAGAGCCAAGACCATAATTATTCTTCTGAAAAGCCTCTCTGTAAATATCCATGGTGGCGCTGTATGTAGCTTCTCCCGGTCCTCCCTTGGTGAGAGCCAGAATAATGTCGAACACCTTAAGCGAATTGGTAAGCGATAAGAAAATACAGGTGACGATGGAAGGCTTCAAAAGCGGAAGCGTCACCATAAAAAACTTCTTAAAGCTCCCGGCTCCGTCAATGGTTGCCGCCTCCAGCACGTCCAGAGGCACCGCCTGCAGTCCTGCAATATACAGCACGATATAAAATCCAAGGGACTGCCAGACTCCCACAAAGACCACCGAATAAAACGCAAGCTTACTGCTTCCAAGCCAGCTCCAATCCAGAAAGCCCCATGCCGTCTTCTCATATAACGCCGCAAATCCCTGTGAAAAAATAAATTTCCAGATAAAACCTACAATGGTCATGCTCATGATATAAGGAACAAAAAACATACTGCGGATTACGCTCACGCCCCGGAACCGCTTGGTAAGCGCCGTTGCGATTGCCAGCGCGAACACATTGGAAAGAAGCATGAACAGCAGCGTATACCTCATGGTAAAGCCCATGCTGGTCAAAAATCCGGAAGCACTGCCAAACAGAGTCTTGTAGTTTTCGATTCCGATAAATACAGGCTCCTTTGCAATCCCGTTCCATCTGGTCAGGGAATAATAAATACCCGTTATAAACGGAATATAAAAGATGACGCAGACTAAGAAAATTGCCGGTATGGTAAAGACAACACTGTCAAAATACTCTCTCTTCTTTCTTCCCATTTCGCACTCCGTTTCTGAAAAAATTTTTCTAACCTCATTTTAATTAGATTTATCCGGAAAAAGAATGGAATTTTCGCAACAGATTGTTGTACTATTTTTCCTGTTTCACTTTTTTTCTTCCTTTTTTTATTGTAATATTGTATAGTTATTTTAGGCACAGGACACATTTATTTGTCACTTTTTTATTATTGGGTACAGTATTTGATTATGAAAAACAAAATTTCTCATTTCATAAACCGCATCCCCATGTGGATTCAATTATCTTTTTTTATGTTCATTATTGTCACCGTCACTGTGTTCACATTGATCTACCGCAATTTTACTTCTATCCGTGACCTGACAATTACCGACCAGTTTTCCCTTTCCTCCAGCCTGCTGGATCTGGAAATGGAAAATCTGGATCATTATATTGCTGACCTTGCCAACTTTTGCATTCAGCCCTACTATGATTTAACCTTTACCCGCATCATTAACCAGCAGACCCCCGTGTCTGCGGAACAGCTTGATTACGCCAAACAGCAGCTTTTTTACTACTATTATACCCGGAGCGATATACAAGAGTATGAATTGTACCTGATTAATCAGGACATTTCCATCGGACGCACCCAGAATCAGGAGCATATCAGTATTCAGAGCGAACCCTGCTTTGACACCGCGGCGGCCGCTTCCCTGTGCGCCGAAAACCCTATGCACCACTCCATCCTTTCCTGCCCGAAGCCTAACTCCTTTTTTACCTATTACCATTCCTTATTTCAGGTAAAAGGGCAGGTACAGCAGGCGATTGTCCGATTGCAGATTAATACCTCCTATTTGAACCAGATTTTAAAAAATCATGTTGGCAGCGATAATATCCTTGTGATTTTAAATGACCGGAACGACTTTATATACTCCAACGATACCGCGCTTTTTTCGGAGGAAAATACCATCTCCGATATTTTAAGTACGGAAAGCGTCTCCATAAACGGCGTAAAGACCGTGCAGATACAAGATGAAAATTATCTGCTGGTCCGCGCTAAGAGCAGTAAAATGGGAATGCAGCTCATCAACTTTATTCCCCTTTCCTACATTGATTCCAAGCTCGGCGATGCCTCCACCCGTATGTTTTTAAACGGTTTCTTAATATGGCTTGTAGCCCTTTTTGCCATTTACCTGTTTTCCTACCTGCTTGCCCTCCCGTTAAAACAGCTGTCCGCCCGGATGCAGGCGGCGGGGGACGGCGATTTCCATACCTTTCCGGAAATGCACGGCAGTACGGAAATCACGGAGCTTTCCGGAAGCTTTAACTCCATGCTCCTTCATATTGAGCAGTTGATAAAACAGAACTATCTCGCAGAAATCAGCGAAAAGAATGCACGGCTCACAGCCTTAGAGGCACAGCTGAACCCTCATTTTTTGTATAATACCTTACAGGCAATCTCTACGGAAGCGCTTGTGAACGACCAGCCCAAGATTCACCAGATGATAACCGGTTTAGCCGCCAACCTCCGCTATACCATCAAAGCCGGCGATCTGGTTCCCCTAAAAGACGAGCTGAAATATTTGTCGGACTACGTCTACTTACAGCAGACCCGGATGGATCATTTCCTTACTTTTGAGATGAACCTTGACCCTGAAATTGAAAATTACTTAGTCCCCAAAATCAGCCTTCAGGCTTTGGTCGAAAATTCCATCATCCACGGCAAAAGCAGCAGCCGGGAAACTATCCGCATTCAGGTCAGCATAAAGGTACTCCCGGAACAAAAGCTTCAAATCAGCGTTCTCGACGACGGATGCGGGATTTCCGTGCAGCAGCAGGAAAATCTCAGGCACGATTTTCAAATGGCAATGACCAGCCAAAATCCCGGCGGCATTGGTCTAGCCAACCTGTACGTCCGACTGCATCTTTTGTATGACACGCCTGCCGATTTGCAGATTTATTCCGAGGAAGGAAAGTACACCAACATTGTCCTTACCCTTCCCTGTATCAGATGAAAGGAAGCTTTACTATGTATAAATCCTTAATTATTGACGATGAAAAAGCAGTTCAAATTGCAGTACACAAATTAGGAAAATGGAGCCAGTACCACATTGAGCCCCCTGAGACGGCAAACAACGGCGCACAGGGATTAAAGATCATGCACGAAATCCACCCTTCTATCGTATTCGTGGATATGAATATGCCGGTTATGGACGGATGCAGTTTTCTCACCACTGCCTCCAAAGAATTTCCTGACTGTAAGTTTATCGTCATAAGCGGATACGACAGCTTCTCTTATGTGCATCAGGCTCTGCTCTGCGGAGCTATCGACTACCTGTTAAAGCCCATAGAAGAAAAATCCTTAAACGCCGCCATCGAAAAGGCGCTCTCCCAGCTTGCGCCCGGCGTCACTGCGCCTGAGGATTCCGCCCCGCCTAAGGAACTTTCCCAGAGTGATATTGCGCAGAACATCCGCAGCTATATCGAAAGCAATTACTCCCGCAATTTCAGAATATCCGTCTTTGAGGAGAAATACCACTTCTCCTCCGCCTACCTGACCAAAATATTCCGTTCCGTTTACGGATACTCCATTTATGAGTACGTGCTCAAGCTCCGCATGGAACGGGCAAAAGAACTGCTGGAAAATCCGGATATTAAGATTCTTGATATTTCCGAGCGGCTTGGTTATACGGATAACCACTATTTCAGCAAGGCTTTCAAGAAGTATTATCATATTTCTCCCAGCCAGTACCGCAGTGATTATCTGCAAAGGCAGGGGGAGTAATTGCCCGTTAACACATTTTTATTCATATCGCAGCGCATCAATCGGATCCATTTTAGCTGCCTTGTTCGCCGGATAATATCCAAAGAACAGCCCGATTGCCATGGAGAAGCTGAGGGATAAAATAATGCTGCCCACAGAAGGCGTTGCCGCGCTTCCCAGAAGGTTTGCCGCCATTATCCCAAGCACTGCCCCGAGAATGACTCCGACAAATCCCCCCGCCAGACATATGACAATCGATTCTACAATAAATTGAAGCCGAATGGAACTGTTCGGAGCTCCCAGTGCTTTTCTCGTTCCTATCTCTCTTGTTCTCTCCGTAATTGATACCAGCATGATATTCATGACGCCGATACCGCCAACCAGCAGTGCAATGCCTGCAATAACGGAAATTGCCATAGTGATAGTGGATAACATGCTGGACATGGTATCCACCATGGAAGCCATACTGAATGCCGACACTTCAAAATCTCTGTTGTTTCGATAATATGCATTAAAGAATTGCTCCGTAACCGCCGCAAATTCATCTGCATCCACTCCCTGAGAAGTCACCACAGTAAACTGAGAATAACCGGTGCTGTGATTTAGTTCCCTTGCCGTGGCAAGCGGCAGATAGCAGCTCGTGCTCATATCCTTTTCAGAAGATGTGGAAAATCCCATCGTTGACTGCTCATATTCATAGACTCCCACCACAATAAATTTATAATATTTATCATTCACATTGACTTGAATGCTGCTTCCCACAGCTTCCTCACTGCCTCCTCCAAACAGATTGCCGGCAGCTTTGTCCGATATTATGGCTACCATATCTCCATTGCCTGTCTCCTTTTCGCTGAAATAGCGTCCCGCCAAAATAGTTGTGTCATTTGCCATAAAATACCCCAGACTGACTCCTGACAGGGAAATATTTGCATAAAGATTTCCATCCTGTATCTGCCCGTTTCCTAAAGATTCCGATGCTGAAACTGCGGCTACGGAGCCTTGGTAAGTTTCACAGTAATTCTCCAGCATCTCCTGTGTAAAATAATCCTCCTCCGACAGGGTTTTCACCCCTGTGCCCGCGCCAAACTGCATTCCCTCATCCGCAGTCTCCGTATCTTCCTCTTTCTGCTGCAGGCTGACCGTAATATTGTTAGCTCCCATGGCGGACATAGAATCTGTGACACTGGAAGTCATGGAATTTCCAACAGTCATAATAGCAATGACGGATGCAATCCCAATAATGATCCCCAACATGGTAAGAAGCGCCCTCATCTTATTCGCCATAAGCCCAAAAAGCGCAAGCCGTATGTTTTCATAAAGCATCATCTGCTACTTCACGCCCCTTTCCCCTGTGATGTTCCCATCCTTGATAGTAATTATCTTTTCTGTCTCTTCTGCCAATTCCGGCGAGTGAGTGATCAAGACAATTGTTTTGCCCTGTTCTCTGTGCAGCTTATGAAATAAATCCATTACCATTCTTCCGGTAACAGAATCAAGGGCTCCGGTCGGCTCATCCGCAAGAATGACTGCAGGGTCGTTTGCCATAGCTCTGGCAATCGCGACACGCTGTTTTTGACCGCCTGAAAGCTCCTCCGGCAAATGACGCATCCGCTCCTGCATTTCCACCAATTCCAACAGCTCCTTTGCCCTTTTTACTCTTTTCTTGCCAGGCATTCCTGCATACAGCATAGGCATTTCCACATTTTTCAGGGCATTAGTCTTTGCTATCAGATTATAAGTCTGAAAAACAAACCCGATTTTTTTGTTCCTGATTTTTGACAATTCCGTATCCTTGGCAGAAATCATATCTGTCTCGTCAAGCCGATAGGTTCCCCCCGTAGGTCTGTCCAGTGCGCCGATAATATTCATCAGCGTAGATTTCCCCGAACCGGATGCCCCTACAATTGCCACAAATTCTCCTTCATATACCGTCAGATTTATCCCCTTTAATACTTGTAATTCATTAGGCGTTCCGATATAAAATTTTTTAATAATTTCATGAAGTTCAATCATTGGTTTCCGGCTCATTAAAATCCTCCCATCGGTCCCATCCGGTTCATCATATTCTGGATGTCCGAATTATCTTCTAAAGATTTTGGCACAATTACTGTCATTCCTTCCTCGATTCCGATTCCGCTCACTTCAACGTAGTAGTCGCTCTCAATTCCTTTTGTTACCTTAATTTTTTCTGTTTTTATGCTGTTGTCCGCTTTCCCCCTCTGTGACGGCTCAGAATCATCCCCTGCACTGTCAGACTGCCTCTCTTTGTCGGAAACAACTTCTATATAAAAGCTGCCTTCCTCATCTTCCACTACGGAGTCATACGGAACCGTAAGCACGTTTTTTCTGCTTTCCAAAATTATGCTGAGCTTCGCTGTCATATCCAGTTTTAATTCCCTGCAGGGTGTATCAATGGAAATGATGACCGTATATGTCACATCTGTGCTGTTTGCAGTAGCTCTGGGCGCAATCTCCTTTACAATGCCGGACAGCTCTTTATCCCCCGTTCCGTTCGTCTTAATCACAACTGCCTGCCCTGTCTTTACCTTTCCAATGTCATATTCATCGATTTCGGATGAAACCTCATAATCATCAATATTTTCAATTTTGGCAATGGAAGCTCCTGAGGAATAAGTATCCCCCGCCTCCACAGACAGCTCCGTAATAATGCCGCTCATAGACGCTCTTACCGTACACTCTGCAATCTGTTCCTCATATTGCCTGATCTGCTGTTTATCCGACAACCCGGAGGTTGTGGCATTCAGCTGTGAAGTCTTTAAGTTTTCTTCCTTAGCGCTTACAGTGCTTTCATTATTACGCACTGTGTCTTCCTGGCTTCGTATCTTTTGATTATATGTGTCCAGCTTGCTCTCCGCCGTGGTAACTGCCTGTTCATATGCTGTTTTCAAAGAATTTTCTTCATTTTTGGCAGTATTATATTTCTGTTCCCATGTAGTAACCTCTGACTGTAACGCCTGATATTCTGACTGTGCATTTTGATATTCTGCTTCTGAAGCCTGTGCTTCCTGATAGGTTTTTTGCAGTCCTTTTAACTGGCCCAGATATCCATCAATTCTCTCTGCCGCCTGATCTGCCTCCGCATCTTCTCCGCTTCCCTCCGCGGTTAATTCCCACTCCTCTCCTTCTCCGCTTCCCTCCGCGGCTAATTCCCACTCCTCTCCTTCTCCCTCTTCATCTTCATTTTCCTGAATAGGCGCTGAAATGCTCTTCTCGGGAAGTATCACAATGCTGTCATAAGTATAAGAAGATAAGCTGCCATTCGTAATATACAGATTGTCGTATGCGCCGTCTTTTACCCTAAGAGAACCGTCGCCACTGATATAACCCTTTAGTTCATTGACAACTGTAGTAAATTCGGTCTCAATGCGGCTGCTTTGATTTACGCTTTGTGTGCCTCCTATTTTTTCTTCTGCCTCCTCCAGCTGTTCCTTCCGATATTCATATTCGCCATTCTTTTCATAAGTAGTCTCTATAGCTTCGTTATAGTCGTTCTCCGCCTCTTCTAAATCTGCTAAAGCTTCCATATAATCATTCCACGCATCCGCCGCGTCCTGATTGCTTCGCTCAACTTCAATATTCCGGGTTGTCTGCGCTTCGTTTAAGCTCCTCTGAGATGAGGACAGATCAATGTTCGTTTTGCCGGCTGTTGCATTTAAAGTGGTTTTAGCGTCTGCCAAGTCTTCTTCAATATCTGTAGAATCCAGCATGCAGATGATGTCCCCCGCTTCCACTCTGTCCCCTGTCTTTACATAAACCTCTGCCACTTTAACACCTGATACATCTGCTTTTACATTTTCACTTCCGACACTTGTTACGGTTCCCGAAGCAGAAATGCTGTCTACCAGCGTCCGCTTTTCAATTTGCGATGTTTCCTGTGTCTCCATGGATGCAAGACTTTCCGCCCTGCTGTTTAAAACCTGATTCCATATGTAAAATGCAATAGCTGCCGCCGCCAAAATAACCAAAATCCATATCCATAGTTTTTTATGCTTGAAAATTCCAGCCATAGATAACTCCTCCTTGTTTTGTTTGTTTTCTGGAATTTTAGCTCACAAAAAAAAACTGAAAATAAACTATAGCCCTATATTCCAAATTAATTTTGAAATTATTAGTTAATTTTCAGTTTATCTTTCATGCTATACTATAATCACGGAAAACATAATAGATAATAGATAATACAAAAAACAGAAACGGAGGCGCACTATGTTTCAAATCTTAGTCGTTGAAGATGATAAGAATACTGCAAAGCTTATGAACGCATTGCTAAAACATGCCGGTTATGAAGTGTATCTGGCATCGAACGGTATGGAAGCGCTCACAGTGACGGATGTGCAGCACATTGATTTAATTGTCCTCGACATTATGATGCCGGAAATGGACGGATACGAATTTACCGAACAGCTGCGGGCCTGCAAAGATAATACGCCCATTTTAATGGTAACTGCCAAACAGCTTCCGGAAGAAAAATGTAAGGGCTTTCTTGTCGGAACTGATGATTATATGGTAAAGCCTGTAAATGAAGAAGAAATGCTGCTTCGGATTAAGGCTCTCCTAAGACGCAGCCAGATTGCCAATGAACGAAAATTAAAAATCGGGAAGGTCATCCTTGATTATGATGCCTTGACTGTTTCCCGCGACGGCATCAGCCAGACTTTACCCCAAAAGGAATTTTATTTGTTGTATAAACTGCTGTCTTATCCGGATAAAATTTTTACCCGGCTGCAACTTATGGATGAAATATGGGGAATGGAATCAGAGACGGTAGATACCACTGTAAATGTCCATATCAACCGTCTGCGAAAAAAATTTGATAACTATCCGGAATTTGAGCTTCTTGCCATTCGCGGCATCGGTTATAAGGCGGTGATTAATAATGAGCGGTAATAATAAAAATAAATTGCGGAAACTGCGGCTGACTATCCTGTTTACTGCTATGGTTTTTTTAATCATTCTTTTCGCAATTCTAATCACTTTGTCGGGAATTGCCCTCCTCCATGTTTCGGGACTGCTTAAATACCGCAATCCCATCTGGCTGGTCACTATGTTTGCCTTTTCCTGCCTTGTTATTGGAACTATTATTGCCCTTTTTGTCAGCAGGCGCCCTCTGCGCCCGGTGCAGGAGGTTATGGATGCCGCAGATAAAATTGCTGACGGAGACTACAGCCCCCGCCTTCATTTAAAAGGCTCCGATGAGATCAGACAGCTTGGTCAAAAATTTAATCATATGGCTGAAGAATTAGGCAGTGTAGAAATGCTGCGGAAAGATTTTATCAATAACTTTTCTCACGAATTTAAAACCCCAATCGTTTCTATCCGCGGTTTTGCCAAAATGCTAAAACTGGATGAACTCAGCAATGAAGAACGCGATGAATATTTAAATATCATCATCAGCGAATCAGAACGGCTTTCTGACCTAGCCACACATGTGCTCGACCTGTCTAAAATTGAACAGCAAAGTATTCTAACTGATAAAAGCCGCTTTAACATCACTGAGCAGATTCGCCGGTGCATTGCTTTACTAGATGGAAAATGGGCAGAAAAAAAGATTTCGTTCGATTTTAACTGTCAAGAATATTATTTTACCGGAAACGAAAAAATGATGGAGCAGGTGTGGATTAATCTGATTGACAATGCAATTAAATTTTCACCGGATGAAAGTACAGTATCTATAAGCATCTTTTCAGAAAATGACTCCCTTACTGTTTCGATTGCAGATTCGGGCAGCGGGATTGACGAATCGGCGCAGCCTTATATTTTTGATAAATTCTACCAAGCCGATGTCTCCCACAGCACAAAAGGGAACGGCTTAGGGCTAACCATCGCCCAAAAAATCATAAGCCTTCATAATGGAACAATTCAAGTGACAAGCTCTAAGAGAAACGGCACTCTCATCCGCGTAAAATTGAAAACATGATGTTCTTTTTAATCTATCAATTTGACACAGTGCAAGCAGCAGGGTATTGACCCTCGCGGCAGCCGTCAAGGTCATGCAAGCATGACTTTGACTCGTTGCTCACGGAAATAAATGCAATGGAAACGGCTCAACCCCAATATTTACAAGGAGTTGAGCCGCTTCGAAAGAGAGGCGCAGACCGGATTTGAACCGGTGGATACTGGTGTTGCAGACCATTGCCTTACCACTTGGCTACTGCGCCATATCACGGTTATCATTATAGCAAAACAGTAAATCACAGTCAATCCATATCGGCTATAATCTACCGCCCTAGTGACTCCGACGGGAATCGAACCCGTGTTACCGCCGTGAAAGGGCGATGTCTTAAC
>JAMPGL010000057.1 GCA_023663945.1 Lachnospiraceae bacterium | reverse complement strand
TTTGTTTTTCTCCGGAGCGTACCGTATTACGTTTGCTAATTAAACTAAACCGAAACTTATATACTTACGAATAGTATACTATTCATAACACAACTGACTTACAATTCTCTGCTTCACAATTATTCTAGCATCTCTTTATATGTTACAAATGTAACATTTCCCATTTCTTCACCTTTTTCCAGACATCCTTTTGTAAACCCGCTTTTTGAGAATAAGTAAAAATGATTTTTCGTATATGGAAACAATTTACTGCGGGTAATCAGCTTCTCTAAGACTTGCAAATCTGTTTTCTCATTCTTCCATTTACATTCCCCAAAAAGTGCCGTCTCTTTATCTTCTACACCCATAATATCAATTTCCGTCTGTTGCTTTGTTTTGGCATCTGTTCCCCACCAGCGCCCTACATCCATAAAATTTATCGCTGCCTTGCCTTCCAGTAAAAGCTTCCAAAGATATTGCTTACATATCTCCTCAAAAACTCCGCCCATATAATCAGACAAATGAGGAGCAATCCTTAAAAAAACCTGATCTTCCATTCCCCTGTTAATCGCGGAAATATTGTCCTGTACAAAACGATACCAAAATCGAAACATAAAATCTTCTAACACATAGATAGACTTTTTTGAGCTGCTTAATCCAAAAGGAATTTCTTTTTTAACAATTCCAAGACCAGACAATTTGTTAAGGTAACTTGATGCAAGAGCAGTATCAATACCTGTCTTAGAACATATCTCAGAAAGTCTGGATGCTCCCTGAGCAATTGCGCCGATAATCGTATTATACTGTGACGCATCACGACATTCCTGTTTAATCAAGTTCATTGGCTCTTCATAAAGATACGCACTGGAAGTCAAAAAATTATTCTTAATATTTTCCTCAATCGTCAACTTTTCATCCATCATGGACATATATAAAGGAATGCCGCCTGTAATCCCGTACAAAATTGCCAAATCTTCTCCATCCGCATTTTTGAAATAATTTTTTGTTTCAAAAAAGTCGAAGGGTTTTATTTTATATTGGCATGTGCGGCGTCCATAAAGGGGACTTTTATACCCCATAACCTGATTTTCCATAAAAGACATGGATGATCCGCATAAAATTAAAAATAATTTAGACTCCTGATGATAACGGTCAATTAAGATTTGAAAAATTGATGCTATTCCTTCGGCGCAGGATGCCAAATAAGGATATTCATCTATTACAAATACCAGCCGCCGTTTTTGAGCAATCTGAAATACTGCCTCAAATGCTGTTTGAAAATCTAAGAACATGCCTGAAGTATTTTCATAATCTGGAGAAAGCGCATAAATACTTTTACTTAAATCAACTAAATTTTTTTTACTGTTTGTTTCTGTTGCCGAATAGATAATGCTTTCTTTATCTTTGACAAACTCATTAATCAACGTTGTTTTTCCTACCCGCCTGCGTCCATAAATAACTGCAAACTCAAACTTCCCGGACTGGTATCTTTTATTTAAATCTAAAAGTTCTTTTTCTCTTCCAACAAACATATTCTTCCTCCAAATATTAATTATAATTTACTAAATTGTAATTTACTTTAATGGTATATGTCAACAAAAAATTAACCTACATTTAGAGAATAATTAAAGAAATCCATGTTAAAATAGTAAACTGAAAGTAAACCTCTATTGCAAATCAGATACTTTCCATTAAAATATAAGAAGAAAGAATTTGCCTGTATAGACAGCGAATAACAGGGGATAAAAATGAGAATTTTATTGGCAGAAGATGACGAACAGCTAAATAAGACCCTTTGCTTTCAGTTAGAGTCAAGGGGATTTTCTGTGGATACCTGTTTTGACGGGGAAGAAGCCTGCTACTATGGGGAGCAGAATATTTATGACGTGATTCTGCTTGACCGGATGCTCCCTTATAAAGAAGGTACAAAAGTGCTCACTTCCCTGCGGAAAAAGGGAATCACCACTCCGGTCATTCTGATCACTGCCCTCGGAACCCTATCTGACAAAGTGACCGGACTAGACTTAGGTGCGGACGATTATCTGGTCAAGCCCTTTGCCTTGGAGGAACTGTTGGCAAGGATACGCTGTGTTACCAGAAGACCGCATATTTTAACGGGAGACGATCTTCTCTCCGTATCGGATATTTCCCTGAACGTAAACGACTGCAGGCTTTGCGGACCCGGCGGGGAATGCTCCCTGTCCAAACGGGAAGCCGCCCTCTTAGAGGCCTTTATGCGGAGAAAAGACCAGTCTTTATCCAGAAGCCTTCTTCTCCTAAAGGTATGGGGACCGGACAGTGATGTGGAAGAGGGAAATCTGGACAACTATATTCATTTTTTACGGAGACGCCTGCGTCTGGTAAACAGCCGGGTGGAAATAAAAACAATACGCGGAATCGGTTATTGCCTTTTGGAAAAACCCATGTCCGAAACCTAAGGAGCTATTATGTTTAAAAAGGTACATATACGCCTGACTCTTTTGTGTGCAGGCATCACAACGATCATCATGATTATCATGTCGTGCAGTTATCTGTATGTATCCGAAAAAAATTTATACAAAAACCAAATGTATTCCTTTCAAAATGATATGAATACCATTTCCACCAATTTAGAACAGCAGTCTGTGATTTCCATGGAATGGCTTTCCAAGATGGAATCTCAGGGGAATTATGCCTTTTTTCTGTTAGATAACGGTGTCCCCTTTCTCTATAATACCTTGGATTCTTCCGACAAAAATGTGCTTCTGGAAGAATGCCTGAATCATTACCACCAGACTATCATTGTGGATACTGGCAATTCTTCATCCATGTCCCCCTATGTGTCTTACCATACGGAATCGGAATTTATTTCCCCTTCCTTGGAAAAGAAGTATTTTTACAGTGTTCTCATTTTAGGGCGCAGCTCCTCCAACCTTCAAGTGATCGTCCTGTTTTCACTGGATAAGCTGGAATCTCAGATGAAACAACAGCGTTGTCTTTTTATCATTATTGATCTGGTCACCATTCTTCTTCTGGCAGTTTTTTCATGGTTTTTCACGGGCATCCTGCTAAAGCCCATCATGGAAAATCAAGAAAAACAAGTCCAATTTGTATCCTCGGCATCCCATGAGCTCCGCACTCCCCTTGCAGTGATTCTCTCTTCGGCGGAGTGCTGTCTGGAAACAGACTCTGACAAAAAAACGGGTTTTTTAAATACTATCATAAACGAGGGGATGCGCATGAAATCTTTGATTGATGATATGCTTACCCTTTCCAGCTCCGACAACCATAGATTTTCCATTGAACCTGCTCCCACGGAAATAGATACTTTGATTATGGATTCCTACGAAGCCTTTGACCCTTTAGCGAAAGAAAAGAACCTTTCCTTATCCGTGGAACTTCCGGAAAGGTCTCTTCCGTTATGTATTTGTGACAAAAACCGCATCAGTCAGGTAGTGTCCATTCTTCTCCATAATGCCATCAGCTATACTCCTTCTTCCGGCAGCGCCCCCGGCGATTTCCCCGCCGATGCCTCCGGTGCTGTTTCCGGTGATTCCCTCATCGGTTCCGCCGGTACTGTGAAGCTGTCCCTTGACTACCGCAGGGAACGGTTTTTTATTTCTGTTTCCGACAGCGGAATTGGCATTTCCGATGAGGAAAAAAAGAAAATCTTCGACCGCTTTTACCGGGCAGAAAAAGCCCGAAGCGCAAAAGGGCACTTCGGACTTGGGCTTTCCATTGCAAACGAAATCATAAAATCCCATTACGGCAGTCTTTCCGTGAAGGACTCCCCGGAAGGCGGAGCGCTGTTTATTGTGGAACTGCCGAGAAGATAATAATTTTATGAGACCATTAAATCAACTCTGCAAGGACTATAGTACGCAGTTTTCTGGTCAACGTAAAAGTTCCTCCGTCCTTCTTTTGAGTCCCCATCAGAATCGTAATCTTCTCTTTCGGGAAATTTGCAAAATACACACCCAGCCAGCCGTCCCAGCCATACTCTCCCTCACAGGCAATGTAACCCGTGCGCGCAGGCTGTTTGCAAACGCGCATAAGATTTCCATAACTAAACCCTTCCAGCCCAATCCACTTATCAAAAGCTTTCTGTTGATGTTCCATCAAATCTCCGCCAATCATATATTTTACGGTCGCAGGCTTTAAGATCTGCACTCCATCCAGACTGCCGCCCTGCATAAGCATACGGGAAAAACGCATATAATCGTCTATGGTGGAGGCAAGCCCTGCCCCGCCGGACTCAAAAGCGGGTGCCTGCTCCATCCGGTTGCGGATACCGAGATTATTTCCCTCATAACGTAACAGGGAATTTCCTTCCTGCCCCTTTACCGTCTCATAAACTGCTGCCAGGCGTCCCTGTTTCTCTTCCGGAACCCAAAATGCAGTATCCTTCATTTTAAGGGGAGCAAATAATTCTTTTTCCAAAAAATCACCAAATTTCATTCCGGATACCACTTCAACAACTGCTCCTAAGACGTCCGCTGATGTTCCGTAACGCCAAGAATTTCCAGGCTCATAAGCTAATGTACAGCCTCCCAGCGCATCCGCTATTTCTCTGGTGGTCATCGCATCCTTGGTATAAAGTTTTCTGTCTATCTCATCAAAAACCTTTCCGGTCTCTCTTCCGGCAGTAGTCAGCTCATCGGCATATACCAAACCTGAGGTCATCCGCAAAAGATCAAAAACCCGCATAGGCTGCATGACAGGCTTCCTTTCCGATGCCGCGCCTGCCTGTCCGGAAGCCTTCTCCTTATTTGATCCGCCTGCCGTTTCTTCTCCAATCGTTCCCTCTTCCATACAATAAAACTGATTTGCATATGCTGGCAAAAAATCGGAAACCGGCTGGCAGAGGTCAAGCTGTCCTCTCTCCATCAAGATCATTGCCGCTGCCGCCGTTATCGGTTTACTCTGGGAATACAGCCTGAAAATAGTATCCCTGCTTATGGGACGGTTTTCTTCCCTGTCTGCCATTCCTGTCTGACAGTAACAGACCTCTTCCCCATCCTTTTCCACCAGCAGATTTACGCCTGCTGTCTCACAGTTTTCTACCGACTGCTCCATTACATTTTGTAACTTTTCTTTTAAACTCATTGTAACCCTCCTTGTTCAAATGATACTCTTGTCCTAATTTTTTATCTTATTTAACATAATCATTTCATACGCCGGAGCAAGAATCAAAGATACCCGCGCATCTATATATTTCTTATAAAATGTCTTCTGAAAATCACTAATATAGGGAACTTCGTCAATAAAATCATCGATTTTTTTCATATTCAATCTTTCATAAATCTTTTTAACCGCTTCGTTGCAATCCGGATATTCGGCTTTAATTAAAAAATCATAATAATTTATTTTTCTGCCATCCAATTTTAAAGCAGAAGTTGGAAATTGAAACACTCTCTTGTACAACGCATTTTCATTTTCCAACACGCTGTGCATAATATCATCGTCCGCCTGTGGAAGCAGACAGCTTCCACAATCATAAACAGGCGCAATATCACTGGTCTTTGAAATTGGATTATACAAAAATCCCCAGTTACCATTATGGCGGTCAAAATTTCCAAGCAATGCATCTATCACAAATACTTCCCAAAAATGTTCCACTAAGCGGTCTGGCCCTACAAATTGTTGCTTTTCTATTGTTTCTAAAATATCTGAAAGTTCAGTTCCGCTTCCATTACTGTCAGAATCAAGAATTGTATTTTTGATAGAGCAGAAATCAAAAAGCTGCTTACCATCCGCAGTAAAATCACGACAGGCACAAACAATTTTCATTTTTCCAGCCACATCAAAAGTTCCAAGTATTGTTTTTTGTGCTTCTACATCTAATATGTTGAAAATACTGCTGGCAATATGTTCCGAAAAACAACTGTTAGTATAAGAAAGTTCGGTAGGCTTTAATTGCCCTGACGGTGGAAACTTCAACATATACTGACATCCTTCATATTTTACAGCAATCTTTTTTCCATTTGCTCCATTGTATGCTTTACCAGTTATGCGCTCACAATTCGTAAAATCTATCCCTTCGCTCATACGCATACCCCCTTTAAAGGTATTTCTGACGCAAATAATCAGCATGTTCCGAGGTTATGGCACCATCACTGATTTCCGCCACGTTGATACTGCCGTACAATTCTCCCCATAGACAATCGAGTAAATCTGACTTTGTCTTCAGACCTTCCTTATAAGCATCAAGATCATGTTGCAAATAATCCGGAAGACCACATTCATAAGCTTGTTCCCGCTTTGTTTGCCGTATTCCCCCTTCTGTCAGCATCTCCATGGATACGCCAAGTGCGTTTGCTATCTTATATACCGTTTCAGCAGAACATTTTTCTAGTTTGGTTTTTCCACTGCAAATATCATTTAATGTTGTATGCGGTACTCCCGCCATAACTGCAAGCCGGTATTTTGTCATATTTCTTTTTGCTAATAAATCATGTATTATCATAATCTTTCACCTCTTCCATCATTATATCGTTATGCCGAAACAATAGCAAGGTGATATGTCAAAGCAAAATTAGCCTTAATTGCCGGCTATATATCTGACAGCATAAATTCGATTCCAGAATTTTGACAACGGGATAATTTCTCATTTTATCCCCGAACCCAGTCCTCCACCTTCAAATCATCTACTCTTAAAAATTCATGTAATAATAACACAGCTTAACATCCCCGGATAATTTTATTTTCAGCTCCACGGGTCTGTCTTCTTCGCCCGTCCTATCATACGTCAGGTCTATTTTAACATCTGCGTATACAGGATTCCAGGAGGCTATTCTCTCCTCCGCTTCTTTTACCATCATAGGTCCCATGATTGGGCGGGGATTCTGTACGTAGGTTCTGGTCTCTCCCTCAAAGCTTCCCACTGTTTTACCGTCAATCAATATCTCTGCCCTGCTGCCTTCCTCGCTCATCATATGGAGATATATTGCTTTCAGATCCGGCTCTATCATGCAGTCCCGATAACAAAGCACGCCCTCCTGCTCCGGATTTTGAACCACCGCCGCCGGAAACCCAAACTGACCTTCCGTTAAAACAATATTTTCATAATCGTCATAGTGGTCGGCAGCAGTCTTTTTCTTCATATCCCGCACACCCGGCTTCCTCCCGGCAATTTCAATCTGCTTAGAAAGCGCACACTCCATGCTGGATGAGCCGATGCAAATGGTATAACAGCCCTCTTCTACCATCAGAGATCTGCTGATCACATCATAAAACCGAAATTCTTCCACCGGAATCGTAAAGTTAATCCGTCTGCTTTCTCCCGGCTGTACCGCCTTTATCCTTTCAAAACCCAGCAATTGCTTTATCGGCTTTTTAACGCGGGATGCCGGTGCCGTTCCATACACCTGCGCCACTTCATCGCTTGTCCGATCCCCTGTATTTTTCACAGTAAACGTTACCTGAAGCTTTGTCTTATCCGCCAGCTCCACGCATAAGTCGGAATAGGTAAATTCAGAATAAGTGAGACCGTGGCCAAAAGGATACAGCACTTCTCCGTCAAAATAGCGGTAAGTGCGCTTTCCTTTGATAATATCATAATCGTCAATATCGGGAAGCTGATCATCACTGCGGTACCATGTCATGTTCAAACGTCCCGCAGGCGCATTCTGTCCAAAAATTGTTTCCGCGGCGGCTTCTCCCATATCCTGACTTCCTGTAGCGCTCCACAAGACAGCCGGAAGCTTATCCTGCGCTTTGTTAATGGCATAAGGGAAATTGGAAAACAATACCAAAGCAACGTTAGGGTTGGCATGATAGACTGCTTCCATTAATTTCTCCTGCTCCGGCGGAAGCGCAATGGTAGTGCGGTCAATTTCCTCTTTGGCATTTATCATGGAATTACAGCCCAACGCCAAAATGACTGCCTTTTTCCCTTCTGCCGTCCTGACAGCCTGCTCGATGCCGGATTCTACCACTTCCAATGTAAACTGTACTTCCGACAGCGCAAAGGTCTTCTTGACAGCAGAGGCGCTTGCAATGTCCAATCCCACGGAAGAGCCTATCTTTTCTACCTCATTCATGGACCATAGGCTTCCATCCTCGCCCGCTAATACAGGAGAGCCAAATCGGTTAGTCAATATCATGTTTCCATTCTCCTGCTCTTCCAAATGGAAAATTTCCATCACAAACCAGTCAAAGGTTCTATCCGCATCCGCGGCTATCCTTCCCATATCTTCCGGTTTTATCTTATCGGGATAAAACCTTGTATTCATATACTTTCCCGTGCGGACACAGCGGAATGCAAAGCTTCCTTCTCCCCAATCCTCTCTGATAAAAGTATCCGGCTCCTCCGACAGATAAAGAGCGCCGTCCCCGGTTGCGGCAATTCCTTTTTCTCCGCATCGGAAAATGATCCTGTCATAACCGTCCGCATAAATAATCTCTTTTCCTAAAAGCGTTTCCATTCCCTGCCGGAGCGTGGTATGGCGAAGCGCTTCCCCGCCGTACCAATCCTGATACCATGCATCTCCCAACGGTCCAACCAGCGCAATGGAATCCGCATCCATTTCTTTATCTAAAGGCAGAAATTTCCCTTCATTTTTCAGCAAGACTATCGATTCCCTTGATACCTGTCTGCATATTTCCTGATTCTGGGGAGAGTTTATATCATTCTCCGTCACCCTGTCATAGGGATTGCAAGGCTCCCTGTCATAGATTCCCAGCCGGAGCTTGGTGCGGAACATATTCCGAATGGCACGGTCTATCTCTTCTTCCGTGATAAGGTTCAGCTCATAGGCTTCCCTTGCCGCCTGTTCCACCAGCGCCGGATTATCGGACATCGCATCTACGCCGGCTTTTAATGATGCCGCCAAAGTTTCCCCATGGATACCGTAATAATGATGAAAATCCGCCACCAGCTCCATCGCTCCGCCGTCGCAGACTGCATGACGCAGACCGTATTGTTTCTTTAAAATATTATTTACCTCCGGATTCAGCATCCCGGGAATCCCGTTGATTTTATTGTAAGCGGTCATGACGCCTTCCGCACCGCCCTCTTCAATCGCCCGGCGGAAGGGCTCCAAATACAATTCGTACCGGTTGCGCGGGTCAATGGAAGAATTTTTCCATCCCCGTCCCACTTCCGTATTATTTGCATAAAAGTGTTTCAGGGTGGCGGCAATACGCAGATAGCTGGGATCCTCTCCCTGCATACCCTTGATATAGGCGGAGGACATTTCTCCTGCAAGGAGCGGGTCTTCCCCATATCCTTCCTCTGTCCGTCCCCACCGGGGATCGCGCTCCAAATCGATTGTGGGTGCCCATCTGCTCAAGCCCCTGTCCGGATGCCGATGATAGATCACCCGGGCTTCCGTTCCTGTCACTGCCCCGGCCTGCCTAATCAGCTCCCTATCCCAAGTTGCGCTCATACCGATAGGCTGTGGAAAAGAAGTGGTAGTTTCCGGCACTTTAAGATTATTCTGATCATTCCTTGCTTCCACTCCATGAGCCGCTTCCCCGCCTACGGACATAGAAGGAATGCCAAGACGCTCCAGATCCGGAACGCGTGATGCAAGACAGCTGAGTTTTTCATCCAGTGTCATTTCCGCAAGCAGCCAATCCAAACGCTCTTCAATTGACAACGATATATCCCAAAATGGCGTATCCTTTTTTGTTTTCATCTACCTAACCCTCCATTTACACATTCTGCTTCCATTCAAGCTCTTTAAATTCCGCCCATTTTCCATTCTCATCCACTGCATATAATCCCATCAGCACGCCGGTAAACCCGCCAGCCACTTCAGAAGAGAGATATTTTGTTCTGGCACTGCCAAGAAACTTCTTTTCCCCGTCTGCCATACAATAAAAATCATACTTTTCCGAATTAGAAATCACCCAAAGCTCCGCGGAAGCCTCCTGGGCATTCTCATCAAAGGATAAGTCGATTGTCCCTGCCATGCAGGCAGCATCTCCCACATGAAGCCGAAGCATCACCTGTCTTCTGTCTTCCTTTTGCACAAACGCCAAATCATAGTGCTGACATTCATCCATGTAAAAGGTGACTCCCGCTTCCTGCGCCTGTCCGGAAACCTTCACCTTAAGGCAGGTGTCAAACTCTGACTGTCGGATTCCCACAAATGTGGGCGTATCCGCCTCGTCCAAGGTAATCTCAGTTCCCCTAAGCCTCAATCCGCTTTCTGTAAACTCATAATTATCCTTGTGATAATCTCTTAAATAACACCAGCGCAGGGCGTTTTGGGCTGTCTCTTCAAAAGATACATGGTAACTGTCAGGGTTTTGATGTCCTTCCAGCTCTACATCCATCCACTCTGTCACAATGCCCTGATCCCCTGCTGTGAACCATCCATCCTCCTGCCAGCAGACGGGAGCCAGAAACACTTCTCTTCCCAGATGATGATAGGGCTGCCACTCGCCAATCTGGCGGAATCCCAGACAGACAATATAATAATTGCCCTTCTTGTCCTGAATCAAGTCCCCGTGACCGATTCCCTGAATCAGGCTTTGGCTTCCGCCCAAGTTGCGGTTGGTAAGAACCGGATTACCGCCGTAGCTCTCAAAAGGTCCAAAGGGATTTCTGCTTCTTGCATAGGTAATCATATGACCATATTCCGTACCGCCCTCCGCAGCCATCATATAATACCAGTCCCCAATATGATACAAATGCGGGGACTCCAAATATCTGCCGCCGTTTCCGTTCCAGACAGGAATGCTTTCCGTCAGCTTTTCCCCCGTCTCAATATTAATTTCACATTGCAGGATACAGCTCTTTCCCTGCGCATCGTTACCATTGCTGGTAAAATATACTTTTCCATTATCAAACAGCAGGGAAGGGTCAATTCCCTCCTGATTCACAAAGATGGGCTCCGACCACTCTCCTTTAATATCCTTCGTATAAATATAAAAATTTTTGCCAAAGGTATTGTTATTTGTCACCATATAAAAGGTTCCCTCGTGATACCGCAGGGTAGGCGCAAACACGCCTCCGGAACTTGGCACTTTATGGAGCTCTACCTGCGTGGTCCGGGTTAAAGCATTTGAAACCTGCTTCCAGCTTACCAGATCCTCACTCTCAAAAATGGGAACTCCCGGAAGGTACTGGAAAGAACTGCAGGCGATATAATATTTTCCTTCCGCCTCACAAATACTTGGATCGGGGTAAAATCCCCTGATAATTGGGTTATGTATTTTCATGATTATTTCTCCTTTTCTAAGCAATGACTTCATAAATTCCGTAACTATCTTTCACGATGCAAAATTGCCACTCCCGCCTTATCAAGCGTCAAACGGTCTCCCGGCTGATAGGATTTTCCGCTGATTAAATCTGTGCCTGCCTCCTCCAAGCTCACATTGACCGTACCGCCTCTATGATTCAGCAAAAATAAAAAGTTTCCGTTCTCATTTTCACGCACTGCCGCCTCCACTCCTTCCGGCGTATGAGCCGCCGGTTCTATGGAAAGCTCCCCACACAGCTCGCCAAGGAAGTCCTTATAAAATTCATCATTAGAACGCGCCGCCACATAATAGGCAGTCCCCTTGCCAAATTTATTTCGGGTGAGAACGGGCATTCCCTCATAAAAATCCTTTTCATAAAAGGCAAGCGCATCCGCTCCCCGCAAATGAAGCAAATCACATACCAGCCCTGCCGGATAGCTCTTCCCCTTATAGGTGAAAAGATTATCCTCATCTTCCGGGAGTGCATCCGACTCCTCCACCCAGATTCCCAGAATATCTTTCAGCCTGCCCGGGTATCCTCCGGTAACCACAAGGTCATGGTCTTCCACATAACCGCTGAAATAAGTGGTAAGGAACACGCCGCCCTGCTTCACGTAGGAACGGACTCTCTCGTCAAACCCATCCTTGCACATATAAAGAAGAGGTGCGATAACCAGCTTATACGCTGACAAATCATCTGTTACACTGATAAGATCCACTGAATAATTCTGCTCATTCAACGCCTTGTAATACTGCATCACTTCCTGACAATAATCAATCCGTATGCTGGGGCCTGCGGAATATTCCGCCGCCCACCAGTTATCCCAGTCAAAAACAATCGCCGCCTGTGATTTTGTCCTAGCTCCCAAAATAACGCCGCCTATCTTGTCAAGCTCCTCTCCAAGCTCCGTAATCTCCCGAAATACTCTGGTATTTTCGTTCCCCACATGGTCAATCACGGCTCCATGATATTTTTCACAGGCGCCAATGCTTCTGCGCATCTGGAAAAACATAATGGTATCCGCTCCGTGAGCCGCGGCTTGATAGCTCCAAAGGCGCATAACGCCCGGACGTTTTAATTTGCAGTAGGTATGCCAGTTACTCACGCTGGGCGTCTGCTCCATCAGGGCAAAAGGCTTCCCTTGTTTTAATCCTCTCATCAGATCATGGGCAAAAGATGCCTGCGCCGGAAAACTGTCATAGGAAGGATAATTATCCCAAGATACAAAGTCCAAATATTTCGCCCACTTCTGATAATCAAGATGCTTGTAGGCTCCCATCAGGTTCGTCGTTATGGGAATATCCGGCGTATATTTCTTTATGGCTTCATACTCCAAACGATAGCACTCCAAGATGCTGTCAGAATTAAACCTGTTATAGTCTAAAGAAATACCCTGAAAATTAGTGCGGCAAACCCCTCCCCAGTCAAACTCCTCGGAACGGAGGTCGGGAACCACCACATCCTCAAAGTCATAAAGCGTGTGCCCCCAAAAGGACATATTCCATACCCGGTTCAGCTCGTCAATCGTACCGTACTTCTCCTGAAGCCATTTCCGAAAAGCCTTCTCACAGTTATCACAGTAACAGATGCCGCCGTACTCATTGGAGATATGCCACGCCACAATGTTATCATACCCCTGATAGCGCTGTGCCAGCTTCCCAGCAAGCGCAGCAGAATATTTTCGATAGGTGGGAGAGTTGGGACAGGAATTATGCCTGCTGCCAAACTTTCGCCTGATTCCGTTATGCTCCGTCCGCAGAATATCCGGATATTTTCTTGCCATCCACGCAGGATGGGCTCCTGTGGATGTGGCAAGACACACTTTAAGCTCATTTTTCTTTACCAATTCCATAATCCGGTCCAGCTTGGCAAAATCATAAGTGTTTTCATCCTTTTGCAGAGACGCCCAGCTGAAAACATTCAAAGTGACCACGTCAATATGCGCCAGCTTAAAAAGCCGCATATCCTCTTCCCAAGTCTCCTCCTGCCACTGTTCGGGATTGTAGTCGCCCCCGTATAAAATCTTTTGTACTTTTTTGCTTTCAATCATATTTATTTTTCCTTTCTGGTTTATTTCTCTTCATACTGCTTTACGGTTTCCCATCTGGCATTTTCCCTTGCCATGGTGTTTTCCATATCCAGTGCGAAAATTTCTTCGTAGCCCAAACTGACGGCTTCCTCCTGCATTTCCCTGAGCATGGAATAAAACTCCTCCTCATCTTTTGCAAAAATCATATCCCAGGAATATTTTTGAATCACGCTCCGACACTGTTTTCGGATAGCCGCCTGTTCCGAGGTTTCCGGCGGGATGGAATAACCGCATCCCGGAGACACAATAAGCTTCCCATTATCTATCAGATAATCCAGCGTTGTCTCTGCTTTCATGATCTCTTCCCAATCCGTATCTAACGGCGTGCTCCGCGCCTCATTTAAGGAATCCCACATCTTGAAGGAATAATAATACCCCTGATCATCCATTTCGCACTTAGTCACCGGCATAAAATTCAACATGGAAATTCCATCCTTCCAGCTTCCGCCGCCCCATTCTTCCGGCACCTGTGCATCGCCCTCCAAAAGCGCTTTCCTTCCAAACTCTGTCAGATAAGGCCCATCTTCGCCGTACTCCCAACAAAGCCCCTCCGGTCCCGCCGTGTCCGCCATACTGCTTACGCTGTTGGCGGCAATTCCGTCCGGAGAATACAGCCAGTCAATAAAATCTACCATCCGCTGAGGATCCTTCGCCTGAGAACCCACCGCTACAATCGTCTTATAATTTCCATCGGCGCTGCACCCGTAAGAATAAATCTGCATGTCCTCAATATCCGCCATCATAAAGCCTTTGCCAGCTTTCTTATTGGTTATCGTATTGTAATACTGCTGTGCCACCCAGGGCCATGGAGAATACAAAATCTGCCCTCTCTCATACTTTTCCGTAAGCCCCTGAAAGTTTAAGGTGGGAGATTCCGGATCTACAAGCCCCATCTGGTTTGCATCAAAATACCATTTTAATACTCTGATATAAAGAGAATCATCGTCTATAATACTCTGATAATCACTACTGTCCGCTTTTACCAGCACAAATCCGCTCTCATCATAACCATAAAAACAGCAGGGCTGCTTGGCGGCATTCATCAAATTTGCATCCCAATCCCTGAAAAAGGAAAATGCATAGGTCTTTTCTCCGGTCTCCGTCACCGGTTCCAGCTCCTGCATCTGCTTCAACACCGGAAGAAGGTCTTCTAACGTATGTATCTTAGGATACCCCAATTCCTTATACAAGTCCCATCGGATATAAGGGCCGTAGGTAGGCTCTTTGCTTTCGCTGGGTACTGTAGGCGCATTGGAGGATAATTCCGTGGGGATGGCAAACAATCCTTCGGGAGTTATAGACTGATTTACATTCCGGATTGCCGTTTCAAAACGCATAATCTGCCGATCCTTCATATATGGCTCCATATCCATAATCAGCCCCGAAGTTACCATATTTTGCAGCACCTGCTGTTCTCCGCTGAATACAATAATATCTCCAAGATTCCCTGCCGCGGAGCGGACCTCAAATAAGGTGTCCCCGCCTCCTGCCACATTGGGGGCGATAATATTCAACTCCATATTAAATTTATCCTTTACAATCTTGGCAAACCAGCCAGACTGTATTCCCTGATAATTGGCAAGACCGTCAAAAACATCCACCACCAGAAACTCCTCATAAGGGCATTCTTGTTCTGTCTTCCGGGAAGCACCGCATCCACTGATTAAATTTATACATAAAGAAACAGGCACGAATAATGCCGTTATTCTCTTTAAAACTCTCTTCATATCCTGCCTCCTGTCCCTCTTTCGGAAAATGCCGGACTTTGCAACTATTTTACCATACTATTCTGACGGCATATACAAAAATATTTATAGATATTTACTGGTGAAATTATATCTGCCGCCTTCCGGATACATTGACAATCTTTTTTTCCTCTTTTATACTTAAGCAGTAAAGCGGTCTGTAAAAGGAACGGCTTTCAGAAAGGATTATGGATGGAAACAGTACTGATTGCTGATGACGAGCAAAACATTCGGGAAGGATTAAAATACATTTTGGATTGGAACAAGCTGGGCTTTGAAATCTGCGGGGAAGCCTCTAACGGCGATGAAGCTCTCTCCCTGATTTTAAAACAAAATCCCAGTCTGGTTCTTTTGGACATCCGTATGCCTAAGATGTACGGAACAGATATTATCAAGATTGCCAGAGAAAAGGGCTATAGCGGAAAATTTATCATTCTCAGCGGTTACTCTGATTTTACCTATGCACAGACTGCCATCCGCTACGGCGCAAGCTTTTATCTGACAAAGCCCATCGACGAGGATGAACTGCTCTCCTCCGTCACCAAAGTAAAAGCCTCCTTAGAGGAGGAGCACTCCAACACGGACAGTATCCGTCTTTTAAAATCCAAAGCCAAAAACGTGGTTCTTCACGAAATCGTTACCGGCATTTACCTGTCTACTCCCCTGACACCTGACAAATTGGAAGAGATGAATTTGATTGCCGACGTTTATCAGGTAGTGATTTATGAGAAGTTTGGAACCCATCCTGAGGACGCGAGCTACAGCTTTGCAGATTTATTAAAGGTTACCAATAAGGGAAATCATACCTTTGACCATTTTGAAGAAGAGGGAAATGAAGTGATTCTCCTGAAAGGAAGCTTTGCACTTTCCAAATTTCAAAGCTTTTTGTCTCATTACGAGCAGAATCCTCCCCAGCCGGGAAGCCCTTTAGACTCCCTGTTTCTTGCTTACGGCCGTCCGGTTTCCAATCTGGATGAGATTTATTTATCCTACGAGGAAGCTTCCACGCTTTTAAAGCGCCGGTTTTTTTGTGCGCAGGGACAGCATACTCTGGGCTTTGCGGAGCTGCCCGACGTTCATAAATGCAATCTGGAAATTACCGATGAGAAATCAAACGAATTTTATGAGCTTCTGACAGATTATTTGACGGCGTTTAACCGCAAAAAGGTGGCGGAAACCTTGTTTAATCTGGAAGAATTTGTGTACAACGTTCAAAATGACATTACATCCATCCGCTTATTTTTGACAGATCTCTATTTCCGAATTAAAGAAAAGATCAATCACACCTATGATACGATGGAAATTGATTTCCCTTCCAATGGAGAAGCGATTGACTATCTTGAAAACTGCCATTACCTGTACGAAATCATTTTGTTTATTTCGGAACAGACGGAAAAGGTCTTTTCCGCCGCCGGAAGCTCTTCAAGAACTACCATTTTGGATGACATCCTTTATTATATTGACCATAACTATCAAAACAATATCAAACTGGAAACCATTGCACCGTTATTTGGATATAACAGTGCCTACCTTGGCAAAATATTTAACAAAACCTTCGGCAAAAGCTTTAACTCCTATGTGGATCACAAACGGATTGAGCATTCCAAGGAGCTTCTTAAGGAAAACCGCCTGAAGGTGTACGAAATCGCTGAACAGGTGGGCTACAATAATGTAGATTACTTCCACAAAAAATTTAAAAAGTATGTAGGGATGAGCCCCGCCGAATACCGCAAAGACTTTTTGGAATCGGATTTTAGCTCCCGCTCCTGATTTTAACTTCCTCTCTATTTTTAACTTCCTCTCTATGCAGTTGAGCCGGGTTCCTTCTCAATCTGCTGAAATATTCTTTTACTAAAGGACGCAATTGTAAAAATCATAAACCCCGGTCCTAACAAGATTGCAAAAAACAACATGGTACTGTTAAACTGAAACAATACAAACTCCACCGCTAATATCACAATAAGAAAAAGCGTTCTTACAAAATACTTCCGGGAAATATTGATGGAATTTTGTATTGTTCTCGGCAGTGTATTATCGTATCTGGCAATCAAGGGATAGGAATAGAGAAGCGCTGCTATTGTGAGTGCAGCCGAAACCATCCCGATAATTAAAAAGACAACCGGATTGCCCTCCACCGCTTCAAAGAACTGAAAATCCAGATATACCGCATAAACGGCAATCACGGTGACAATCCACAGCAGGGTTCCCTGCTTCCAGTTTTCTTTAAACGCCTTGACGAACCCTCTTCCGATATATCCCTCCTCATCATCCACCATCTTAAGAGCCACCGACATAGCCGCTACGGTAGAAGCTCCTATTGTGACAATGGGAATGCTGAATACTAGCCAGAGAAAATTTAATTTAATCACATCCAACAGCTTTGACAAAAATTTATATAAAGGGCTTTCCACACTAAAAAATTTCATGCCTGCCATTACCTTTCTGTAAATCATAGGAGCTGATAAAAGGGGACTGCCCTACATAAAGCAGCCCCCATTTATTAAGCTTTTTATTTATGCTTTGAAGTCTGTGCTCCACACTTTTTACTTAACAGCATCTTCCTCTGCTGCTCTTAATTTTGCTTCGTTCTCTTGGAACTCTACGCACTGTGCATAACCATACTCTTCAGCCTGTGCGATCATATCAGCAACAATCTGATCAAACTCAGCATCAGTTGCAGCATAGATTGCTCTCCAGGAATTGTCCTTGATACAGGTTGCTACCTGATTCCAAACAACGGTTAACTCATCAGACTTGGTTCCGCCTGCATACATTGTGCCGGGAGCAACAATATAGTTTGTCTGTCCCAGACGTTCATCGGGTGTCTTGCATCCGGTATAATCTCTCCAGTCTGCTTCGATTTCAGAGTTGGGTTCCTCTGTAAAGCTTGCCCACTTTCTGTAGTTGAAGGTCTCGCCTGCAGGTGAATCCGGATTCTGAGCATCGATTCCCCATGTGGTGTTGTTCATCTTAAAGTTACCATCTTCAAAGGTTCCTGAATAACCGTCTGACATTTCTGTCTTAACATCCAGCTTCGCTGTACGTCCAAGCTCTGTAAAGTAGGTCAAACCGTCATCTCCATAATACCAGCATACATCCTTCGGACCATACTCAAGAGTCATACGTCCTTCGGGAGTGGAAAGCCAGTTGATGATAGCCATACAAAGCTCAGGATATTCGGTCTTAGCACCGATAGTCCAAGGTCTGTTTCCGCCGTATACGTTCTGACCATACATGATCGGTCTTGCATCTGCGGGAGGTGCCGGATACATAGCTTTGCCTTCTGCAGCATGAGCATCAGAGTTGTACATAGCTGATCCTAAGAAGTTAAATACGTTCAGGAATGCTGTACCGTTCTGGTAATCCTCTACCATACCGTCATACTTCTGTGTCTGAGAGTCGGGATCAAGAAGGCCTCTCTGGAACAATGTGTTATAGAACTTTAATGCTTCCAGATAAGGTCCATTCTCTTCCAAGCAAGGGTGATAGGTCTGTGTCTCAGGATCATATAAACCAAATCCGAACTCATCGTATCCGTAATATGCGGATGCGGTAGACTTAACGAACATAACCATATCGCCGTCCCAGTCATTAAAGAGAGATACGCCGTAGGTGGTCTTTCCGTTATCATCTGTCGGGCAGATTTCCTTCATCTGTGCAAGCACTTCTATCATGTCATCCAGATTCTTAATCTCAGGATAACCTAATTCCTTGTACAGATCCCAACGAAGATCCCATGTGTACATAGCGTCCTGACGAGCAGAAGCATCAACAGCTACATCAAAACCATAACCATAAGTTGTGCCGCCGGAAATCTTAGCATTCTTCTCAAGTGCAAATCCCATATGCTCTTTAATATAAGAACCATATTCATCGAGAAGATCATCTTCATTCCAGTCATAGAGAAGACCTTTTTCAATTGCCTGAAGGTATTCATCCGTATCAGCGCCCCAGATCACGATGTCACCCAGATTACCGGATTCCATACGTGTCTCATATACGCCGTCGGGGTCAGGGATGATGTTCAGCTTAACATTGAACTTCTCCAGCATGATCTGTCCAAACCATCCGATCTGTTCGCCGGAATAGTTTGCCAGCTGATCGAATACATCCAGAGTGACGGTCTCTTCGGGAATAATGTCAGCCAACAAATCATCTGCTTCTGCATCTGTGTCCGCTTCATCGTCCGCATCTGCTTCTGCCGTATCTGCTGCATCTGCTGCATCGCTGGCATCATCCTCATCATCGCCTGCATCATCTGCTTCATCTGCAGCAGGTGTCGTTGCAGCCGGTGTGCTTCCGCACGCTGCCAGTGATGCTGTCATTACAGCAGCTAAAAGCAGCGCTACAATTTTTTTTGCTTTCATACTTTTTCTTCCTCCTTTTTATTGCAATAAACTGGCACTTAATTGTGACAGGATTTGCCTGATTTTACTAGCCTTTTACGGCGCCTAACATAATACCTTCCTCAAAATACCTCTGCATAAAAGGATATACCAGCAAGATAGGGATAACTGTTACCATGGAAATGGTATATTTAATAATCTTTCCGCTTAAGGCTGACTGAATTGCCGCCTCGCTTACTGCGCCGCCGGACTGCATCAGGGATTTCAAATTGGACGCCTGATTTAAGTAAATATACAGTCTGTGCTGCAAAGTATAAAGATTCGGTGCAGACTGCATATAGATTAGGGAATCCGTAAAGGAGTTCCAATGCCCTACCGCGCCGAAAATAGCAATAGTGGCAAGAATCGGTTTACTGAGCGGCCAGATAATCTTGCGGAATACCGTCATATAGGAGGCTCCGTCCATGCTGGCGCTCTCCTCCAGCTCTCCCGGAATGGACTCTATGTAGGTCTTTACCAATATGATATTATAAGGAGCTACTATTCCCGGAATGATGTACGCCCAGAAATTATTGGTCAGTCCCAGCATCTGCATATTCAAGAAAACAGGAATGATTCCTGCATTAAAATACATGGTTACAATCAAAAAACGATACCAGAACTTTCGTCCCCACATCTCCTGCTTCGTCACAAGATAACCAACCAGTGCGGAAGCCGCTACCATAAGCGCAGTACCTAAAATGGTTCTGGCTACGGATACCGTAAACGCCGTTGACAAATCGCCTACCTGTAAAAGAGAAGCATAGTTTCCAAGGTGAAGCCCATGGGGAATAAAATTAATCTGCCCCTTTACAACCATGTCATTATCACTGATGGTATTAATGAAAAGATAGTAAAATGGGAAAATACACGCCAGTGTAAATAATCCAAATACCAGATAATTTAAAATATTAAAAACAATATCTGACGGCTTCAAAGCATAACGGTGCTTGTGCGTTTTTTTGTAAAGCTTTTCTGCCTTTAAATCTGCTTTTTCCTGTGCTGTCTTTGCCATGTTCCCACCTCCTATACAATGCTTTCGCCACGGACAAGCTTGGAAAATCCGTTAGCGCCAAACAATAAAATGACACTGATAATTGACTTCAACATACTGACAACCGTAGTGAGTGGGATGGAACCTTTGCCAATACCCAGATCGTATACGTACAGGTCGAGCACCATAATGGAGGTTGTATTTGTAGCATTTTTAAATACCAGATACTGATCCATGCCATTGCTCAGAATATTTGCTACCGACATTAAGAGCAGTACAAAGAAGGTAGGAACCAGACCGGGCATGGTAACGTGCCACATTTTTTGGAACCTTCCGGCACCGTCAACGGTAGCCGCCTCATAAAGCTGCTGGTCAATGCCGGAAATAGCCGCTATGTAGATAATGGCACTCCAGCCGATTCCCTTCCAAGTGCCCCACGCCCACATCTTAATCCACATATGTTCGCCGCTCATCAGAAGATTCTTTCCTTCTTCCCAGACACCCATATTTACAAACAAACTGCTTAAGAAACCGTCTGTGGAAAAGATACAAAATGCAATCGCATATACCAAAACCCAGCTGATAAAGTTGGGAACGGTTGTGAAGGTCTGCACAAACCTGCGGAACTTCATATTTTTCATTTCACATAGGAAGATTGCAAACGCCATCGGCATCCAGCTTGTAAGAATGCCGATACCGCTCATGGCAAGCGTGTTCTTAAGCACATTGACAATATCCCTTACCGTTGCAGGATTCTTCACTAATTCCGTGAACCACTTAAATCCCACAAACTTATCCATGGAAAGAGTATCGCCCACTTTATAATCAAAGAATGCATAACGCCATCCCCATAACGGCAGATAAGAAAATACCGCCGAAAGAGCAATGAACGGAAGGAACATGAGAAACAGCTTGAACTTTGTCTCCATCTCAAACTTTTCTTCTGATTTAGTGCCTGATAATAATACCAGCTGCACAATCGAGAAAACCAATATAATTAAAGCCGCAGCCAGAATCAGCCAAAAACTGTTTGCAAACATCGGCTCCACCCTCTTCGGCTTACTGGTCGCCGCCACCTGACCGTATGCGGCATAAATGCCCGCCATGCCTGCCAGCTGAAATACACAGCCGATAATAGAAATTAAATTACCCAGCTTCCGGAATTTAGTGTTGCCGAGAGACATGCATCCATTCACCGCATTTGCGGCAATGCCCAGACAGATTGCTATCGCTGATACATAAAGTATCCGAATTGACGACTCCATTACCCATCCCTTTTTAAATGCACGGCCAAATTCCGATGTCAGGGAAGAATAAGAAATGCCTGCTGTAAACAGTGACAGGTTCTTATTGATCAATCCGCTGATTCTTGTAGGATTCAAAGCCGGAATAAAAAGAAAAACTACTGATAAAAGAATGGCTATCCGCAGCGGATAATAGAGCTTATCCGAAAGGATTTCCTTTTTGGTTTTCGCTTGATTCATCTGCTTCCTTCCTTTCCATGATAACGGCAGACCTGCTGTGCAGACCGCCTTAACGTTAAAAATACACCATCGGATATTTCCGATGATGTATTTATTATAATTTTAGAAAGAAAATAAAAATACCATAATTAATTTACAAAAAATACAGTCTTTTTTTTAACTTTCCACATTTATC
>JAMPGL010000056.1 GCA_023663945.1 Lachnospiraceae bacterium | reverse complement strand
TGCCAATCGAGTTTTTTCTGTCGTGAATGATAAAATTACATTAAAATGCTCATCGCGGAAAAGTGAAAAGCTCTGCATTTGACTTCCCCGCGGAAAATGGATAAGCTGTGCAAGGAGTTTCCGAAGATGACCCGGTTAATGTCATGGACGGAAGTAAGCAAAACTTATGTTTTACCTAAAAACCTTGTCAGGATTGGAATGTTTTATTTGTCTTTAGAAATGTTAAAATAAAAAAATGAATGTTTTTCAGTATTTATATCTAAGAATTATAGAGAAATTCTAAATTATTTTACAATTTAGAAACATTTGTGAGATATACTTTTTATTATTTGAAAAGGAAGTGGATAAAAATTGGCTGAAATACTAATTGTAGAGGATGAACTTTCCATTAATGAATTGATACGAAAAAATCTAAGTCTTACAGGACACCATTGCACACAGGCTTTCGATGGATTGTCTGCGGTCACATTGTTAGAAAATGGAAATTTTGATTTGGTTGTGCTGGATATTATGTTGCCTGAACTGGACGGTTATCAAGTATTTGAAAGAGTTTGGGGTACTCCGGTTATTTTTCTGACAGCGAAAAGCGAATTGAGCGATAAACTGAAAGGATTATCTATGGGGGCAGATGATTATCTGACAAAACCTTTTCAAATGTTGGAACTAGCGGCAAGGGTGGAGGCAGTGTTGCGGCGGACAAAAAAAGTTGAGGCTGAGTTTATGATGGGTAACTTGAAATGTGATTTTGACAGTCATCAGGTTTTTTTTAATGGAGCAGTTGTCGAATGTACGCCTAAAGAATATGAGCTATTGGAGGTGCTGATTAGGAATAGGAATATTGCGCTTTCTAGAGAAAAGCTGTTAGATATGGTGTGGGGATATGACTTTGAAGGAGGTACTCGCACTGTTGATGTACATATACAGAGATTGCGCCATAAGCTGCATTTGGAAAATGCTATCAGAACAGTATATAAGCTTGGATACAGACTGGAGGTTCAAGAATGAAAAAAAGGATTTTTTTCACTACGCTGATTCTTTTTATTGTATTTTTTAATTCGATGATCCTGATGGTTTCAACTGTTATATTGAAGGACAAGCTTTCTGCTTGTCGTGATAAATGTCTTGCAGAGCATTATGTCATTACATCATCTTTGATAGGGGATATACAGGCATTGGAGCAGCGTGGAACCAATTTAAAAGAAAATATAGACAGCCTGATGCGTTTGTATTCCCGATATCTACAGGAAAAAGGAAATGGACTTGCAGTGGCTTTTTCAGGGGAATGGATTTACGAAAGTCCTGTATTTGCATCAGAAGAGATTAAGATTTTACCACCAGATACAGGATACAGTCAGGAAAGGTTTGTTTATATGGAAAATGAAAATATACCATTTCTTTGTGTTTACGGAAGTTTTCCTGCTCCACTGCAAGATTATGGGCTTATGTATGTTGGAAATTTAAGTGATACCATTCAATCATGGCATCATACAAAAAATATTCTTTTTCTTACAGGCACTGCTGCAATGTTTATTATGTCATTTTTTTTGTTTCATTTCCTGAATCTTATTTTTCGCCCGTTAAGACAGATTTCCAGCACATCTGCGAAAATTGCAAATGGTAATTATGGCAGTAGGATTTCTGTTCAGGGAGTGGATGAAATTTCTAGTGTAGCACATAATTTTAATCGAATGGCGGGACAAGTCGAAATGCAGATTCAGCAGCTTGAGGATGTGGCAAGGCAGAAACAGCAGTTTATCGACAATTTTTCCCATGAATTACGGATTCCTCTGACAGCAATTTATGGGTATGCAGAATATATGCAAAAGGCGCTTCTGTCAGAAGAAGAACGTTATGAGTGTACACAGTTTATCATGTCAGAGTGCAGCAGACTCCAAAATATGGCTTATCAGCTTCTTGACATGGCGTTACTTGGCAGGGAGGAAATGGAGAAAAATGACTGTTCCTTGAAAGACCTTTTTGCACAGTCAGAAAAGATTATGCATATAAAAGCAGCAGAAAAGAAAATAAAGCTGACTTATACCCTATCTCAAAATTACATTGTCAGAGGAAATATGGAACAGCTCTTGATATTAGTGGATAATCTGATTGATAATGCAATAAAAGCAAGCAGGCAGGAAGAGGAAATTTGTATTTCTGCTTATTCGGAGGAAACTAAAATTGTAGTGGAAGTGGAAGATCATGGGATTGGCATGGAAACAGAGCAGGTATCCCATATCAGGGAAGCCTTTTATCGTGTTGATAAGGCACGCAGCCGTTCTGCTGGCGGGGCAGGGCTTGGACTTGCTATTTGTGAGAAAATCATACAAATTCATCATGCAGATATGTCATTTATATCAAAATCGGGAGCAGGTACGAAAGTAAGACTATGCTTTCCTGTATAATGGAAAACTTTTTAATAAAAGTAAATTATTTTACAACTTCATAACAACTTTGAGGTTTTTTTGATACAGTAAGGTTTTATAGTGTACCTATCAAAACAAAAAAGGAGACTTACTATGAAACAGAAAAACATTGTAAAATTAACAGCAGCAACATTTGCCATTATTGGCGCAGGTACGATTCTTTTTTATTCGGCGGCAGAGGTAACTTTGGAGGCGAATGCCGGAAGGGTGGAGAGCATTCCGACCAGCTATCAAGTTTCAAACAGTCTGGAAACATCATTGCCAATGTCCAAGATAGAAGGAGAGGACAGCGGAAATGTAAATTACTCTGTAAGCATAGACAGTTTGAATGCCGCAACGCCTACGGATATGGATTTAACAATGGAAGAGGCGGCTGAAGTGGGAAGGGGATATTTGAGCAGTATTTATGGTTTGAGTTTGGAAGGTGCTCATGTATATATGATGTATTATCCGGGAACTGAAACTTTCCCCCGCGCCTTTTGGTGCGGCGATGTCCTGTTTCAGAAAGAGCAGACACCTGAAAGCACGAGATGGACATATATGATAGATGCTGTGACAGGAGAGCTATTCAATATCTGCTATGGCAGAAAATTAGATACTAACGTTCCACTTGGCTATGATGCGGCTTTGGAAAAAGACTATAGCGTCTATGCGGAACTTGCCAAAAAGAAAACGGCGGAATGCGAGCTGATAAATGGTTCAGTGGACAGGGTGGAATATAATTGTCAGGGATATTCAGCAAATGATCCGACGATTACAGTAAATGTTATTAGCAAGGACGGAGAAATTATCAATATGTCTTTTTCAAGGTATGACCAGACATTTTTAGGACTTATTACGGATACTTCCCGAAAAATAACAGAATCTGCACTGGAAAACGCGAATGGAGAGGTAGTGAATATGAATTTTGAATTACACCAATAATGCAGGCAGGGAGAGTAATACAATAATAAAGTAACGTAAGATGAAAGTGGATTTCTGATTTTATTTCAGTTTATGCAAAATTTCAGAGATGGAGGGTGCCGTGGCATTTTAAGGGAAATGTCACACAATTCTTGAATTTGCGGTAAAAAAATGCTATGATGAAGCCACAATTACAGAAAGGAATAATGCATGGCAGATATATACGATAAGACGTTCCGTACAATCCTAAATGACTGCCGGAAGCTGATTATCCCGATAATTAACGAAATTTTTGAGGAAAACTATTCGGGAGAGGAAAAAATACAATTTTTTCCCAATGAGCATTTTATAGACCAGCAGGACGAAGCGGACAGGGAACGCATTACGGAAACAAATTTTACAGTATTCAGAAAAACACCAAAAAAATATCATATTGAGTGTGAAAGCAGCTATCCGGACGGCAGGATTACAATAAGGCTTTTTGAGTATGATGCGCAGATAGTGCTTGATGAAGGTGATGTGACGGAGGAAACGCTTACGGTGACGTTTCCGAATACAGCAGTTTTGTATCTTCGAACACGCAAAAAGACACCGGATAAGATGAAATACGTCATTGTCACACCGGGCGGGACAGTGCAGTATGACATACCGATTATGAAAGTCCAAGGCAAATATGCAAGGCATATTTGCCTCTAATATTCGCTTGAAGATATTTTTGAAAAACGCCTGCTGATGCTCATTCCGTTTTATATTTTTTCACATGAAAACAGTTTTCCGGAGTATGATAGTAATGTGCATAAGCTTGAAGAACTGAAAGCAGAATATCAGGTTATCTTGAAAAGACTTGACGAACTGGAGCAGCAGGAAATTATCAGGGCATTTGATAAGCAGACGATTATAGAACTGTCCGGCGACGTGATTAAAGAAATTGCACAGAAATATAAAAATGTGCAGGAAGGTGTAGGTGATATGATGAGCGGAGCGTTGATTGAAACAAGTGCAAGAAGAATAAAAAATGAAACAGAAAACGAAACAAAGAGGAATACTGCACTGAGAATGTTGAAACGGGGGAAATTGACAATCGAGGAGATTGCCGAAGATTCAGGTCTTAGTATTACGGAAGTGGAACAACTTGCAGGATTACAGACCGTATAAGGCAGAACAAGAACTTTATATTATGGCTGCAAAGCAGGGAAATAACTGATTGTTCAGAAGATTTCCCTGTTTTTGCGACATTCATTTTTGCGAAAAATAAGGCAGGCACAGCAGGAAAGGAAAATGACATGGGTTTTACATATAAAGCAGCACCCTCACATCAAAGCAGTGATTCTTATCCCGGATTTCAATCCTGCCGTCATATTTATACACAACCCTCTTAATCTGCAAAAGCCCCAATCCATGAAGTTTCCGGTCGCTCTTCTGCGTCAGATAGCGGGCTTTTCCGTCCTTCTTTCTCTCTCCCTGATAAGGATTGCTTACCTCCAAAAAGAGAGTCGCCCCGTCGGCTTTCACCCATACTTGAATCCTTTTCTCTTCGGGCGGCAGTGCTCTGACTGCTTCTATGGCGTTATTCATCAGATTTCCAATCAATGTATTCAAATCACTGTCATCGATTTTGAGTTCTCCGTCAATCTGGTGTTCAAAGCTAGTGGCAATGCCTTCCCTCTCTGCCTCTCTCAGCTTGGCATTTAAAATGGAATCCATCCCCACGCTTCCGGTGTCAATCAGCTTATCCTCCCGGTCAAAATATTCTGTCTTCTCCCGATAATGCTCCTCCAACTGCCGATAAAGCCCCTTTTCCAGATATCCCATCTCCAAAATATACTCATTCGTCATTTCATGACGGATGGCTCGGAGCATTCTCTGCCGTCTGCTTAGTTCACTGTCCCGCTCTTTCAAATACTCGTTTTGAATGCGCAGACACCGGACGTCCGCCTTAAGCTTTCTGTATCTCTCTGCTTTGCGGTAAAGACTTCCCGCTAACAAGACCGATGCAGACAAGGACACCGGAAGTAATGCCCCGCTGATATTTCGTTCCTTCAAAAATAACGCCTCCTCTTGCCGAAGAGAACCCCCCGAAATTAATATAGTTCTCACAATTTTTGCTGTAAATTACCAATAATAGGATTTTTCACGAATTATAGTTCCTCATCGTCAAAGAGAAAAGGACAGGATCACTCCTGTCCTGCCCGTTAAGATTTGAAAAAAGACTCTCAAGACGCTTCTATTTCATTATAAATTTATTTCATAAATTGTACGTATCATGTAATAAATAGCACTTTTTACGGCATTTTTAACCGCTCTTTGCCAAATAAGCCATCTGAAACCGCTCCACCTCTCTCTTCCGGCTTCTGCTGATTGGAAGAAAATCATGATTCCGCAGTGTTACGCCCCTGCCGTAATAATGGTCGATCTGGAAGCCGTTTACCAGATAAGACTGATGGATTCTGACAAAAGGATTCCGGTAGCTTTTCAGCATTCTTTCTATCTCATCCAGCTTGTCATACAGCCGGTACTCCTCCCCGGTCTCTAACCGGATATGCACCATTCTTCTCTCACTGACAAAGTACAGCACCTCCCGGAGATTAATGCTGTAAATATGATGATTGTACTGGAACTGAAAGTTTTCGTAAACATATCTCTGCTGTTCCTCAAGCTGATCCAGTATTCGGAAAACCTTGCTTCTTTTTACAGGCTTTTCCAAAAACTGCACCGGATACAGATCCCGAAATATTTCTTTGAAATAACTGTCATACTGAGACACAAATACGATGCTGGTAAACCGGTTTTGCTTTCGTATTTTTTCCGCTGTTTCAACACCGCTTATGCCGCTCAGCTCAATATCCAGAAACACTGCGCTGAAATCTCCGGAACATTCTATTTCAAATAGAATCTCCTCCCCGCTTTGAAATTTCATGATCTGTACCATTGCCCTCCGCTCCTTGGACCACGCGGCGATATTCCCCGCCAGCCTTTCCGTGCAGAACGGAATATCATCACAAACTGCTATCCTCAGCATTTCTCCCTAACCTCTTACTTCTTTTCTTACAAAGGCAGCCTTTCCGCGTCTTAGAAGCTGTGGCCTCCGCCACCGCCTCCACCGCCTCCTCCGCCGCCTCCTCCGCCACCGTCGCTGCTGCTGGATTGGGGCGGGTCATAGGTTTTGGTAGTATGCGTGTAAACTGCCTGAAGCTGGTCTATTTTGTACTGATGCCGGGTAGCCGCCAACAATTCACTTTCATTGGGCTTCGAGGCGACAGACATTGCCCTCACTACAAAGTACATGATAAAAAGAGCTATGATTATGGAAAGCAGTACATTACTAATATACTTCATGGGCTGTGCGATCCGGTTCCCTTGAAGAAGGGTCAAAATTTGCGAAAACGCCTCATAACAGCACTTATAATAATCCTCGTCAGAAGCATATCTGTATACATTGTCGGTAATCGTATCCGCATAGCTTTTCGTGATAATCCGGTAAATTCCGCCGTCGCTGTATACCCAGATATTCCGATTATCCATGTCAATTATGAATACGGTGCCGCTTCCCCCTCCAAAGGTGTCCGAATAATAGTCCTCAACATAACTTTCCGTGGACCGGCTGGGGTTATAATCAATGGTCTTAAGGGCAGCGCCTCCGTACTCCGTGATTCCCTCCATCAGCTCCGAAAGACTCTCCTCTTCCTCTGCGGTGAGCAAATCTGCATCGTCCTCAATAAACACCCGATAACCCGTGTCCTCATTTTTGTACTTTTCTTCCGCAGATACGGTTCCTGCCGCCTGACACCATAGGATTACCGCAAGAAAAAGCACGGCGGGAAGACGATATCTCTTAAACACTCTACGCACGGTCGTCACCTCCCTTTTTATCAAACTGGGGAAGCCTGCGCGTAGCCAGCTTATTATAATTTCCAATAATATCCACAAACAAAAACAAAACTGCCGCCAAGGCAAAAATTGCACCGCCGTAATAATAAATGTCCGAAACCGGATTTGCCAGTCCCACCAGCGCGCCTGCCACGGCAACCACCATAGCAACGACAAATCCCGGCGAGGATTTCCCATTCTTTAGTTCCTTTTCCCTGCGGATTCCCCTCGATCCGCTGATTACCGTTCCAACCGCCGAGGCAGACCAGCAGACAATCAGCACAAAATCCCAAAGACTGCCCACATGAAAGAAAACCGTTATAAAAGCAATTAAAACAGGGAGGCACATACATGCCAATATGTAAATGGTAAGACGCAGGACAACATTCTTTTTGCGGCCTTGCTTTGAGGCATCGGGGGCATCGGTCTTCTTTCCGCCAGCCTCTTTCTCATATTCCGCTTCTCCCGGCATCCCGCTCTGGCTCTTTTTCCAGTTCAGTGCCTTGTCGTCCAGATTGTGCTCCTTTCTGAAAATTGCGTTCAGCTCTTTCAGGTAAGTCAGCGCCGCCCCGAACAGCAATATCATAGCAATGCCCAAAAGCACCTTCGGCCGCAAGGTGAACAAAAGATTCAGCAGGATAAACAAGGGCACTGCCAGAATCAGGGAAGCCGCCAGATACCTTTTGGGTTCAACGGGCATATCCGCAACTACCTTTCCAGTCTGCCCGTTCACTGCGGCGTAAGCCACCCGATCCTTATTCCGGTAAGAGAGAAACCACACCGGATACATGGTGTTATCCGCCTTTCTGAGCCAAGTATGAAATCCCTTTTCCGGCGGTGTGTTCTTTTTGCGCGCCGGTATGGAATAAGATTTAAACGCCGGCTCTTCCTTCATCCACCGATAGGTATTCTCCTCCGCCTTTTCCTTTGCCTCAGCCAGATACACCTCCGAACTGATGTCCGCCGTATCTGCATAAAACCCACTTAAAAAGGCAGGCGTAAAGTGCACCAGCTTTTTGGCGTCATAGGGCGCTAACGCCTCGCTGATATTATCATAAAAAGAGGAGGACGCATCGTAAGAGTATCCCAGATAATAGGCATCCAGATTTCCTTGAAGATTATAGTGATCCGTATAAACATAGTCGCCTTTTCTGGTGCTGTTCTCCCCGGGGATGGAAACATTTCCCTTCTGTATCAGCTGATAAGTCCAATAGGGCATGTAAATTCCACGGAATCCGTCGATAAATTTAGAATCGCGGAGCTCCTTCGGCAGGAAAAATGCTTTGCGCATCTTCTGCTCGTAAGCCTTTTTGCAATCCTCCTTGGTCTTTTGAAAGGGTACAATAAAATCCGGACGCTTTTCCCGGCTGATTCTGCTTGACAAAATCGTGGACGCGCCGCAAAAAGTGCAGAACGATGCCGCCTCATTATCCGTGCTGAAAAGCTCGCCTCCGCACTGCGGACAGGTAAAGATCGTCGCCTCAAAATAGTCCGTTTCAATAGCGTCCGTTTCCTTCTTGACCGAATAAGGATCAAGATGCGTGCCGCAATAAGCGCACGCCAGCTGCTGGGACGGAATATCAAATTTCAAATTCCCGCCGCAATTGGGACATTCGTACATAGGTAACCTCCATTTCTATGCCAGCGGTTCATCCTCTTTAAAACAAACCACCTGATTTCTTCCGTTCTTCTTCGCCGTGTATAAGGCTTCGTCCGCCTGCGTAATTGCCGTGTGGTAATTTTTGCCGTCATAACGGCTCACCCCGATTGAAACCGTGAGCGGGCAGACGCCTTCCGCGCCCTGCTGAACCTTCGTGCGGATGTTTTCGGCAATAAACTCCGCCTTTCCGCTGGGACACCCCTCTAAAATCACAATAAACTCTTCCCCGCCCCACCGGATCACATAATCCGTGACGCGGATACAGCTCTTGATGGTGTCCACCAGATAGACCAGCGCCTTATCGCCGCCGTCATGCCCGTACGTATCGTTGACCTTTTTGAAAAAGTCGATGTCAACCACCAAAATATAAGTTTCCTTCTCCTTATCCACCAAAAGCCGGGAGCTGGCTTCGTCGCAAATATCCCTCAGCTTATTCCGGTTGTACGCCTTGGTCAGATAATCCAGCGTCAGTGCCTTTTCCAGCTGCTGTCTGGTATGAAACTGATCCGTATAAACCTGCTCCATCACGTACTGAACCGCACAGATTGCCACCACGCAGGGAACTCCCAATGTGAGCATCAGGTCAAAGCTTTCGTAATGGTTGAAAGTGTTTGAGATAATAATATTGGCAATCACCAGACAATGGGCAATGGCACTGTATTTAAAAGGCGCGCAGAACCCCACTGCCAAAAACATCAGATGCATGATGATAAAGCCTTCGTTTGCATGCTGCTTGATCGGCAGATAATAAATCGCCCATATGGTACACCACATGATGCCGTGAATGATGATATAAGATAAAATTACCATAATCCGGTAATCGGAAATCTTCCGGTTCAGCAGGACAAATAACAAGGTGGGAAGAAGAATAAACGTCCTTGGCAGAAGCGTCTCCCACGCCATGCGTCCAAACAACTGGCAGTCCGACACAAAATAGGTGACGGATGCCAGCGCCGCAAGAATGATGACCCAAGTATTAAACTGCTTGTAGTAATCATATTTCGATTGATAAAACTCCCGCGTGCTTACCCCTTCAAGTATTTTCTTACTGTACTGTATCATCTTAAAGCCCCTCTAAACTGTCAATTATGCTTTCGCACCGCTTATTTTTCTTTTCCCCTATTATATCAAATTCTCTTCCATCTATCGACTATTAATTTAAATTTAATCAGGAACTTTAGGTTTAAAAGAGGCTGAGCTGTTCATACCCCCTGTCTGCCGGAAACTCCCTCAGATACGCAAACACCTTTTCCTGAACGCAGACAATCCCATGCTCCCTGCACCCTGCATCAAAAATCTGCTTCAGCTCCCTGTGATGCGGACTGACAATCTCGTAGGCATAGCCGTACCTTTGATGGTACTTCTGCCGAAGCCCCGGAAAATGGCGGTCTAACGCCTCATAAAAGTACTCACGGTTTCCCTCACGGAGAGTCATCCCAATTCCAAAAAAAATAATTCCGTACACCCCCGCCTGAATGCAGTAGTCCAAAATCCCTTCCAGATTTTCCCTTGTATCATTGATAAAGGGAAGCAGCGGGGACAGCCACACCACGGTCGGGATTCCGTTTTCCCTCATAATCTGCAATACCTCAAAACGCCTCTTCGTGGTACAGACTCCCGGCTCTATGATTTTACACAGTTTCTCGTCATAAGTGGTGAGCGTCATCTGCACAACGCACTTTGCCTTCCGGTTAATGCTCTTTAACAATTCCAAATCCCGCAAAATTCTGTCGGACTTTGTCTGAATGGCAATGCCGAACTCATAGCGCTCGATAATTTCAAGACACCGCCTTGTCAGTTCAAGCTCTTCTTCACAGTGCAGATAAGAATCGCACATTGCTCCGGTGCCGATCATGCACTTTTTCCGTTTGGAGCGGAGCACCTTCTCCAAAAGCGCGGGAGCATTCTGCTTCACCTCAATATCCTCAAAGTCATGATTCATCTGATAACATCTGCTCCGGCTGTCACAGTAGATACAGCCGTGGGTACATCCGCGGTACAGATTCATGCCGTTCTGCGCTGACAAAATCCCCTTTGCCTCAACAAAATGCATCCTCAAAGTCCTCCCTGCTCATCCGGCTTCTCCGCTCCGCATCCACCGCAATCCACTCGTCCAGCGTGAGCGGAACATAATCCGAAAACATACAAAAACAGTTGATCATATTGCAGGGAACCGCCTCCGGTTCCTCACCTCCCCTTACCTTCCGAACCGCCCTCCGCGTCGTTCCAATAAACTGGTTTAACAAAAACTCATCGTAGGTATTGTGAACATGCCCGTACAGCATAAAAGTCCTCGGGTTTCCCTTTTTATCCCTGAGATACTGACCATTATAGCAAAAGACCGGGTAGTGGCTCAAAATGACCCGCCGGTTATTGTCATGAATCTCCCCGTACGGTTTAATCCACACAAATCGGGAGGCGTCAAACTCCTTTTTTTGCAGGTAACGGTCATGATTGCCGGTTATCAAATACAGCCTGCCCTTCAACCGGCTGATAACCTCGTTCGTCTCTTCGGCTTTTCCCATGGAAAGGTCTCCCAAAATGACAATCTCGTCATTTTTATGCACCCTGCTGTTCCACTGGCATATCATATATTCATTCATGGCTTCCTCGGAGGCAAACCCTCTTTTATCCATGTGTGTATTCAGATTCCCGTGAAAAAAATGAAGATCCGATATATAATACCTCATAAAGCCTCCCTTTACGCATGTGCCAAAGCTTCCTCCGCCTCCTGTACATAATGAAGCGCATTTCTTCGGTTTGCGTCAATCTCCCCGCCTGTCAGCTCCCGTACTGCCTTGCCCGGTTGTCCCAATACCAGCGACCCAGCCGGAATAATCGTATTCTTGGTCACAAGGGTGCCTGCCCCGACAATGCAATTTTTTCCAATCACTGCGCCGTTTAACAAAATCGCGCCCATCCCGATTAAGGAATTATCCCCCACCTCACGGCAGTGAACGATTGCACCGTGACCGATTGTGACCCCATCGCCAATCTCCATTTTTTCACCGTAATCCACATGAAGAACGCAGTTATCTTGGATATTCGTCTGTTTTCCAATTCTTATCTGCGCATTTCCAGCCCTCACCACAGCATGATAAAAAACACTGCTCTCCGCATCGATGCTCACGTTTCCCTCCACGATTGCTCCTTCTGCAAGATATACCGTGGGATGAATCTGCGGAATCTTTTTTTCTTTCTTATCCATAAAATAACCTCACTTCACATCTTTTCCTGCCTTCTCTTATCTTATCCAATTGTCCCTGACTAGTCAACAACCCCGCGGAAACAATCGTCCCGCAGTCATCTGGCTAAAACTGCGGATTTGAACTGTTATAAATTGTTACAGCGTTTGGAGGGAAGATTTGGAGTAAGATTAATTAAGAAAGGGTAAGATTTTGTAGGTAAAATAAAGTTTATTGTTGCAACTAAAAAATGAATATGCTACAATCAATTCAAGCAAAGAACTATTCAAGGATTCTTAGGTATCTTAACGGACAGGTTTGTCTGTATCCATACAGAGTATTCTCTGTAAACTCCTTGCTTACCAACTTAATAACTGCAGGGAGACTACTACAAAAGCCTCTCTGCCGCCCAAAAGAGAGGAAAAAATATGAAGCAAAAAACAAAACAAATTGACTACGCTCCAAACAATAACCTGAAAACATCAGCAGAGAAACCAGACAACCGCATAACAACGATTTTACCATCTGATTATCAGCTTAATTTAAGCGATTTTGCTTTGTTTCTATCCGTTATGAAAGTGAAAGAAGCTTATCAGAATGTACTCAGTATCATACTGGATGAACCGGACTTAAATCTGAAAGAAGTCAAAGTGGAACAGGTCGTTTTAAACAAGTCCGGCAAACGCGCTATCCGCTTGGATGCATGGGCACAGGATGTGAAAAGCCGTCAATTTGATATGGAGATGCAGAATACGATTAATACTGATGACGTCCGCAAGCGTTCAAGATTTTATCAAGGTCTGATTGACACGCCCATTTTGAAGTCTGGCAGGAAAACACGTTATAAACATCTTCCCTCAACTGTTATCATCTTCATCACACAGGAAGATATTTTCGGAGAAGACCTTGCAATGTACACTTTCCGTGAATATTGTGAAGAAGTTCCAAACCTGCCGTTATCAGACGGCACAAGCAAAATCTTCTTAAATATGACAAGCAAAAACGGCAGAGCCGAACTGGTCAGCCTATTACAATACATGAAAAACACTACCTTGAATAACATAGACATAACGGTGAAGGATCCTAGAATTTTAAACCTTGATAAAATTGTCTGCGAAGTGAAGCAATCGGAAGAATGGGAGGCAGTTGAAATGAATATTCTTGAAATCGGCATAGAGCACGGAAAAGAATTGGGCGTCAAACAAGGTTTGGAGCAGGGCATGGAACAGGGTTTAGAACAGGGGCTAGAGCGGGGCACTCTCAAAACTATCGTCAAAAACGTAGAAACAGCCATGAAAAACTGGGGGCTTGATTTGCCTGCTGCCTGCAAAGGTCTGGAAATAACCGTGGAAGAGTATGAGGAAGCCAAAAAACAGATTTCTGCTTGGAAAAAGTAAACCCCAAAAGCATGCCAAAAGGTGCCGTGCTCTTCAGTGAACACGGCATCAATGCCTTTTTAAGCAAAAAATATTCTTTCATCAATCAAATCCGTCTTAGGATTTATTTCATTTACATTCTGCTTCCCTAATGCTCTCAAAGCGGCAACTGCTAATGGCGCCATATCCCGTTCTCCCGTATATTGAAGAGGGCTGTCAAAGCATAATCGGGGTATCAGCTTACCGCCGAGGCAGTTCCACTCAATTCTGACAGCTAACGGTCTTGGTCCATCTGCTGTCTTAACATCCGTTCGATAATTATTTGCCGTGAAAATGAAATATGTATCATTCACAGGATATCCTGCAATAGGAATCATCTGATTAATAACATCCTCCGCACTGTTAATTCTCGGAATTTCCGTTACCAGCATATAATCCGCCACGCCTGAATCAAAAACAACCATATTGTTCACAATTGAATTTTTCTTATTTTCCGGTTGATTGACTCCTCGATACACATATTCCCTTATTTCTTCATCTGTTAAAGGCACCTTAACACTCAGCTCTCTCTTTTTGCTTGCAATCTCAAGCTTCCATCCCAGCGTCATGGAATTAGGTTTAATCGGATACCTCTCTGACGCATAGAGAAGAATCCTGTTTCTAAAATGTTCCTCAATAGATAAAGCCGATTCCATAACAATATATTCCCAGCCATTGCCGAAAAAGTCTTCCGCAGTTCGTGCTGACACTTTATTCTGTTGAAATTCCTGAGAGCCTTCCGATTTGACGGATATTTTTAAATCAAAGAGATTTGATGTTTCCCGTTCCCTTACTCTGACAAAAACATCTGTTTTACATTCTCCGCCAGCTCCCTGCGGTCTTGGCTTATCCGCCGTCAAAACCTCATATAATCTACCCTGATAAGTAAACAGCCTCTGAGACGCAAAAATATCAATTATATGCTCTTCTAATCTCCTATAATTCTTCACGATCTTCTTTTCCTTCCGGCATTTTCAGGCAAAACCGCTGAGACCTGCCCTTCATTTTCTAATGTATTCCGTATTGCAACCGCAATCTCATATGCCAGATTCACCGGAACCGCATTGCCAATCATTTTATATCCTGTATCAACTGTATCGTAAATAAACTTAAAATCATCCGGAAATCCCTGAATGCGTGCAACCTCCCGAACCGTCATCCTTCTATAAAGATTCTCTTTTCCTTCTGCAAATCTGCACTCATCTTTATCGTGCTTAACCATCTTCGGAGCCTGCGGATGCAATTGACACTGTCTTCCGGACGCCTGAACGGTAAAACCCTGTTCATCCCAGCTTTTTACTCGATTCCGGCTCATAAATATTGTCGAATATGCTCCGGTAAAATATTCATTATTGTTTACTGCATCCGGATTCTTGTGATTTTTCTCCCCTGCCGGTACCGCAGTACTCTGCAAATCCCAAATAATATCCCTTAATGTAATCTTCTTTTGGTCGTCTTCTGTTGACCCTCTCGGAAACTCAAATTTAATTTTCAAGTCCTTTCTGAAACCGACATAAAAAACTCTCTTTCTCTCCTGCGCAACTCCGTAATCTTTTGCGTTTACCAATGTGATCGACACGTCATAACCGCATTCTTCAAACATTGCAACTATATTTTTGACCGCCGAAGAATGCCTGTTGGCAAGCATTCCGCTGACATTCTCCGCCAAGAAAAATTTGGGCTGTTTACTTCTCAAAATACGGATATATTCATAAAAAAGCTTTCCTCTGTCATCCTCAATGCCCCGAAGCGCGCCTGCCTCCGACCATGACTGGCAGGGCGGTCCCCCGATTATTCCATCTATCTCATCCGGAAAATCCTCTTCTTTTATGGTTCTTATATCACCTTTTATAAGTTTTGTTTTGGGATGATTAATCTCAAAAGTATCCCATATTGCTTTATCGTACTCGTTAGCTGTCGGGATTTCAAATCCAGCCTGTTCAAAACCCAGATCCAGACCACCGCAGCCGCTAAAAAGGCTGAGCAATTTCATCTCTTTTCCTCCCATATTTTATCCTCAGCAATTTGCATAGCGTCATTATAGCGTACCCATAACGTTCTGTAAATAACTCCTCCGCCCATTATTTCCCCTTTATTTAATTCCATGCCGGATTCATCCTAATGTTCATCACGCTCCCGAATATAAAAGGATTGCCTTCCGGCAATCCTTAATCCGACTGTTATAGTACTGTCAGCATCAGCTTACATAATTGTCAAAATATCCCTGAATCAGGATAACCGGAGTCCCTTTATCTCCGGAACCGCTGGTCAGGTCGCACAGAGATCCAATCAGGTCTGTCAGTCTTCTGGGGGTTGTTCCCTGAGATGCCATATCTCCCACCAGATTATCCTTTTTTTCTCTGATACGGTTAGAAATCGCTTCTTTTAACGCCTCTCCGGACAAATCCTTGAAATCATTATCCGCCAGATATTTTAATTTTACCTCATTAGGCGTTCCTTCCAGCCCCGGCGTGCTTGCAGGCGATACACAAGGGTCGGCAAGCTCCCAGATTTTCCCTACCGGGTCTTTAAACGCTCCATCACCATACACCATAACCTCTACATGCTTTCCGGTTCGGTTTAAAATTTCTTTTTGAATGTCCAGCACAAGATCCGTACATTCTCTTGGAAACAGCTTGATGGTGTCCTCGGTTGACTTATTGGAGCCCAGCAGACCGTATTTCTCGTTGCAGCCGCTTCCGCCAACCGGGCTGGTGAGAATATCGTCCATTCCCACCACTACCTCCGCACCTGCCGCCTTCAAAAGCCTCTTGGTGCGCATTCTTGTATGGATATCACAGTTCAAAACCTTCTTAGTATAAGGAAGGATACTGCGGCAGTCATTTGCAAAAATAATCTCCACCTCTGCGCCCGCTTCCTTAATCAGCTCTCCATAGTAGGATACATAGTCAACTCCGGTAAAAGGATGTTTATTTTCCCCAAAAAGCTCACGATATTTGTCTAAGGTAAGCACATCGCTGTAAGGATTAATCCCCGCTTCGTCAAGCTGATCCAGAGAAACCAGCTCATTTCCCACCTCATCGCTGGGATAACTGAGCATCAGAACAACCTTTTTAGCCCCCTTTGCAATTCCACGCAGACAGATTGCAAAACGGTTTCTGGATAAAATCGGGAAAATAACGCCGATGGTCTCCCCGCCAAGCTTCTGCTTTACATCCTCCGCAATCGCTTCCACCGATGCATAATTGCCCTGCGACCTTGCCACAACGGATTCTGTCACTGCAATTACGTCTCTGTCACGGAGCTCGAAGCCTTCCGTCTGCGCCGCCTCTAATACACTGTCTGTAACGATCTTTACCAGATCATCGCCCTCCCGGATAATGGGACAGCGGATTCCTCTTGATACGGTTCCAACTTTTCTTTCCATTTCCTTTTCTCCCTTGATTGTATTTCTGGAAATTGCCGGCGTCTGCGCGCACATCAAACGCTCTTTGACCCTGCCCGATACCCCGCGCCGGAAATACCCTTTTCATTATAATATAATTTATGCAAAAACAAAAGAACTTCCTGCATATTTTGCACCGCCTCCGTAACAGTTCAGCCTTGCAGTCCCGGACACGGGAAACTTTCCTGCATCCGGGACTGCAAAGCTGAACCACAGAAGATAAGAAAAGAGCATAATGCCGGATAAAAACATATTTTTCGGGCAGACTATTAGCGACAATGAATCATATATGCAAAGGAAAGGACAAATTTTTATGGAAAACAAAGATACCATCCGCCTATTAAAAGAATGTGATTCCGGAAGCAAAATGGCGGTTGCTTCCATTGATGAGGTGCTGGAAAGCGTTCAATCAACCAGCATGAAACAGCTTTTATCCGAAAGCAAGGCACACCATGAAAAGCTTGGAAATGAAATTCACTCCATGCTCTCCGAATATCAGAGTGAGGATAAAGATCCAAGTGCTATGGCAAAGAGCATGTCCTGGATGAAGACAAATATGAAAATGGCAATGGATAAAAGCGATGCCACTGTAGCCGACCTGATTACCGACGGCTGTAATATGGGAATCAAGTCGCTCCACCGCTATCTGAACCAGTATCCGGCGGCAGATCATTCCTCAAAAGCTATCTGCGGACGGCTGGTGGACATTGAAGAAAAGCTTTGTAAAGATCTGAGGGAGTACTTATAGCCTTTCGGCGTACTCCCCCGGATTTTGTTTATTCTGCAATCCTATCTTCCGCTAATCTGATAATTCACGTACCTCCTTTTTAAAAGCGTTGCAAACACTCCTCCAAGAATCAGATATAAGATTGGAACCGCCTGCCAGGACACCAATAATTTTCCAAAAATGAGAACGGTACGGCAGTTAAAAATGTTCCACACCGCTGTCATATGACTCGGCAGATAACTCCACGCCTGAGACAGCACCCGATAACGTTCCGGCAGTGACGATACAAACATGCCGGCAATGATCATCCCGGAAATAAGCGCTAACGTTCCCATGCTGCCGTGAAGCAGTTCCGACAGAAACATGCAAAAAATCCCTGTCAAAATGGAGGCAAAAAGAATCATCCCAAAAGCAATCAGCACACCTCCGCCAGTGCTCAGCGGATAAGAAAAATCGGGCATGATAAGCTGAAACGCCGCATCAAATCCTTCCCAGCCGTATAAAAAATATATTTCCAGAACTTCTAACCCAAACATCAATAATAAAAATACCGTCACAAAACTGATTCCTGCAAGGAGCTTTGCCCTGAAAACCGGTTCCCTGCCATACCTGCTGCTTAAAATTAATTGGTCTGTTTTGCGGACATGTTCTTCGGGAAATATCCCCGCAAGACAAACCACTGCCACAAACAATAATAATATTCCGGTGGTATAGGCGCCGTCCAGAAGATGCCACCAGCCCTCCTTAAACCGAAAAGCAACCGGCAATTCCAGACGGTTCTCCTTTTCCTGCCAAAAACTCTTTTCCTTATCCGTAAGAAAATTATCCTCCCACGACTCTTCCACTGCCTGCCGCCTTCTTTGATACAATTCCTGCTCATCGGCATCCCATTCCATTGCTTCGGAGGTGGTCATGTTTCCCGCCGATCTTGCGAAATTGAAAATGGCAGAGTAAGGTCTTGCATAAGTTTGATATTCTTCAGTTCCTATATAATGCCGGGCTCCATTTACCGCATCCTCCGGTATTTTCCCATATCCATCGCTCATCTCTTCCAAAAGCTCCTGGTCAATCAGCCGTCCGTCAAGCTTTAACTGATCCTCCTTAAAAATTTGGTTCATATGAAAATTCGTGTCCACCTTCACGCCGTCTATGTAATAATTTCCAACAGAATCCAGCCCAAGCGCAAGCAGATTCAAAACCAGTCCGGCAACTACCGCCGCCCACAGAATTTTCCGCCTCAGCATCTTTCCTATTTCAAATCGATATAGTATTCCAAGATTTTTCATACGCTCACTCCTCCTCAAACTGCTTTAAATAAAATGCCTCCAAGTCGCCCTGCTTTTCATCCCATTCTCCCTGATAAATAAGTTGTCCCTCCTTCATCATCAGCACGGTGTCCGCAATATGCTCAATATCCGAGACAATATGAGTAGAAAGCAGCACAATATTCTCCTTTCCAAGCTCCCCGATCAACTCCCGAAACCGCACTCTTTCCTTGGGATCCAGCCCTGCCGTAGGCTCATCTAAGATGAGAAGTCCGGGGTCGCCTAACAGCGCCTGAGCAATTCCAAGCCTCTGTTTCATTCCTCCCGAATAGGTCTTAATCTTCTTTTTGCAGACCTCTGAAAGCCCTACAAGATTCAAAAGCTCTCCTGACTTTTCCTTTGCCTGCCCCGCATCCAAGCCTTTCAGTGCCGCCATATATAGCAAAAACTTCGTTCCCGTAAAATCCGGATAATACCCAAAGTCTTGGGGAAGATACCCCAGATTGGCGCGATATTCCTCATCAGATACGTCCAGCCTTTTCATCCCTGTCGGCTCTCCGGATGCGCCTGCCCCTTCCAGATAAATGCTTCCGCTGTCAGGCTTTAAAATTCCGCACACTAACCGCATTAGGGTCGTTTTTCCGGCGCCGTTTGCCCCTAATAACCCATAAACCCCTTGATGCAGTTTTAAAGAAATTCTGTCCACCGCAATTTTGCTTCCATACTGCTTTGATACACGGTCTATTGTAAGCTCCATAAATATTCCTCCTGTCCTTCTATCTGCCGTTTCCACCCCTTTATGGTCAGCGATGCAAAAATTATCAGTGCCGCCAGCCACCAGATAAACAATTCTTCCCGATAAAAAAGCTTTGCCACAAAGGGAAACACCGCCACTGCCGCCGCCACCGCAAAAATCCCATAAATGCATTCCCTGCCCCGCACTTTTCTTGCCATTAAAAGCCCTGCCGTGTTGGTAAAAAGATAAGGCACCAGCAGATAAACCCCTGTCTGAAACAGGGCTATACCTCCCTGCCGGTGTCCCAGAAAAATATTCACTCCCAGCAAAAGCAGATGCACCGCCCCCATAATGGTCATCCTTGCTAAAAGCAGGCTCCTCAAGGAAAATCTTGTAGCCATTTCCAATTCCGCCATCCCGCAGATTTCTGAGCGCAGACCCTCCGCCATCAATGAAACCGCCAGAAATGGAACCAATGCGGAAAGCGCCCATAATACATCTTTATCCGCATAATGACATACGAAAATCGCCGCCAGCAGTATGCCGAAAGACCAGCACCAGCTCCACTTTCCGATAAAAAAGAATTGTCCCGCCACAAATTTTCCATAACCGCCTCCAGTATTTCTCCGCAGATTCTCAATTTTTGATAAAAACTCCTGCTTTCTTTCCGGTTCCGGTGCCTCCATTGCCTGCTGCAACAACCTCTTTAATTCCTTTTTCATTTTCCTCCTCCTTCCTCCTCTCCGCCGGATGCATTCCGCTCTGCACCCCTTTGAGGTTCTCCTAATTTCTCTTCCAAGCTCTTCAAAATTCTTTTCAGTTTCCGGTAAACAGAAAACCGCGACAACTGATACAGACTGCAGATGACGGATACCGGAACTTCATTTACATATCGAAGAAGCACCAATTCCCGCTCTTCCTCCTTCAGTTCCTTAAGCGCTTCCCGAACTGTTATCGCTGTAATCCACTCTTCCTCCTGTCCGGATGCAGTCACTGTCCGCCAAGCAGGCTTTCCGGCATCTCTCTCGTCATCAAACTCTTCGCTCCGCACCTGATACTGCTTTTTGCGATACTCGTCAATGCAAAGATTTCTTGCGATGGCGTACAGATACCGCAGCGCTTTTCCCTCATTATGGTAATTTTCGCTTTCCAAAAAACGCAGGAAGGTTTCTTGGGTGATGTCTTCTGCAATCTCACGTTTTTGCAATTTAAAATAGCAGTAGCGATAAATTTTATCGTACTGCTCTTTAATCTCTTTCAATTGATCCGTAGGCACTCTTTTGAAACCCCCTTTCCCTATGTATAACGAAACCAGTTTTCAAAATGTGCGGTATTTCTAAAATTTCTAGTCCAAAAAACCCAAATATTCATCAAATACATTAAAAAGCATGTTCCCTGCACATACCGGTATCTCTGCGGTAGTCCCTTGTAACGGCACATACCGGTACAAATCATCCGCCTTGGTAAGCACTAAAACCGGAATCACATCATACTCCGGACCAAACAGCACTTCCTGATAGGCACTGTATTTTGCCGCCTGCGCCACCTCTTCCTCTTCAATTTTATCGTTCATCTTAAACTCCAGAGAAAACACATACTTTTCCGTTATCACAAGGACATCCGCATAGATTCGGATAGCCCGCGACTTTTTAATGCGAAGTTCAAATACAATTTCCCAATCGTCATAAGATACCCCATAAAGGTCAGCAAATAACGCCCGCATAGTGTCTGCGCTGTCTTTAAAAGAATGGAACAGACCTCTGGTATCATTTAAATTGCGTCCAATCCGTTTGCACCCCTGCTGTAACATTTCAAACCATTCATCTTCCGAAAGCTCCAAAAATTCCCTTACGGTTGAATAATAACCGCAAAAATCCTCCAATCCCCTGTGAGGTCTTGTCTGTCTGATATACCCATGCCAATTATATGCCTCATCCTGACAGCACAGCTCATGCATGTAGGGCGAAGCATACAGATAATGATTCACCACTTTTCTGTCCTTATTCAGTTTTCTTGCAATTTCCTTTGCCTTGATACCGTCACTTTTGCAGATCAAGGCGTAAATATCTCTTTCGATGATGTCCATGTAAGTTTCCTTGCTGTTATCATTTCAAAATAATTGTTGCACATAAAATAGTATAGACCTTGGCGGGGAGAATGTCATTAAATTTCGGTTTAATGTGGTAAAGGATGGTTGAAGAACGGACGCTTGTATGGAGATTTATTTCTACGTCGCCACGCTTGATAGTGCGTGCGCGAATTGGCTCCTTAAGAAATAAATCTCTATACAAGCTGTCAGTAAGCAACGTATCTTTACCAATTAAAGCCTCTGCTACAGTCGAATGGTTTACTGTACTGGCAGTGAAGCGTTGTGGAGTGGTTTGCTTGCAAATAGCTAAATATTTAATTGGATAAGGGGATTTATGAAACGTGGAAGCGGAATATCTCGATTAAAACAAATGTGAAGTGACTTATAAATTTTTTGGCGAAAAATCAAAAATCCGTCTCTCAGAAGATGTGCCTCCTGTTTTCTTTGTCCGAAGCGAAGCAAGTTTGAAAACAGGGGGCTTATATCATC
>JAMPGL010000055.1 GCA_023663945.1 Lachnospiraceae bacterium | reverse complement strand
TTACTGTTTTGGCAGTACCTCGTTGTATGATGATTTTCCGATAAATTACCGTTAACCACCTCACAACGCAACACTGCCAGTACAGTAAATCATTCGACTATAGCAGAACTGCCAATTGGTAAAGATGCGTTATTCACTGACAGCTTGTATAGAGATTTATTTCTTAAGGAGCCCATTAAAAAGCACCAGTACTTGGTGAGGTATTTTCGAACCTAGTACTGCTGTGCTTTTTAGTGAGCGAGAGCGTGGCGACGTAGAAATAAATCTCCATACAAGCGTCCGTTTTTCACCCCCTCCCTTACCACATTAAACCGGAACTTAGCTTCAAAGTGTAAAAGTTATTTGCAAAGAAATTCATCACAAAAGGATAAAACTTTATCAAAATTCTGCCAAGTCATTATTGACTTGTTTTAAATATTTTGTTATCATAAGAAAAAGCACAGAAATTCTAATATAAATAGTCCAATAATCTATTACTCTAGTGGAACATTCTGGTTCGATACAGAATGTGTCCATCTGTTTAGAATCCTTGCTTTTATCATCAATCTTAAATTCAATAAAGCAGGGAGCAGAAACAGAGCATGGAAAGGCATTCTCTTTCGTAGGTGCTATATTTCGGGAACCCTGTGGAAGGAGGAACATGGGAGAACCCGAAGAAAAGAAATCAAAAAAGTACACAAAGAAGAATGCCAAAAAGAACGCAGGGTGTGTGAAGAAATTGTACAGCAAAGACAAGGTGCAGGAAACGCAGGACATAGTGGAAAAAGAATTTTTGGCATTTCCGGATGTTACGGCGGATGTGCTCAATGCCCTTTTATATCAAGGGGAAGAGGTGGTGCAGGCGGATGCACTGCTTGCAGGACCCACTGAAAGCATTTATCAGGGAGAGAAAAAGCTCCGCACCCAATACGAGGATTTGTGCAAATACCAGATGTCCGGGAGCAGAATCAATGTAATGTACTTGATTGCCAACCAGAGCCGGACTGACGGGAAGATGCTTCTCCGCAAGGCGGGCTATGTGGGAGGCGCATACCGGGAGCAGTATGAGGGAAAGGCAAAGGGAATCTTTCCGGTGATTGAGTTGGTGCTGTATTGGGGCAGTCCCCGCTGGAAAAGCAGCCGTAATCTCCGGCAATTATTTAAAAAGCGTGAGCTTGTGCAGAAGGAGTGGAAGTATATTGACGAGTTAAATCTGCATGTTTTTGAGATGAGGCATCTGAGCAGGGAAGAGCGGGAACGGTTCCAGAGCGATATGCGGATTGTACTGGATTATCTTGCGGAGGGGAATGCCTACCGTTCCGAAAGGAAAATCAAGCATAAATCGGCTCTGATTAAAATGATTAAAGTGCTTTCCGGTGATATGGATATTGAAAATATTGAACAATGGGTAGAGGAACAGGGAATCAAGGAGGAGGAAGAGGTTATGGTGTGTGAATTATTTGACCAGTACGAAAGAAAGGGACGCGCAGAAGGAGAAGCGACCGGAGAGGCGCGGGGACGCATCGCTGGAATTGCAGAGGGAGAAGCACGGGGACGCATTGCCGGCGAAAACCGCTTTGCCAAGCTGGTGCAGTTTCTTATAGATGCCGGAAGGAATGATGATTTGAGGAGAGCGCTCTCAGACCAGAAATACAGGGAATGGCTGTACAGAGAGGCTGATATGGCTTAAACGCGAAGGGTAGGAGATGCTCGACACTAAGGAGATTATTGGATATCTATAACAGCCTGTAAGCCGCTATGAGTTTAATTTATTTTTGTGCAGGTTAAATAATTGGGACAGTACGTGGGTTAAACCCTATAAAGAAGGCGAAAAGATTTATTACTTAAATAATGTCCTTCGTAAAAAAGTATTAAATACCAGATTGAGGGGAGACGATTAAGACAAATTGGATGCAATTCGGATGTAAAAAATGCATCTATGATATAAAAAAATGCATTTATGATATAAAATGATGCAACTATGATGCAATTTTGATGCAACTATGATGCATGTGTTTGGTAAAATGACAGCATAAGCTGAAACCTATCAGCCTGTGCTGTTTTTTTGCATGAAAGTTCATGTCAGATTACAGTCGCTGCTGTTATTATGGATATGTTTTGAACTATAAATCCATGGGCAGATTCCGTTTAACGCATTGACGGAAAAAAGTGTTTCCATTAGAATACCATTATGTGAAGAGACACCGAAAATAAGTGAAAAGCGGCAGAAAGAAGAGGACAATAATATGCAGAAGACGGAACGATGGGGAATATTTGAGATTTCAATTACAGGCAAAACAGAGGGAAATCCTTTTACAGATTATACGGTCTGGGGAGAGTTTACAGGCGGACGGGAACAGGTAAGAGTCAGAGGATTTTATGATGGCAACGGGGTTTACCGGGTCAGGTTTATGCCTATGTATGAGGGACACTATCGGTACAAGGTGACTGGAACCTTTTCGGAAGAAAATTATGAGGGTGATTTTCTGGTGGTGCCTGCTATGGAAGGGAACCATGGTCCGGTGAGGGTGTCAGGGCAGTATCATTTTCAATATCAGGACGGGACAAGTTATTTTCCATTAGGAACAACCTGTTATGTGTGGAATCTGCAAAGCGATGAGCTGATTAGTCAGACTCTTGCAACATTAAAGAGCTCTCCGTTTAACAAGATCCGCTTTTGCATCTTTCCCAAGCATTATGTTTTTAATTTAGGGGAGCCCCGGTCTTATCCCTATGAAGGAACCCCTATGGACAGCAGTATTTTGACGGAAGAGAATTTTGAACAGTTTACAGGGAACACGGAGTTAAGTGATTTTGATTTTGCTCGTTTTCGACCGGAGCATTTTCGTCATATTGAGTATTGTATTCAGGAGCTGATGAAAATGGGGATTGAAGCGGATATTATCTTGTTTCATCCATATGACCGATGGGGATTCTCAAAAATGAGCAGAGAGCAGGACGCTTTTTATCTTAAATATGTAACTGCACGGCTGTCGGCATACCGAAACGTGTGGTGGGCGTTTGCCAACGAGTATGACTTGATGGATAAATCTCTTGAGGATTGGAAGTATTACGGCGAATTAGTTCAAAAAGAAGATCCTTACGGGCATCTTCGGTCGATTCATAACTGTGTTAAGCTTTATGACCACAGGGAGAACTGGATTACGCACTGTAGTATTCAAAGGACGGATGTATATCGAACAAGCGAGAATACGGATGAATGGCGCAGGGTTTATCAAAAACCGGTGGTCTTGGACGAAATTTCTTATGAGGGTAATATTCAGCATGGCTGGGGAAATATCAGCGGAAAGGAACTGGTGCGCCGATATTATGAAGGGATATGCCGGGGCGGTTATCCTCAGCATGGAGAGACCTTTAACAGTGAGAATCAGATTCTTTGGTGGTCTCATGGCGGAACTTTGAAAGGTGAAAGTGTTCCCAGAATTGCTTTTTTGCGGAGTCTGCTGGAAAAGAGCGGTGTGCAGGGTCTTAAGCGATGGGAAGAGGCATCGTGGGATGAGGTCTGCGGAGTGCCGGAGGCGGATAAGGAGCCGGAATATTATCTTTTTTATTATGGCTTTATGCGTCCTTGCGTAAGGAGCTATCATTTAAAAAGTGAGAAAAGCTATCGCGTCAGGGTCATCGATACTTGGAATATGACAATTGAGGATAAAGGGACATTCAGCGGGGAATTTCAAATTAATCTTCCGGGAAAGGAGTATATGGCGGTGGAAATTACCGTGCCGCGTTGTTTTTAACAGAGTAATTTGTGAGTAATGAGTGGAGGGGAAAACAGGATGAAGAAAATTGGTTATATTTTTTTGGTAATATTGACGGTGCTTTTGCTTACTTCTTGTGAGGAGGAAGGCATGGTTATGGAGCAGGAGAAAACAGCTGACGCTCCTTACGAGGAGGAGGGCAGGGCTTTGGAGCAGGTGGAAACAGCTGATGCTTCTTACGAGGAAGAAGGCAGGGCTTTGGAGCAGGAGGAAACAGCTGATGCAGGGGGATTTGAGATCCCGGCTGGGTATACGGCGGTTGATTATAACGAATTGGAGGAAGAGCAAGATATAGAAAAAGAGATAGAAGCAGAAAAAGAATCAGAAGAAGAGTGGGAAAAGGACTTAGAGGAGACAAAGCCGGAGGAGACAGATAAAGAGATAGAGGAGATAAAGCCGGAAGAGACAGAAAACGAGACAGAAGAAACAGAAATAGAGACAGAGACAACAGAGGTAAAAGAAGAGGGCGGGGAAGAAGCAGAAGCAGTGGAACAGCCGGAAAGCTCCCAAGTGATTGACAATTCCAGATGGAGCTGGTTTATTGAGCCGGGAGAGTATTCAGACATTATACTGTATGATGAAAATTTCATTGCTGTAGCGGATGACTCCGATCAATACGGTTTCATTGACGGGGAAAAGAATGTGATTGTGGAGTGTCAGTATGCGCATGTGGCTGGCGTTTCCGAGCAGATTGCAATTGTGCTGGATTCGGAAAACAATTATTTGTTCCTTAACGCTGATGGGAAGCTGATTACGAAGGAAACTTTTGAGGATGCAGGAAATTTCAGCGAAGGTTATGTGGCTGTAATGAAGGATGGAAAGTGGGGGTTTTTAAACAAATCAGGGAAAATAGCCGCCACCTGTGAATATGATTATGTGACGGAATTTCGTGAGGGTCTTGCGGCAGTGAAGAGAGATGAGAGTTGGTTTTATATAGACAAGAACGGGAAGAAGGCTTTTGAAGGGGAATACGAGGACGCGCAGTATTTTTCAGAGGGGCTTGCGGCGGTAAAGAAGGATGGAAAGTTTGGATTTATCGATAGAGACGGCAATGTAAAAATTGATTTCCAGTATGAGGATGCAGGAAATTTCAGCGAAGGAAAAGCGGCAGTTTCAAAGACGGTTGACGGGTATCAGGAGTGGGCGTATATCAATGCGTACAATGAAGTGGTTCTGGATTATCAAAGATACAATCCAGCAGAGGAAGGGATGCTGATTGTGGGAGAGTTTCAGGATGGCTATGCACTTGTCACCAAAGACTTATACTGTCTGATTAACGAGGAGGGAAGGAAGGTTTTGGGGAATGAACCAAAATTTTTCCTGACGCCCGGAAGTACATACAGCATTGAGTCCGGCTGGATGCCTGCGTATGATTATACGGATGATTCTATGACGGAGAAAAAATATGGTTTTGTGGATATCGATGGAAGAACTAAGGTGCCTTTTCTCTTTGAACATGTATCAGGAATATATGGCGATTTAGCGGAAGTGGGGTATAAGCAGAAGGGTAAGAGTCAGAAAGGCGTCATTAAGCTTTCACTTCGAAGCTACGACAGCCACCGTGATTTTCCTTATGGGAATATGGATTTTGTGGATGAAAGGGCATATGCGTTTTTAAAGAAAGCATATGATGAGCTTGACTTTACCGGCGAATTTCAGACAGGGGATTTGGATTTATATGATAAATATAAGGTTAAATTCAAGGAATTACTAAATAATGAAATAACATTTACGGAGCTGAAAACGGGAGAAGAGTATTATATTGATGATTATACTGGCTTGAGAACGTACGGCAGTGAGAAATTTGAACCCAGTAAATTCCAATATTATCTGTTTGACATGGATGGAGATGATGCCCCTGAATTATGTATCTGGGATAGAGAAACTTATATTTTTAAATATTATAGTGAGTTTGGAGAGATGGCGCTGTGGATGGAATTATCGTCTCACAATGAGCATATCCATGGAACAAAAGTGCTGAATTGGATTTGGGATGGAGTGCGGTACCAGTTGACAAGACTGGATGAGCAGGGGAATCCCGTATTCCGGGTTTACTTCTTATTGGAGGGCTGTTGGAGCAACGGAATCGAGACCTATCTGGCGGCTCTGCCATATTTTTATGACAGGGAACAGATAGAAATACCCGCAGAAATGAAAGAGCAGGGATATTTTAGCGAGGAAGATAATCTATATCTTTTTCAGGTGACGGAGGAACAGTTTGACGAGCTGACACAGGATTATTTTGATGCCTGCAGAGAGTCGGAGAAGGGGGAAAAGAAGGTTGCCTTTACCTATGAAGAACTGTTTGGGACGGATGAGAAGTGGGAGGAAAGCGATCATGCCCTGATAGACTGGACGTTTATGGAGCCGCTGGAAGAGTATGAGGAGGCAGATTATAAGAGTTACGGCGGAGTGGAGGTGTCGGTGGAGCGCACCTCGAGAAGGATCACCAACGGAGAAGGAGAGGTTCTGGCAGAAATATATTATGACCGGCCGGTGGTATCCAATGCATGGGCGACCCTGGAGATCAATCAATTCTTTGAGCAGGAAGAGAGGGAGTGGCTTATGGGAGAGGGACGCAATACCTTATACGGAGACCAAAATTATTCCTCATTTTACACACAATTTAATGAACTATGCGAATTATTTGGGGAAGAACGTATTAGTAAAACTCCGTCCCGGTATACTATGAGTACAAGGATTATGTTTTTGGACACTGAAATTTTGAGTATCCTCCAGATAGCAAGTATAGAGAATATGGCGCAGACTTCCCACTATTATTATGGAAGCACCTTTGACCTGAACAGCGGAAAATTATTGTCAATTACGGAACTGGCGGAGATCGATGCGGATGGGCTTGGAGAACAGATAGAGGAGCTGCTTCCAAAGGATAAAACATACAATGAGGTGAAGGGAGACAATTATTTGATTCATTATTATGATGATGTGATAGCAATGGACTATGAGTACTATTATGACGGCACAGACTTTTATATTATTTTAAACCGTTCCGCCAAAGGGGAAAGCTATCTTATGAAGTGGAACGGAAAGAGGTTATAATCATATTGACGTAAAATACGAAATGGGACTATGATAGATATAAGCAATAAGCGCTTATAAAGAGTAGAAACTATAGTAAACGGCAGGAAGGAGTTTATCAATGAGAATCGGGATGGGCTATGACGTTCACAGGCTGACAGAAGGAAGGGCGCTGATTATGGGCGGTGTGGAAATACCGTATGAAAAGGGGCTTTTGGGACATTCGGATGCGGATGTGCTTCTTCATGCAATTATGGATGCGCTGTTGGGAGCGGCATCGCTTGGAGATATTGGCAGACATTTTCCGGATACCGACCCGGCATATAAAGGGATTTCTTCTATGAAGCTTCTTGAACGGGTGGGGAAGCTTTTGGAGGACAATCTGTTTTTGATTGAAAATATTGACGCAACGATTATTGCCCAGGCGCCTAAAATGCGTCCCTATATTGATACCATGAGGGAAAATATAGCCGGTGCGTTAAAGATCCGCACAGAACAGGTAAATGTGAAGGCGACCACCGAAGAGGGGCTGGGCTTTACAGGAACGGGAGAGGGAATCTCCGCGCAGGCAGTCTGTATGCTTACAAGCCCTGTAAATCTTGCCAGCGAAGATGTCATGATGCGCGGATGCGAGGGATGCAGCGGATGTCCGAAGAATCAATAAACGCGAACAAAGGAGAATTAAAAATAGCAGTTGACAAAACCACCGCTTTTGCATATTCTGTTAATGTAATAAGATTTTCGATTTCTATAGAGTGAAATGCTTGGAACGGAAAGAGTATATTATGAACCTCCGGTTATGGGAGGGCTTTGGACAGAGAGGGAATGTCATCGGCTGGAAGCATTCCTGCAAAGAGATAATAGAAGTGCATCCGGGAGCAGGTTTTGTGAGCAGACAGGCAGAGCAGGTCAGGTAGCAGAACACGTTTTACGCGTTACGTAACATGAGTGGAAGCAGATATGCTTCTAAATAGAGTGGAACCACGGATAACTTCGTCTCTTAGATAGAGGTTATCCGTTTTTTTGATTAGGAAATTCTTTCAAAGAGAAGAAAATTAGTTCTTTGGGGCGTGTCCTGCATGGAAATCGGATTAAGGGGTTGAAACAGGTGGGATTTATTAAGAATCTTAAAGAAGAAATTGCAATTATCAGAGAGAGGGATGCGGCAATCCACTCGTCCATGGAAGTATTTTTGTATCCCAGCTTTAAGGTGATGATTCACTATCGAATTTCCCATAGGCTGTATGAAAAGAAGCATTATTTCCTGGCAAGGTGGGTGTCCCAGAGAGGCGTGCGCAAGACCGGAATTGAGATTCATCCCGGAGCGCAGATTGGAAAAGGGTTTTTTATTGATCACGGGAACGGAGTGATCATCGGAGAAACCACGATCATCGGCGATAACGTGACTCTTTATCAGGGGGTCACATTGGGAGGAACCGGTAAGGAGCAGGGGAAAAGGCACCCGACTTTAGGGAATAATATTATGATTGGAGCCGGTGCAAAGGTGCTGGGATCCTGCACCATCGGGGATAATTCCAAGATTGGCGCGGGAAGCGTGGTGTTAGACGACGTTCCCTCCGGTTCCACGGTGGTGGGAGTGCCGGGGCATGTGGTGAAGCGCCTGAAGCAGTCGCTGCCGCAGGATGAGCTGGATCAGGTGGATCTGCCTGATCCGGTGCAGGAAGATTTGAACGCCCTGCATCATGCAAATGCTGAGCTTACTAACCGGGTTCTTGACTTAGAGAGAGAACTTCGGGAAATAAAAAGGAAAAATCAGACACAGGAAGAAAGGAGCAGATAGAGTCAGATGAAAATTTATAATACGCTGTCCAAAAGAAAAGAGGAATTTGTCCCCTTAGAAGAGGGAAAGGTAAAGATGTATGTGTGCGGTCCTACCGTGTACAACCTGATTCATATCGGGAATGCCCGTCCCATGATTGTATTTGATACAGTCAGAAGATATATGGAGCACAAGGGATACGAGGTAAATTATGTATCAAACTTTACGGACGTGGATGACAAGATTATCAAGAAGGCAATTGAGGAGGGCGTGGAGGCTTCGGTGATTTCCGAGCGGTATATTGCTGAGTGCAAAAAGGATATGGAGGCAATGAACGTAAAGCCTGCGACCACCCATCCCAAAGCAACGGAAGAAATCTGCGGGATGCTGGAGATGATTGAGACCCTGATTGAGAAGGGTCATGCTTATGCGGCAAAGGATGGCACGGTATACTTCCGGACAAGGAGTTTTAAAGGCTACGGGAAGCTTTCTCACAAAAATCTGGATGACCTTCAAGGGGGGAACCGCTCCCTGCTGGTAACCGGCGAAGACCAGAAGGAGGATCCGTTAGACTTTGTTCTCTGGAAGCCCAAAAAGGAGGGGGAGCCCTACTGGGAGTCTCCCTGGTGCAACGGGCGTCCGGGCTGGCACATTGAGTGCTCCGTGATGAGTAAAAAGTATCTGGGTGAGGAGATTGACATTCACGCGGGCGGTGAGGATTTGATCTTTCCCCATCATGAAAATGAGATTGCGCAGTCGGAGGCGGCAAACGGAAAGCCCTTTGCAAAGTATTGGATGCACAATGCATTTCTTAACATTGATAATCATAAGATGTCCAAATCGGCAGGCAACTTTTTTACGGTAAGGGACATCAGCGAAAAGTATGACCTTCAGGTGCTCCGCTTTTTTATGCTGTCTGCTCATTACAGAAGCCCGTTGAATTTCAGCGCGGAGCTGATGGAAGCGGCAGAGAACGGATATAACCGGATTGTGACAAGCGTCGGCAATTTAAGCTATTTGCTTGAACATTCCGTTTCTGATACAATAAGTGAAGAGGAACAAAAGCTTTTGGAAGAGGCGCAGGGTTTTGTCACCGGATTTGATGAAGCCATGGATGATGATTTTAATACCGCGGACGCCATAGCCGTTATTTTTGAGCTGGTGAAGTTTGCAAATGTCCATGCAAAAGCAGACAGCGGCAGGGAATTTTTACAGGCATTAAAGGACGAGATTAAGGAGCTTTCCGATATTTGCGGACTGATTGTTGAGAAAAAGCAGGAGATGCTGGATAGTGACATTGAGGCGCTGATTGAAGAGCGTCAGGCGGCAAGAAAGGCAAAGGACTTTAAGCGCGCGGATGAGATTCGGGAAGAGCTGTCAGATAAAGGAATTATTTTGGAGGATACCCGTGAGGGAGTAAAATGGAAAAGAGCGTAAGTTTATTGCAATTAGTTAAGGAAAGCTTTCATTTAAAAGAGGTGGATATCCGAACATATTCACCTCTTACCCTTGCGTACATCGGAGATGCGGTTTACGACCTGATTTTTCGGACAAAGGTGGTAGGCGAGGGGAATACTGCGGTCAACAAGCTCCACAATAAGACCATCCGCTATGTGAAAGCTCCCGCGCAGGCATTGCTCGTCAAGGCAATTTTGGAAGAATTGACGCCGGAGGAGCTTGCAGTGTATAAAAGAGGTAAAAATGCCAAGCCTTATACTATGGCAAAAAATGCTACTGTTTCGGAATACAAGACAGCGACAGGGTTAGAAGCGCTCATCGGTTATCTTTATCTTACTGAACAGACGGAGCGGATACTGGAATTGATACAAATTGGTTTACATAACATTGAGGACGAAGAGGGAAGAGGGCATGAAAGATAAGAGACGGGAATTTAAGGATGGCACAGGGAAAAACTATGCCGCAGGAAAAGAATACAGGAACGAAGAGGAAAACACTGTAGGAGAAGGGAACAGCGCAGGAAGAGAAAACACTGCAGGAGAAGAGAACACTGTGGAAGAGGAGAACACGATTGAGGGAAGAAATGCAGTGATAGAGGCGTTTCGTTCCGGCAAAACCATAGATAAGGTTTATATTCTTGACGGATGTCAGGACGGACCGGTCAACACCATCAAGAGGGAGGCAAAAAAACATGCCGTGATCATTAAGTATGTTACCAGACAGCGTCTGGATCAGATGTCCCAGACCGGAAAGCATCAGGGCGTGATTGCCGTGACGGCGGCTTATTCTTACGGGGAGATTGAGGACATGCTTGCCTTAGCGGAGCAGAAGGGGGAGCCGCCCTTTTTAATCCTGCTGGATAATATTGAAGATCCCCATAACCTTGGGGCAATTATCCGGACGGCAAACTTAGCAGGAGCGCATGGGGTGATCATCCCTAAGGACCGGGCGGCAGGGCTTACCGCAGTGGTGGCAAGAACTTCCGCGGGGGCGTTGAATTATACTCCGGTTGCAAGAGTGACAAATATTTCAAAAACAATTAAGAATTTGAAACAAAAAGGAATGTGGTTCGTCTGTGCGGATATGGCTGGGACTACGATGTATGACTTGAATCTGACGGGTTCGATTGGGCTTGTTATCGGCAGTGAAGGGGAAGGCGTGAGCAGGCTGGTGAAGGAAAGCTGTGATATGGCTGCTTCGATTCCTATGAAAGGGAATATTGATTCCTTGAATGCATCTGTGGCAGCAGGGGTTTTATCTTATGAGATTGTCCGTCAGAGACTCAAAAAGTAGAGATTAGGGAAAGAAATGGGAAAAGCAAATAGAGTGTTAGTTATGCTGATCGCTATGGCGGCGATTATGATTACGGCAGTGGGAATTGACAAAGTTTTGAAACATCACGCCACGGAGCAGTGGGCTGAGGAGAAGCGTGAGCGTTATGAGCAGGATCGTGCAGAAATAGCGCAGATCCAAATGACCATCAGTGAATTGTCGCAGGATCAGCAGGCGTTGGAAGCGTTTATTCAAGAAAATGAACAGTATTTTGAGGATACGCCGGAATTTTATGAAGAGGCTCCGCCGGATGATTTTTGGGATGTTCAGGAAGTAATTCATGAAGGAGACCTTTCTGACCCTGGCATTTCGGGAAACAGCATTTCGGGAAACAGCATATCAGGAAATAGTATTTTAGGAAACGATGTGTCCGGAAATGATGCGGAGAATTTGCCATCCAATGGGGATGGATTGGGAGAGGATGTGTCAGGGAACGATATGTTAAGAAAGGATATTTCGGGAAACAGCATATCAGGAAATAGTATTTCAGGGAACAGCATTTCAGGCAACAGTATTTTAGAAAATAGCATATTTGAAAACGGCATGTCCGGAAACGATGTGTCAGGGAACAATACGCACGGCAATAAGAAACGGAAGGGGTCTTACGAGGAGACAATCCTTCAGAATAAGCGCAACCAAGAAACTATCCGAAAGAATGCAATTGACTTTTCAGACAAAAAGATTGTCTGCTTAGGAGACAGTATTACCGCGGCGACCAATCTGGAGGATATGGAGGATTATCAGCAATATTCCTATCCGGCGTACCTGAAGGAGTTTCTTGGCGCCGGGAGCGTGGAAAATCTGGGAATTGGAGGCTCTTCCATTGGAAGATACTGGGAAAATGCGTTTGTGGACCGCTATAAGGATATTCCGCAGGACGCGGACATTATTCTTGTCATGGGAGGAACCAATGACGGATTCTGCGTGACCCGGGAGGACTTTGGAACCATGCAGGAGCGGGAGGAGAGAACCTTTATCGGAGATTTGGATGAACTGATGCGGGGACTTAAGGAGAACTATCCGGATGCTCAGATTGTTTTTGCGACACCGCTTCCCAACGTGCTCCATGATATGCTCCGGAAGGACAGGGATTATCTGCTTCCTCAGTCAATGCTTGCGGAGGCAGTGAAGGAGCTTGGAAGAGAATATGAGATTCCGGTAATCGACCTTTTTGGCTCTAATATGTTGGATTCCCACGATGCGGCGGTGATTTATAATTATATGCCGGACGGAGTCCACTGTAATCCTCAAGGGTATCAAGTACTGGCAGGAAAGATTGCGGCGGAATTGATCAGTCTGTATGAAGCGCAGGAGGACGAGATTGAAGAAGAATTATGAAGAGTGCAGCGATGAAGAATTGATTTTGCGTCTGCGGGATGGCGAAGGAGCCATCACGGATTATATTATGGATAAATATAAAAATCTGGTCCGCAGTAAGGCGAAGTCCATGTACATTCTGGGCGCGGATCGTGACGACCTGATTCAGGAGGGGATGATCGGGCTTTTTAAGGCGGTCAGAGATTATGATACCGGGCGGGATGCCAGCTTTTTTACCTTTGCGGAGCTCTGCGTGTCCAGACAGATGTACACGGCGATTCAGGCGGCGGGGAGGCAGAAGCACACGCCCTTAAATACTTACATATCCCTCTACGCCGGTTCCGCGGAGCAGGATGCGGACGGCAGGGACGGGGAGTGGGAGCTTTCAAGGAGCCTTTTTTCCCAGCCGGAACGGAACCCGGAGGAGCTTCTGATTGACAGGGAAAATGTGGAGCGTCTGGAAAAGACCATTGAGAAGGAACTGAGCAGCTTTGAAAAGCAGGTATTGGATTTGTACTTGACCGGCATGAAGTACAGCCAGATTGCCCGTGTCTTAGGGCGAGATGAGAAGTCCACGGACAATGCGCTGCAGAGGATTAAGAGTAAGCTGAAAAAGGCGATTCAGAAATAAAAACGAACTTGTGTTCGGAACGGAGATATGATAATATTATCTATATCAAAGTAATAGAGCGTCTGTCGTAAGAGGAGAAAGTCTATGGAAAAGGGAAAAAGAGCAGAGTCCAGATGCAGGTATTTAGTCAGGGATACAGCGTCACAAAAGGGGTGGAATGTCCGGCATCCGCAAAAGGGCGGCGATTTTTTGGAAGAACAGGAAATAGAGGATTTTCTGCCTCGGTGCGGTTTGGATAAGAAAAAACCGGATTTTTTAGTGTGTAAAAGACAGCTTCCTATCCTTGTTGTGGAAGCAAAGAATGATATTAAAAAGATTGATCAGGCAGTAGCGGAGGCTGTTGAATATTCAAATAAAATTAATGCGGCAGGCAGATATGAAATAAGAGCCGCTGTCGGTGTGGCGGGAGAGGAAGATTATGGTTATCTTTTTAAAACGGTCTATTGGAATGGAAGCAAATGGCAGCCGCTAACATCAAATGGATATGAGTTGACGGGCTTTCCAAGTGTTTTTGAAATTGAGGGAGCTATTGCCGCAAACAACGGTACAACGGAGATTTCAATTCCGCAAATTTCAGATTATATCAGCACGGCGATTGAGTTGTCCTCGATACTCCGTCAGGCAAAGATTGAGCCTTCCTTGAGACCAAAAGTGCTGGGAGCAGTAATCACGGCTTTGTACTGGGGAGAAATCAACCTGGAAAAGGGGAAGGAGCTGGATTCGATTAATCAGCTGGTTTCCAACGCAATTTCTTCAACGGATCATTTTGAACAAGAGAAAAAGGAGCAGTTAATCGATGCCTTAAGACTTACGATAGGGGATTACAATAGACTGAGCGATAAAATATGCAGAATTGTATTTTTGCTTAATAAGCTGAATATTAAGTCTGTCCTGCAGACGGGTACGGATTTTTTGGGATTGCTTTATGAAGCGTTTATCAGGTATGGGTATGATAATAATTCATTGGGTATTGTATTTACGCCCCGGCACATTACAAGGTATTGCGCTGAGCTTATTGAAGTAACTGCCAGGGACAAGGTGATAGACATTGCCTGTGGATCAGGAGGCTTTTTGGTTGCATCCTATGACCGCATGGTACATACTGCTAAAGAGCTTGGAATCCCTTTGGAAATTATCCGGGAATCGCTATACGGTTTTGATACGAATCCTACTGTGTGGTCATTAGCTGCACTGAATATGTTTTTCCGTGGAGACGGCAAAAGTCATATTGAGAACGCAAGCTGTTTTGAAGAGTACAGCAAGGAAGCGGTTAGAGGGAGATTTACCAAGGCATTGCTTAACCCACCTTTTTCCCAACAGGAGGAGCCGGAACGTGATTTTATTTCAACGGCGATGGATACCTTGCAGACGATGGGATTGATGGCTGTTGTGGTGAAATCCGGAATCTTCGCGGATGATGACAATGCACAGTGGAGAAATGCATTCATTAAAAAGCATTCTGTTCTTGGCATGATCAGTCTTCCGGGAGATTTGTTTTATCCTACGGCTGTAGACACTACAATCATGATAGCTCAGGCGCACCGCCCACAGCAAAATACAGATAAGGTATTTATGGCTAAAATCTGGAATGACGGATTTAAAAAACTGAAAGGAAAGAGAGTTGAAGCGGACGGTTCCCAGCTTTCAGAGATTTTAACTGCTTTTTATAATTTCAAAAAAGGAGATAAATTTAAAAGTAACTTAGCTATTACTATAAATGCAGAAGAAATCATGAGGGAACAGGCGGAATTTTTGCCGGAACAGTATTTGCCTCAGCCAGAATTTCCTGTGGAGGAGCAAAAGCGTTATCAGGAAAATGTAACAAAATCTATTTTAACTGCATCTGTATGCATTGAGGATATTGCAGATGAGGTATTGCCTGATTTCCCTAATTTTTCGCTTCTTCCGGAGCTCCCTTATGGAGAAAAAAGAACGGTGGAAGAATTGTTCCTCGTACAGGGAGGCAAATCAGCAGGAGAGAGTAATTATCTGGCGGGAACCTGTCCATATGTTTCATCCGGTGACCCACAGAACAGTATTATTCGTTTGGTGAATGATGCGCAGGGTGAAGTCTTTTCCCAAGGAGGTATTACGGTTACCTGTTTTGGGCAGGCATGCGTCCAGCCGTGGCGTTTTATGGCGAGAGGAAATGGAGGAAGCGCAGTCAGGGTTTTAATTCCCAGATATAATATGAACTATTCGGAATTAGTCTGGTTTGCGGCACAGATCAATATGCAGCGGTGGCGGTTTTTTTATGGAAGAATGGCTATTTTAAAAAGGATTAAAGAGCTAAAGCTGAGTGTTCCAGAGCAAAGGATTTCAGACCGCGGGCTCAGCATAGGAGACAGAATTAGTGAGCTGGCAGATAAAGTTGGAGAAATGATGCAAAACTGAGATATGATAAAAGACGGATTCCATAAAAGAGAATCCGTCCTGTTTTTGCAGATATTCTCATTGGTTGATTCCGTCAAGAATCTTATACAAGAGCCGGTAGAGCTCCGATGCCTCCGCCGGTTCAAGATTGACGCAGGCACCAAGCTGAACGGGGACATTTACCGCGGCTTTCTTCAGCTCTTCGCCCTGCTTCGTGATGCGTACAATCAGATTCCGTTCATCTTCAAGGGAACGTTCCCTCGACAAAAAGCCCTTTGCTTCCAGCTTTTTTAAAAGCGGGGTCAAGGTGCCGGAATCCAGATACAGGAGGCTGCCTATTTCTTTTACCGTGATTTCCCGGCGTTCCCACAACACCATCATGGTAATATACTGTGTATAAGTCAGATCCAAAGGGTCTAAAAAGGGCTTATATAACTTAATAATCTCTTTGGAACAGGCATAGAGCGGAAAGCATAGCTGGTTTTCCAGTTTTAGGGCATCAAATGATGGTTGTTTCATGCATTACTCCTTTGGCTTGCAAGGCACTCCTTTAGTTTTTCTTTTAATTCTTTCATCTGTGTAGGCTCAAAGCGGGCAATGATTCTGCCTTCGCGGTCTATCAGAAATTTCGTAAAATTCCATTTCACGTTTCCGTTATTTTTATAATCCTTATCCATCTTCTTGGCTAAACCGCTCATCATAAGCCCTGTTGGTCCCTTGCCAAAGCCTTCAAACATGGTATTTTCCGTGAGCCACTTGTATAATGGGATGGCGTTTTCGCCGTTCACGTCAATCTTTGCAAACTGCGGAAACGTAATTCCAAAGCGTCCGGTACAAAAAGTATGGATCTCCTCATCGCTTCCCGGCGCCTGCTCACCAAACTGATTGCAGGGAAAATCTAAAATTTCTAATCCGCTTTCCTTAAATTCATCGTACAAATTCTGTAATTCACTGTACTGCGGGGTAAAACCGCATCCGGTAGCGGTATTTACAATCAGCAAAACCTTCCCCTTGTATGCCGTTAGATCTACCATAGTTCCATCCTGCGCTTTAACGCTAAAATCATAAACTGACATCATATAACGCTCCTTTTCAATTTAATATTGGTTGCTAACAATTAGATTGAATACAATTAAATAATAAACAATTCAATTATTATTGTCAAGAGTTTTCTTATTAAAAAAAGAAGCAACAATTATAAAAAAAGAATTAAATCCTTTCAGAGATTATTGACAGAAAAACGCTTTGTTAATATACTTTTTTTGTCTATTTCCGACCGACTGGTCGGACGAAAAGCCCGTTGCGCAGAGGGCTTAGACTTTGCCAATAGAGATAAGAAAGCGAAATGACAGAAAAGGAGCATTTACATATGTTAGGAAAATTTAGTGTCAAAAAGCCATATACGGTATTGGTGGCAGTAGTGCTTGTTATTGTGCTTGGGGTGGTGTCCTTTACCAAGATGACCACGGACCTTCTTCCAAGTATCAGCCTGCCTTACGTAATTGTTATGACGCCATATCCGGGAGCAAGCCCGGAGACCGTGGAGATGGTGGTGACAAAGCCGGTGGAGGCTTCTATGGCTACGGTGAGCAATATCGAGGGAATCAGTTCCGTGTCCAACGAAAACTATTCGATGGTTATTCTGGAGTTTGCCCAGTCAACGGATATGAACGGCGCGTCCCTTGAAATCCGGGAAAATCTGGATCAGATTAAAAGCTACTGGGATGATTCGGTGGGAAATCCTATTATTATGAAATTGAATCCGGATATGCTTCCGGTTATGATTGCCGCAGTAGGCGGAAATGATATGACCATGGCGGAGGTTACGGAGCTCACGAAAAATACCATTATCCCGGAATTGGAGAGTATTGAGGGCGTGGCATCAGCCAGCGCAACCGGGCTTTTGGAGGAAAGCGTGCATGTAATTATCCGTCAGGAAAAGATCGATGTGATTAACGAGCAGGTCTACGGTTCTATTGACAAAGAAATTGACGAGTCAAAAGAGGAGCTTGAAGAGAAGAGGCAGGAGGTTTACGACGGGCAGACGGAGCTTGCGGATGCACGCAAAGAGCTTGCGGATTCGGAAGAGGATTTGGAGGAGAGCAGACAAAAGCTGGAAGACTCCAAAAAGGAGTTGGAGGATTCCCGCAAGGAAATTGAGGACGGCAAGGCAGAGATTGCAGAAAATAAACAGAAATTGGAGGAGGGCAAGACAGAGCTTGCGGATAAAAAGGCGGCTACCGCAAAACAGCTTGCGGAGGCGGAAACGCAGATTGTGACGGCGAAAGCGGATTTGGAAGCGACGAAGATGCATATTACTATGGAATTGCAGACAGTAAAAGCATCTTATGAAGGATTGCAACAGGCAAAAGCCGGGGTTCAAATGCTGGAATCAATGTTTGGAAGTAAAGATAATCTTAAGGTTGCAATAGCACAGGCAGAGAGTTTAAGTGCACAACCATTTGAAACGTTGATAACAACTATAGGAGGGGGAAATGATAACTTAACAGAGGATCTTGTGCAATCGTTAAGCGAAATGGGAATATTGCTTAGTACGGATAATACAAAGGATGATGCGGTCGTTGCTTTAAATACGGCAAAGGAACAAGCCCAAAAAGCGGCTGCGGCTCAATTGACAGAAAGTTTGAAGCAATGGGAACAGGCGGAGGAGATGATTCCAAACCTTGAGGAGAGCCTCAACGCCAACACCATGGGCTTAGGATATGAAGCATACGCGGCTCAAATGCAATCCACCCTCTCCGACATCGAGGCCAACATTGCCAAGCTTGACGCTGCTATGAATGAGCTATATCAGGGCAATCTTACCGCGGCTATCGAGTTTGCCAACGCCCAGACCACCATTAGTCTGGGAGAATTACAGCTTACCACGGCGGAGTCTCAATTGGAGGCAGGGGAATCTCAGCTGGAAGCAGGTGAGGAGCAGATTAAGTCCGGTGAGGAGCAGTTGGAAGCGGGAAGAGAACAGATTGAATCCGGCTATGAACAGTTAAACGATACGGCGGAACAGCTTGCAGATGCCCTGCAGCAGATTTTGGACGGGGAAGAGGATCTGGAAGAGGCAAGGGAGGACGCTCACGACAAAGCCGATATGAACAGCGTCTTAACCGTGGATACGGTGAAATCACTGCTGGCGGCGCAGAATTTTTCCATGCCGGCTGGTTATGTGACGGAAGAGGGAATTTCTTATCTGATTCGTGTGGGAGATAAGCCGGACGATATTGAGGAATTGAAAAGGATGCCACTCATCAATCCGGAGATGGATGGGGTGGACGTGATTACGTTAGGCGACGTGGCGGATGTATTTATGACCAATAATTCGGCGGATATTTACGCCAATGTAAACGGAGCACCGGGTATCATGGTAACCATCCAAAAACAGACCGGCTACTCTACCGGTGATGTTTCGGACAAATTGATTGATAAGTTTGGGGAATTGATGGAAGAGGACGAAAACCTGATGCTGATTACGCTGATGGATCAGGGAATTTATATTGATCTGGTTATGGACTCCATCATCAACAATATTTTGTTTGGGGCAGTGCTGGCGATATTGATTTTGATTCTTTTTCTTAAGGATCTGCGTCCTACAGCGGTGATTGCATGTTCCATTCCCATCAGCCTTGTGACCGCCATTGTGTGCATGTATTTCAGCGGGGTAACGCTGAATGTGATTTCTTTGTCCGGTCTGGCGCTGGGAATCGGTATGCTGGTGGATAACTCTATCGTGGTTATCGAAAATATTTACCGAATGCGCAAAGAAGGTCTTTCTGCAAAGGAAGCGGCAGTAAAAGGAGCCGGTGAAGTGGCAGGGGCAATCATGGCGTCCACCTTGACAACCGTATGTGTGTTCTTGCCGATTGTTTTTACAGAGGGAATTACCAGACAATTGTTTGTGGATATGGGCTTGACCATTGCTTATTCCTTGCTGGCAAGTCTTGTGATTGCACTTACGGTGGTTCCGGCAATGGCGTCAAAAATGCTGACTAAGACCAAAGAGCAGAAGGACGGAAAGTTCTTTGAACTGCTGATGAATGGATATGAAAAGGTGCTTGGAGCGGCGCTTAAGGTTAAACCGCTGGTATTGCTTTTGGTGGTAGCGCTTTTGGCGGGCAGTGCGTTTGCATCCTATGCGAAGGGTACGGCTTTTATGCCGGAGATGGACAGTACGCAGATGACTCTGTCGCTGACCATGCCGGATGATACGCCTCTTAGCGAGACTGCGGAGGTTACGGATGAGATTGTGAACCGGCTGTTACAGATCGAAGAGGTTACGGATGTGGGCGCTATGGCAAGCACATCTTCCATGAGCATGCTTACGGGAAGCGGTGATGCGGCTACCAATGCGTCGGATGTTTACATTTCCCTGAGTGAGGATAAAAAGAAGAATAATAAGGTACTGGCGGCTGAGATTACGGAGGAGTTGTCCGACCTTTGTGAAAAGTATCAGGCGGAAATAAATATTGGGACTTCCACGATGGATATGAGTGCATTAGGAGGAAGCGGCATCTCCGTTCAAGTAAGAGGGCGTGAGATTGACACAATGCAGAAAATTGCCGGAGAAGTGGCTGAAATCGTTGCACAGGTGGAAGGAACTCAGGAGGTTTCTGATGGTCTGGAAGATTCCACTGGAGAAATGAGAATCCTGATTGACAGGGATAAGGCGATTGAGCATGGTCTTACAGTGGCGGAAATTTTCCAACAGATTAATGCAAAGCTTGCCGATGCATCCAGTTCTACTACATTGGAGACGGAAATCAAGGAATACGATGTGTATGTAAAGCATGGTTCGGATATGGAGCTTACCAGAAACTTAGTTAAAAATATTGAGGTTGAACGGACAAAGCAGGATGGAACCAGGGAGAAAATTCCACTTTCTAAGCTGGCGTCCTTTGAAGATACCATTTCCCCCAAGTCTATCAACCGGACGGAACAGACCAGATATATCAATGTGTCTGCACAGATTGCGGACGGTTACAATGTAGGGCTGGTGTCGGATGATGTGGAACGTGCATTAAAGGATTATCAGGTTCCGGCAGGGTATTCGCTGGTAATGTCCGGGGAAAATGAGACCATTAATGATGCAATGGAACAATTGTATTTGATGCTTCTGCTGGCGCTTATCTTTATGTACCTGATTATGGTAGCGCAGTTCCAGTCATTGCTTTCGCCCTTTATCATCATGTTTACCATTCCCCTTGCATTTACCGGAGGCTTCTTGGGGCTGGTAATCAGCGGAAGCGAACTGAGCGTGATTGCGCTGATTGGTTTTGTAATGCTTTCCGGTATTATCGTCAATAACGGTATTGTGCTGGTGGATTATATGAATCAGCTCAGAGCGGAAGGAATGGAAAAGAAAGAGGCGATTTTAACAGCTGGGAAGACCAGGCTCCGTCCGGTGCTTATGACGGCGCTTACCACAATTCTGGCGTTGTGCACCATGGTGTTTAGCAATGATATGGGTTCGGAGATGGCAAAGCCTATGGCGATTGTCACCATCGGCGGGCTGGTTTACGGTACGCTGCTTACGCTGGTAGTGATTCCCTGCATTTACGATATTTTTTCAAGAGAAAAGTTTTTCAAGAAAGAATTTTTTGAGAAATGATTTTTCAAGAAAAGGGAAACTGCTGATATAGAGTAAGGGAAACACGGTGACGACTCAGGTTTGGGATAGAGAGGCTGAAATGGAAAAACAGGAACTATCACCCAAGGTACTTGCCGTTTATAGAGCGACGGCGGAATTATTTATGGAGGGTGCAGATTTAGGCACTCTCACGGTTGCGGAGATCACCGCCCGTGCAGGAATCGGCAAGGGAACGGTGTATGATTACTTTGCAAATAAAGAAGAAATGCTGGCAGGCGCCCTTTGCTATGAGGTGGAGAGGGTCTGCCGGGAGCTTTACAGACGGCTGCAGAGCAAGAATAATTTATATGAAAAGATGGAGCAGATTCTATTCGATATGGAGAGGAATATGCATGAGGTAGGGTGCGCCTTTAAGATGCTTCACCTGCTGATGGATAATTCACAGGTCAGCAAACAGCTCAGAGAACTTCTTCGCAGGAGAAAAGACAGGGAGGTTCCGTTTTTTGTGCTGTTCCGAGAGCTGGTTCGGGAAGAGCTGGGAGAAGAAGGCGGGATTTCGGAGGAGGAGATGACTTATCTGGTTATGGATATGGTTTCCCGTCTGATTTGCTACGTCATGTATTTAAATCAGGATGAGGCAGTGCGCCCTTTTGACAGCGAAACCATGAGAGCGCGTCTTTGCCGGGATATTTGCAGGGACGTGGAAGAAGCCGTGAAACGGTGAGGGCATGAGAAATACGGGTTTCTAAAATTTTCCGGAGAGATGTGGAAGAGGCTGGAAATGGTGAGAGGGGAAGGTCAGATGAAAACTTGTTATATTGTGGGAGCCGGAGAAGTGGATACCCTGACATTTAAGCCGAAAGAGGAGGATTTTGTGATTGCCTGCGACGGCGGATATGAGCATTGCAGGAGATGCGGGATAAAGATGGATTTGGTGGTTGGGGATTTTGATTCGCTTGGTTTTGTGCCGGAACATTCTCACGTGATCCGCCTGAAATCCGAGAAAGATGATACGGATATGTCATGGGCGCTAAAAGAGGGACGGAAACGCGGATTCAGCAGGTTTGTGATTTATGGGGGAACCGGAGGGCGGACGTCCCATACCATAGCCAATATCCAACTGCTCTGCGGTCTTGCCGGGGAGGGATGTTATGCTGTCCTTAAGGGAAAAGATATCTGGTATCGGGTGATCTGTAATGAAGAGGTAAAATTTGAAAAAGAAATGTCGGGCTATCTGTCTGTATTCTGCATGGGAGAACGGGCGCTCGGGGTATATGAGCAGGGATTGAAATATTCTCTTGATGACGCAGTGCTGGTGAAAGAAGAGCCCTTGGGAGTGAGTAATGAATTTATAGGAAAAGAAAGCAGAGTGTCCGTGAGAGAGGGGATGCTCCTGCTGATTGGGGAGGGGAAGGAAAATACTTTATGATGCACAACCTAACACAGCCAAAACAGTAAATCATTTCACTGTAGCCAAGATGCCGTTTAATTTTCGGTTTAATGTGGTAAAGGAGCTTCCTGTATAATTCAAATATAGGGAATTCC
>JAMPGL010000054.1 GCA_023663945.1 Lachnospiraceae bacterium | reverse complement strand
CAAGCAGATACTTTTTGTCTTTGAAAAGGTCTAAAAATACGCTGTTTTTCGCTGTACGCTTTGCCTTTACTTCCTGCGTAGATGTTGCCTGTGTCGTTTCGTCCTGCACCTTATCACCTCAATTCCTTAGAAACAGGGCAGAAGATAGGATATAGGTTTCTCCTGCCTTTATTTAATTATACAAAAGACTGCTCTCATTTACAATAAAATTTACTTGAAATTTCTGTGTCTGTATTACAATGTAACAGTCGGGGAAATACTTCACGATAATGCCGCCCATGATGTACTTGTGTGGTTCTCGACTTTGCGTTTCTTCTCGTTCTGCTTTTTCTTCTCGTTGGCTACACGCTGTTTTGCCCGCTGTAATTCCTGCAATGCTTTTTCAAGCCATTTATGGCTTTGTCTTATGCTGACTTCAACATTTGTTTCAATCATTTTTGATGCCTTTCCTTTCTGTGATGCGCTGATAGTTGCTGAAAATAAAAAAGGCAGCAGATTGTCTGTTAAGATAATCGCTGCCAATAGGTAAACAATATTCAATTTTAATAAACTCTTTTTAGTAGGTAATAGACTTTGGCAAACTGGAATTTATAGAGCGTTCCAATATACCAAAAAGACTAACACGCATCCCCAAGCGTTTCCAGTTAATTTGCGAACAACCAGCATTCCATATATTAGAAACATTGTAACCAACATTTCCATTACAGCATCAGGTGTTACTCCAATAACTCCATGAATGAGAATACACATAATAGCACAGAACAGTGCGCCCCCATCCAGCCATTTATACTTTGACGGGAATAATTCACTGAATTTATCACGAATAACGACGTAATTAAACCCTTCAAAAAATCCCCAACATACTGCCGTAATCAACATTCCCAACACATTATACGGAAATCTACTTGATAGCACCTCTGGTGTTGTATTTACATCCCAAAAAGGACACCATGTATGGACTTTTCCATTGCATAAACAATAGATAAAGTCAGGAACACAACAGGCAAGACATAAAACGATTGAAGCTATTAAGTTCTTTGAATGTAACCCGAATAATTTAAAGCTTTCTTTTCTCAGCAGGCAGACTATCGTAATGCCAAGCCCTGCTAAACCAAATTGTGCCCCAACACCTATAATTAAAACTCTTATAACGATATTTATTGATTGGTTGTATGCAAAGTTATTCATTTTGTCATTCAACAACATACATATTGTCAATACGGTAAATGACACAACAGCAATTATCAATAAATCCTGTTTTAATTGTTTCTTCCTTTCTTGTGCCATTCTTTATTACCTCCGGAAATCCCTGATTTGTTGAATTGTACAACGCTGTTACTATACCACAAACACACTCGCAATTCCATTAAATTTTGCTTAATCTTCCTTTTCCCTATTTCGTTCAGTCATCATCTGCCTTGCCCGTTCCCTCTGTTCTGTGCTGACTGCCCTCGGCTTGTGGTAACTGATGTGGGATTTCGGAAAAGAATAGGTCTTAGATACCTCGTCCTGCCCGATAAGGCTGTATGTATCGGGAAAGTCGGCGACAAGCAGATAAGAAAAACCTGTGCCTAATTCTAGTAGAAACTGAGTAATTTGATTGATAAGGGCATCCTCTAATTCTTTCTCGTCATATTTTTCTCTCAAAGTCAGAAAGTCAAAATTGTATGGATTTTTCAATGTTTGTTCAGCCAAATCAGACTGTGGCTCTGGCAATTTCAATTGAAAATTGGTAATAGCCTTGCCCTGTCTGTCATACAGACCGCCATCTATCTGGTGCTCTAAGACACTTCTGCGCCAACCGTCTCTGCAAATTCCCTAAAACCCAGCAAGGGACACTTCCTTATATGAAGTGCCCCTTGGCTTAACTCTTAATTTATCTTTTGAGACCAGCTTTTAGGAATTATTGTGAATCCGGCTTGCCACGGGAATAGAAGTGATGATAAGATGTCTTTGAGAATGAAATGCGGAGAATAGGAGGAGGTCAGGAATGATTTCAGTGGAGACGATAATGAGGGAAGCAGTAATCTATGACAGTCCGGATGTGGGAAGGATTAATCATCTGCTCAAGGTGTATGCTTTTGCAAAAATGATTGGCGAAGGGGAAAATTTGCCAGAGAGAGAACAATATATTCTGGAAATCGCGGCGGTACTGCATGACATTGGCATTCGGGAAAGCGAGCGGAAATACGGGAGCTGCGACGGGAAATATCAGGAGATAGAAGGTCCGGTTGTTGCAAAGGAGATGCTGGAACGGCTTGGGACAGAAAAGGAGGTTACTGAAAGGGTATGCTATCTGATTGGGCATCACCACACTTACGATCAGGTTGACGGTCCGGATTATCAGATTTTGATAGAAGCAGACTTTTTTGTGAATGCCTACGAGGGAAATATGGAGGCGGAAGCAATCCGAAATGTGTATGAGCGCATTTTTCAAACGGAAACTGGAAAGAGATTGTTTGAAAAGATGTATTTTTAAAGCAGGAAATTATGTTATACTAAGAATGTTGACACTGATAAAAGCAGGAAAATTAAAACAAGGAGGTTTTCAATGTATCAGGAGAATAAAATTTGGATTGGAAAATCAGAAGAGGAAAAGATTTATATATATCCTAAGATGGCGAACCGTCATGGTATGATTGCCGGTGCGACAGGAACCGGAAAGACGGTGACGTTAAAGGTGCTTGCGGAGTCCTTCAGCGATTGCGGAGTCCCGGTGTTTTTGGCGGATGTAAAGGGAGACCTTGCGGGAATCTGCCAGAGCGGGTCGGCAAATGAAACTGTTCAAAAGAGAGTGGATGCCATGGAACTTATGAAGGAGGGATTTGCCTTTCGTGCTTATCCCACCACCTTCTGGGACGTTTACGGAGAATTGGGACTGCCTCTTCGGGCAACCATTTCTGAGATGGGGCCTCTGCTCCTTTCCAGAATTTTGGAATTAAACGGAACGCAGACGGACATTTTGACGGTAATCTTTAAGATTGCAGATGATGAGGGGCTTTTACTGTTAGACAGTAAGGATCTGCGATCCATGATACAGTACATATCGGAAAATGCCAAGGAGTACGGGGAAAGATACGGCAATCTCCCGAAGCAGAGCCTTGGAGCCATCATGCGTGCGGTGATAGCCCTTGAAGCGGAGGGCGGCGAACTCTTTTTTGGGGAACCGGCGCTGAATATTGCAGACTGGCTCTGCACGGACTGCAACGGCAAGGGGGCAATCCAGATTTTGGAGTGTGAAAAGCTGATTAACAATCCCACCATGTATTCCACGTTTATGCTGTGGATGCTGTCGGAGCTTTTTGAGTCACTTCCGGAAGCCGGGGACAGAGAAAAGCCGAAGATGGTATTTTTCTTTGACGAAGCGCACCTTTTATTTGACTCTGCCTCTAAGAGCCTCTTGGAAAAGATTGAACAGGTGGTTAAGCTGATTCGCTCCAAAGGGGTAGGCATTTACTTTATCACGCAGAATCCCAAGGATATTCCCGACGGCATTATGGGACAGCTTGGAAATAAAATACAACATGCCCTGCATGCCTACACGCCTGCTGAACAGAAAGGGGCAAAGGCGGCGGCACAGTCCTTCCGCGAAAATCCGGCATTTGATACCTATGAAGTACTGACACAGCTTGGAATCGGAGAGGCACTGGTCTCGGTGCTGGATGAGTCCGGAGTTCCAACTATTGTAAAGAAGTGCAGCATTCTTCCGCCTCAGAGCCAAATGGAAGCATTAGACGCGGATACCATCAAGAGGAAAGCGGAGGACAGTCTTCTTTATACCCGATATGCGCAGATGGTTGACCGGGATTCCGCCTACGAAATGTTGGAGAGAAAGGTGCTTAATCAGCAGGAAGAAAAGCGCAAAGAAGAGGAAGAGGCGGAGGCGTTAAAGCTTCAGCAGAAGGAGGAAGCGGCGGCTGAAAAGCAGCGTCAAAAGGAAGAGGCGGCAGCCGAGAAGCAGAGGCTTAAGGAAGAGGCGGCAGTCGAAAAGCAGCGCCAAAAAGAGGAAGAGGCAGCCAGGAAAGCGGCGGAAAAAGCGGAAGCGGCAAAGCAAAAACAAGTGAAATCCGCAGTGAAGAGAGTAGCAGGGTCGGCGGCAGGAAGCATCGGAAGGGAAGTTGGAAACAGCATCGGGAAGTCCATCGGAGGAAGCTTTGGCAAGCGGGTCGGCGGCAACGTAGGTGCTTCTCTGGGAAGAGGGATTCTCAGTACCTTGTTTAAATAATTTGGACGAAGCGGACTGTAATTATAGAGAGTTTTATAGAGAAAGACGCGGCTCTCACTTTGTGTCCTGTACATAAATGTCATAAATGTTATCATTTATTAGGAAGCGATATAGCAAATGTCTCTTTCCGCTTCCTGCAAAATCCATATTCGTAAGCTTTTGCAGGAGCGAAAAGGACATTTCTAATCTCAGGTGCCGGGTAATGGGACAGAGGGAAGGATGGATTTATGGATCAGGAACGGATTGGAAAGTTTATTGCAGTCCTGCGAAAAGAAAAAGGCATGACTCAGGAACAGCTTGCGGAAGACTTAGGGGTGAGCAGTAAAACAATATCCCGCTGGGAAAACGGGAAAAATATGCCTGATTACTCCATATTGGAGGATTTGACCGATGAGCTTGGAATTACGATAAACGAGTTAATTCGCGGGGAGAGGATTGTAAAAGATGCAATTATAAAGGAATACGACCAGAATTTGGTGAGCGTCCTGAAAGAGTATAAAAGGATGAAGCGTGCCAAAAACGTGATTCTGCTTTTGCTTCTGGCGCTTGTGGGATGGATAGGATGGCTGCTTCTTGTGCTGGAAGCGCCGGCATTTCTTTCTGCACACGCTGAGGTGGAGATCAGTACGGATGCCGAAGATTACAGCCGTCAGATTGGCACCGGTGCGGAGAAAAAGTATCGGGACAAATGGGGAATGGACGAATCGATATTTCCGGCAGAGATAACGGAAAGCATGGAAGCGGCGGAGTATCAGATGGTCTATTATAATCCTTGGGATGCACAGTACTTGGCGTATCTTGCGGCGGACTATGAGGAAGAGGCGTACGAGGAGGAACGGCTCAGGCTTAAGGAGTACCCTTCAACAGAGTATCAGGGGTATTATGGCGTAACCGGGTTTGAGCAGTACGGCCTGCTTGCGGTCTGCGCGGATGAGACGTATGGATTTGTCTATGCGCTGGATGATGCGGATAACAGGCGGATTATTTATGTGGAGATAATCTTTTGCAATTATTTTATGGATCTTGATTACGAGGAGTACATCGATAAAAGGTATCTGCCGGAAGGGTTTGACGCTTCTAAGGGGAATGCTTATAGGGAGAAAAATAAACAGAAAACCATCTCTTTTTCATGCCGTTAACTATAAAAGTTATTCAGAGATGGTTTTCTTGCTGTTTTCAAGATTGTCAAAACACTAAAGAACAATTATAATATATATTATGCGTTAATGATAGTAAACGGCAATTTCTCATGCCGTTAACTATAAAGTCACAAATGAGTGAGAAGGAGAAGGTCATGAAACAGTTTCAAATTCTTTATAAAGAGGATGAGGGGTTTCTTGAGGAGTTAAGGGAAATTAAAAAGTGGCAGGCAGATCGTGCATCTTATGTTACCATATTTAAGATTTATTCAGAGGATATGGAGCTTGAACATATCCGGCATATCTGTGACTGTCTGGATAAGGAGATGCCGGATGCGTTGTATTTGGGGTGTACAACGAATGCGAATATCATGGACGGGGCATTGTCGGACGTCAGGATTATTTTAACCTGTACTATTTTTGAATATGAGACCACTCAGGCAAGGATTTTACAGCTTCCCTTTGCGGAGGAAAACGCGGCACAGGATGTGGCGGCGCTGAAAAGGTGCTGTGACGAAAACCCGTGGGTTCAGGCGGTGGAAATGTATGCAACGATTATGGACATGTCCATGATGGAATTTTGTAATGAAATGAGCTTTTTGAGGGAGGATATACAGGTATTTGGAGGCGGAGCGTTCAATCCCGATATGGATGATGATACCGCGCTGGTGTTTTCCAAGGGAAACGGGTTTTTAGAGCACGGCATCGTTTTTCTTCTGCTGGGCGGAAATGATTTTCATACATACAGCACTCTTATTTCGGGCTGGAAGCCGTTAAAAAGAAGATTCAAGGTTACCAAAGCGGACAGGCAGATTTTGTATGAGCTGGACGGCAAGCCTGCGCTGGACGTGTACCGGAGGTTTTTAAATATCAACAAAAACGATAGATTTTTTTCCAATACGTTGGAATTTCCGCTCTTTATAGAGCATGGGGATATTGATATTCTGCGCTGTCCGCTGGCAGTCAACGATGACGATTCTCTCGTGATGTCCTCTGACGTACAGAAAGATGCGGTTGTCAGGCTTGCCTACGGAGACCCGGAGACAATCCTTGCCAGCATCAGGCAGGACGGGCAGAAGATAGCGGATTTTATGCCGGAGGTTATCGAGACCTTTTCCTGTGCCGCCAGAAGGGCATTCTGGGGAGACGAAAATATCAGCGATGAAACGGTTTTGTTTAACCGTGTCGCCCCCACGACGGGCTTTTATACTCATGGTGAGTTTCTGCGCATAAAGGGCGATATGCTCAATTTTAATGTGACCCTTGTCATTGTTGCTATGAGGGAGGGCGGTATGCCTAAGGCGGGTTCAAAGGTGAATATCGCAGAGACGCAGATCCGTAACGACAATAACGAAAAGATTCCCATTATCAGGCGTTTTGTCTCCTTTATCGAAGCATCCACTGCGGATTTAGAGGAGATGAACATGAGGCTTGCCTTAAGCTCTATCACGGACGGGCTGACGAAGCTGAACAACCGGGCGGAGATTGAGCGGAGAATCCGCAGCGCTTTGGACAAGCGTCAAAGTCAGGGAGCGTGTGGCAATGTTTCCCTAATTATGATGGATATTGATGATTTTAAAAAGGTAAATGACATATATGGACACAAAGAAGGCGACCGCGTAATTCAGGCGCTTGCCGACGTGCTCAGAAATGCGTCAGTGGGGGTGCGTTCCTGTTCCCTCGGGCGCTGGGGCGGCGAAGAGTTTATGGTACTGCTGTCAGACTGTAACGCGGACGATGCAGTCGTTCTTGCGGAGAAGATCCGCAGGGAGTTTGCTTCCATATCTTACGAAACTGCCAAGTGCCAGACAGTCAGCATCGGAGTGACGCAGGCAAAGGATGAAACTGCCGATGCGCTTTACAGCAGGGTGGACAAGGCTCTTTATATGGCAAAGGCGGCAGGCAAAAATCAGGTTGTGCGGCTGGATTAAAAGAATGCAGTTCTGCCTTGATAAGGGGAATTAGTGCGGAAAGGGCATGGGATTAGGATGAGTGATATTTTCAATAATGAACTGTTTGAGGCGTTTGCATCGTCATCGGATAATGTCTATATTTATGTATGCGATATGAAGACGGATATTTCCCGCTGGTCTAAAGCTGCAGTGGACTACTTTGGATTGGACGGAGAGTACTTGAAGAATGCGGGAAGCGTGTGGGGACGGCAGATTCATCCGGATGACCTGAAGGTCTATACAGATGATATTGAAAGTGTATTTTCCGGCAAAAAGATACATCACGACTGTCAATACCGGGCGCGGAATGCGGCAGGAGAATATGTGTGGGTGGAATGCAAGGGCAGCGTAATCCGGGATGCAGAGGACAATCCGATTATCTTCGCGGGACTGATGACGAGAATAGACGGGCAGAGTAAATACGATTCCCTGACAGGGCTTTTGACAACGCATGAGATGCATTATTTTGATTTTGCTTCACAGTCCGGAATAGCGCTTCTGGTCGGCATGGATGGATTCCGGAAGATTATCAGCAATTATGGATATAACATTGGAGACGAGATTTTAATCAAATTTTCCAAGATACTAAGCAGTTTGTGCAGTCCCGGCTGGAAAGCGCTGCGGTTTGGCGGAGATGAATTTCTGGTGACTGCCTTTGGCGCAGGTCAGTGGGAAGCGACAGAATTTTATGGAAAATTATGCAGGGAAACGGATATTATTAAGTTAGAAGACGGCAGGAAGGCTGGAATTTCCATCTCGGCGGGCGGAGTGTTTTTCCCACAGGATGCGGACACCAGAGAGAGCCTTATCAATAAGCTGGAGCATTCGCTGGAGTACGCCAAGAACAACCGGAGAGGAAGCATGGTATTCTTTTCGGAGGAGATTGCCGCAAAGCACGAGAGAGGGCTGGTTCTGCGGGAAGACCTAAAGCAGTGCATTAAAAATAATTTTAAGGGGTTCACATTGTTTTTCCAGCCCTTTATCAACCCGGATACGGGCAGGATTGCAGGCTGCGAATGTCTTCTGCGCTGGAAGGGAGAAAGGATTAAAGACTCTTATCCGATGGAGTTTATCAAGGTTTTAGAGGACTACGGCGGTATCCACGAAGTGGGCTTCTGGGTGATGGAACAGGCGGTTAAGCAGCAGGCGGCGTGGCGCGATAAGTATGGGGAGATGCTGGTAAGCTTTAACGTGTCTTATCAGCAGTTCATCGATGATACCCTTGAAAAAAGAGCGATTTCCTGTGCGGAAAAGTATGGAGTAGACCCCAAATATATCCTGATAGAGCTTACGGAAAGCTGTCAGGTAGAAGACCCAAGGGAGCTGGCGGTTACCTTTGGCAGGCTCAGGGAGCGTGGCTTTAAGATAGCTTTGGACGATTTTGGAACGGCGTATGCCTCCATGGAGATGCTGAAATGGCTTCCCGTGGATTACGTTAAAGTGGAACACTCTTTTATCCGGGAGCTTGCGCAGCCGGGACATGACATTGATTTTGTGATTGTTGACAGCCTGCTGGAAATGTGCAGACGTTTAGGATATGCTTCGATTATCGAAGGCGTGGAAAACAGCAAAGTGGCGGATATTGTGGGAGAGCTGAACGCCACGCTGCTGCAGGGATACCACTATTCACGTCCTGTCTGTCTGGAAGATTTTGAAAGACTGTTGGATGAAGACAGGAAACAGTCAGAAAATAGTGATATTCAGCACTTGACGGATTCATAGTATATATATTATGATTATTAGTATGTTTGTGATGGAGAAAGAATATGCGCCCGGTGATAGGATTAATTCCTTTGTATGATGATGAAAAAGAGAGCTACTGGATGCTCCCGGGATATATGAAAGGACTGGAAAAATGCGGAGCGCTTCCGATTATGCTTCCATTAACATCGGATAAAGAGGAGCTGATGCAGGCGTTTGATTTGTGTGACGGACTGCTCTTAACAGGAGGCCACGATATCGATCCCAAGGTCTACGGGAGGGAAGCATCAGAGAAATGCGGGATTCCCTGTAAGATGAGAGACGTCATGGAAAGCATTCTTTTAAAAGCGGCTTTGGATGCAGATAAGCCTGTCTTTGGAATATGCCGTGGGATTCAGTTTCTCAATGCGTATCTGGGAGGAGATCTGTATCAGGATCTGCCCACGGAATATGCATGCGGGGTCGAGCATCACATGACGCCGCCCTACAGCGCGGCGGCGCATAAAGTAAAGGTTCTGGAAGGCTCAATGCTTGCCGGAATTATTGGCTCCGGCGTACATGAGGTAAACAGTTATCATCATCAGGCGGTGAAAACGCCTGCCGGTTCTTTGGAAGTGATGGCGGTTTCTGAGGACGGCATCATTGAAGCTGTCTCTGTCAAAAATAAGAAATTTGCGGTAGGTGTCCAGTGGCATCCGGAATTTTCTTATGAGGAGAATACAGACAGCATAAAGCTTATGCGTGCATTTGTGGATGCATGTAAGTAAAGTGATTTGGTTATCAAGGCAAAAGCTTTTGATAAATAAAAAGAATGAGAGGAGAAAATTATGAAGAAAAAAGTGTTGGCACTCATTGTTACAGCCGTAATGGCGTTCGCACTGGCAGGATGCGGCGGTGCAGAGAAGGAGGCGGCATCCGATAGTTCCGCGAATGCAGGCTCAAAAACCTGGGTCATCGGTACGGATACATCCTTTAAGCCGTTTGAGTATACGGACGATGCCGGACAGTTTGTAGGAATTGACGTGGATATTCTGAAAGCGATTGCAGAGGATCAGGGATTTCAGTATGAACTGAAAAGCCTGGGCTGGGATGCTTCCATTGCGGCATGTCAGGCAGGGCAGGCGCACGGTATGATAGCGGGAGCCTCCATTACCGATGAGCGTAAGGAATCCGGCTGGATCTTTTCAGATGGTTACTATGATGCGGATCAGTGCATGGCAGTAGAGTCATCTTCTGACATTACCGGCTTTGGCGATCTTGCAGGGCTTTCTGTTGCAGTAAAGACAGGCACCATGAGCGCGGCGTATGCAGAGAGCCTTATGGAAGAGTATGATTTTACCGTTACCTATTATGAGGATTCACCCACCATGTATCAGGCAGTTGTAGGCGGTCAGGTTGCGGCAGTGTTTGATGACACCCCGATTATGGCGGCAAACATCAAGGACGGAAACCTGTCCATGAAGCTTGTTGAGGGTACGGGAAATGAACCGGCACAGTACGGATTTGCAATCTTTAATGCAGATAACCAGGAGCTGATGGATATGTTCAATAAAGGTCTTGCCAATATCAAGGCAAATGGAACCTACGATGAGATCCTTGCAAAATATCTTGGCGAATAGCAGATAATATGGGCGGGTCAATCCCGCCCTAATTATTCCCGCGGGCAACAGATTCTTCGGTGAAAAGAAAACACAGAAAGGAAAAATTATGATTAAAATTTTGACAGTATATGGAGGTATGCTTCTCACAGCACTTGGAAGAACGCTGCTGTTGGCACTGCTGGGTTTGTTTTTTGCATGTTTTATCGGACTCTTTTTTGGACTGCTGGGAGTGATTAAGAACAGAGTGTGCAATATTATTTCCCAGATATTTGTGGATATGGTGCGGGGTGTGCCGATGATTGTATTAGCATTTTTTGTTTTCTTCGGTGTTCCCTACTTTTTTAATACGGTTATCGGGGGCTTCAGCGTGACGCTCTCAGCGCTTCAGGCGGGCACGGTCTGCCTTGCCTTAAACTGCGGCGCGTATATGGCGGAAATCATCAGAGCAGGCATTCAATCGGTTGACATAGGACAGATGGAAGCCGCCCGCTCGCTTGGGCTTTCGTATGGAATATCCATGAAAAAGGTGGTGCTCCCTCAGGCAATCCGCACAATGATACCTACATTTATCAACCAGTTTATTATTACCTTGAAGGATACTTCTATCCTTTCTGTTATAGGTTTCCCGGAACTTGTCAATACAGCCAAGAACGTACAGGCAAATACCTTTATGGCATTCCAGACCTGGGCGATTGTAGGCGTAATGTACCTTATTGTAATCACCATACTTTCAAGGAGCGCAAAGGTTGTGGAAAGGAGACTGAATGTTGACCGCGGATAAAGAAAATATCAAAATTCATGTGGAAAATTTGAAAAAAAATTTTGGCAGCCTTGAGGTGCTGAAAAGCATTTCAACGGATATTTATGCCGGAGAAGTAGTCGTGATGATCGGACCTTCCGGTTCGGGCAAGTCAACATTCTTAAGATGCTTAAACCGCCTTGAAGAAGTCACGGACGGCACGATACTGATAGACGGCGTGGACATTACAAAGAAAAAAGTGAATATTAATAAAGTCCGTGAGAATATCGGAATGGTATTCCAGCATTTTAATCTTTTTAACAATATGAATATTATTGATAACCTGATGCTTGCGCCGATCCAGTTAAAAAAGTGCTCCAAGGAAGAAGCAAGGGAGCGCGCGCTGGAAATGCTCCAAAAGGTAGGGCTTGTCGAAAAGGCTGAGAGTTATCCAAGCCAGCTTTCCGGAGGGCAGAAACAGCGTATTGCAATCGCCAGGGCACTTTGCATGCAGCCGGACATTATGCTCTTTGATGAACCCACCTCAGCGCTTGACCCGGAAATGGTAGGAGAAGTTCTCCAAGTAATGAAGAACCTTGCAACCGCGGGGATGACAATGGTCATCGTTACCCATGAGATGGGATTTGCAAGAGAAGTTGCTGACAGAGTAATCTTTATGGACGGAGGATTTATTGTTGAAGAGGGGACTCCGCAGGAGGTGCTCTTAAATCCGAAGGAGCCAAGAACGATTGATTTCTTAAATAAAGTATTGTAGGAGACCGACATGAAAAAAATTATCACAATCAGCAGAGAATTTGGAGCCGGCGGAGGACAGATTGGCAAAGAAGTGGCAGAGAGGCTCGGATATTATTATCTGGACAAAGATATGATTGTCCGTTCTGCTATGGAATCCTCAACGTTGACGCCGGAGGATTTCAGAATGTACGATGAAAAGGTTCCTTTAAACTTTGGATTTGGACAAAGTCTCTTTGACTTTTATAATAAGCCCCTTAATGAACGGCTTTTCGCCGCGCAGAAGGAAGCTGTCATTAAGGCGGGAGAGAAGGGCAGATGCGTGATTGTGGGGCGCAATGCAAACGTGATTTTGAAAGAGTTTGACGATTCCCTTCACGTATTTGTGGCGGCATCGCAATATTTCCGTCTTCAGCATCTGAAGAAAAAGATGCCCGACTGCTCCGAAAGCAAAATATTGGAAGAGATGAAGTCTGTTGACAAGGTCAGAAGAAAATACTGTACTTATTATACAAATACGGAATTTGGAAATGCAGACTATTATGATTTGTCTTTAAAGAGTTCGACGCTGGGGATTGATACCTGCGTGGATATTATCTGCGAGGTGGCGCAGAGGTGAGAGGATTTTTGCAAAGGGTTTGAAGGAAAAAGGTTGGGGAAATTGACTGAAGGCATTGAGATAGAGTAATTTCAATGTCTTCCTTATTTATATTGTAATAATTATAATAATATCTGCAGAAAAATCTGAAAATTCTAGCAAAATATAATGAAATATGATATGCTACACTTGTAATTATAAATTTCTTATAATTCAGATGAATATATGGTGCATTGCTAAGACATCTTAGGCTGATCTTTTGACATTCCACTCTATACTTATCAGACTTTTAGGTAATTTATTTGTTTTGCAGCCACACGGAAATGGGGGAAGAGGCTATGGGAAAGGAAAAAAGGGAAAAGAAAGGGAAAGGTGCTGTCCAAAATCAGGAGACAGGATTTGTCAGCATTGAGAAAAAAATCTCAAAACGTTTTGGTCAGATAGTCATGCTCTGCTGTATTGTGCTGGGAGTATTTACCGCCGTTTTAAACTACGTTTCATCAATCAGTGCGGTGACGGAGACCATCAATAATACTTCGGATGTGGCGGCGGATTACGTTTCGGCGGCATTACAGCAGTATGTAGCTATCGCTTACGAGACAGGAAGCATCGCAAGGCTTGCCGATCCGGATAAGACGGTGGAGGAAAAAGCATCGATTTTAAACCAGAGGATCAAGGATCATGATTTTGACGGCGGTTATATTATAGACAGCAATGGCATTGACATAATCACAGGTGCGGATCTTTCGGACAGAGCTTATTTTACGGAGGGAATGAAGGGAAATACTTACATTTCAACGCCTGCATACAGTGATGTGACAAAGGCTGTTTCTTATGTGGTATCTGCGCCCTTGTGGGAAGGCGGCATTCCCGGAACCACGCCTGTCGGCGTCATTGCTTATGTGCCGGACGGGGAATTTCTCAATGACATTATGCGTTCCATACAGGTAGGGGATGGCGGCACAGCCTTTATGCTGGATAAGAACGGCATTACGATTGCCGATATCGATTCGTCGCTGGTCGGCGTGGAGGACAGCGTTGCGCTGGGCGATACGAATCCCCGGCTGAAAAAGTACAGTGCGATCTGTAAAAAGATGACCGCGGGGGAGAATGGCACAGGTACATACAGTTATAATGGAAAGACCAAAGTTGTCGCTTACTCACCGGTTCCGAATACAGACGGCTGGAGCATAGGCGTTGCGGCAATCAGGAATAACTTTTTGGGAATGCTTTATCTGGCACTGGGACTTACCGTTGTTTTTGTAATCCTGTTCACCGTTCTTGGCGTGAAAAACGGCAATATGTTAGGAAAAGCAGTGGCGGAACCGCTTAACGTAGCGGTAAAGCGTCTCGAGCTTTTGGCGGAAGGCGATATTCATACAGAAGTGCCGGAGCCGACAGAGAATGACGAGACGGCAATCCTGCTGAACTGCATGAAGGAAACGATTGAGGATCTGCGCGGGATTATCGAGGACGTGATCAAAGACCTTTCGGAGATTGCCGGCGGCAACTTTATGATCAGCATTGATGAAGATTACAAGGGCGATTTTGTGAAGATCAGCGATTCCTTCCGAAGCATCATTGATTCACTGAGCATTGCCATGCGGGATATTGATGATAATGCGGAAAGCGTCAGAAAGGGCGCAAGCGATCTGGCGGGCGCGGCACAGCTCTTGGCGGAAGGCGCGACCGATCAGGCGAGCGCCGTGCAGGAACTGACGGCGACCATGACGGATATTGCGGAAAAGATACAGGTCAATGCAGAGAATGCCGAGAAAGCCCGCAAGCTTGTAGCAGGCATGAATGATCAGGTGGTTGAGAGCAATGAGCAGATGATGCAGAGCACGGAAGCTATGGACCGCATCCGTGAGGCTTCAAATAAGATTGCGGAGATTATCAGCAGCATTGAGGAGATTGCATCCCAGACCAATCTGCTGGCGCTGAACGCTTCCATTGAGGCGGCAAGGGCGGGAGAGGCAGGCAAAGGCTTCGCGGTAGTCGCGACTCAGGTAAGTATCCTCTCCGAGCAGAGCAGTGATGCAGCCAAGAAAACTAAGGATTTAATACAGAATGCGATTATAGCGGTGGAGGATGGAACGAAGTTAGCAAATTCCACAGCCGAATCCCTGCTGCGCGTTGTGGGCAACGCAAAGGTAGTGAGCGAGACGATTGCAGACATTGCGGAAGCATCTGACAATCAGGCGGTTGCAACCGCGCAGATTACCGAGGGCATCAACCAGATTGCAGAGGTGGTGGAATCCAATTCCGCGACTGCCGAGGAGAGCGCGGCGGCGTCACAGGAGCTGTCGAGCCAGGCGGATCAGCTCACGGAGTTGGTGGGACGGTTTAAGTATCATGTATAGAATGTAAAGAAGCATTCTGGTTTCTGCTGTAATTGAAAGATGATAGGATAGAATAAATAAGATATTTTCAACATTACTCATGTGGAGAAATAGTGGCTCTGAATTTAAGACACAAAAATGGTAGGCATGAATGCAAAAGAAACATTAAAAGTATATTTTGGATATGATTCTTATAAGCCCGGGCAGGAGGATATCATTCATTCTATTCTTGCGGGGAAAGATGTATTGGCAATCATGCCTACCGGAGCAGGAAAGTCAATTTGTTATCAGGTGCCGGCGATGCTTTTGCCAGGGCTTACAATCGTTATATCACCGCTCATATCCCTTATGCAGGATCAGGTAAAGGCACTAAATGAAGTTGGGATTCATGCCGGATATATCAATTCATCTCTGACGGATGCGCAGATATCGAGGGAGTATTCCAAAGCATTAGAAGGATCCTATAAGCTTCTATATGTTGCACCGGAACGCCTTGAAAGCAGCGAATTTACAGATTTCACTGAGCAGACCATCATATCAATGGTAACGATTGATGAAGCACATTGCATCTCACAGTGGGGACAGGATTTCAGACCGAGTTACTTAAAAATTGTAGATTTTATAAACCGTTTGCAAAAGAAACCTGTTGTAAGTGCATTTACTGCGACTGCTACAGAAGAAGTGAAAAACGATATTTCCTGCGTGCTTAAGCTGCAGGATCCTAAGATGGTTGTTACTGGTTTCAATCGTGAGAACCTCTATTTTGATGTGGAGACAGTCAAAGAGAAAGATGATTATGTACTGAAATATATCAGAAAGCATCCGGCTGATAGCGGCATTATATATTGTGCCACAAGAAAGAATGTTGATACATTGTATGAGCTGCTTTCCGACGCGGGGGTGCCAGTGACAAGGTATCATGCCGGAATGAGCAATGAAGACAGGAAAGAAAGTCAGGATGATTTCATTTTTGACAGATTACCAGTAATCGTTGCTACGAATGCATTTGGAATGGGTATTGATAAATCCAACGTAAGGTTTGTTATTCATTATAATATGCCTCAGAGCATGGAGAATTATTATCAGGAAGCCGGGCGCGCAGGAAGAGACGGCGGGGCATCGGAGTGTATTCTACTGTTTTCGGCACAGGATATTATGATAAACAAGTTTCTGATTGAACACAAGGATTTTACCGATATTCCAGATGAAGATGTCTGGCTTATCAAACAGCGAGATGCAAGAAGACTCCAGATTATGGAGGGCTATTGTAGAACCTCCGGCTGTCTCAGGAATTATATTCTTGCGTATTTTGGAGAGAAACAGAAAACACCTTGCGGCACCTGCGGAAACTGTAATCGGGAGTTCACAGAAATAGACATGACTGAGGATGCAAAACAGGTTATTAACTGCGTTTATGAGGCAAAAGGGAGATACGGCCTGAACATTATTCTTGGTACGCTTCTTGGCGCCAACAGAGCCAGATTGAAAGAACTTCATACGACAGACTATAAGACTTATGGAATCCTTAAGAACCGCTCCGAAGATGAACTCCGACTGCTTATTAACCAGCTGATTGCGGACGAGTATCTTTATCAAACTGCGGATAAATACAGTGTAATTCGTATGGGAAATATAGACCCGCTTAGAGATCCGAATGCGCTTGTTCAGGTTCGGACATATAAGAAAAGGGAGCCTGAGCATCAGACAAACAGGCGGAACAGAAAAAGCACAGATGCGCTTACAAAGGCTGGATTTGAATTGTTTGATGTCCTTCGGAAACTGCGGTTTACGATTGCCAGAGAAGAGGGCATGCCCCCTTATATCATCTTCAGTGATAAGACACTTATAGAAATGAGTGCCAAAGCACCGCGCGACAGAGCATCTATGCTGAGTATATCCGGAGTAGGTGAAGCAAAATATGATAAATATGGCGACAAGTTTATTGATGCGATAACTGCATTTTTGAAGGATAATCCGGTTCCCGCCACTAGCATAGCCGATTATGAGGATGTTTCGGGAGAGAAGGAAGTGCCCGGCAAAAAGCGTAAAAAACAAAAAAGACCGTTTTGCCTTAACCCGGAGGATGGCGGTAAGTTTGAGTACAAAGATTATTATCTTTTATCTGAAATTAAAGATGAGTTGAATAGGATTACATCTGTGAATAATGTAAAGCACATATTCGGAACAGACATTTTCAGACTGCTGACACAGAAGGGATATGTTGAAGAACGACAGATTGACGGCAGATTTGTTCAGACGCAGACAGAGGTGGGGCTTTCCAAAGGAATTGCTGCCATTGAGAAGATAAGCAGGATAGGAAATGTGTACACGGTTCTGACGTATCCGCCGATAGTTCAGAAAGAGATTGTGCAGCATTATACGGAAATCGGAAATCAGGCGAAATCGGATGAAGATGGCGAAGCAGATGGCATCGAAAAGAAATCCTTTGACAGGGTGGAATACAATCGAAAGATGAGCAGACCGGATGGAGCCGGTGCATCTTGGTCGGAGCAGGAAGATCAACAACTTGATGAAGAGTACAATTCTGGCATGAAGATTCATGAGATTGCAAGAGTTCATGAACGTACGGATGGAGCGATACGTGCCAGACTGATGAAACATGGGCTTATAAAATAAGGATTTAATATCTTTTATTGTGAGAGAGAAAGATTAGGAGTATAATTAAATTGACCGCATCTAAAGAAGCATATAAAGGAGAATGACTTTGGGAGGAAATCTAAGATGTTATCTGAAGACATGAGAGAAGAATTGGTGCAGGGGTTAATTGGCATCTTTCAAAATAATATATCTATGATTATTTTATATGGATCAATGGCAAGGAACGAAGCGACAGACGAGAGTGATATTGATGTTGCAATTATTGTGAAGAAACAAATGGATGTTGATACCAAAAAAAATTTTACGAGATGGACCGCCGATATGGATATTCGCTATGAAAAAGTATTTTCGATTGTGGATATACAGGAAAGCAATATGAGAAAATGGGGAAAGATTTTACCGTTTTATCGGAATATTCGAGAGGAGGGGATCGTTCTGTGGAAGGCAGCATAAAAGAGCTGGCAGGATATCGTTTGGAAAGAGCGAGAGAAATGCTGTCAGCCGCAGAAAGTAATTTAGAGATAGGACAATATAAGACTTCTTTGAATAGGTCATATTATGCTGTTTTTCATGCGATGCGTTCAGCGAATGCCTTGAAGGAATATGATTCATCTAAACATTCGGGAGTAATAGCCTTTTTTACGAAAGAATATTTAAAGACAGAACTAATGGATAGAAATTTAGCTGTCATTATAAAAGAAAGTTCACTTTGCAGAGAAAAGTCCGACTATGATGATTTTTATGCAGCTGGAAAAGTGGAGGCAGAGGAACAGCTTAATAATGCACGATATTTTGTAGAAAAGATTGAAGAGTATATATCTGGTGAATAAATAATTTCTAAGCCTCTAGGAACGTTTTGCAGAATGTAAAAAAGCATTCGCAGCTGTCAGATGCAAAGCGGTTTGGAATTTAGGATAAAACTAAGAAAAAGGAAGCACCGTAACAAGGTGGAACTAGATTTGAAAAAAGGAGGTTGTAAAATGCCTTATACAATAGATGAGATCAGAACAAAGGCAATGCCGATAGCCATTCATTATGGCGTGGATGCACTCAGCCTCTTTGGTTCCTATGCACGAGGCGAGGCAGATGAAAAAAGCATTGGAGGGCTTTTATGTGATGCAGGATGATTTAAAGGAGTTAGAAAAGAAAGTTTTAACTATTTGCGAAGATTTTACAGCATTTTGTAACTATGTGATAAGAAATCAGGTAAAATTGGCGAAGAAAACAGGGAATATTGGAAAGAAGGATTGCTTTGCGCTAAATGCTCTTTTTCATGTACAGGAAAAGTACGATAAGCCGGTCTATATTCAAAATCAGTATCCGATCATCAATTTTTTCTATTATATCGCAGTGAAGTATAAAATTCTGGAGACTAACTCGGCAAGTGTGATATTACAGCAGGGGCGAAATTACCTGCATTACTGTAATGCCTCTGTATGGGAACAGTATACTTTGTTTCTGGTAAATGCATTATTTGATGGAACATTCGCAAATAATGGGCGGATTTGGTATTCTAATAATAAAGCGGAAATATGGCGGATTTATATGGATAGCTTTATGGAGGAAATGGCGGAACAGAATTTAGGCGTTGGAGAGAAGTATCCATGTTCCAGAAACAGTGAGGTGTCTTATTTCTGCAATCTGGAGTATATTGCGCCTTATCTGGAGGAGCTTAATCTGATAAAAATATGGGAGAGACCGAAGGCGGAAGAGGATAAACGTGAATGTTATTGGGTCATAGAGCCGCGGCTGCTCTTAAAAAAGATAGTTAATTTGTATATGAATATGGATGTGTATCAGGATGTCGATTTGGACACTGCGGTGAAGTGTGCTTATAAGGCTTATATCATTGGATTTATGCAGGAAAAGAAAGCGGGGAATTTATTAGACAAATTTGAGAAAACAGCAATATGTGATAGAAAACAGACCATTGATCTACAGATTTCAATAAGAAATACCAGCTGTATCCGGGTCATTAGAATGAATATGGATGATTCTCTGTATGATCTGCATGAGATGATCCAGATGGCGGTTAATTCCCGCGAGCAACGAGTCAAAGTCATGCTTGCATGACCTTGACGACTGCCGCGAGGGTCTAATACCCCGCAGCTTGCTGCGTTACAAGTTTGATGCCCCGTCAGCTTTCTACGGGGTATTTGACTTTGATGATGACCACCTTTTTGAGTTTACAGTTGGACATGGGATGATGAGAAGAACATATATTCCTTCGGAGGCTATGAATTCAAGTCAGGATCTTTCTGTGGAGACAAGCTTAGGGGAACTGGAACTTTGTCAGGGGCAAACCTTTACTTATTTGTTCGACTTTGGCGATATGTGGCAGTTTACTATTAAAGTTTTGGAAATTCGGGATGGCACTGTGAAGAAACCTGAAGTAATAAGTGCGGTGGGTGATGCGCCGGAACAGTATCCGTACTGTGAAGAGTATGAGGAATGGCGGGCAGAAATTTCTGAGCAGGTTCAGGCCGGAAGCGGTAAAAGAAGTGTATGCTTCGAGAATAAAAGCAGGTGGAAAATATGACAAATTGGCAGAGGCGGCGGAAACTTATATCAGATGGTGCGGCGTTGTGGAAATAGAAGTTTTGTATACAGCAGTTACCGCGCATTTGAAACGCAAAATTTCCATTGAAGATTTTACATTTTTAATATACAGCCGTCTGCATTACTTTGGCAGATACTTTAGCGTATGTTTTGACGATGCAGAATATATGAGCTGCTATGATTCGGAAATGACGCGGAGGATTCTGGAAGAACGCCGGAAACCGGAAAACGTGGTATTTGAGTACCCTGACTTTGAGCAGATTGCGTCTGGAAAGCAGGAAGGGGTGCAGAAGTCGTTAAGGGAATGGAAAGAGTATATTAATTTTAATATGAATATTGATTGGCAGACAGCGGCAGAGTTGATTGAGCAGATTCCAGTTATGGCGGCATCGGGAGTAATTAAAAAAGAAGAAATTATTGCGATTTATAAAGAAAGGCTGCGCGGTACAGGGAGCCGGGCGTCAAAGAAAGCGGAGAAACTGATCGGGGAACTGTGTTCGGCTATGCCATTGGCAATCCAAAAGGGAAATAATGGTTTGAACATTTATGCTGTGGAAAAGAAAGAAGAGAAGGAAACAAAAGAGGGATACTTTTACAAACTTCAAATAGAGTTTACAAGGGGGATTACGGATTTGCAGGTGCGGCAATGTGGAGATTGATCTAAAGCTGAATCAGCGAAAGCCGGAGAAAGAAAATATGCGTCCGAAATCAAAGATAATGAAACTTGATAAAGAATGACAGTCATAACCCTTGAGAACGCTTCATAGAATGTAAAAAAGCATTCTGAGGGGTTTCCTTTGAAAGATTATATCGAGGAGCGAGCAATCGATATTGCCAATTATATTATCGAAAATAACGCAACAGTCAGACAGAGCGCAAAGCAGTTTGGAATTAGTAAGAGTACGGTACATAAAGACGTAACCGACCGCCTTATGCAGATTAATCCTTCGCTTGCAAGGGAGGCAAGGAAGGTTCTGGATGTGAATAAACAGGAGCGTCACATCAGGGGAGGCATGGCAACCAAAGAGAAATACCAGCATATGCATCATGAGTAAGATAACAGCAGATTCAAGGAAGTAATGACGTTTCACGCAGTACGAGAGGTGAAACGTCATTTTTCAGGATGCCCTGCTGGAACAACAGCCTTCGGGGCTTTGCTGGTGGACACGCCCAGTGCTCTTGTTATCAATATTACGGTGCATTGAAAGCATAAAACTTTTGACAAGCAATCTGCCTGTCTTTATAATGAAATATTATGAGAAGCATTTTTATACAAAAGCGTCAATGAGAAACGCGGATAGGAGTACATTTATGGATAAAGAAATGGTCATTGTGATTGACTTTGGAGGTCAATACAACCAGCTGATTGCCCGGAGGGTGAGGGAGTGTCATGTATATTGTGAAGTCCACCCCTGCACGATCAGCTTGGAGCAGATTAAGGAGATGAACCCAAAGGGCATTATTTTTACAGGAGGACCTAACAGCGTTTATGGTGACAACGCGCCCCGCTATTCGAAAGAAATTTTTGAACTGGGGGTTCCGATTCTGGGAATCTGCTATGGCTCTCAGCTAATGGCATACCTGCTTGGGGGAAGCGTAAAGACGGCGCCTGTCAGCGAATATGGAAAGACGGAAGTGGAAGTAGATAAGTCCTCGGCGCTTTTTTCGGAAGTGTCAGAAAAGACAATCTGCTGGATGAGTCATACCGACTACATTGAAAAGGCACCTGAGGATTTTAAAGTGACGGCGCATACGCCGGTGTGCCCGGTGGCGGCGATGGAAAATGAGAAGAAGAAGCTTTATGCCGTTCAGTTCCATCCGGAAGTGATGCATACTCAGGAGGGAATGAAGATGCTTTCCGCTTTTGTATATCAGGTGTGCGGATGCAGGGGTGACTGGCGCATGGATTCCTTTGTGGAGACTACCATTGCGCAGATCCGTGAAAAGGTGGGGCAGGGGAAGGTGCTCTGTGCGCTTTCCGGCGGAGTGGATTCTTCCGTGGCAGCAGTCCTTTTGGCAAAAGCAGTGGGCAGACAGCTTACCTGCGTCTTTGTAGACCATGGGCTTTTGCGCAAAAACGAGGGTGACGAAGTGGAAGCGGTATTCGGTCCGGACGGTCCTTATGACCTTAATTTTATCCGTGTTAACGCGCAGAAACGGTTTTATGGAAAGCTTGCGGGAGTGACGGAGCCGGAGGCAAAGCGGAAAATCATCGGAGAAGAATTTATCCGCGTGTTTGAGGAAGAGGCAAAGAAAATCGGTGCAGTGGACTTTCTCGTGCAGGGGACAATTTATCCCGATGTGATTGAGAGCGGCCTTGGGAAAAGCGCCGTGATCAAATCCCACCACAATGTTGGCGGACTGCCGGATTATGTTGATTTCAAGGAGATTATTGAACCGTTAAGGTTGTTATTTAAGGACGAGGTGCGCAAAGCGGGACTTGAGCTTGGCATACCAGAGCATCTGGTGTACCGGCAGCCTTTTCCGGGTCCGGGGCTTGGCATCCGCATCATTGGCGAAGTGACGGCGGAAAAGGTGCAGATTGTGCAGGAAGCGGACGCCATCTACCGGGAAGAGATTGTAAAGGCTGGCGTGGACAAGGGTTTGGGACAGTACTTTGCGGCGCTCACGAATATGAGGAGCGTGGGGGTCATGGGTGACGAGAGAACCTATGATTACGCGGTTGCGCTCCGGGCTGTAAATACTTCGGACTTTATGACGGCTGAGGCGGCGCAGCTCCCTTGGGAGGTGCTGGGCGTGGTGGCAAGCAGGATTGTGAATGAGGTTAAGGGGGTTAACAGGGTTTTGCTTGACATAAGTGGGAAGCCGCCTGCGACGATAGAGTTCGAGTAACGGATAAAATCCCGGAAATGCTGATAAAATGGGCGTTTCCGGGATTGCTTTATGCCTGTTGGCTCTAAAATGGCTTTAATTATTCACGACAATAGAAAGCGTGTGAAACGTGCTTTCTATTGTATGATGAATACTGGATTAAAAATAAAAATGCCTATCCTGTCTGCCGACAGGATAGGCGGTGTCCGTAAGGACATTCATTAGCCTAAACTCGGAGCATCTACTTTGGAGTGGGTGCTTTCCTTTTGCATTGTTATAATAATACTGTATGTAAAAAGTTTCAAGAGGTTTCATAACATAGATCTGTGACAATCTGTGAACATCGCGTTTAGTAAAGTTTGATTTCTCCCTCATAATTATCGGCCTTTTCAAGGAGAGGACCTGTTGCGCCCATTGTAAAAGCAATGTCACTGCTTCGGATAGACAACAATTCCATTCCAATTTTCAAATTAAGGAAGTCTAATATTTGCTGATTAAACTGAATCATGCCATTCTCTGAAATGTTTACCCAACAATATGACCGTCCTTTGTATTTGATAAATTCGCCCTCTGTGGTCTGATAATTCTGTAAAGCTGGATTATCAGTAAGAATATGTCCTAGCTTCGACGGTTCTAATAATCCTTTTCTTGTCACGCAAAAGCCGCCAGTGACTTTGCTTCCAGTAAAAAGGTAGACTTTTTCCTCTGATGTAGCGTTATATTCTGCAAGTGCCTGTGTTGGGAGATGGATTGTTAAATCCTCTCGTACCAGTGATTTTCCGAAAATAAATTTACCACCTTTGTTTATCTGTGGCATATGTTATCAACTCCTTTCTTAAAAGTGGAAATCCAATATATCACAAGAAAATGGAAATGTCACTAAGGCTCTCTAAAGTGTGGCAAATTATTTTACGGCTTAGTGAGAATGGCTAATTTTCGGGATATATTTTAACGGATATTCCCTGAACACCTTTTTTCACAATCTTGCTGTCATCAAGGATACTCTGTTTAACAGCGTCTAAATCTTTTGAGAGTGCTTCAATGTAGCAAAAGCAGATTAACCGCTTGACGGACAAGGTTATGGAGCAGAGCGGCACCATAGACTGATTGCAGAAACAAGTGTCTGATTTGGAACGCTTAGAGCATCATTTGGCAGGGAACAGGTGCAGTTGATTGTAGAACGGTCAAAGGCACTGGAACAGGCAGAAAGGTTATATAAACGTCCGAAACGTGCCTTTGAAGTGAGCCGATAGGAAAGGGGATTGATAAGATATGACGGATATGGAAAAGGAAGTCATGGCGCGGTTGTGTGCTAAAATTGTGGCAGAAACAGACCCTTACGAAACGGATAAGGAAGTTCAAAACTTGATAGATTGGGTGTGCCTATCAGAGCAGATAAAGGAAAATAATAATACGATCCGCAATCTGACCGGGGAATATAAGCAGATAGAGCTGGATTGCCGGGAGGGAGTGCGGGCGAAGTTGGAGCGCATGAAAGAACTTTGCAAGGAGCGAAATAATCTGTATGAGAAGCAAAATGACTTGAAAGGGCAGAAATGGAAGATAGAGAAGTCGTTGGAGCGATAATAAATGTGGGGCGTGGCGGTTGCGGTGCCCTATATTTTTGTAACAAATGAAGTTGGGAAGTGATATAATTTAACATATTGTTTCAGATATGGAGGAAATCTTAATGGATTTTATCAGAACGGATGGAAAAAATAA
>JAMPGL010000053.1 GCA_023663945.1 Lachnospiraceae bacterium | reverse complement strand
CTCCATACAAGCGTCCGTCCTCCAACCACCCTTTACCACATTAAACCGAAATTTAGAGAAATTTTAGAGACTCCCCTGTTATAAATATTTCTGCAAGGAAATTTGCAAATATTTTTTTACGGAGGTTATCACGCATGAAAAGGAATTGGATTTTGACAGCAGGGTTATGTACATTTTTGGCAGTATCCGTGATTGGATGCGGCGCGGGGGGAGGAACAGGTCAAGCGGTCACAGCAGAGCGGACAGAAATTTCAGACAATGAGCAAGAAAGAGATGAACAAAAAGATAGCAGACAAAAAGATAGTGGACAAGAAAATAGTAAACAAGAGGACAGTGGGCAAGAGGGTAGTGAACAAGAGCAGGAGACACCATCGCCGGAGAACGAAACGAAAACAGAAATAAGAGAGTTAGAAATATTAGACGGAACTGTTAAAAGCATCGGAGATGAAGGTTTAGTTATCATCAAGACAAGGATAGAAGAGACAGATGAGGGGGTTTCGCTGGCGATTGCTCCGGCAGAAGGACATGAAGCCGAAGAGGACTTGGTGGATGTCAGTTTTGCAGAAAATGTTAATTATGAGCTTCATACAGTGAAAAATGGCGGGGTGAACCCTGACGAGGATGTTTCCATTAAGGGAGCATCATTTTCAGATATAAAGAGAGAGGCGTCGCTTATTTTGGAGGGCTATTATGAGGGGAGCGCTTTTATTGCGGAAAAAGTGGTTATTTATGAGTTTGTATAAACAAATTAGAAAAGCTTAGAGATTTTTTAGAGATTGTTTTGTTAAGCTACAAGAGACGAAATAGATAAAGGAGACTTGGAAGAGATGAAAAATAGGTATAGGCTGGCAGCAGGACTGGTACTGCTGACATTATCAGCCGTTGGATGCAGTGGGAAAGAGCCGGAGGAGAGCCCTGCCCTTTCTGTCGAGAACGTACAGGATATAGAAGATGCATCGAAAGGTGTGCAGGGAGATACGCTTGGAAAAAATGAACAGCAAAATGAAACGGAACCAGAGAATGCAAATCAACCGGAGCATGACACACAGTTAAAAGATGAAACAAGGTCTGAAAACACAAGCCAGCCAAAGGAGGAAGCAGAATCCGGAGAAAAGGAAGAATCAGAATATAAGGTATTTCCCATGAAGGAAGGGGAGGAAAGTCTTTCCGGGAAGGTTCGGAGCATTGGGGAAAACAGCGTGGTTATCAGCAAGATTTTTATAGAAGATGGCAAAGATGGAAAAGGAAGTATTGCCGTTCTGCCGGGAGAAGGCAGCAGGGAAGAGGAGCTGGTGACAGTTAATTTCACGGATGATACGGTGTTTCATCACTGGACGATTAAGAGCGGAGGCGCAGATATTGATATGAGAGATTCTTCCTTTTCGGAGATTGGGGCAGATTCCGGATTGGAAATGTACGGGTATTACGAGGGAGAAATTTTTATTGCAAGCAGAGTTATTATAGAGGTGTATGAATAAAGCAGGATAATCTGACCAGTTAAGCATTGGCATTTAGGAAGGAGCAGAAATGAGGAAAAGTATCAAAAAAAGAATTTTAAGTTTATTGTTAGCGGCAGTTATGGCATTCCTTGCTGTTGGCTGTGGCGGGCAGGATGCATCAATTACGTCAGAGCATCCTGCCGGGGAAGCCAGTCAGGGAAATTCTTCTACAGCTGGACAGCAGGAAGATGGGCAGTCCATTGCGATTGACGATGTGGAGCCTGACGAGACGGCGGCCATGGGACGGTATGTGGAGGAGGAAATTGATATTTCCGAATATAGCATTACGCTTTTTGATATGCAGAAGCTTGACGATGGAAGCCTTATCATCTTGAGCCAGTCAGACCTGCCCATCATATCTAAGGATAACGGCGCTACATGGGAAGTGAAGGAAATACAGTGGTTTAAGGAGTGTTTTGAGAAGTCGGATTATATTTGTAGCGCAAAAACAGCTCCCGATGGAACCATAGGAGTCGTTTACAGTGAGCATGGAGATGAAGATATGCGCTCGAAGGTGGTATTGATCGAGCCGGATGGGACAGTGATTCCGGTGGAGGTATCCATGGAAAACGATGAGGCAAATGTCCGTGAAATCTGGGTTTCCGATACAGGGCGGTTTTTCGTGACCAGCTATAGGGATCGGAATATCTACGAGGTGAAAAGAGATGGAACCAGCGAAATCTTTTTATCCCCCCAGCAGAGGGCGGATTATGTTCAGGTCAGGGGCAATGTGGCGGCAGTGGACAGTTATGCCAATGCAGAACGGGTATTTGAGCTTTTTGATATTGAGACGAAAGAACCCATTGAGGACGAAGTGCTGCAGTCCTTCTTGAAAGACTATTATGGGGAGCGGAGCTCGAATGGGAACTATTGGTACAATATGGTTTATACTTTCGATGAGGATAATGTGATTTATCTGGCGGGCAGAAAAGGTCTCCACCGTCATGTGATCGGGGGAAGCGCGGTGGAGCAGGTGATTGACGGCGGGCTTTCCCGGATTGGAAGCCCTGATTATGGGATTGTGAGATTCCTTCCTTTAAATGATACGGAATTTATCGCATTGTTTTCAAATTTTAAAGTCATTAAATTTACTTATGACCCTGACGTGCCCACCGTTCCCAACAACAGGGTTAAGATTTACAGCCTTGAAGAGGAAAGTGATATTCGGATTGCGATTTCCCTTTATCAGGTGAAGCACCCGGATATGTTCATTGAGTATGAGGTGGGGATGGAGAGCGGAAGCTCCGTAACCAGGGATGACGCGCTGAAAAAGCTGAACACTCAGATTATTGCCGGGGAAGGTCCTGACCTTTTGTGCTTAAACGGGCTTCCCATTGATTCTTATGTGGAAAAAGGGCTGTTAAAGGATATAAGCGGTCTGATTGATGATTTGGGAAAAGAAGAAGACCTGTTTGAAAATCTTTTTCAGGCACTGGAAAGAGATGGGGTGCTTTATATGGCTCCCGGTCAGATTTCTATGGTCATGTTGGGCGGTCATGAGGAGTACCTGTCTCAGATGAATGATTTGAAGTCCATTGCGGATGGGATGGAAAAGCTGCGGAAGGATAATCCGGGAGTCGATTTGCTTGGAATGGCTTATGAAAAGCAGATTATGAAGGCATTTGCCTTGGCATCGGCTCCGGCATGGAAGACGGAAAACGGGGAGCTTAATCGGGAGACCGTGGAGGAGTTCCTTACCCAGACCAAGCGGATTTATGATGCCCAGATGGACGGTCTTGACGAGAAGTATATTGAGCGGTATGCAATGCTCAATGATGTGTTCACAGATGAACGTGGTGAGGATTGGATGTATAATAATTTGTTTTATATTCCTTCGGAGACGGATTTGCTTGCAAATCTTACACAGTTGGAAATCGGCTGGCTGACATTTTCTTATGGGTTTTATGAAGAGCTTTCTGTTCCTAGGAATGAAGGCGGCGAAGGCATTGTGTTTAAACCGGCAAGCGTGCAGTGCAGCAATGTATTCCGGCCGGATGTGCTGCTGGGAATCAGCACGGCATCCACCAGAACCGAGTATGCGGAGGACTTTTTGAAAGAGTTCTTAAGCAAAGATACGCAGGTTGCCATGGAAGGGCTTTCCGCGAACAAGGATGCCATGAGGGAAATCTTTATCCCGAAAGAAAGCGTACTTGGGGCAAACGGAGAATACGGAAGTATCGGCACGTTAGATTGGGAAGGCAATTCCATAGGCTTGCAGATTTACTTCCCGGATCAGGAGCAGATTGAGGATTATTATCAAATGGTGGAGTCCATGGATACCCCTTATCTGGAGGATTTGGTTTTGGAGGAGACCGTGTACGAAGAAGGTTATAAATTTATGCAGGGAGAACAGAGCTTAGAGGAAGCGCTTAATGCCATTGAGCAGAAGATTGCAATTTATCTGGCGGAGTAAATGCAGGGAGAACTTGAAAAATGATAAAAAGGAAGCGGAAGTTTTTTTACTTATTTTTACTGCCCAGCTTTGCGGGGATTGTGGTGTTTGTATTGCTCCCATTTATGGACGTGGTGAAGAGATCCTTCACCACTGCCGTAACGGGGCAGTTTATCGGAGTAAAAAACTACCAAACCGTTTTTCATAATCAGGCGTTTCTGCTGGCGGTGGAAAATACCCTGAAATTTACGCTGGTGTGTATCCCCTTTTTGGTGCTGATCGGCTTTGTGACGGCGCTTCTATTAGACCAGCTTGAAAGCAAAGGGCTGGTGAAATCCGTTTACCTGTTTCCCCTTGCTATGCCTACGGCAACCATTGTCATGGTGTGGAAGATGGTGTTTTATAAGCAGGGATTTTTGAATCTGTACCTCACCCGGCTTGGAGAGCTTTTTGGGCTTTGGGGCGAGGTACATACGGATTACTTGGGATCCAGCGCGGCATTTTGGGTTCTAGTGGGAAGCTACATCTGGAAAAATCTGGGATACACCGTTATTTTGTGGCTGGCAGGGCTTATGGGCATCCCTGCGGAATTTTATGAGGCGGCGAAGGTGGACGGCGCAAACAGTCTGCAAAGGCTGTGGTACATTACTTTGCCTAACTTAAAAGGCAGTCTTTACACGATTGTGATTTTGTCTTTTTTAAATTCTTTTAAGATTTACCGCGAGGCTTACCTTACGGCGGGTTCTTATCCGGATAAGAGTATTTATCTGTTGCAGCATGTGTTCAACAATTGGTTTGTGAATCTGGAACTGGATAAGATGGCGGCAGCGGCAGTCTGTACCGGAGGATTTCTGATGGTTGTTATTTTGATTTTGCAGAGGTTGTGGGATCAAAATGAGAGATGATTTGCAAAACCTGTCAGCAAGTTGTCAGCCGTGGCAAAAGAAGCCGCTTACTACAAAAATAAAAGGGTAAAGAATGTGAAAACAAAAAGGCTGAACGAAAAGTCCATAAAGAATATAGAAAGAGCATTTCAAAAAGCAGGCATTCTTTTCTTGCTTCTGCTTCCGGCTCTGCTGGTGGTCTTGCCGGTGCTGGTGTTATTGTCAGGGTCACTGATGGATACCTATGAGCTGCGCAGATATCTGAGCACTGTTTTTACCGGAGGGAGTACTTTTATCAGCTGGAAACTGATACCGGATTACCCTTCTTTTGCAAATTATAAAAAATTGCTTTTTGAGACGCCCCAGTTCTTTATCTTGTTTTGGAATTCCATGAAGCTGGTGGTCTGCATTTTGCTCGGTCAGTTAATCATGGCGGTTCCGGCGGCATGGGGCTTTGCGGTTTATCAGGTAAAAGGAAGCCGGATACTTTTTGCCCTTTATGTGGTGCTGATGCTGATGCCTTTTCAAGTGACTATGCTGTCCAGTTATCTGGTATTAAACAGGCTTTCGCTTTTAAACACTCATCAGGCGATTATCCTTCCGGCGGTCTTTTCCACCTTCCCGGTATTCCTCTCCTATGGGGGATTCCGCAGTATCCCCGGGCAGTTATTGGAAGCGGCAAGGATTGACGGGGCGGGGGAACTGACTATTTTTTTACGGCTGGGGATTCCCCTTGGCAAGAGCGGGCTTCTGTCTGCTATGGTGCTGGGATTTTTGGAGTATTGGAACATGATGGAACAGCCTATGGCGTTTTTGGAAGAAAAGGCGCTCTGGCCACTTTCTTTATATCTGCCGGAGATTACATGGGGTCAGGCGGGCTTTGCCTTTTGCGCCAGTGTGATTACGCTAATACCGGCAGTGTTTGTATTCGTGCTGGGGCAGGATTATCTGGAACAGGGAATTATTTATTCGGGGCTGAAAGAGTGAAGAGCGGGAGGAAATCAGGCATGAAGTTAAAACACCTTTCACGTCTTGTGTACGCTTTGATCAAAAGGAAAGGAATGACAGTATAAGTGAAAGAGCAAGGAAAAAATCGACAGATAAAGAAAATTACAATTGGTTTTGCTGTTTTTTTAATTCTGATGCTGGTATGCACGGTAATCTCCAAAAGCGTCTATGCCTATCAGCTTCCCATGGTCAGTACCCTGTCCCCGGAAGAGAAATATGTGGAGCATTCGGTGGAAGCGGAAGGGATTGTGATCGCAGGCGGTGAGCGGGCGGTCACTTATTTTCCGAACCTTCGGATTGATTCGGTTCTGGTGCATGTGGGAGACCGGGTGGAAGAGGGGGATGAACTGCTCCGGATTGATTTGGAGGAGTTAAAGGAATTTATGGAAGAAAAGCAGGATGAGATTTCCAAGGTTTCCATGAGAATAGATGCTATACTGGAAAATCAGGCAATCGAACAACAGAAAAAGGATTTGGAGCTTGCCCGTGCAAGAGAAGATTACGATACCACTGCAAGGCTTGAGGATACTTATGTGGGGCGTGCGGCGGAGAATTATGTGCAGGCGGAAGAGGATTTGGAGGAGTTAGAAGGGCTGGGGGGAAGTTCGGAGGATGATGCATTAAAAGATGCTTTGCAGAATGCCGCTTATGGAGAAGCGGATGCAAAAGCGGAACGGGATGAGGCAGTAAAACAGGCGGGCAGAAAAGTGGAAGACATTCTGATGCCGGATCAGGTCTCTTCTGATTTGGATGTTGCCAAGCTGGAAAAGGAGACGCTATTATCCCAGCTTGGAGAGTACCAGCAGATTTTGGACACGGAAGGAATTGTGAGGGCGCCTTTTGGGGGCGTGGTCACGGATGTAGCCGCTTCGGCGGGGGGAAGGGTGCCGGATACGGCGGTGGTGCTGATTTCCGATGAAAGCCTTCCCTGCCAGTTAAAGGTTTTCCTAGATAAAGAGCAAAAAAAATATATCGGTCTGGGGGATTCCGTTTCCATCAAGCTGGAAGGAAAGAGCAGTAAGCTGGACGGAACCATAGATTATCTTTCGGAAAGCAGAAGCCTTCCCGGAAGCTATGAAGCATTGATCAACCTTCCGGAAGATACCGGAATACCAGGCATCTCCGGCACAGTTTCCCGTACGGAATCCGGGGAGAAGTATCGGCTGTGCATCCCACCGTCCGTGATTTATCAAAGGAATGATAGTTCCTTCGTCTATGTGTTGAAGGAGCGGGAAGGGATTCTGGGGCAGGAATATTATGTGGATGAGGCTGTGGTGAAGGTTCTTGACCAGAATGAAAGCTGGGCTGCGGTGGAGGATGGGATATTGACTAAGGATAGTGAGGTGATTGCCTCTTCTACCAAGGAGATTACGAAGGGGGATGTGGTTCGGTGGGAGGAGGAATAGGAACATTTTAAGTAAGGATTTTTTAAAGAAAATTTAAAAATATTACAATTGCTTGCTATCTTAATACAATACGGATATAATAATAGCAGATAGAACACAAAACGACATTGAAAGGAGTTATTATTATGGCACAATCAACACTTACAGCCAGAGTAGATACGCAAGATAAGATGGCTTTTGATTCATTTTGTTCCAGTGTGGGCTTGAATACATCCACTGCTATTAATTTATTTGTAAAAGCTGTCCTTCGGGAGCATCGGATTCCCTTTGAGATTATGCAAAACCCTGATCCTTTTTACAACAGTGCTAATCAGGCATATATTATGAAATCGGTTGAGGAACTTCGTGCCGGAAAAGGAAAAGCCCACGAATTGATAGAGGTGGATGATGAGTGAAAAAATCTGGTCGGATGATGCATGGGAAGATTATCTCTATTGGCAAAATCAGGATAAAAAGACGTTAAAACGCATTAACCTCTTAATAAAAGATATTGAGCGAAACGGTGCTTTATCAGGTATCGGCGAACCAGAGGTATTGCGCGGAAATCTACATGGAGAATACAGCAGACGTATTAACGAAAAAGACCGTCTTGTTTATCATATTGATAATGGGCGGATTTATATTGCTCATTGTCGGGGGCATTATAGCGATAAATAAAATGAAAAACTACGCAATAGCATGTTAAAATTATAGCGCAGTTTTTAAGCATTTCATAAATGATAAATGGCAGAGAAATCAATAATAAAATCATCATAAATGTTAACCTTAATTTTGTCTTTAAAGGTGTAAGCAGTGGTCTGGAAATTATCTCCTTCTAAAAAATACACATATAAGGATTGATCTGTCGGGTTTACAATCCAGTATTCCCGTACCCCGGCATTGGCATATAAATTTAGCTTCCGAATATAATCATGGCTTAATGTGCTGGGAGAGACAATTTCAATAATCCAATCAGGTGCACCAGTACAGCCTTTGCTTGTGAGTTTGTCAGGATTGCAGATTACGCTTATATCAGGTTCTACTATTGTTTTATTGTCATCTGCAAATAATTTGACAGCAAATGGAGCAGGGTAGACTTCACATGTACCGCCTTTTTCTCGAATATACTGCCCAATTGTAATATGGAGTTCAGAGAGGATTTTCTGGTGTATTCTGCTGGGGGCTGCCATATTGTAAAATTGTCCGTCAATCAGTTCAGCCCGAATATTTTCCGGAAGCTTAAAATAATCAGTTTCTGTATAAGTTTTTAATTGTGGTAATGTCATGGCTTCTTTCCTTTCAAATTATATATCGGTAGAATATATAATATACTGTATATAATACTGAATTATACTATATTATATATGAAGAATCAATTGTATTTTAACAATTAACTTCAATTTGATAGATTTTGTTCACAAAATCTTTTAGGAAGTTTTAAGGTTTTGAGCATAATAACATCTCCCGAAGTATATGCCACAAGTTTATCACCGGTATTAATACCTTTATTCACAGATAACAGCTCACTGCTTCGCAAACTGCATATGATACAACTCCGCATAAATCCCATTTTCCGCAAGCAGCTGTTCATGCGTCCCGCTCTCCGCAATCCCATGTTCGGTGAGCACGAGAATTTTTTCCGCATTGCGTATGGTGGATAGTCTATGCGCAATCACAAAGGTAGTACGGTTTCTGGACAGTTTCTCCAAGGAATCCTGTACTACTTTTTCACTTTCATTGTCAAGTGCGGAGGTTGCCTCGTCAAAAATCAGGATAGGCGGGTTCTTCAAAAAAACCCTGGCAATGGACAAGCGCTGTTTTTGTCCGCCGGAGAGCTTTACGCCCCGTTGACCGATATAGGTATCATAGCCGTCGGGCAGGTTCATGATAAAATCGTGGGCGTTGGCGTTTTGGGCGGCGGCTACGATTTCCGCTTCCGTGGCATCAGGGCGTCCATAGCGGATATTGTCCATGACGCTTCCGGTAAACAGATATACATCCTGCTGTACAATGCCGATGCTGTTGCGGAGGCTCTTCAGGGTAAATTTTCGGATGTCAGTTCCGTCAATGGTAATCCTGCCGCCGGATACCTCATAAAAGCGGGGAATCAGGCTGCAAAGAGTAGATTTTCCTACGCCGGATGTGCCCACCAGCGCAATATATTCTCCCGGACGGACATGGAGATTTAGGTTGGAGAGAACCATATCCGTATGGTCTTCGTAGTGGAAGGAGACGTTTTCGAAGCAAATATCGCCGTGAGCGTCTTTTAACAGGACGGCATCGGGCTCGTCCTGAATATCCGGATGAATGCTGAGCATTTCCAAAAACCGGGTGTAACCCGAGGCACCGTTTTGGAATTGTTCCGTAAAGTTAATCAGTTTTTTGATAGGCTCCGTGAAGTTATTGATGTACAAAAGGAACGTGATCAAATCGGTGATGGAAATCAGGTCTTTTGTGATAAATACTGCACCGGCGGCTATTACAATGACGGTAATCAAGGTGGTAAAAGCGGTGAGACCGGAATGGTACAACCCCATGTATTTATAATTTTCTTTTTTGCTTTCCAAGAAGTTATTATTTCCGATTTTAAATTTATCCATCTCAATCTCTTCGTTGGCAAAGGACTTCACCACACGGATGCCGGAGAGGTTGTCTTCGATCTGAGCGTTAATATCCGCGATTCTTGCCCGGTTTTTCACAAAAATGCGTTTCATCTGGACATTAAAGTAGTAGGCGTAGACCAGCATAATCGGCACGATAGCAAAGGCGCAGAGCGCCAGCTTCCAGTTGACGGTAAGTAAAATGGCGAAAGAGCCGATTAATTTGATGATAGAGATAATAATATCCTCCGGCCCGTGGTGAAAGAGTTCGCTGATTTCAAATAAGTCGTTAGTGACACGGCTCATAAGCTGTCCCACTTTTTGGTTATCAAAAAAGCTGAAGGACAGTTTTTGATAGTGTGCAAAGATTTCGTTGCGCATATCGTATTCCATCTTGGCTCCCATCATGTGTCCGTAGTTAGTAATAAAGAAATTGCTGAAAAATTCCAGCGCAATCAATAGCAGCATCACTCCTACCAATACAAAAATCAAGTGAAGGGATTCTCCAGATTCCCGATAAATTACGTCATTGGTAATAAAACGGATAATCAGAGGGATAATGAGTGTGATAGCGGCCGCAAGGCAGGCAAAAAACATATCCGCCGCAAACAGCTTTTTGTAGGGCTTATAATAAGAAAAAAATTTTTTCCACTTACCGTTTTCCATAAGAAACCTCCGTAAAATCTTTCAACTTTATCCATGTTAGCACAATGCAGGTGGAGAAGCAAAGGAAAGTGTGATAAACTAGAAAAGTAATTTATCTTTCAACAAGATGCAGGCGTTATGAACCGGAGATGAGGAAATAAAAATGAACTATGTTATTGTGGATCTGGAATGGAATCAAAGCAATACCGGTGAGGAACCGGAGGTAAAGGAAATTCCGTTTGAGGTTATTGATATTGGAGCGGTCAGGCTTAATGGGGATAAGACCATGACAGGCGAATTTAATCAATTGGTAAAACCGGCGGTTTATCAGCACATGCACAAGATTACCGGAGATTTGATTCATCTTCATATGAAGGATCTGCAAAAGGGAAAGCCTTTTGTGGAGGTGATGAAAGAGTTTCTTGCCTTCTGCGGTGAGGATTATATTTTTTGCACGTGGGGTCCTATGGATTTATTTGAGCTTCAGCGGAATATGCACTTTTATCAGATGGAGCCTTTAAGCAAAACGCCGATTCGCTTTTTGGACATTCAAAAGCTGTTCAGCATCGCATATGAGGACGGCAAGACTAGAAGAGGGCTGGAATATGCGGTAAACTATTTGAAAATTGAGAAGGATATTCCTTTTCACAGGGCGTTCAGTGACGCTTATTATGCGGCACGGATTTTGTCCTGTCTGGAAGAGAGTGTACTTGAAAATTATTCGATTGATACTTATATTCTTCCGGCAGAGCGCAGAGATGAGATTCATGTTATGTTCCGTGATTACATGAAATATATTTCAAGGGAATTTCCGGATAAGCAGAAAGCTTTGGAGGATCGGGAGGTCATCAGCACCAAATGTTATATCTGTCATAAAAACATCCGCAGAAAAATCCGCTGGTTTTCTCCCAACGGAAAGCATTATTACTGTATTTCCTATTGCCCTGTCCACGGATATATGAAGTCCAAGATCCGGATACGCAAATCGGAAAATGATAAGGTATACGTGGTGAAAACGTCAAAGTTCATTTCGGAGGAGGACTGTCAAAAAATCATTCAAAAAAGGGATATGGCGAAGGAGCATCACAAAATAAGTAAAAGAAAGCAGAGGGCTAAAGGCTGAAGCTGTCAAACCGGGAAGATGGAAAATGCGGTCCGCCTTTCCGGTTTTTCTTATTGCGTTTTCTTTTCCGGGTAAGCTGCCGGTTATTGTGAAATTGGTAGCTGCGCACAAAAGAACGGATAATAATAATGGCGATAACAATAACCGCAATCGCAAGAACGCAGATTAAAATAAGCTTAATATTGACCACAATAACATTTTGGTCTTCCGTATTGATGACGGTATCGCTGTTTTCCGTAAACTCATAAGAAAGGGAGGAGCTGCCGGCAAGGTCAAGGGTCGCCGTTCCCAGATACGCGCCGTGATAGTGGTATTCAATGACGGCAACTTGATTCTCGTCTTCCGTGTCGTAGGAAATTTCCGAATCCAGTTCATCAAAAGTGATATTTTTGGGCATAATCAGGTAACTGTCCTGATTTAAGGACAGAATAGGGCTGGAATTGCCGAATACATCGCTGGAAGTATTAAAAAAGTTAGAGTTCCGGATGGAATACCGGGTTTCGTTTTCCGCCACATTTGCAACGGCAAAATTGGTAAACCCATAGTCAAAAAGCTTGACTGTATCATAAAACTGCTCGGGAGACTCTTCCTTTAAAACCACGCAGATTAACTTCATGCCGTTCTGCTCCGCGCAGGTGACAAGGGTTTCCCTTGCCAGATCGGTATATCCTGTTTTCCCCCCTTTGATTCCCTCGTAAGGGATTTCACCGCTGACCAGCTGGTGTTTATTGCGCTTGAAAAAATCATCCGGCTGAGTATTGGTCGGCATGAAGTGATAAGAAGCAGTGTTTGCGATTTTGGCAAGCAGTTCATTTTGGAAAAAGGCTTTTGCGATAAGGGCAAGGTCATAGGCGGATACATAATGGTCGTCGTCGTGAAGGCCGTGGGCGTTGACAAAGTGCGTATTTTTACAGCCCAGCTCTGCCGCTTTCTCATTCATCATCTCTGCAAAGGCATCCCGGCTGCCGGCAACATGCTCCGCCACCGCATTTGCCACTTCATTGGCAGATGCCACCAAGATGCCGTACAGGCATTCTTCCAAGGGCATGGACTGCCCCTCGTCAATTCCCATATTTGAGCTTCCCGGCTCTAAGCTGAATACAGCGTCATGGGAAAAGGAAATCATTTCGTTAAGCTGGCATTTTTCAGCGGCAATCAGGCAGGTCATAAGCTTTGTGGTGCTTGCAGGATAAAGCCTCTCGTCAATATTTTTGGCGTAAAGAATCACGCCGGTATTTGCCTCTAAGAGAATGGCGGACTCGGCGCCGATAGCGGGACCTGCAGGCCAATTCTCGATTTGATTGCTTTCGATGGGGAGAAGCTTGCGCTCCTCGGCTTCAGAAAGATAATCTTCCGAAGCGTCAGGTGCGGCGTAGGCATTCAGCCCAAGGGATATGAGCAGAATGAAAGAGCCGATTCCCGTCATAAATTTATGAAATTTTGACTGACAAAAGATAGATAAATGCATGGCAGCTCCCAATCAAATAAGTAATGTTATAGTTATAGAAAATATTCCCTATTATCATACACTATTTTTGTGGAAAGCTAAACAAAAATTCCTAAAAATACAGGTGCGAAATTTGTAAATTTTTTTCCTTCCATTTTTTGCATAAAAGGTGTAAACTAATAGCCGCATAGAAAGAAAGGCTGCCAAAATGAGATTACGGAATATTTCGGGTTCGCGGGACGTGATTGCCCAGAGCCCGCTTGTGATTCACGAGCCGGAACAACAAAAGGGAAACTGGAAAAAGGTCTTTGGAAACGACAATCCTATCCGCGTTGAGGTGGGGATGGGAAAAGGAAGATTTATTTACCAGCTTGCAAAGGCGAATCCTCATATCAATTATATAGGAATTGAAAAGTATTCCAGTGTCCTTCTGCGGGCGCTTCAAAAGATGGAAAGTGAGCCTTTGCCGAACCTTTTCTTTATCCGCATGGATGCGGAGGAGACAGCGGAAGTATTTGGAGCCGGAGAGATTGACAGGATTTACTTGAACTTTTCGGATCCATGGCCAAAGGACAGGCACGCCAAAAGACGGCTTCCCTCGAAAGAATTTTTAAAGCGGTATGACTGCTTTTTGAAAAAGGACGGGGTGCTGGAATTTAAGACGGATAACCGGGATTTGTTTGATTTTGCTTTAGGTGAGCTTCCTGCGGCGGGCTGGGAAGCAGTTCAGGTAACCTTTGACCTGCATCACGATCCGGAAATGTCGGCAGGAAACATTATGACGGAATACGAGGAGAAATTTTCGGCGCTGGGGAATCCAATCTATAAATATATTATCAAAAGATAGACCATAATAAATAATAAAATAGAATAATAGCCACAAGTAAGCAGATTGCGGACGGAAAGGAGTTTTTATGGAGGTAAAGATCACAGATGAAAATTTTGAGACGGAAGTAAAGGAAAGCACGCTGCCGGTGATGGTGGATTTTTATGCCGATTGGTGCGGTCCCTGCAAGATGATGGCGCCTCTTGTTGCACAGCTTGCGGAGGAATACGGCGGAAAATGCAAGGTCGGGAAATGCAACACGGATGAAAATCCGAAAGTGACCGGAGAATTTAAGATTATGTCTATCCCAACCTTTATCTTTTTTAAAGACGGGAAAGCGGTGGATTCTGTGATGGGTGCAGTGTCCAAAACAGTATTAGAGGAAAAATTAGGGCAGGTGCTGGCGTAAGCCATACCTGCCTTCCTATCGCATAGGAGGAAAATATGTTTTTAGTATTTTTTCTGATTTGGGTTATTTTTAACGGACAGCTGACGGCTGAAATTGCCGCGTTTGGAGCGGCAGTTTCGGCTGTTATGTATTTGTTTATCTGTAAATTTATGGGTTATAAGCCGAAAATGGATCTGCTCTTATGCCGAAAGCTTTTGCTGATTCTGCAATATGTGTTTGTACTGCTTAAGGAGATTGTCAAGGCAAACTATGCGGTGATCAGGATGATCTTGTCCTCACGCTATGAGATTGAGCCTGTCATTGTAAGATTTCACACGGATTTAAAAACGGCTCCGGCACGGATTTTGCTTGCCAATTCCATAACGCTGACGCCGGGAACCATTACGGTTTCCTTAGAGGGGGACGAGTATGTGGTGCATTGCCTTGACAAGGAGCTGGCAAAGGGAATCAACAGTTCCGTATTTGTGACGCTCCTAAGACGGCTGGAAAGGATGGATTGACATGCGGGAGGTGGAAACGATGACAATGTTGGATAAAATTTATCATGGCATGTACATAACGATTCTCGTTATTCTTGCTGTTATGCTGTTTGTCTGTCTGATCCGTGCGGTCAAGGGTCCCAGGATTGCAGACCGGATTGTTGCGGTTAACATGATGGGAACGATGGTCATGGTTACCATTGCCGTGCTCTCCCTGCTTTTAAAAGAAGGATTTCTTATTGACATTTGTCTGATTTATGCAATGGTCAGTTTTTTGGCGGTGATTGTTATCTCCAAGGTTTACATGGGCGTCTACGAGGAAAAGAAACGGGGAAATAACGAACGAAAAGAGCAGAAGGAAGAGGGAGGCGTGTAAGGATGGAAATCATAGGATGGATTCGCTTAATTGTCGGCGGAGCGCTGATGCTGAGCGGGCTTAACATTTTCCTGACAGAGATTTACGGAGTATTTCATTTTAAATATGTTTTAAACCGAATGCACGCCGCAGCCATGGGAGACACTTTGGGAATCAGCTTTTCAATGATTGGGCTGATGATCTTTTCGGGATTCAATTTTACTACCCTGAAAATGGCGCTGATCGTGATACTTCTCTGGATTGCTTCTCCGGTATCCTCTCATCTGCTTGCAAAGGTAGAGTTTACCACCAATGAAGGGCTTGAGAAGCATTGTAAGCTTTATCCCCGATTGGAAGATTTGGAAAAAGAGCTGGAAGAGGAAACGGGAGGAAAAGAGGAATGATTGTATTTCAATGTATTTTGTTAGGGTTTTTGATTGTATGCGCCATATCCGTGAGCTTTTCCAAAAACCTGTTAAATTCCATTTTGATCTATATGTCTTACAGCCTTGTGATGTCCCTGATATGGGTGTGCTTGGAGTCTCCGGACCTTGCCATCACGGAGGCGGCGGTAGGCGCGGGAGTGACCAGCCTTTTATTCTTTGCTACGTTAAAAAAGATTCATGGAATCCAGATTGAAGAGGAAAAGCATAAAACGTTGGAAAAAGAGGAGGTTTCGGCAGATGAGTAAACGAAAATCTCAGGAAGAATATGAAAAAACCGGTGCATTTCATTTTTTTAGGTGGCTGTCGGGAAGCAAGGATCCGTATTTGGGAGAGATCGAGATGAAGCCTCAAAAAGAAGTTGAGGTTCCCGAATCCACCATTTTGGAGAGAATGAACGAAAGCCAGATGATACGGGACAAGATTTATGATGTGGAAAATAACAAAAAGCTTATTTTCTTTCACAGGTTTTATGTGGCATCCGCCATCTTCTTTTCCATTATCCTTGCAGGGCTGTTATTGTATACCGTTTCCTGCCTGCCGCGGATTGGAAACCCTTCAAACCCGGCAAATAATGAGGTGCCGAAGCGTTATATTGAAAGCGGGCTTCAGGAGACCGGAGCGGTGAATATTGTAACGGGCATGATTTTGGATTATCGTGCTTTTGACACTTTTGGAGAGTCAAATGTGCTTTTTATTGCCACCATCACAGTGCTGATTCTTCTTCATCAAAAGAAAAAGCACGGGGAGCCGGAAGAGGAGAATGACCGGATTTTTGAGCCTGAAAACGATGTTATTTTACAGGCAAGCGCGGCAATACTGGTGCCGGTAATTATTATTTTTGGAATTTACATTATTTTAAACGGGCACCTATCTCCCGGAGGCGGATTTTCGGGGGGCGCTGTTATCGGCGCGGGACTGATTTTATATTTGAATGCATTCGGCTTTGAGAAGACGGAACGGATATTCACGGAGAAGACTTACAAGGCAGTCTGCTGTACAGCTCTCACATTTTACTGTCTTGCCAAAAGCTACTCGTTTTTTACGGGAGCAAATCATCTGGACAGTCATATTCCCTTGGGAAAAGCGGGGCATATCCTGAGCAGCGGGCTGATTCTGCCTCTTAATATCTGCGTGGGGCTGGTGGTTGCCTGCACGATGTACACGTTTTACGTAATGTTTCGTAAAGGAGACTTTTAAGATGGGGTCTAATTTATTTACTAATTACGGGGAAGCAGTGGCGATGATTTTGTTTGTAATTGGATTTATGAATCTGTTGCTGCAGAAAAACCTTATCAAAAAAATAATCGGTTTAAATATTATGGATTCGGCGGTGTATTTGTTTTTGGCGGAAAAGGGATATATCAGCGGGAGGACAGTTCCGATTGTGGTGAACGGCATTCAGGATGTGGAGGCGTATATCAATCCCATCCCCAGCGGTTTGGTTCTCACGGGCATTGTGGTGTCGGTGTCGGTATCTGCGCTGATGCTTTCCCTCACCATCCGTTTGTACAAGCGTTATCATACGCTGGATCTGGATGAAATATCCATAAGACTGCGGAAGGAGGGGCTGTGATGGATTTCGTGCAGAATTTTCCTTTCTTTTCCATTATTTTATCCATGTTTTCGGGAATCATCAGTTCGGTGCTTCCCCGAAAGGCGGCAAGGTGGGTAAATACCATCATGATCTGCTTGGTGGGAGTGCTTTCACTGATTCTGCTTTTTTACGTGATTGGAACAGGAACCAGCTATACTTATATGATGGGGCACTTCCCGGCACCTTGGGGAAACGAGATACGGGTGGGCGTTCTGGAAGCGGGGATGGCTTTGTTCTTCTGTATTATTATGCTCCTTTCACTGCTTGGAGGGCGCAAGAAGCTGAATGAGGAAGTGGAGGCAGGCAAGCACAGCCTATATTATATTTTGGTGGATTTGATGCTCAGCTCCCTTTTGGCGCTGGTATATACTAACGATTTGTTTACGGCATATGTGTTTGTGGAGATTAATACCATTGCAGCCTGCGGTCTTATCATGATTCGCCAGAACGGGAGAACCATCGAGGCGGCAGTCCGCTATATGATCATGAGTCTTTTAGGCTCCGGTATGCTTTTGATGGGAATCTGTATGCTTTATGACCTGACGGGGCATCTGCTGATGAGCAATATCCATGATCAGGTGAAAATACTGGCGGCTTCCGGAGAATACCGTGCTCCGCTCCTAGTGACGATTGCGCTTATGAGCGTGGGGCTTGCCATTAAGAGCGCCCTGTTTCCCTTTCATGCATGGCTCCCGGATGCATACGGATATTCCACGGTTTCCTCTGCGGCAATTCTGTCCAGTCTGGTCTCCAAAGGGTATATCTTTCTGCTGATAAAAATTATCTACCGGGTAATCGGAGTAGAAGTCTTTGACGGGAGCAGAATTATTGACATGCTGTTTGCCTTTGGGCTTATGGGAATGATATTTGGGTCTTTAAGCGCCATCAAGGAAAATGATGTGAGAAGGATGATCGCATATTCATCGGTGGCGCAGATTGGCTATATTTATATGGGCATCGGTATGGGAACTCAGGCGGGCATGGCGGCAAGCGTGTTTCATATCCTGACCCATGCGGCTACCAAATCCCTTTTGTTTATTGCGGCAATCGGTCTTACGGATGTGTCCGGGGGAAGCAGGAAGCTTATAGAACTGACGGGAGCGGGGTACCGGAATAAATGGGCAGGCGTGGGATTTGCAGTAGGTTCTTTATCCATGGTGGGCGTACCGCTGTTTTCCGGATTTGTCAGTAAGCTTTTGTTTGCGCAGGCGGCAGTGCAGAACCATGTTAAGATGCTGCCGGCGTTGATTGTTTTGGGAATCAGCACCATTTTGAACGCTATTTATTTTATGAAGACAGTTATCCGTATTTATACGCCGGTTGAAAATATCCAAGGTTATGACAGTGTGACCTTTGGAAAGATGAAGCTGTACGTGGCCACGCTGGTCTGCTTTATTGTACTTAATGTATTTTTGGGCGTAAGCTCCCAGCCGGTAGTTAATTTGATTGAACAGGGACTTGCTATGTTTTCTTAAGGAGGTTTCTTTTATGCTGTATGTGCTATTGCCTGTTTTCTTTCCGGTTGCGGCAGGGATTTATCTCCTTGTCAGAGGGGAAATGAAAAACAGAAAAATGTTATTAATAACCGCAGGCTCTTTTTTGGTGGTTACGTCCGTCTTGGTGATGCTTGCAGTTTATTTGGGCGGAGAAACCATGTATACGCTTTTTTTGCTGACGGACAGGCTTCCCATTTTGTTTAAGATTGACGGAATCAGCGCGGTTTTTGCAGTTATGGCGGTAATTGTGTTTGTCTGTGCAGGTTTCTTTTCCTTTGAATATATGAAGCATGAAGAGAAGGAAAAGAGATTCTACGGATTTTATTTGATTGTATTTGGAATTTTAATAGCGTTATGCTTTGCGGGGAATCTGATTACCTTTTATCTGTTTTATGAAATGCTGACATTGTCATCCTTTCCGCTGGTTCTGCATAACAGAAGCCGTGAGGCGGTAATGGCGGGGCTCAAATATCTGTTTTATTCGTTATGCGGAGCTTATATGGCGTTGTTTGGGCTTTATTTTGTGGAGCGGTACGGAAATACGCTGACATTCAGTGCCGGGGGCGTAATCAGCGCTCAGGCGGCTTCAAGCCACGGGAGTATTCTGCTCTTGACCGCATTTTTAATGATTTTGGGATTTGGCGTGAAGGCGGGAATGTTTCCGCTCCATGCGTGGCTCGTGGCGGCGCATCCGGCGGCTCCTGCGCCTGCATCGGCGGTACTGTCGGCAGTGATTGTAAAAGCCGGAGTGCTGGGCATTGTCCGGGTAGTTTATTATGTGTATGGAGCATCGTTTCTTCGTGGAAGCTGGGTGCAGAGCATGTGGCTGGTTTTGACGCTTTTGACGATTTTTATGGGTTCTATGCTGGCGTACCGGGAACCGGTAATGAAAAAGCGTCTGGCATATTCCACGGTCAGTCAGGTATCATATATTTTGTTCGGACTTGCGGTTATGAATGGGGAGGGAGTTACGGGCAGCCTCCTTCATGTGCTGTGTCATGGTTTTATTAAGGCGGCGTTGTTCTTGTGCGTGGGCGCGGTGATCTATCAGACAGGAAAAACCAGGGCGCAGGAGATGAGAGGGATTGGGAAGGAGATGCCGGTACTGATGATCTGTTATACGGTTGTCTCTTTGGGACTTATTGGGATTCCGCCCTTTGGCGGATTTATCAGTAAATGGCATCTGGCAATAGGGGCGCTTTCTTCCGGCATTCCCGTAATTAACTGGCTGGGACCGGCAGTTCTTTTGGTGAGCGCGCTTCTCACAGCGGGTTATCTGCTTCCGGTTTCCATACAAGGATTTCTGCCGGGAGAGGATTATGACTATGGGGCGCTTCAAAAGAAAGAGCCGTCTCTCTGGATGATGATTCCGGTGTTGATACTTACCCTGCTGTCTGTGGCATTAGGGCTTATTCCGGGAGAAGTGACCGCGTATCTGGCTCAAATCATTGAGAAGGCTGTTTAGGAAGGAGGAAGAGGGTTATGATTCTGTTTATTATATTGATACCAATTTTAACGGGCGCACTGGTTCCTCTGATTCCTTTTAAGAAAAGAGCCCACATGGAAATTTTCCTGGAGACGCTGATTGTCATTAACAGTATATTGGTGTGGTATATGCTGATTCACCATGCGGAGAGCATATTTACCCTTGCCAACTTTACAGGTAATTTGTCCATCAGCTTCCGGGTGGACGGAATGAGCATGGTTTTTGGAGGACTGGTATCGGCGTTATGGCCTTTTGCCACGCTGTATGCCTTTGAATATATGACCAAGGAGGAGCATGAAAAGACATTTTTTATGTTTTATACCATGACCTATGGAGTGACCTTGGGCATTGCTATGGCGGCAAACCTGCTTACCATGTACTTCTTTTATGAGCTGTTAACGCTGGTGACGGTTCCCCTTGTAATGCACACGCTGACCAGAGAAGCAATTCTGGCAAGCCGGAAATACCTGTATTATTCCTTAGGAGGAGCGGCATTTGCGTTTATCGGGCTGATTTTTATTATTATCTACGGCAGTACGACTAATTTTGTGTTAGGCGGCGTATTGGATTTGGATAAGATTGGTGACAGGACTAATATTCTCTTATTGATTTACGTCATTGCTTTTTTGGGATTTGGGGTTAAGGCGGCGGTGTGCCCCTTTAACTCCTGGCTGCCGGATGCAGGCGTGGCACCCACTCCGGTAACCGCCCTGCTTCATGCGGTAGCGGTGGTGAAGTCCGGTGCATTTGCAATTATAAGGCTTACGTATTACAGCTTTGGGACGGAATTTTTGAAAGGGACATGGGCGCAGAGTATCGTGATGGCTGTCGTAATGTTCACTATCATCTACGGATGCAGCCGGGCGGTAAAGGAGACGCATATAAAGCGTCGGCTTGCTTATTCCACCATCAGCAATTTGTCCTATATTTTGTTTGGAGTGACGATTATGACGCCTCTTGGGCTTGTGGGAGCGCTTACCCATCTGGTGTTCCATGCGGTGATGAAGATAGCTTCTTTCTTTTGCGCGGGCGCAATTATGTACCAGACAGACCGGAGTTATGTTCATGAGCTGGATGGCATGGGGTATCGGATGCCCTGCGTGTTTGGGGTGTTTACCGTCTCTTCTCTGGCGCTTATGGGAGTGCCGGGACTTGCAGGTTTTGTGAGTAAATGGAATCTGGCGTCTGCGGCGGTGGAGAGCGGAAACAGACTTGCCTATGCAGGGATTGCCTGCCTGCTCCTTTCCGCGCTGTTAACGGCAATTTATATGCTGACAATTGTGGTCAGGGGATTTTTTCCGGCACGAGATTTTGACATGAGCACATTAGACGGAGTGAAGGATCCCAATTGGAAGATGCTGGCGCCCTTGTTTCTCTTTACCTTTTTTATGATTGCGTTTGGATTATTCTCCAAAACGATTATAGAATTTTTTAGTGACGTATCAGCCGGTATCTATTAAAAGGAGGCAGTTACTATGAGTTTTATGCTTGGATTTACAGTGTTTTTTCCTATGATTTCTGCGGTGGTCTGTTATGCGACGGGCAAAAAAAAGAAAGAAATAAGAGATTATCTGGCAGATGCTGTGACAGGAATAGAGTTTATCGTATTTTTGATGCTTCTTATTTGGGTGATAAGAAATAACCGCAGCATTACTTTAAATATTCCGGAAGCCTGCGGTATGGGTCTCTGCTTTACTCTGGACGGATTCCGTGCCCTTTACGGGAGTATTGCCGGATTTATGTGGCTGGTCAGTACGTTGTTTTCAAGGGAGTATTTAAGAACCTATCGTAACCGGAACCGCTATTACTTTTTCCTGCTCATCACGTTAGGGGCAGTGGCAGGAATCTTTTTATCAGCGGACTTTTACACCACGTTTATTTTCTTTGAGGTGATGTCCTTTACCTCTTATGTGTGGGTAGCGCAGGATGAAAAGAAAGAATCTCTCCGGGCGGCGCAGACCTATCTGGGAATTGCGGTAATCGGCGGTCTTGTGATGCTGATGGGAATTTTTCTCTTATACCAGACTACGGGAACTTTAAAATTTGAAGAGCTTATCGGCTGTTATGAGAATTATGTTCAGCTGTCTTCAAGCGGGATTCCGGAGCGAAAGGTTCTGGCGGCAGGAATTTGTATGCTGGCGGGATTTGGAGCAAAGGCGGGAGCCTTTCCGCTTCACGTCTGGCTTCCCAAGGCACATCCTGCGGCGCCTGCACCGGCATCTGCACTATTGTCCGGCGTTTTGACTAAGACAGGTATCTTTGGGGTTTTACTGCTCACTCTGTATTTGTTTGCAGGAAGTATCGGCTGGGGAACACTTATTTTGCTTCTTGGGGTCTGCACTATGGTGATAGGAGCAGTTTTGGCTTTGTTTTCCATTAATTTAAAAAGAACGCTTGCCTGCTCTTCGGTGTCCCAGATAGGGTTTATTCTGGTGGGAATCGGGATGGCGGGACTGCTTGGTGCGGAAAACGGGCTTGCGCTCAGAGGGAGCCTGCTTCATATGGTGAACCATTCCCTGATTAAGCTTACACTCTTTTTGGCGGCAGGGGTTATCTATATGAATATCCATCGATTGAATCTGAACGAGATACAGGGATATGGCAGAAAGAAACCGCTGCTTCACTATATTTTCCTTATGGGAGCGCTTGGAATCGGCGGAATCCCTCTATGGAACGGGTATGTGAGCAAGACCTTGATTCACGAAGCAATTTTGGAATATACAGCTCTGCTGGCAGACGGTGCGGAGAGCCTGTTAAGCCTGCCGATGTTAAAGGGCGTGGAGTGGAGCTTTTTGATCAGCGGAGGCTTGACCATAGCTTACATGGCAAAGCTGTATGTGGCAATCTTTATAGAAAAGAATAAGGATGCAGCGGTGCAGGAGAAGTTTGATTCCGAGAAGGGAGATTACATGAACCCTGTAAGCAGTATTGCGCTTACCGTCAGCGCAACGCTTCTGCCCCTTATGGGATTTTTGCCGGGACAGGTCATGAACCGGATTGCAAATCTGGGGCGGGGATTTCTGCTGATGGAGCAGGAGGCTCAGAGCGTGAGCTGGTTTTCACCGGAAAATTTAAAGGGCGCGTTTATCTCCATTGGAATCGGAGCCGTAATTTATTTGGTTTTGGTGCGGTTATGGATGAGAAAAAAAGAGGATGGAAGCGTTGTCTATGTGGACAGATGGTATCCCTATCTGGATTTGGAGAATTTGATTTATCGACCGGTGCTTTTGCAGGTTCTTCCGTTTCTTTTGGGAATTGTGTGCCGGGCTATGGACAGCTTCGTGGATGCTGTTGTAGTCCTGCTTCGCAAAACAATTTATAAGGACAGCAAGCTTCCTAGAGAGCTGGAAGAGGGTACGGCAATAACCTATGCGGCGGGAGGATTTGTGAACAGTCTGGAACAGGCTGCGAATGCCACTATATGGCGCAAAAAGCCGAAGAAGACGGATTATCGGCATAAGTACGCGCTGATTTATCAGGAATGGTCGGAGGACAGCACCTTGATAGGCAGAAGCCTTTCTTTCGGGCTTTTGCTGTTCTGCGCGGGTTTAATCCTTACGGTTATTTATCTTCTGCTTTAAGCGGGAGCTTTTTCCATACGGATACATGATAAAAGTAAGCGGAAAGTAAGATTATGTCGGCGCCGGTCCAGGCAAGGATTTCGGCGTAAAAGATGCCCTCCTGTCCAAAGAAACGGGGAAGAATCAGCGCGGCGCCCACCCGCATTGCAAATTCCGCGATGCCGGAGATAAAGGGCATGATGGTATCCCCGGTTCCCTGCAAAGTGGAACGGATAATGTAAAGCAGGTACAGGGTGGAAAGAAAAATGCTCATAATGGTCAGGTAGTGATAAGCAATCTGTAGTGCGGCAGCTGTTTCGGATGGACTGCCGGATAAAAACCACATTAAAATATGCTTTCCCAAAAGAAGCATGACAATGGATATGGTCAGGGAGGTAGCTAACGCAATCAAAAGCGCGCTGCGGACGCCCCTGCGTATTCTCTTAATATTTCCGGCGCCTAAATTTTGACCCGCATAAGTGCTCATAGAATAACCGTAAGAGGTAGCGGCACTTTCCAGAATGCCGTAAAGCTTGTTAGTGGCGGTAAAGCCTGCAATAAAAAGAACGCCAAAGCTGTTTACCACGGATTGGACAATCATGCCGCCGATAAAAATCACCGTGTTTTGAAAGGCAATGGGAAAGCTGAGAAAAAGAAGCTTTCCGCAGATTTCCCCCTCCATCACCAGCTCATCCCGGGAGGTTTTCAGTATTTCAATCCGCCTGATAAAGTAAAAGCAGTAGACAGCGGATAAAAGCTGGGCCATGAGAGTTGCTATGGCGGCTCCTGCAATGCCCCAGTGAAACAGCAGAACAAAAATAAGGTCAAGCGCAATATTGGTTATGGAGGCGGCAATCATGGCATGAAGAGGCGTCTGACTGTCGCCTAAAGAACGAAGGATGGATGCCGAAAGATTGTATGCCATAATGATAGGCATACCCCAAAAAATAATGCGCAGGTATAAAAGGGAGTTTTCCAAAATATCTCCGGGCGTATGGAGCAGCGTAAGCACCGGCTGGGCGCATGCCTGACTTGCTGCAAGCACAAGCAGGGAACAAATGGCGGAAAGGATGAGAGAGTTAAAAATAACCTTCCGCAGCCGCTTATGATTACCAGAACCAAATTCCTGCGCCATCAAGATAGAAAACCCCTGCGCGAATCCCTGAATTAAACCGGTAAAGAGCCAGTTCAGCCAATCAGTGGCTCCTAAGGCGGCAAGGGCGGACACGCCGAGAGCCTGCCCTACAACCATCGTGTCGATA
>JAMPGL010000052.1 GCA_023663945.1 Lachnospiraceae bacterium | reverse complement strand
GGAATTCCCTATATTTGAATTATACAGGAAGCTCCTTTACCACATTAAACCGAAACTTCCCCACTCACCCCGCCAAATCCCTCCTCCTATACGCAGCCACCGCCGTCACAGCCGAGAAAACCGTAATCGCCAGACTAATTCCAACCATCCGCCCCTCAACTTTTCCGCTGGCAAAAATATCTGCTCCGTTTGAGAAGTAATAGGGTGTCACGTACTTTAAATTTTCCAAATCCGGAATCACTCTGCACATCAGATCCGCCACATAAAGCAGCATAGCAAACCCTAACGCTGCGCCAGTCTGCCTGCGTTTTGACACAGCGGAAAGCAAAAAGCACACACTCCCCACCTCCAACTGCATTAAAAACTGCGCTCCGTGATATACCGCAAAAGTTTTTATCTCCGGCATCTCCCCAATACCGGCAAACCCTAATAAAATCAAAAGCACTGTCACCAATTGAAAAAGAACTATCAAAAATGCCATTGCAAGGTATTTCCATGTCACAATATAACCACGTCCAAAAGGCAGGGTGACGAGAAATTCGCTTGTATGTCCTTCTTCTTCCTTGGAAATCATCCCCGCTCCCGTCATTGCCGCAAACATAGCCCCGCCAACGGCAAACATCAGTGCAACCTCCGTTGCGTAAAACCCGTTCAGCGTGCTGACGCTGAGTTTATCCATCCCAAGCGCCGTAGAAAAAGCACCCATCTCCGAATACGCATCCGCCATCCCTCTCATACTTTCTTCCAGACTTTTAAACAACAAAATACAGCCAGCGCAAAGCATGCCGATACTGAGCGTCCAGATCAGCAGGGTCTTTAAATTCATCTTTATCTCATGCTTTAATAAGGTCATTCTATGCCTCCCCGTTTCCTTCTTTGTCCGCACCCGGCTCATCTGCATCGGAGTCAATAACCCCACCGCAAGCAGCGGGGTATTGACCCTCGCGGCAGTCGTCAAATGTCTAAACCAGCTTTAGCTGGTTTTAAGCATGCCACTTGACTTGTTACTCGCGGGAATAGTAGTGCATAAAAAGCTCATCCAGACCCGGCTCTTCGATTAACACATCCTCAATCTCCTCTTCCCCCAGCTTCCGGATCAGCTCCTTCATCTTTCCGGTATAAGAAAAACGCCTTTCCTGCCCGTCCTTCCACACCCTTACTTTGCGAAGATTGGATTTGGACAAGTTCTCCACCGTGTCGGTTCTGATTATCTGCCCTTCCCGGATAATCGCCGCCTTCCTGCAATAACGCTTTACTTCCGAAAGCACATGCGAAGATAAAAAGCATGTAGTTCCTTGGCGGTTGCAGCTTAACAGTAATTCAAAAAATGCCTCCTGCATCAAAGGGTCGAGCCCGGAAGTAGGTTCATCTAAAATTAAAAGCTCCGGCTTATGCTGCATAGCGCAGACAATGCTTACCTTCTTTCTGTTTCCCAGCGACAATTCTTCAATCCGTTTCTGCGTATCCACAGAAAGCGCCCGGCAAATACGCATTGCCTCTTCCCGGCAGTCCATTTTCCGCGCATCCGCCGCAAACTGAATGACATCCTTTACCCGCATAGACGGATAAAACATGGCTTCCGACGGCATATACCCCACCCGCTTCAAAATTTCTTTTTGTTGTTTTCGGCTGTCCATGCCAAGCACGAGGATTTCGCCTTTTTCAAAATGCAGCATTCCAAGCAGACTTCGGATGGTGGTGGATTTTCCCGCTCCATTGGAGCCCAAAAACCCGAAAATATCTCCTTTTTCCACTTGAAGCGAAATATCCTTTACGCCTCGATGCTTTCCGTAATTCTTGGTCAGCCCTCTAATCTCAACTGCATTTTCCATTTTGTTCTCCCCGTTTAAATTCTGCCAGTATTTTATTTAAATTCCGGGTGTCATACGCCCTTCTCAGCCTATTTACCAGACAAACACAGCAATAGCTGAACAGCATAAACAGGAAAAACAACCCAGTGGCGGGCAGACTGCGCTCAAACCAGTTCAAAAGATAAGAAAGCAAGGTATACAAAGAGGTACAGAGCAGGGTACACAGCATCTCATGTCTCCCAAACCGGTCCGACTCATCAAAATCCTTTAGCGCATATACCTGCAGATACCCCATAAAATAAGCGGCGACTACCATTTCAAACATAAACAGTATTTCCGCCCGAAATATTCCTTTGCAAAGTAAAAAAAAGCAGTAAAAAACCATAATGCAGAAGGAATAAAGACACGCCTTATACTCAATCCAGATTTCCGCGCCCAGGTAATGGATAAATGTTTCTTTTAAGCTATTCTTCTTCATCCTCTGCCCCTCCTTTTAAAATTGCCCGAAGCTCTCTGGAATACCTCCGGGAAATCATCACCTGCTCTCCGTTTTCCATCTGTGCCAGAATCCGGTTTCCAGACTCGCTTTTTAAAGTATCAATCCGGTAGATATTGATAACCATGGATTTGGAGCACCGAAAGAAGCCCCGCTCTCCCCACATAAGCACCGCCTTTTCCAGACTCACATAGACCCTGCATACCTTATCCGCCAGATATGCCCAAGTCGCCCCGTCCACGCTTTCCAGATAAAGAATAGCCTCCGGACGGATTAAAATGGTCTCCCCTTCATACCCGGCGCTGATCTTTTGACCTTTTCCTTCCGCCAGCACCGCAAGCATCTCAATCTGTTCATTCATCTCCCGGTATCGGATGATCACCTCATCCTCCCCCTGCCTAATTCTGTTCATCGTAAGTTTCATAGGTGCCCCTTTCTATGGCTTTATTTTATCAAACTGGAAAAACGGGTCAATTCCTTTTTCCGCAGGATGCAGTTTGGAAAGGATAAGGTGCAATATGCTTGACTATTCCCTCACCATTGTCCATAATATTTTATAAAATCAGCCATCAAAAGGGAGCATCAAATTGAATGCAAAATTTTCCAAGATTATTGATAATAAAAATATTTATTTTAAAAATAGCACTTCTATGTATTTTCAGTTTAAGTGCATGTGCAAAATTCGAGGAAGCAGAAAATATTAAACCGGAAATGGAGCAAAGTTCTACACCTCTGGCTTTATCCGAAGACCCAGAAGCGGAAGTCTTTGAAGACATAGAATCCGAAAGCCCGGAAGAAGTGAAATCCAAAATTACAGAAACCGAAAACACAGAACCAGAAGACATCTCATCAGCGCAAATGCAATGGCAAGTAAATATATATCCTGATATGCCACAGCCTTATATAGAGGTTCTGAAGCAGTATGAGCAATTCATGAATGCCGACAATCAGAATCTTAATGACGAAAGTGTACGAGCCAAATTGGGGGAGTACGTATACGATGAACTGTGCATATATATGCCTTCTTATGGTACAAATTATAACTATGCCTTGGCGGATTTGACAGGTAATGGCTTCCCGGAAATGGTTATTGCATCTGGAGACAGACCCCATATTATTTACAATTATAGTGAAACCAGCGGAATCGGAATGGAATTTACAACCTCATATTTTGATATGACAATCTATCAGAATGGCATTATTGAATATGTCAGCGCCGGAATGTATTCCTCAACAACTTACGTACAGTTTCAGGAAGATGTAGATGCATGGGTCGTGATAGACACAATTGCTGTTGATCTTATGGAAGATGCATATTATGGAGGAAGCTGGGGAAGTGACGGGGATCTTGACACGGAAATAACCGAGGAGGAATACCTGCGAATCCAGGAAAAATATATCACAGAGCCTATGGAATTTGAATGGATTCCATTATTTTTGGATCCTTTTCCTGAATAATTATGTTTCTCTCTTTTCGGAATTGCGAATCAATTAGATATGAAATAAAAAATATGATGATATTCAAAGATGACAGATTATAGCATTCAGCTTCCCCGTATGTGTTACACATTAGTTTTAGCACCGCAAGACACCGCTTCTTACAAAAGCAGAATTCAGTAATATCACTAACCAAGGTTTCCCATAATTGTTCCTGCTACCCTGCATACAACATTACCTCATCTTCTTTAATGTTCTCCAAAAACTCCTCCGAAAGGCTTCCCGTAGTAAGCACATCCACTTTCCTGTTCAAGGCTTCTGAAATTTCCGTATAAAAACCGCACAATGCGAACATTCCCTTCATATTTCCCTTCTCAATCCGGATATCAATATCGCTTTCCTCACCATAATCTCCCCTTGCAAAGGAACCAAATAGATATACTTGAGCCACTTGGTACTTTTCTGCAATAGGAGCTATAATTTTTCTCAATTCGTCAACCGAATAATCTCCCATAGCCATTCCGTATTCCTCCTTGTGCTTATTATATCTATTTTTAAAAGAAAAGTCTACGCGTAAATAATGCACAAAACCGGCAGACAAACCGCTTTCCTCAAAAGCAGATTTGTTTGCCGGTCTTCCATCACATTAATGCTGTCACTCTGTCTTGGCAGTTCTTAAATCAAACCCAAAACCCCCATTATAATTACTATAGCGCCTATCACTACAATCAGCACTCCGCATCCCTTGATCATCTTTTCCGACTTCATTTTGGGATATTTTTCTTTAAGCTTTTCAAAGGGTGTCAAAAGATAATACAGCCCCAGTCCAAGCAGGCAGACCCCAAAAATAATATCGACTACTAATTTTGTCATTTCGTAACCCATCACATGCTCCTCCTAAGTTTTAATTGGTGTGATTATTCTATCACAGTTGCCAGCGCCAATTATAAAAAGGGAAAAATTTGATGCATAAATGGAAAAATCACCAGCTTTTTTCAAGCTTTGTATGGAAATCTATCTGATATGGATTATCTTCTGCGCTTTGAAGGCTTCGGTAGACTTCTCTCCTGTCCTCACTGCTTTCGCCGCACCAATATTCATATCCGGTAAAATAACTTTCCATATAATCATCCCACGAGCCGAACTTCTCCTGAACCATTACTGCTACATCCAAAGAAGCGTCATAAGCCTCCTCTAAGGTGTAATATCCTGCCAGATAATAATTTGCAATCTGGGTCAGGGCACGGTTATAGTCCCACCCCGAAACGGCATCTTCAAGGTCTTCCTCATACTTACTGTACCATTCTATATAGTTTTCGGCTTCCTCTACGCTCACGTCAAAATTTTCCAGCATGAAATCTGCCCGTTCTTCTTTTTCTATCTCATGCAGTCCGGTCTCTTCCAAATATTCCATTAATTCTTTAAAATCAGCGCGTTCTCCTTCTGAAAGAAGCCATTGCAGGGTTTCATTGGCTGAAAACTTGTCCGTAACTCCAAATGCATCATTTAAACTGTTTTTGGCAACTTCCCGGCTGATACTATTAGGGACAAGCCCGCCATACACACGGTAATCAAAATTGTTCAGCCCAATTAATTCTGCATTCGATGCGTTAAACCAGCGAATCGTGTCCGGCGTTTCGGTGATGGAAGCCTTCTTTGCTTCTATCCCTTCCTCAATCTCTTTGAAAGAAGCGCAGATATTTTTAAAAAACTGGTTGTCGTCTTGTCCGCTCCCTGATTCTATCAGAGATATTGCGTAATATGCATAATCCGTTTCACCGTACACCGTGTACATCTTGCCAGCGTGCCCCTCCTGCGTTGTCTGATAGGTGTACGCCTCCATGTGGTGAAACGCTGGATTTTCCGGCTTATCTGCCTCCTGCCTGTCGTAGAGCTGGTTTGCTTCCTCCATATATTCCCTAACCGCTTCAAGGCTCTCCCAGTTTCCCATATTAATGCTTCTGCTGTCCGGTAATAACTGCATGATCAGTATGCCGTCTGTGCTGCCCGGCATGCCTAAGCTCATCCAACTGTCCAGCCCTACATCCGTCAGGACATACTTTTCGTCTGCCTGAACACTGTAGGTTCCGTCCGGTGAGATAAACTCTTTTTCATTGACTGCCTCCGCCTGTTTCCCACACCCTGTTAACAGCTGGAGCCCTATGATTGCTGCAAGCACTGCCGCGATGCTTCTTTTTCCTTTCATATTCTTATGCCTCCTGAAAGTCCAAATTTTAACAGCATCTATTTTAGCACAAGCTTAAGCATCAAACGGAAAAAGAGAAAAATAAACCGCATAAATGGAAAAAATGTCGATTCCCCTGTCATCTCATCTTTCCCCTCTGCACTTACTCCTCTCCAATATCCTGATCATCACATCTTTTTTGTGGGGCTTGCTGATGGGGAGCGCCTCCCCGTTCACCATCTTAATCTCATCTTTTCCAAAAATAGAGACATAATCTGCATTGATGACAAAAGATTTATGGATTATCCAAAACTTATTCGGTTCAAGCTGAGCAGTCACATCGGACATTTTCCCGTAAAATTCAATTTCTTCTTTTATTGTGACCAGCCGTATCTTCTTCCCCTCGCACTTCACGCAGATAATCTCTTTCTGCGCAATCAGATAGGTTCCCTTTCCCTTTTTGTACTCGAAAAAGAGCTTGCTCTCCGGGTACAGCCTCCGGTATACGTTTAGAATCTTGCTGATTTTCTCATAGGTGATAGGCTTAATCAAAAAATCCAGTGGGCGTACCTCAAATAATTTCATGGCGTATTTTTGCGTATAAGAAATAAAGACAATCTGCGTTGCTTCATTCCGCAGGCTGTCCCGCAATCTTTTCCCCACGTCAACACCGTCCATGTCTCCCAGCTCAATGTCCAGAAACAAAAGATGGAACAGGGCGTTTTCCTCTTCCAGAGCAACGCACAATTCCTCCCCGTTTGCAAAAAGAGTGATCTCCGTTTCTATCCCTTCCGCCCTGGCGTATGCAGTTAGGTTTTCTTCTATTTCACGGCAGACTGCCGCATCATCATCGCAAATCCCTATTCTCATCTTAAGCCTGGTCCTTTCCACAACCCACAAAAATATCGGTTATTGGTGTTCATTTTCCCGTAAAAATATCGGTTATCAGTGTTCATCTGCCTGTAAAAATATTTTCGTGCCGTCCCTCACAAATACAAAAGAATATACACCTTGATGCAGCACTTGCCGTATTCGTATCTCCCGGAACTCTCACAGATACAAAAGAATGTTCACCTTAAACTCGTCCTCTGTATGCTCCACTTCCATATAGCCGTTATATTTTTCCACCGTTCTCTTGACGCTCATAAGCCCCGTTCCGAATGTTTTCGCCCCTCTCTTTGTAGAAAGAAGCTGTCCGTTCTTTTGGTTTAACACGCCGTTATAGGTATTCGATACGCCAATCTGCAGGGTTCCCCTGTCATATTCCATGACCACGCGGATTTCCTTTTTCTCACTCTTGCTGATAGCCTCACAGGCATTGAACAAAAGGTTGCTCAATATCACGTTCATGTCAAAGTCATTTACCGCAAGCCCTTCTGCAACCCGGATATCCGTTTCAATCGTTCCGCCGCGTTTTTCCACCTCTTCAATAATATAATTAAAAATGCTGTCAATGCCATTATTTCCGGTTCTTACATACCGGGCGTCGCTGTCCATGTAGCTGTCCATCTTTCCCAGATACTGCACGGCGCGCTCATTTTCATTTTGGCGGATATAGTCAAGCAGTAACGCCGTATGGTGCTTTAAGTCGTGGCGCATGATCCGGTAGGTGTCGTTTGCGCCCTGCATAACCTCCAGCTGTTTTTGATACATAGCCAGCTGCAGTTCATAGATTTCTTCATTTTTCTCCTTTTCCGAATCTTTAAGGATTTTTTCGTAAAGATAAAATATTGTCATATTGACTATCAGCAGGATACACAGCGCCAGATTCAGCACCACCCTGTTGCGGTAATAATCATCGATAAGCACCTCTGAAATAAACATATTTCCTATGATGATAAGCACGATAAGGAAATCTTTATGAAAAGAAATCTCTCCGCTTCTGCGGAGCTTAACCGTCTTTTCGAGAATGACCTGCATAAGCCATAAGATAAAAACAGAGAGGAAAAAGCCAAACTCCCACATAAAATCCTCTCTCCCCTTTGAAAAAATCCCCCATGCAAAATCTTCCGCTAAAAGGTTTACCCCCAAAGAAGCAAACACTGACAGCAGTTTTCTCCGTATTCCTCCCTGATATCCCATAAGCGCAATCAGTAACGGGAAAACAAGATTAATCGCAAAATTCAATTTGTCAAAGTCAATAATCAAATAACATGCGCTGTTTACCACATAATAAAATGCATATCCCCAAGGCACCCATTTTTTCTGCCTGTCCTTTTCAAAAAATAATCCAAAAAACCTGTACAGAATATAAATCCTGAATGCATTCAAAAGTAAATATAAAAGTATCTCCGACACGCTCATACTAATCCCCCTCAGGCTACATTAAACTCCTGTCACTCCGCAGTTTTTCCAAGCCGAATGTTAATCAAAATAATCGACCCAAGCACCAGACAGATTCCAATCCCGTTCCACAAACTCATGCGCTCTTTATAAACCAAGATTCCCAAAAGCGTTGCCACCACCGGCTCAATGGATGCAAGCACGGACGCCGCGCCGTTTTCCATCCCCTTAAGCCCCTTTGTATAGCTTAAGTAAGGAAGCAGTGTCACCAGAAGCGCCAGAAACACCGTCCTGCTTCCAAACCGGAAACTGCTCCCCACGGCGGTAATCACTTTTCCAGCATCTACAAAGAAAACACTGGAAACTGCCGCAAACAAGAAGGTATAAAAGGAAATCGTCACGGAACTATAGTTCCGTTCCAGTGCGTACCTGCTAAAAATGCTGTAAAGCGCATAGCCGAATCCCGCGCCAAGACCATAGAGGACTCCCTGAAAGGACAAAGCCCCCGCTCCTCCCACAATTCCGGAAACAAAGGCACAGCCTGCAAAAGCCAGAAAAAGCGCAGCCACCTTCTGCAAGGTCAGCTTTTCCCCAAAAAGGACTGCCGATAAAAGCATCACAAAGGCGGGCGCCGTATAAAGCAGAACTGCCGCCACCGACAGCGAAGTGAGGGTCATTGTCTTAAAGTAGCAGTAATTAAAAAAGCACACGCTGAATGCACCGGTGCCAATAAAGCACCAAATATCCCTTAAGCGGATTTTCAGCGCGTCTCTGTCAAATAAAAGCAGCCCCGCCAGCATGCAGACAAGGGTGATTAATGCACGCACAAAACAGATTTCCATGGAAGAAAGACCCGCTTCGTTTAAGCTCCGCACTAAAAGCCCCATCAGCCCCCAAAGGCTTCCTGCCGCCAGAACAAGAAGCGGACAGCCGAACCTGCCGGCTGTCCTTCTGCTTTCTATATTATTCTTCATCAAAGTTAATTCTCTTTTGACTGACATCATCAAATTCCTCAAGCATTTCCTGCGACGGCGCCGGCGTCACCAGACTGACGATTACGATTGCCGCCACGCTGATTGCAAATCCCACTGCCAGCGAGTACAAGCCTGTGACGGTTCCCAGCGTCTGCCCACCAAGAAACGGTATGTAGTCCCAAACAATAACCGTGAGCGCGCCGGACGCAATTCCTGCAACCGCCCCTTGGAAGTTTGTCCGCTTCCAGTAAAGGGAAAGCAGTACGGTAGGTCCGAAAGCCGCGCCTAAGCCCGCCCATGCATTGGACACCAGTCCCATAATGGAGCTGTTGGGGTCTAAGGCGATCAGATAAGCCAGCACGGCAATCACTACCACGGTAATCCGGCTGATGCGGAATACGTCCTCATCCTTTGCATCCTTTTTGATAATTCCCTTAACAATATCCTCCGCCACGCTGGATGCGCTTACAAGAAGCTGGGAATCTGCCGTGGACATAATCGCCGCCAGAATCCCGCAGAGGAACAATCCTGCCACGATAGGCGCCCCAATATCCTCGGTAAACAGCTTAATGATCATATTGATAAATACGTTTTCCTCTTCTCCGCCCGTAAGAATCTGAGGGAACAGATACGCACGTCCCAGCACCCCGATCACGCAAGCCAGCACCAGAGAAAGGAATACCCATGTAATTGCAACTCCCTTGGACTTATTCAGCTCCTTCTCATTCTTAACCGCCATAAAGCGAACCAGAATATGAGGCATGCCGCAGTAACCGAGCCCCCATGCCAGACCGGATATGATATCTACCGCACGGCAGGGCTTCCCGCCGTTGGAGAACAGGCTCAAAAACGCTTTATAACCTCTTGCCACCTGGCTTTGTTCAAGAGTTATAAACACATTGGAAGGTCCGATCATCCCCAGCGCCACAAGAGGCACCACCAAAAGGGCAACCAGCATTAATGTCCCCTGCACAAAGTCAGTGGTGCAGACTGCCAAAAATCCGCCCAAAAACGTGTACGCCAGAATAACCAATGCCCCAATGGTAAGGGCGATCCGGTAGTCCACATTAAATACGGAATTAAAAAGCTTTCCGCCTGCCGCCAGCGCCGATGCAGTATATACCAGAAAAAATACCACAATGGTCACAGATGAGATAAACAAGAGAATTCTCTTTTTATCATGAAAACGATTTTCAAAATAAGTGGGAAGCGTCAGGGAATTATTGGCGCGTATGGTGTATCTGCGCAGCCTTCCGGAAATAAACAGCCAGTTTAATACCGTTCCCACAAACAGTCCCACTGCAATCCATGCTTGTCCCATTCCCAATGCATAAATGGAACCGGGAAGCCCCATGAGCAGCCATCCGCTCATGTCCGAAGCCTGTGCAGAAAGCGCCGCCACAAATCCGCCCAGCTTCCTTCCGCCAAGAAAATAATCCTCCGTGCTGTTATTCTTCCTTGCATAGATTGCTCCGATTATAATCATTGCAAGCAGATAAAGCACAAAGGCAACAATAATCCATCCGATTGAATCACTCATAATTTTTCATCCTTTCCTCCTCATGTTTTCTAATATACTATATATGACATGCTAAAGCCAGTCAACATTTTTTTCAATTTCTATCAGCAATTGCAGGCAGTAACATCATTGTGATAACCGTTTCCCCGAATCTGCCAGAGGGGCATCATAGCCTCAGGGCGGAACTTGGCACAAGGACTGCCGACCAAGAGCCGGACCGTTACTCAATTGACTGCCGGGTCATTTCAACGTATAATTATATCATGGATTTTTGCACGATACGATAAGGAGGACTTTTTATGCCAACCGTTACACCCTTTAAAAGCATCCGCCCCGTTCCGGAGCTTGCCGGGCGCATTGCCGCCCTTCCCTATGATGTTTACAGCCGTGAGGAAGCTCTTGAAGAGATTAAAAGAGAGCCCCTTTCCTTTTTAAAAATAGACCGGGCGGAGACACAGTTTCCCGCCGATGTGGATACCTATGACCCCAGAGTTTATGAGCGGGCGAAGGAGACCTTGTCCTCTATGATAGCGGACGGTTCTTTTCTAATAGAAGAAACCCCCTGTTACTATATTTATGAGCTGATTATGGATGGACGCTCCCAGTGCGGAATTGTTGCGTGCTCTTCCATCGACGACTACCAGAACCAGATTATCAAAAAACACGAGAACACACGGGAGGATAAAGAGCTTGACCGCATCCGCCATGTAGACGTTACGGATACCCATACCGGCCCTATCTTTCTGGTATACCGCTCCGACTCTGCAATTAACCGCATTGTCGATAAGGTGCGTCAGGGTGCTCCGCTCTATGACTTCACTTCGCCGGATGGGATTACCCACCGCGTATGGCGCATTTCTGACAAAGCGGAGCTGGATGCAATCTGCCAGGCTTTTGCCCGGATTCCCTGCACTTACATAGCGGACGGACACCATCGCTGCGCTTCTGCCGTGAAGGTGGGCTTAAAACGGCGCAGCCAGTATCCCGATTACACCGGAGAGGAGGAGTTTAACCGCTTTTTGTCGGTGCTCTTTCCCCATGACCAGCTTGCCATTCTGCCCTACAACCGTGCCGTGCGGGATTTGAATAATCTGACAGGGTCAGAATTTTTAAAGGCAGTGGAAAATGCAGGATTTTCCGTTATCTGCAAAGAAAAAGAGCCGATTCTGCCAGCTCAGAAAGGAACCTTTGGTATGTATTTAGAGAACAAATGGTATCTTCTCACCGCCGATCAATCGCTCCATTCTGACCACCCCGTAAAAGGGCTTGATGTTTCCATTCTGCAGGAGCACCTGCTGGATCCTATTTTAAATATTAAGGATCCCAGAACCGATAAGCGGATTGACTTTATCGGCGGTATCCGGGGACTTAGCGAGCTGGAACGGCGTGTCCACACGGATATGGCTGTGGCGTTTTCCATGTATCCCACCTCCATTACGGAGCTTTTGTCCGTAGCGGATGCCGGGCTTTTGATGCCGCCTAAATCCACATGGTTTGAGCCAAAACTGCGAAGCGGATTATTTTTGCATGGGTTGAGTTAAAAAATGTGCAAAATTTGAAATTGTTTCATAGATTATACTATATTTACTCAAATTTTATAATTTTTTCTACATCTAGTGGATTGACATAAGTGTTATAATATTTATATAAGAATGTACAAAGGAGATATTTTATGGACACAAATAATACAATTAATACAATTTATGCTAATGGATTTCGCATAGCATTCAGTCAATTAGAATCTCAAATACTTTTCAAACTGGAAACGCCCGTTTTTGATGAAACGAATAATATCGCAGGTGCTACAGAAGTTGATGTTTCTGACATTCGGCTCCATCCAGCATTAGCCAAGGAGCTATACACAAAATTGGGAGAACAGATTGACATTTACGAAACAAATTTTGGAAAAATAAAACCTCTTGAAGGAAATAATTAAAATGGGGCATACTAATGAATGACACGAAATTTGCCATAACAAACTATGCAGGCTGCACGGTATCCTGTTCAAAATCACAGTGGGATTCTCATATTGTATATGAACATGCGATTATGGAAGACAATTGTGAGGCAGTCAAAGATACACTTAAGGCTCCTGATTCTGTATATCAAAGCAGTCAAAACGCCTCAAGAGAAATCTACTTTAAGGCATCTTCTTTGTCTACGTACAAATTGAAAACCAAAGTGATAGTAGAGTATTCACCCGGCAAAAAAGATCCAACTACTATTGTCGGTGAAGTAGTGACCGCTTTCCCTCAAAAAGAAGAAAAAGGAGGAATAGGTGATGTTGTGTATAAGCGAACCTCGGATTAGCTATGACTCCAAATTTGATATTCTTTCCTATATTTGGGGGGATACCTCTAATGCATACGGAGACGAAGATATAGACAATATTGTTATTCTGAAGGACATTGACTCGGAAGAAGTTGTTGGATATACCATTATGAATTTTAGAAGAATCTGTGAAAATAAGCCTGAAGAATATAACATCATCTCCCAGATGTTCAATTTACCGGAAGTCATGCATTCCTGCGGTTTATAGCATATGAAAAGGATGGCGGATCAAAGGGCAAATGCCATCCTTTTTCTTTAAAACCAAATTTCTATCCTAAGCCTCCCATTCTCATACCCCGCTTCCACCTTTCCACCCATGCGCTCCACCAGCGTCCGGGCTATGGAGAGTCCCAGCCCTGTTGACTTTCCTGCGGTCTCCACCGTATAAAAACGATCAAACAGCCTGCCTACCTGCACCTCATCAAGATCCGGCGCCGTGTTGGTAAATGTGATTTTTCCTTCAGGGGACAACTTGATTTCCAAGTCCCCTGAGCTGTATTTTACGGCATTATTGAAAAGATTGGCAAACACCCGTGCAAGGGCATCCCGGTCCAGACGGCACACCACCTTCTCCTCCGGCATGGAAATAACGGGCTCAATTCCCCTTTCATGCAGTTCCGTATAAAAAGCGGCAACGCTCTCTTCCAATACCCGATTCATCTCCACCGGCTCTCTTTTCAGGTTCTCATGGCAGACTGCCATAATAGAATAATCAAAAAGCTCCTCCGTAAGCTGTTTTAACAAATCTGCCCGATTCTGAATGATACCCAGGTATCTCTCTGCCTCAGATGATTTTTCTTCTCTGGAAAGCAGCTCAAGGTATCCAAAAATTGCAGTCAAAGGAGTCCGCAGGTCGTGAGAGATGTTGGTAATGGCTTCCTTTATTTCCAAGTCTCCCTGCTGGTAACGACGGCGCTGTTCTCGGAGCAAGCGAAGCTGTACATTAATATTCTGCGCTAGTTTTTTCAAATATTTGTCATTACTTGAAATTCCAATCAAGGTGTTTGTATCTGTATCAAGCCGGTCGGCAAACGCCTCGCCAATCTCATTTACCGCCTTATGCATATAATATATTTTGACGCCCAGCACCACAATCACTATTGTCAGCACGCCAGCCAATCCCCACAGCCATTCCATCTCCTCAGCCTCCCTTTCCTGCCTGCACTCACACTCTCTGCCAAGACATCCATTCCATGGAGCGCACTTTGCCGGACAGCCAGCGCTGTCCTCTACTTTATATCTTTTTTCTCGAAAACAGCTATTCCTCCCAGCGTTGTCACAAGCATAATACCCAAAGAAGACAAAATCATCCGAACCGGATGAACTACATTCAGTTCCTCCATCTGCATACATTGCCCTGTAGGGAGAAAATCTAGGACAAATTGATAAACCTCTCTTTTTAAACCTGTCAGGTACCGGGGATTTGGAGACGGATCGCCCATCTGCATCCCTTCCGCTGTAATGACCAGTCCATTCACCACTTCCGGCTCTGCAAGCCTGAAATACAAGCTAAACCCAGCCATCATCAATCCCAGAAACAGCAAAATTGACAAAACTGCCGATGCCGCCTTATTGGAACATAACATTCCAAACAGGGTAAATATTGACGCAAAAGCCACCGAGCACATAATGCTGATTAACAGGAAAACCAAAGTCATCCGTCCCGCCTTCCATGTTCCAAGAACAGGGATTCCGCAAAGTCCGCCCAAGAGCCCTGCCGCAAGCAGTAAGCTCCCTCCTATCATATTGGTAAAAAGATGCGCAAGATAAATATCCCGGCGGGCATGCCCTGTTATCAGCTTATTGCGGACGGTTCCGTCACTGTATTCAGTTCCGAGGAACAAACTGACAAATACTGCAATCAAAAGCCCAATGGGAAACGCATAGACAAAATAGAACGTATCCAATGTATATTCAAAGGAAGTCGTATCCTGCAAAACCTGCCAGCAGTTGCCAAGCATTGCCAGAATCGTATAAACCAGCATTGCCAGAAAGCAAATCCAAAAGACCTTATCACGTTTAAAACGATACAAATCTGCCGATAACAATTTACGCATCCTGCTCACCTCCTACCAGACCAATGTAGTAGCTTTCCAGACTTTCATTCCGCTCATTTGCAGAAAACACCTCACAGCCCGCTTGGTCGAGCGTCCGAATCAGCTGGGAGATATTAAGCTTTGCATATACATCTGCACTGGTCTCGGAAAGAATCTTGTATTCCACCTTCATCGCATCCAAAACACAGGCAAGTGCCTTAGTATTGCTCACTTTCATGCGGACGCATTTCCGCACAGCCTCCTCCAGCTCCTTGGCGCTGATTTCTTTGACAAGGCTTCCCTTGTCAATAAATCCATAATGAGTTGCCAGTTTGGAAAGCTCGTCAAGAATATGACTGGAAATCAAAAAGGTAATCTGTTTTTCCCGGTTCAACTTCAAGATCAACTCCCTCATTTCAATCATTCCCTGCGGATCCAGACCGTTTGCAGGCTCATCCAGTACCAAAAAATCCGGATCCCCCACAAGCGCCACGGCAATTCCCAGCCTTTGGCGCATCCCAAGCGAAAAGTTCTTCGCTTTCTTTTTGCCGGTATCGGTAAGGCGCACCAGCTCCAATATTCCATGCAGCCCGTCAAAAGAAGGCAGTCCCAAAATGCGGTACTGCTGTTTCAAATTATCCTCCGCCGTCATATCCAGATAGACGGAAGGGGTTTCCACCACCGCTCCCATCCTTCTCCGCGATTTGACAATTTCCTTATCCGTATGTTCCCTGCCATACAAAGTGAAACTTCCTGATGTGGGATTCTGCAACCCGCAAACCAGCCGGATCAATGTGGTCTTTCCGGCGCCGTTTTTACCCACAAATCCATAAATTGCCCCTTTGGGAATGTTCATAGACAATCCGTTCAATGCCTTGAAATGCTTATAGCTTTTAGACAAAGCATTGGTTCTCAAAACATAATCCATTCCGATAACCTCCTTTACTGATAGGCAACGAAGTTCTAACGCCGTTGCCTGTATGCCCTTCATTTTACCCGGCAGTCATAAAGGAAGCGGTAAAGAAAAGAGTAAAGAAATCGTAAAAATTTTATTTTAATTTAAATCCAATCCCCCAGACCGCTTCAATATAGTCCTTATTATTCACCTCACGGAGCTTTTTACGCAGATTGCTGATATGCATTTTCAGGGAACTTTCCGTGCAGTCAGGGGTTTCTTCGCTGATGCGCTCCAAAAGAAGGGATTTGGTAATGACCTGCTCAGGATTCTGCATCAAAAGCTTTAAGATTGCGTACTCCGTCCTAGTCAGCTTTACCGCCTGTCCCTCCACCGTCACCAGATGAGAGGCGGTATCCAGCGCAATCTCATCAAACACAAGCTTTCCACCCGTCAAGCCCTCTTTTCTGTCACGGAACTGCACCGCAATTCTTGCCAGAAGCTCCTTCACCTCAAAGGGCTTGGTCACATAATCCACCGCTCCGCCCAGCAAAAGAGTCACCTTATTATCCGTTTCCGCTTTGGCACTGGTGACAATCACCGGTATCCCCTCAATCCACGAAAGCACTTCTTCCCCGCTGATTCCCGGAAGCATCAGATCCAGCAGAATCAAATCCGGCTTTTTCTTTTCCAGCAAGAGCAGTGCCTCCGTCCCAGAGTACGCCCGGAGGACTTCGTAACCTTCTTTTGCCAGCGTCTCCTCCAGCATATTTCCAATATGGACATCATCATCAATAATCAATATCTTCCTCACTGCCTGCGCCTTCCCAACCTTAATTTTTCTTTGCCTGAAAAAGAGTTCCTATCTCTTCGCCCCGAAGGATTCTGTTAATGTTTCTCACATCGTCGCCGTTGGCAATAATCATATCCACGCCTGCGTCATTGGCAATCTTTGCCGCCGCGATCTTGGTCGCCATCCCTCCCGTTCCGTAAACGGTGTCCGCTCCCTTCGCCATCCGTTCCAGCTCATCGTCAATATGATCTACGTAACTGATAAACTTTGCCCTCTCATTATTTCTAGGGTCATCGGAATACAGCCCGTCAATGTCAGAGAGGAGAATCAGCAAATCCGCCTTTACCAATTCCGCCACATTTGCCGAGAGCGTATCGTTGTCCCCAAAATTTTCCTCCTGAATCTGATCCGTGGAAATCGGGTCATTCTCATTCACGATCGGGATTACCCCCATGGCAAGCAGCTCCTGAAAGGTATTTTCCGCATTGGAAAGGCTAATCTCATTGAGCAGGATTCTCTTGGTTATCAAAATCTGCGCGATAGTCTGGTTATACTCCGCAAACAGCTTTTGGTAAATCATCATCAGCCTTGCCTGTCCAACCGCCGCACACGCCTGTTTCAAGGATAAGGTCTGGGGTCTTTCCTTAATGCCGAGTGCTTTTCTCCCTGCACCGATAGCCCCGGAAGAGACGATAACCACCTCTTTATCCTGATTCCTGACATCCGTAAGCACCCTCACAAACCGTTCCAGCTTATCCAAATTCAGATTTCCGGTGCTCATATGCGTGATGGTGGATGTCCCGATTTTAATCACAATCCTCTTTTTCTCTTTAATAAAGTCCCTGTTCACTGCCAAATTTCTCCTATGAATCACTTATTCCCGCAAGCAACGAGTCAAAGTCATGCTTAGAACCAGCTAAGGCTGGTTTTGACCTTTGACGACTGCCGCGAGGGTCTAATGCCCCGTCAGCTTGCTACGGGGTATTTGACTTTGTACTATGCAATTTTGCAGACATATTTATGTTGCTTGCATATTATGTTGCTTGGCATATCTGCCTTGGCTATATCATACCGCCGCGTACATCATACATGCAAACTTTCTAAAAAGCAAGCCTGAAATCCTTCCTCGTCCGCAAGCTCCACATGACAAATCTCCTCCGCATCCTGCTCCATTTCCATCACCGTCCTTTCGGACAAAAGCGCCATGGAAGCGCCTGCCCCCGCACAGTTGCCTGCGGAAGTAATCTTTTCCGGACTGACAGGCGGAAGAAGACCGATTTCCAACGCGCTTATCTTTCGGATAAAGCTCCCAAAAGAACCTGCAATGTAAATATGAATTAAATCCTTTTCCGTAAGCTTCTCCTTTTGCAAAAGCACCTCGATTCCTGCTCGAATCGCCCCTTTGGCAAGCTGAAGCTGACGAATATCCCCCGCGGTCAGATAAACCGGATTTTCCTCGTCCGTCAAAAGAAAACGATTCTCCCCCTGTCCGCTTGAAATCCGTCTGCAAAAAACTTCCCTTGCCCCTGCTTTCCTTGCCTCCAACGGAGTGCGCAGATACCCCGTCTCGTCCATCACGCCGATTCTCTTTAAAAGAGCCAGCGCATCCACAAGCCCGGAACCGCAGATTCCCTTGGGCGGTCCGGAACCGATAACCTTGCAATAAATATCCTCTCTGGGGAACCTGCCCGCCAGCCTCACTTCACTGACTGCTCCCTCCAAAGCCCCCATGCCGCAAAGCACCGCCGCACCTTCTAACGCCGGACCTGCCGCCGCCGAACAGGCATAGGTTCGCTCTTTCCCAAATAGCAGAATTTCTCCGTTTGTTCCAATATCCACCGCCAGCACATTCTTTCTGCCGTCTAAATGCTTAATAAAAGTGTGCACCGCCAGCGCATCCGCTCCCACAAAGCCCTCAATGGCAGGAAGCACGATAACCTGCGCCTCCTTCAAATAAGAAAATCCAAGTTCCCTGCCCGTACAGATTCTGCACCCCTTATAACTTTTGTGAAAAGGTGCTTTTATCAGTCCTTCCAGCGGTTCCTTAAGAATCATTTCGCACATCGCAGTATTCCCAACGATTACTACCCGTGAGATAACTTTTGCACCGTCTTGTGCCGTCTCCCTTGAGATAACTTTTGCACTGTCTTGTGCCGCCTCCCGTGCCATATCGTCCAATGTTTCTGCCATCAGGCTCTGCATTCGCTCCCTCTCCCCGTCGCTCTCCGTGAGAAACGTCAGTCTGCTCACCACATCGCTTCCCGCATACCTGCCCGGATTGATTCGCGTTACCGCCTCCAGCTGCACCCCCTTTTCCAGATCCCACAACAGCCCTGCTATGGTGGTGGTGCCCACGTCAAACGCCATGCCGAAGCCCCTTCCCCCATCCGGAGTGAAATCCCCAGGAAAGATGGAAGCTTCCTTTTTGTTTGTATTAATCTGCTGATAAAGGCTGCAGTTATTGCAATTTTGCTTTCTACAGCCTGCACATTTTAAACGAACCATGGTTGCGTACTCCTTTGAATTTAGGATACCACAGATTGAGAGGTTATTCAGCATGAAATTTCTAGTCAAATGCCCAAGCCAGCCTCAGCTGGTTTTAAGCATGTCACTTGACTCGTTGCTCGCGGGAATCACAAGCTTCCATCAGCCTTCTTCCACTCTCTCCTTTTTTCAATCATTTTAAAACCATAATAAAAAGGGAGCGCAATAACAGCCCCTCTGGAAAAAGCCTTTCCCACCTTATCATTAAAAACATGCGACAACATCATCTCCATTGCAATAATCCCCATCATTGCCATTCCGGCACTCATCATATTTTTCATTTTGACATCCTCTTTTCTTTCCTAATTGTGTCGTTTACTATAAGTATTTTTCTGCAAAAAGAATATCAAAGAAAAATCGGCTGTTCCATCGATTCGGCTTACAATTTGAAATGGTTTCTTACAATTATGTAAGATATTTATCTGCCTATTGTTTAAACAAAAATAAGGAGCTATGCCTAAATGACACACTCCTTATTTTCTAATTAAATAAAACAAACTCAGTAAAAAAGAAAACAATCAATAAGAAAACATCAACTAATAATAATAATATATTCAGTGATTTTTATTATATTCAAGCATTCTTAAAAAGTCAAGTAAAAATACTTACGGCTTTAACCATGCGCTATCAGGTCGAGCTATTAATCTGGCATTGTTATAAGCCATATCTAACGTTAAGCAAGTATGTCCTAAATATTGATTTCCTGTATCATTTTTACTTACAACAAGTGCCAAATCAGGAACACTTTCACTAACTAAGCATATCGGAATCAGCAATTGTATTCTTCCCCTATAATACTGTGGAACTGCTGTCTTATAATTTGCATCTATCATGCATTTTGCTCTTTTTATTGCTCCATCAAAAAGCAGCGTTTTATTTGGACTTTCCCTAACTGATTCTGGAATGCGGAGAAAATTCTCCGCATCACCAAAAATATGTGGGTATTGTGGTACAATATTACAATTCGTATCAAAAACCAAATCAGATGGTACTTTAAAATAATTTGCCCTCTGAGGCAGATTCACCACACCCATCATCCCCAATTGATAGGATGTATAAAATCCATCAAGATACCATTCTTGCCTATTTTGAATTTTGTTTTTTGTAAAATACGCAAAAATAGATTCATAATAAACTGTATATAAACCTGTATTAAACAATGCATACTCTTCTTCTCGTAAAATTTTTTCTTCCTCTTCTTCTTGTAACTTCAAAAATGTATGTTCAATGTAATTTTTCAAAATTATATTATCAGAATTACCTCCAAAACTCCATTTTTCTGGACATATTCCTGAAAGGTTTTGTATTTTCTTTTCATATTCATTACAAAATGCAAAATCAAACAACTTCATTTTTTGCTTTTCCTTTCATTGATCTAAATTTTTTAAATTTCACTTTTTATAAGTAAATCTTTCCTTCTCCCCAGGCAGTGCAATAAATAGAGGTTTATATTGAGTCGAAAAATAATATCCCTTATAACGATTTTATCATATCATCAAATTTTGTCAATATTCTTAACAATCTCTCATTAACGGACACATCAATTTCTCTTCATCAAGTCTTGTAATTTAAGCGTCTACAAATTCTCCAAACTTCCAGCCCCCATAACTGCCTCTTTAAACATCTACCCTCAATAACTATTGCATTTTTCCCAAATTTTTTCTATTATCAGAAGTAAGCGCTATGCTCCTTGCAAAAGCGCACACTCTTATTATAGCAGTTACTGCCGGAAAGGAACAGAGTATCATGTGGACAGCACAGAACTGGAAAGATTATGAAGTGATTGATGCCTCAAAAGGCGAAAAACTGGAACGCTGGGGAAACTATATCCTCCTCCGTCCCGACCCACAGGTCATCTGGAATACTCCTCTTAAAGCAAAAGAATGGCAAAAGCTGAACGGCCATTATCACCGCAGTTCCAAAGGCGGCGGTGAGTGGGAATTTTTTGACCTTCCCACGGAATGGAGCATCCGCTACCGCAATCTGACTTTCCGCCTAAAGCCTTTCAGCTTCAAGCACACCGGACTTTTTCCGGAACAGGCTGTCAATTGGGACTGGTTTAGTGAAATCATTCAAAAGGCTGACCGTCCGGTAAAGGTTCTGAACCTTTTTGCCTATACCGGAGGGGCTACTCTTGCCGCCGCAGAAGCAGGCGCGTCTGTCACTCATGTTGACGCCTCGAAAGGCATGGTCGCCTGGGCAAAAGAAAATGCGGCGGTCTCCGGGCTTTCCGATGCCCCTGTCCGTTATCTGGTGGATGACTGTGTTAAATTTGTAGAAAGGGAAATCCGCCGTGGAAACACCTATGACGGCATCATCATGGATCCTCCCTCTTATGGCAGAGGCCCCAAAGGTGAAATCTGGAAGATTGAAGACAGCATCTATCCTTTTATCCAGCTGACCTCCAAGCTTCTTTCCAAAGACCCGCTGTTTTTCCTGATCAACTCCTACACCACCGGACTGCAGCCTGCCGTGCTGAGTTATCTGCTGAACTCTGTGATCACGCCAAAATACGGCGGGCAGGTCTGCTCCTCAGAAATCGGGCTCCCGGTGCGGGAGAGCGGGCTGATTCTTCCCTGCGGCGCTTCCGGGCGGTGGGTGTGTCAGTCGATGGTCAGCAGATGATACATTATTTTAGTGCAAAACTATGGTCCGCCAGCAAAAAGTTCCCTTTGAAATTTCACTTAGTACCCCTAACTCTGAAACCCTTGCCGCCATTGATGATATGAACCACGGACGGAACCTCAGCAAATCCTTTCATAGCATTGCAGAACTACAAGATGTCCTGACCATCTTATGTAATGAACAACAGCTCCCACCCAAATACAATGACCATAGTTTATCCGGAAATTATGAAGGACACCGCGAATGCCACATTACCCTTTCCACCAACTGCTCATACCAAGGGAAACTCCCTGCCAGCAGGTTTCTCTTATAATACACATAAGGCGCCCGATTGGGAAAATACAGATGCATCCGGTAAATATATATTGCGAGCGTTACTATCACCAAAATTCCCAGTGCCAGCGGCAGCCCTTTTATTTTAGTCCCTTGCAGATAACGAAAATACCCACAGTACAGTAAAAAGATTATCACCAGAAAAATGGACGGATTGACCCATGCCGCCTGAGTGATGTTTCCCCGCAGCAGATAGAGTCCTGCCCTGGTAAGCCCGCATCCCGCGCAGGGAAACCCTGTCACCACCAGAAGCGGGCAAAACGCATCAAAAACAGCGTGCACAATCACATAATAGACCGCAAACACCGCCCCCGCTATCCAGAACTGGCAAATATCCTTTTTGATTCTGCTGATGATTTTTTCTGCCTTTTTCATGTTCAAGCTTCTTTGAAAACCTCTCTATCTTCCATCTGCCCTGCCGCCATTAAAACTCCTCCTGCTTTCATTATTCTATATCAAAGTCTATGTAAAATCCACATTTTTCAACTCGTTCAAAAATGTTGTAGGAAAAAAAACGCAAGTAGTGTATAATAGAGCAGAAATATTTTGTTCCACCGCGGAACAACAGGTAAGAAAGGAGCTTAAAATTATTATGTCCAAAATTATATTAACCGGAGACAGACCCACCGGCCGTCTTCATGTAGGTCACTACGTCGGTTCTTTAAAAGGAAGGGTAGAACTTCAAAATTCCGGTATGTACGATAAAATTTTCATTATGATTGCTGATGCGCAGGCGCTTACCGACAATGCAGAACAGCCCGAAAAGGTTCGTCAAAATATTATCGAGGTGGCTTTGGACTACCTTTCCTGCGGGCTTGACCCTGCACGGACAACCCTGCTGATTCAATCCCAGATTTCGGAGCTTTGCGAACTTTCCTTTTACTATATGAATCTGGTGACCGTTTCCAGATTGCAGCGGAATCCCACCGTAAAATCTGAAATTCAAATGCGCAATTTTGAAGCAAGCATTCCCGTAGGCTTCTTTACCTATCCAATCAGTCAGGCGGCTGATATTACTGCTTTCAAGGCTACCACTGTTCCGGTGGGCGAAGACCAGCTTCCTATGTTAGAGCAGACTAAAGAGATTGTCCGCAAGTTTAATTCTGTGTATGGCGATACTCTTGTGGAACCGGACGTTCTGCTTCCCGACAACAAGGCATGCCTGCGCCTCCCCGGCATTGACGGCAAAGCAAAGATGAGCAAATCCTTAAACAACTGCATCTATCTCTCTGATACGGAAGAGGATGTCCGCAAAAAGGTTATGTCCATGTTTACCGATCCCAACCACCTTCAAGTATCCGACCCCGGACGGGTGGAGGGCAATCCGGTGTTTATTTATCTGGATGCGTTCTGTAAAGATGACATGTTTGCAGAGTACCTTCCCGATTATGCAAATCTGGACGAGCTGAAAGCACACTACACTAAGGGCGGCCTGGGAGATGTGAAGGTCAAAAAATTCCTGAATAATGTTCTTCAGGAAGAGCTTTCCCCCATCCGCGCCAAAAGAAAAGAATGGGAAAAAGATATTCCCGCCGTCTATGAAATTCTCCGCAAGGGAAGCCTTGAAGCCAAGGAAGCCGCTTCAAAAACACTGGACGATGTGAAACGAGCAATGAAAATTAACTACTTTGACGACCATGCGCTGATTGCAGAGCAGGCAAAGAAATATTCAGAATAAGAAATTTTCCATTAAGCAGCCGCACACGCGAAATGTTGTGCGGCTGTTGGTTTCTCATTACATGATGCTTATATTCCCATGAAACATGATTCTTATCATTCCGCAAAGAAACAAATGCAGCGGATAATACAGATAAAAGAACCATTTCATTCCTTTCCATTTTCCCCGTTCTCCATTGTATCTGGCAAGAAACGGAATAGAGAGCACTACTGCCATCTGCAAAAATCCATATGCCTTATTAATAAACACCACATAAACCACTGCATACATGCAGACGCACAGAACCATAGCTGTCATCTGTCTGTGGAAATTCCCTCTATTTCCCGCAATAAAAGTAATGGCAAAAACCGCAATACAGCTCCAATCAGCGGGAAATGCCAGAATGCAGATTCCTATAAAGAGAATCCTCTTTAACCACCGCGGTATCTTTTCGTCCGGCGCTTCGGAAAGCATAATCGAAATCAAGCCGAGAAACAACGCCCACATAACCCCTGTCTGATTAAAAATACTTCCGTTTGCAAAGGGGATCATAGGAATCCCGAAGCAAAAATTATAGGCAAAATGTGAAATAACGGCAAAAAATAACAGCCTTCCGGCATATTTCTTTTGGTCATGAGAATAAAAAGCCCCCTCAGCAATAAAGAACCACATAATAGGCGCCGTAATCCTGCCGACAGCATGAAGGCATAACACCCACCACCTGACGTCATACCCCGGAAACAGCACCCATGTCAAATGATCAACGGTCATTGCTATTATGGCTGTCATTTTCAAATGATTTGCATTTAGGCTTTTGGTTATCTCGTGTTTGCTCATAATGCTCTAATTCTCCTTGTGCATATCATATCATCTTGATTCCGCCTCCTTCAAGGTTTTATTTGCAATTTACGGTTTTCCTCCTGCTGGATACGAATTTTCTGAGAAATATTGATATAGCAGGTTAATTTTCGGTTTAGTTTGATTAGGCGTATTATCAAAACGACCACTCGTATCAAG
>JAMPGL010000051.1 GCA_023663945.1 Lachnospiraceae bacterium | reverse complement strand
TTATCACATTTGCAGTATATCGTCAATTTGATTTTGGAAGATTTAATATTTTTTTTAGAAATTAGGTTTATTTTTTGATGTTTTTGACTTAGGACAGCAGCCAATCAATCAGGTACAAAGATTTAATGCCATCGTAGGAATTAATATAATTTCTGTTCATCGACAATACAATTTTTTCGTAGTTGTCAGGTATCATGCGCAGCGGTCTGAGTTCCCGTTCACGAGTTTCTGGTGACAGCATGCTTTCTGTTACTTGGACATACAGCTTGTCGTTTGGCTTTTCTGCAACAAAGTCAATTTCTGCTTCACCAACTTTGCCAATATAAACACGGTAGTCACGTCTGATGAGTTCCAGGAACACGATATTTTCGATGATGTGGCCTTGGTCTGTATCACGATAGCCAAGGAGCATGTTGCGGAAACCCATATCGATGATGTAGTTCTTTCCCAATGTTTTTAGCAGTTGTCTGCCCTTTACATCATATCTTCCCACAGAGTAGAAGATAAACGCACTGCGTAACATGGAGATGTATTTGTTTACCGTTTTGCCTGCAATATTTTTTCCTTTACCAGTCTGAATGTCGCCTTTATTGGACAAGACATTTCCAATGCTGTTTGGAGAAGTGATGCTTCCGATGTTAGAACAAAGGAACAACACAATTTTTTGCAGCAAATCCTGATCAGATTGATTGTTTCGCTGAAGAATGTCGCGCAGTACGACGGTGGAGTAGATTCCTTCCAGCGCCTGATTGCTTCTGGTCTCGTTGAAGTGATATTCTCTCAAAATCGGCATGCCGCCGAACTGCAAGTATCTCTGAAACTTTTCTTCCACTGTAACAGACGGAGCAAATTCATAGAAGGTTAAAAATTCCTTGAAAGATAACGGCAGCATACGGATTTCTACATACCTGCCGGAAAGCAGAGTAGAAAATTCCGTAGAAAGCAGGTAAGCGTTGGAGCCGGTGATATAGATATCCACATCAAAGTCGAGGCGGAAGGACTCGATGGCTTTTTCCCAATGTTCTACTGCCTGAAGCTCATCGAATATCAAGTATGTCTTCCCATTCTTTGGAATGCGTTCACTGACATAGTCATAGAAAGAGAGATAGTCAGAGAGATTTCGATAACGCAGTGATTCCAGGTTCATGTGAATGATGTTAGTATCAGGTACGCCGTTGTCTGTCAGGTATTGATGAAACAGATCCAATAGGGATGATTTTCCGCATCTGCGAATACCGGTTACAATTTTGACTAGATTTACATCTCTATTTTGAATGAGCTGATTTAAATACTCAGGGCGGTTTATCAGTTCGGTCATAACGAACCTCCTAATTTTTTATCAATGGCTAATGACATTAAAAATTGTTATTTTGGTCTTGTAAAAGTATGCATATACGTTTTAGTAAAAGCCGGAAAGTGCAATCTGTTATGTTGTTTACTACATATTATACCCCGAAATCTATAAAAGTAAATAATTTCGGACTTAGAAGTCCGAAACTATGGAAAATATCGGATTTTTTACAAATAAAATCTAAAAAAGAAGAAGTTTATAATCTTTGGACCGTGAGCAGAGTATTTTAAGCCAAAACTGCGATAAGAAAAAGGGAGTCCTGCTGTGAGTGGGATTCCCTTATCTTTTGGAATGTAAGTTTATGAGTTTAGGTATAGTATCAGATAAATTTGAACATAATACAAAAATACTAAAAATAAAAGTTTTTGAACATTGATAACACAAACTTGGAAAAATCCATGATAACTATGAAAAAGTGTTCTTGCCGGGGAATGTGATAATCCAGTGACACAGAACGGGATAAAGATGGTTAAACTGACAGATTTTCTGTTGGAAGGGAGCGTGAAGAAAAATGATGATAGAGTGGGAAGTATCCTATGAGGACAAAAGTCACTTCATAACGGTTTTAGGAAAAATCAAGATGGTTTCGTAACTTTTATGTTCCTCACTTAAAATTTGCATAGTTCCGCTATGAGCTTCGATAATCTGCCGTACCAACAGAACACCTAATCCATGCCGAAGATGCAAAGTTCTATCGGTGCTTTCCAGATAATGTGTTTTAGAATTAAGTGCTTTCAGCTTTTCAGCAGATACGCCAACTCCGTTGTCTGATATAATGATTGTTATTTCTTTCTCGCTGCATGATACTGAGATGGTAATTTTACAGCCATTTGTATTATGGTTGATACTGTTCTGGATTAAATTTGTAACAGCCCGTTTAAGAAGAACTTCATCACCACGAATAAATTCCGTTTCGCATTGTGGATCAGATTCAAATTCAAATACATATTTTTTGTCAAGATCGCTGTCCAGAAATTCACATACAACCTGCCGTGCCAGCTCTACTGGATAAATACTACTGATGCGAAGCGGCTGCATATCGTATTCCAGTTTTGAGGTTAAATTCAAATCTTCAATCAGCTTTTTTATCTTTTCAGCCTGCTGACGGATTTCAGTCACTTTTTCCTGCTCACCAGCATCCAGTTTGTGGTTCTTTTCGAGACTGCTGGAATATCCAAGAACCATTGACAGCGGGGTGCGTATATCATGGGAAATACCACTGATCCAGTTTGCCCTTGCCGTATCCCGGTGCTGCAGCGTTTTAGATACATGGTTAAGTTTTGCGTTGATTTCGGACAATTCTCCCTGCTCTGCCAACTGCGTTTTTTGACCGGTAGCAATTTCCTCAATGCCGATAAGGATAGGTTTGACAGCTTTTTCTATTTTTCGGCTGTTAAAGATAAAAAGCAGCAATACAATCCCGATGTTTAGAAAAAAAACAATGATGAACCCTATCGCATCAATTTTGATGCTTGCAATGGTTTTATATGCAGATAATTTCCAGTAACTGTCCTTTGGGTAACCAAGGACTAACAGACCATCACTCCGGGCAGATACGAAAACAGGATAGTCCTCTAAATACCATCTTGCCATTTTCGCGATGTCGCCATAGGTGTATTGGACAGGAATGTCTGCCGGAAGTTTATAATTCCAGATGACATTACCGGACGTATTATCTATCAGCATACACCACGCATGGTCTTGATCTAATAAAGCTGCGACATCATCCGGCAGAATATATTGCCCATCCGTCTGCTGTAATTTATCAGATATACAGGGTAACAGGTGGGTAGGACTTTGATTTCCGTGGCTGACAGATATTATGACAAGACTTACAAATAAAAAAATATTTATTAAAATAAAAAAGCAAAAGAGCTTAACACTGGAATGGACATACCGTTTGAAAAAATTTTGTATATTCATGAAATCATCCTGTTCCTTTCAAAATCAGCTTGTAACCGATTCCTTTGACAGTGACAAGGGATACCGGCGAAGATGGCTCTGCTTCGATTTTCTCCCGAATATGCCGGATATGGGACATGAGTGTTTTTTCATAGCCGACATATATGTCTCCGCAGGCTGTCTGGCATAAGGAGCCAAGTGTTACAATGCGTCCCGCATTGCTGAATAGCTTTTGAAGTATCTCTACCTCTTTTGCGGTAAGGGAGATTGGCTTGCTGCCTTCTTTGTATACCTGTGCCTGTGCTAAGTCCACTTTGCAGTCTTCCAATAAAAAACTTGTGTCCTCGGTTTCTTTATATACCCGGCGCAGAATCGCAGTGACACGCCATACAAATTCCTGTGCCAAAAAAGGTTTTACTATATAATCGTCCGCACCCACTTCAAATCCTCTGGCTTTATCATCAAACTCTCCTTTTGCCGTTAAAAATAGAATAGGTATATTGGTTTGTTCCCGGACAACCTTTGCAAGCATGAAACCGTCCATATCAGGCAGCATGACATCCAGGACTGCCAGATCGGGGCGGGTGTCCAGCCTCTCCAAAGCACGAAGTGCTGTATCTGCGGTCAGTATATTTGTAAATCCATTTTCTTTCAAAATGGATTGGCACATCAGTAAGATTGCAGGCTCATCATCAACTAATAAGATTGACTTGTCCTTAATTGTACCCATATTTTCACTCCTTTCCACGGCATTATATCATATTTCCGGTTATTATACGACTTATGGTTTCAAAATCAAGGTAAAATCAAGGTTGGCTCCAACATAATGCAAGGTAGCAGGTATATGATGTAATCAGCTTAGGAAAGGAGCAGACAAAAATGATTGTAGCAACAGAAAATTTGTCAAAAGAGTATGACGGCATTTACCGGGTCAATGATCTGGATATCCAAATTAACGAGGGGGATATTTATGGCTTTCTTGGTCCTAATGGTGCGGGTAAATCGACAACAATGAAGATGCTGCTTGGTCTTGTCAAGCCCAGCAAAGGAAGTATTGAGATTATGGGAAAGTCGTTCAACGAGAAAAATCGGCAGGAGATTCTGAAAAGTGTTGGATCTCTGATTGAATCCCCGTCCTATTATGGTCATCTGACTGGCAGGGAAAATATGGAAATAATCCGCAGGCTGCTGGGCTTGCCCCGGAAAAATATCGAGGAGGCAGTTCATATTGTCCGTATGGAAAAACAGATGGATAAGAGGGTCAAAAACTACTCACTTGGGATGAAGCAGCGGCTTGGAATTGCAATGGCACTGGCTCGCCGCCCGAAACTGCTTATTTTGGATGAACCTACGAATGGTCTTGACCCGGCAGGTATTGAGGAAATGCGGGAATTGGTTAAAACACTGCCAACGAAGTATGGGATGACCGTTATGATCTCCAGCCATATTCTGAGTGAAGTAGATCAGATGGCAACTGTGGTCGGCATCATCAATCATGGTGAGCTGATTTTTCAGGAAAACATGTCTGTTTTGGATGCACAGCGGCAGCCGTATATCATCCTGAGAACCAGTGATAATAACATGGCTTGTCAGATACTTAAGAATATGAATCCGTTAAGAACCGGGGACGGTTTGCAGTTAGGGGCTTTGTCCGATGAACAGACGGGTAAGGTGGTTCAAAACCTGTGTGCCAACGATATTGCTGTTTACCGAGTCGAGGAACACAGGGAGAGCCTTGAGGACATTTTCCTCAATCTGACCGGAAAGGAGATGACGCTTTGATGAAATATCTATGGCTTGAATTATATAAGCTGAAACATCGAAAGGTGTTTCTGACCTTCTTGGTGATCTTGGGCGTGGAATTGCTATTTGTTTTTTCTAACTATGGCAATAATAAAAATTTTCTCAACATGGTTTCTGATCCCACTGCACCGGCATGGGAAGATTTGATTATCGGTCCAGCCGCTATAAATGGATTATTCTTTCCTATTTTAGCGGCAGTCATTGCCAGCCGTATTTGCGATATGGAGCATAAGGGAAACACATGGAAGTTATTGGAGTGTAATAATCAGAACCGCAAATCTATCTGGTTTTGCAAATTTACAATAGTATCCACGTTTATGATGCTGGCAATCTTCATTCAGGCATTTGCCATTATCGTTTATGGAAATTCTGTGGGAATTGTCCAGCCGCTGCCTGCCAGAGCATTATTAGGTTTTGTGCTTGGGACTGCGATGATAACATTTGTAGTTGTCACAATTCAGGTTTTCTTCTCCCTTGTGTGTACAAACCAGCTTATCCCTATGTCTATCGGTATGATCGGCGCACTTATTGGGTTTATTTCCACATTGCTGCCGCCGGGTATCCGCAACATTTTGATTTGGGGCAACTATGCAGAACTGATGGTGTTGGGGCAGGACACATCTTCAGGAAATCTGCAATCTTCCGGGTTAGTAGTACGGAACATCAACTTTGTTCCGCTTGCAATTCTGTTTGCTGTTGGTCTTGTGGCGTATGTTGTGTTCCAGAAGAGATTTGAAAAATATGAGTATTAAAGGAGGAGTTTATGATGCTGCTCAATGCAATTCGTGCGGAAAATTTGAAAAGCCGCCATTCTAATATGTGGGTAGCGGTTGCGGTTCTCCCGCTTTTGACAGCGGCAATAGGCGCAATTATTTATGGGATAAATGCCTCTGTCAGTTTATACGACGGTGATATGTGGCAGCAACTATGGCTACAGACAGGTTTATTTTACGGGTATTTCTTTTTCCCTATTCTGATTGCCATTTGTGCTTCCTTTTTATGGCGGTTGGAACACATTAACTATAACTGGAACAGCTTAATGACAACGCCAGTTCCCCGGTCTACAATTTTTATCGCTAAGTTGGTCGTGTTAGCTAAGTCAATTTTTACGGCACAGGCACTTTTGATGATATTCATAATCATTGTGGGTAAAGTGAGATTCCGTTTTGAACAGCCTATTCCCGTAGGTATGCTCTGGTGGCTCTTTATGGGGTGGTTTAGCGCTCTTGGCGTTGCGGCAGTACAGCTTTATCTTTCTATGAAAATAAGAAGTTTTGCTGTTCCGGTCGGACTTGCGGTATGTCTGTGTATTGCGGGATTGGCATGTTATATTACTGGTCTTGGCAGTATGTTCCCGTATTCACAGCTAATTCTTGGTTTGTCATCACAGGAGAAAACTTTACCGATTGACAGCTTAACAACGCTGGTTCCAATGGTGGTTTTCTATATCGTGTTTTTTATATTACTGGCTTCACGTCGCTTGAAAAAGATTGACATAGTAGCCGGTTAAGGAGGAAATCATGAAAGAAAAGATTTTAGAAAAAATATCCTTGGGAGTTAGTCTGCTTTCATTGACTTTCTTTATCATCCGGCATTTGAGAATCGGATGGAAGCTCCTTGGATGTATCTATAAAAGGAAAAAGCTGGAACGTCACATTTTATAAAAGCGTTTCAGCCCAGCCTTATTCTTTCGGCATTAGCAGTATTGCAAGAATTATCCATTCTTATTCTGAAGACCGAATGTGGACAAAGCCCGCGGATGTAATGCCTGCTGTTAATGTCTGCTTTGTATGTAAAAAATCAAAAACCTTGTATAGGATTTAGGAGATTGGCAATATTGTTAACAGAAAAGAAATTCGACAACATAAAAGTGATGAAATTCGACAGCAAATTTTTACATATCTGATTCATATTAGGAAAGATTATTTCCCTATAGACACAAGATTTTTTGTAGCCTCAAATGATTTTTTTATTTACAATAAATGGTAAATATTTTTCGGGGAGACAGGTTGGTGACAATCTCCCTCCTAATATGGTCGGTGTTTCACTCCAATTTTCTATTTTAACTTTTGTAATCACTAACTGGACTTCTTCGCAGCGTATAATTATGAGTGCCATCATGATCTTTATCTGCCTTTTGATCTTCCACTTTTTCATCACATTTATGAGCAATCAGTGTCAGATTTACATTTAAGGGTTCTTTATCGATTATAAGCGAAGTGAGAATATTTACATTTTCATTAGAAATATCATTCAAATACTGTCTTAAGATATTGACATCTCTTGAGGTAAATTCTCCAATTAGTTGGAATGCAAAATCAGATACATCTGAAAAGTTGCAGCGTTTAAGTGACGCTAATATAGAATCAATAGCTCCCTCAAACTGCCAGTATTCAAGACTACCCTTTTGAAGTTTAAAGATGTTGTGGGTAGTGTCTATATCCATAGTTTTAGTAAATTCATCAATTGTAAATGTTTCAAAGGCACTTTCTGTCAATGCAGGTTTCAAAACGTATATCATTGCACAGTAATCTCTTGGTAATTCTAAAGGGACAGTTGTAATTTTTGCTTTGCTACGGATAAAGGCAGGAGGAATATTTAGTATTGAATTGGGGACATAATTTCGCATCCAATCGAAATCTTCATTATTTTCAGACGCATTTGATACAGCAGTGGAATGATTGGAAGAAAGAGATGAGTTTTTCCAAGCGTTTTGTTCATAAATATGTGAACTATTGTTCGCTGAATTTCCTAAAATAGTGCTATGCCTATAGCTTTCGAGTGTGGTAATGACAGGTTGGGTTAGGGGATAATAGTTATCACCCTTGATACAGATTAGGAATACCTCAGCTATAAATGTGAGCTCGTCATTCTGTTTACTATAACTTATAAGCCTTTCTTTTTCATTGTCGGCTAGCGAAGAGTTTATTACCAAGTTGAAAAGAGCACCGGATGAGAAGGTATAGTTTTGGATATTGAGTTTATTTAGTCTATTTACGACTTCGGCATTGGAAAGGGACAGTAGCGCGACTCGGAGATCGCTGGCTAGATTTTTTTTGCCGTTTACGTAATTTGAACACACAGAATCAGATAGTATATCATTACTATCTAATTCTACATTGCCTTTAAGCAACATATTTGTACAATCTCGTTGTGTTAAATTTGTAAACTGCTTAATGCCGCATGCATAAAATGTGGCAAATGTGAGCGGCAAATCCCTTTCCATTAACACCTGTTTCACCTTCTTGCCTGTAGTTTACATTTTTATTCTCCTAAAAAAATACTTATAGTTACTAAAAACCATTATACAGTATAACATATAGAAAAGGTTTTGACAAGAATAGATAAAAATTGTCAAAAAGTTTGGCAAGAATAAGGCAAAGAAAAAATATCAAAAGAAACATATACAAATTTTTGTATATGTTGATATATTTTTTGATCAAATATAAGAGTAATTGTCAAATAAATTAAACAATAAAATAAATAGTTTTAGCTAATTACAGAATTGATTTTGGGGTTTATGATTTGGGCATAGGAAATGATATAGAATGATTCGAACGGTTAGGAGGGTGAAAAATGGAATTGAATGAACTGATAAATTTTCAATCAAACAGAAAGCGATTGGATAGAGTTAAAAGAAATAGAAATAATATTATACCATTTGTTGGAGCTGGAATTTCAAAGGGCTGTGGACTATATTTATGGCAAGAACTTCTGGATAAGCTCGCTATTGAATATTTTACGCCTGATCAAATGAATAATCTGCAATCTGCAAAAGATGTATTTGAATATGCGGATGAGATTATAGAAGCCGCTGGGAATGTAGATATGATTATGAAAAGAATTGGAGAAATATTTGAGGAAACGGAAGTAATACATATGGATATACCGTATTTACTTGTATCATCATTTTCGCCAATGGTGATTACGACTAATTATGATACATTGCTTGAGAAGGCTTCTGCTGATTCACCAATGGGAAAAATAAAACCTCTTTTACCATGTCATGCAGGACAGATGAATGAAGCAATTATGCTTAATGATAGACGGCTTCTAAAACTGCATGGTTCAGTTGAAGAAATATCTTCTCTTATATTTTCAACAAAACAGTATAAAAAATATTATGGAAAAAAAGGGAAGCGGGGAAATAGGATGCTTCCGATATATATGAAGAAAATTTTTGAGGGAAAAAAAGTACTTTTTGTAGGCTGTAGTTTGGACAAGGATTATACACTTGATATTTTGAAGGAATGTGTTGAACAAAATCATGGTATTTCACATTTTGCCATCATACCATACCTTTCAAATCTGGAACAGCAAGTTAAGAGGCAAAGAAAATTAACAAAACATGGGATAGAAGCAATTTATTATCCTGAAGGGGATTTTGAAGCAGTAGGTCAGTTGATTCGTTATCTGTCGGTTGATAGATAAAATAAGTAAGTAGATTTTTTACTGGTTCATAATGTGAATAAAAGAATCAATGAAAAAACTGATATTGCAAAGCTGGCATTAAAGGTATGTGATTTCCTTTTTAGAAGGTCATATACCCTTAGCTTTTTGAAAAGTGAACGATCTGTTGCCACAGATACAAATTTTTTACAAACGGAAAATTGATATTTTCTCGGGTAGGGGTGTGATTAGAGTGACAAAACTTTATATAAGGAAAATGGAGAATAATGAAGAGTATTGAAAAGAGGGAAACAGACATGATGAGAAAACTTTGCAGAAGAAAATAAATTCTGATTTTTTTGACAGTATTACTTGTTTTATCACTCCTTCCGTTTGCCCAGATCCGGGCGGCTGAACCGAAACCGCAGATAATAGCAGAAGGTGAATCTGTGCATTGTCGGTGGAGAGGCAAAAAATGGGAACCAGACACTGATTCGGAAGGAAAACTATATTTAAATACAGTCTTTAAAGGACGATGACGGTGCACAGATTTTGAAGAAGGATTGGATCCGCCCGTCCTCCTGCCTTAGTGCAAAGAACCGGCTGGAGGCTCTTTCCATGAGCGGGAGAGGACAGGAGCTGTCAATGGCAGCGGAGAAATTTATGTTGTTAGTTAAAAGTAATTTGAAGAGATATGGAAACTTTGGAGGGTGAAAGATATATTTCCTAATAATTTTCTTATATTAGTGCAGAAGGAATAGTAATACGTTCCAACCGCTCTCCCAGACAGCTTAAAATCTCATTACTGATGGTCTGCCCCTGCTGGGCAAGCTCTTCAACAGAAATCTCATTCTTGTATTCCGATATGCCGTCAGAATAAACAGAGCTTCCAATCAAAACCACTTCGTCCATGGGAGCCGCATCCGGAATATCCGTCACATCGAGAAGAAGCTGATCCATACAGATTCTGCCGATGACAGGTGCGCGTCTTCCGCGGACTAAGGCATAGCCTTTGCCGGAAAGGGAACGGGGAATCCCGTCTGCATAGCCGATGGAAACGGTTCCGATAAGGAGAGGTTTCTCTGCGGTGTAAGTGAGACCGTAGCCTGCGCTTTCTCCGGGAAGAAGGGCGCGGATACTTACCAGCCGCGCCTTTAAGGAGAGAACCGGGCGCAAGGGTAATTCCACTTTAGTCTGGTCGGCGGGAAGGCTTTTGCATCCGTAGAGGGCAATGCCGGGGCGGATGTAATCATAGTGATATTCCGGATAATTCAGAAAGCCGTAACTCCCCTGAATATGGGTGGAAAAGCCGTCAATTCCTTTTTGGTGGAGGGCGTCTACAATGGTATCGAACCGTTGAAACTGCATCAGGGTAAATTGAATATCCACAGGGGAAGGGCTGTCTGCCACACAAAGGTGGGAGTACAGTCCGGTGATTTTCAGTGTTTTATATCTCCAAAAGGAGAGAATGGAGGAGAGGTGTTCACTCCGCTCTCCAAGACGCCTCATGCCGGTGTCCACGCTGATATGTACTTTAAGGGGACTGCCGTAATCAGCAAGAAGCCCGGCGTAAGCCGCGTCAACAACAGTCTGCGTCAAATCATATTTGGTAAGAAGAGGAAAAACTTCCGGGTGTGTGAAGCCCAGCACAAGGATCTGACCTTCAATTCCCGCTTCCCGGAGCGCGGCGCCTTCTCTGGCGGAGGCAACGCAAAAGCTTCGGATTCCCATCTGATTTAATGCCCTTGCAATCAGGACGCTTCCATGTCCGTAAGCATTTGCTTTGACCGCAGGCATAAGCCGGCACCCGGGGGAAAGACGGCTCTTTAGCTGGTTTGCGTTGTGAAGAAGGTTGTCCAGATTCAGTTCAATCCATGCTCGTGTTTTTTCGTACATTGTGTGCTCCTATTTTATAGTTATGTCGTTTACTATAAGTTGATATGATAAATTTTTGAATGCCGTCTTTGGTGAATTTTGTCCTGCAATAGGCTTAAGCAGAAGGCGGCGGCAAAACTGCCTGCGCAGACGGCAAGATAATGAAGCAGGCTGTTTTCCACCAGATAGGCGGAAAGGCGCGTCACTTTGGCAAATCCCCGAACCAGAATGATCACAAGAGGATGCAGCAGGTAGACTAACAGAGTGACTTTGCGCAGGAAGGGGCTGTTTTTACCGGGAAGGCAGAGAAGCAGCAGGAACAAAAAGTACATGCAGGGAACCAGAAAGAGATACATGCTGTTGTGACGCTGAAATCCTAGTGAAAACGATAAGTATCCTTCTCCCAGCATGAGAATCAGGCTGACCAGAGAAGAAATCAAGTAGACAACTGCAGCATCGGAACGTCTTGAAACCCGGGTACGGGAAATCTGCGCTCCCAAAAAGAGGAAGATAGGAGCATAGAAGATTCCGTTCCGGGTATAGGAGCTTATCTGAAATAATCCATCATAAAAGGTTTTTATCGGGGAAACGCCTGCAATAAGCCCATACCAGCTGTCTCCCATAAGCCCAATCAGATAAAGAAAGGCACAGATAAGAAACACAGCGCGGGGACGGCAGATTTTGGCAAGAAGGAAAACCAGCAGCATTCCAAGCAGTGCGGCGGGCAGATACCACAGGTGATAAAAGGTTCCGTCAAAGACCAGCGCCTTTAAGAGGTCTTTTGGGGCGGGAAGCTTTCCGGAATAGATATTGACAGGCAGATACAGCAGGGTGGCGGCAAGATAAAGAAGCACCGTCTTACGCATGCTTTTTAACAGTTTTCTTAATGGAAGCTTGGGGTCTGTGAGGAATGCGCCAAGAACAAAATATCCCGTGGTCATCAGGAAAAAGGGCACTGCAATCCGTCCGAAACAGTAGGAAAACAAAAAATCAGCTGTTTCGTTGAAGGAGGACAGAGGGGCAGTGTGTATGGCAACGATCAAAAGCGCGGCAAGTGCGCGGAAGGGATCAACTGCTGTTTGATTTTGTGACAGGTTTGCTTTAGGATAAGCATTCATACAAGAAACCTCCATTCCGTTCAAAAACTCTTATCAGGATATTTTATCAAGACATCTTATCAGGATAACTTATCAAGATATCTTATTAGGTTCTGTGAAACCGTGTGAGGACAATGCCGGATTTGTTGGTTCCGGACAGGGTGTGGGGGAGCGCATCCGAAAAGTCGATCTCAATGTTCTGCCGGTTTAACATGGATAGATATATAATATCTATGCGTGCGCCGTCCTGCGTATAAGTCAGAGGTTTCAGGGGCGAGGTTTCCGCTTCCAGCATTTCCAGATATTCTTCCAGAACCAGATGCCGCTTTGTCATAATGACAGAATGAGGAAAGCCCACATACCGAAAGTGCCAGGGCTCATAACCGATTTGCGTGACGGCTTCTTTTTCCTTAGGATAGCGGAGCACAAAACCAAATTGCGGAGCCATATCGCAGAAAGAAGCAATGGCGCCTTCCTTTGGAAAAGCGGGACAGACGTAGTCGATGGAGGGCGATGTTTGGGCAAGGTCGATGGCAAGCCCGGTCTGGTGTTCACTGCATCCGGGACGGGCGACGTATTTTTCGGTAAAAGAGATTCCTTTCCGGGCGAGGGTATCTTCCCAGATAGACACCTGCTCCGTATAAGAACGGTAACCGCTGACGGCAGTAACTTGTCCGCCTGCATGGCTCTTTTTTAATAAGGAAAAAAGCATGGTGGCTGCCTGCTTGTGCAGATAAACTTCTTCCACCGGATGTTCAAAACATGCCGGGGCATTTTCAAATGTGCCTGCATGGGGAGAAAGCAGGTCACGTTGTCCGCTGTTAAGGTCAACAAGGTCGGAGCCGGCAGGCATAGTCTGCATGGGATGCCGATGGTTTACCAGAATCAGACTGCCCCGGGTGACATCCTTTGCACCAAAGGACAGGTGTTCATAGGAAGTGTGAGCCGGAAAGAAACGGGAACGGGTTTTGGGCATTGTATTCATGAGGATACCTCCATTTCAATTAATTGATTGACAAGGGAAGAGAAGGGGATGCCGAGGCTTTTCATCATGCCGGGAAACCGGCTGTGTGATGTGAATCCCGGAATGGTATTGATTTCGTTAAAATAAATCCTGCCCTCCGGCGTCAGAAACAAATCCACCCGGGCAAAGAAATCGCAGTCAAGCCCAAGGTAAAGCCGTGCGGCAGTTTCTTTGATTTCTCTTGCCTTTTGCGAAGAGATTCTGGCGGGCACATGGATTTTGGAGGTTTTCAGTGTGTATTTTTCCGTATAGTCAAAAAATCCGTCGGCAAGTTCAATCTCGTCCACGTCGCCGATGGTTAACTGCTCCGGCAAAAGGGTGTTCCGCCCCATAACGGCGCATCCCACCTCAAAGCCCTCAATTCTTTCTTCCAGCAAAATCCGTGTATCATAAGTGAGAGCCTCCTGCACGGCAGAAAGGAGCTGGTCTTCTGTCTGAACGCAGGTGACGCCGAAAGAAGAACCGGCACGAAGCGGCTTGACAAACAGCGGGAAGGAAAGAGCATCTGCAATGCAAAAAAGCTCCTCCGGGGAAGTCTTGCTATCGGCGGTATAGGATTTGGGAACGGCAACGCCCAGGGAAGAAGCTATCCGGTGCGCCCGTTCTTTGTCCATGCACAGGGAAGAGCAGAGGGTTCCACACCCGATAACAGGGATGCCTAGGAGAGATAACAATCCCTGAACGGTTCCGTCTTCTCCGTTCCTTCCGTGAAGAATGGGAAGAGCCGCCCGAACCGATAAAGTCACAGGGGAGGAGGGAGTGCCATCCGCATCTGGAGGAAAGATGAAAAAGCTATGGGAAGACTGCCTGCCGGAAAAGCAGACAGGACAGCAGTCATCAGGACACAGCCAGCTGTCATCTGCAATTTTGGCGTAATCTCCGGTATAAAGAAAGAAGGAGCCGTCTTTGGAGATGCCGATGGGGACAGGCGTAAAGCGCTTGGCATCCACAGCGGAGAGCACAGCAGAACCGGAAGAGAGGGAAACTGGATATTCCGGGGAATTACCGCCGAAAAGAATGGCAATCCGGGGAAGATTAGAGTTTTGTATTTCAAACAGATTCATAAAAAAGCCTCCTTAAGAAGTAGTTGATGGAACACTATAGTTAACGACATATGCTGTTTACTATAAAATACTACCCTAAGGAGACCTTTCTATGGTTAATATGAAATTGAAATAGTCCTAAGATTTGTTTAAGAAACAGTTAAGTTTCTTGTTAATAAATAGGGAGCGTCACCGTGAACGTGGTCATTTCCTCCTCGCTGGAAGCGCTGATCGTCCCGCCGTGAAGGGTGACAATCTCTTTGGCAATGGCAAGCCCTAAGCCGGCGCCTCCGGTGTTGGTGCTGCGTGCTTCGTCCATGCGGAAGAACTTTTCAAAGATAGCGTTCAGCTTCTCGCCGGGGATGGTCTTTCCCTGATTCATAAAGCAGATGATAATATCTTTCTCCCGTTTTCCGGCACGCACTTTGATGGGCGTGTTGGCGTAGCTGTAGGAGATGGCGTTTTTCAAAATGTTGTTAAAAACTCTGGCAAGCTTTACCGAATCGCCAAAGACAGTCAGGTCATCTTCCGTCTGCAGTTCGATGGTGTTGCCGTGGCTTGTAAGGAGCGGGTAAAATTCATCCGTAAGCTGCATCAGCATAAAGGACAGGTCAAGGGGTTCCTTGTCCAGAACAATCTGCTGAAGGTTATAGCGGGTAATCTCAAAAAATTCGTTTATCAGCTTTTCCAGACGGAGCGCCTTTTCCAAGGTGATATGAATATATTTTGCCCGCTGCTCCCCAGGCATGTCGGACGCCTCCTCCAAAAGATCCAAGTAGCCGATCACGGAGGTGAGAGGAGTTTTCAAATCGTGCGCCAGATAGGTGATCAGGTCGTTTTTGCGGTCCGTTTCGTATTTGACTGCCTGCTCATGGCGCTGCATGGTAGACTTAATCTGAACCACCTGAGTGGCAACCTCCGCGTAAGCGGGCGGAAAGACATCTGCTGAGTCAAGGTCATGATGCATATAAGTATAGAGCATGCTGCTGGTTTTGGAGATGGACTTCCGAACCATGCTTTTGCCGTGAAAATGCGCCGCCAGATACAGTGACAATGCATAGATAATCAGTATGGCAAAAAACAGCGTCAGCAAAAGTCCCTTTAACTTTGACCAGTTCGGGCGGTACAGATAGCTGAATTCATTGGTAATATAATTGTACTGAGTTTCCGTATAAAAGAAGTTGTCTGCCAGCCAGTCCAGCACGGAGCCGTTAAATACCACGTCGAACAGATAGTAAACGCCGAATCCAAGCCCCACCGCAAGCAGAAGGAGCAGCGTCAGCAGGAAAATAGATTTTGTTTTATCCTTAACCTTCAATTTTATATCCGCACCCCCAGACTGTCTTAATATATTTGGGGTCCTCAAAGGAGTCGTTCATCTTTTCCCGGATATGCCGGATATGTACGGTGATGGTATTGTTGCTTTTGCTGAAATATTCTTCGCCCCAGACCGCATGAAATAATTCTTCCGCGCTGATAACCTGTCCCTTTTTCTGGCAGAGCACATAAAGAATGGTAAATTCCGTAGGTGTTAAGGAAAGCGGCTCCTCATCCAGAGTGCATTCGTGAGTCAGGCTGTTTAGCATCAATCCGCCGTGGGTGATAATATGGGAATCCTCCGAAGGCACTGTCTGGTTGTACTTTTTGTACCGGCGGAGCTGGGCTTTTACCCGCGCTAAAAGCTCAAGGGGACGAAAGGGCTTGGTGATATAATCATCGGCGCCCAAGGTCAGTCCGGTGATTTTGTCAATCTCCTCTTCCTTGGCGGTGAGCATGATAATGGGATAGTTGTGCTGTTCGCGGATTTTCTGGCAAAGCTTAAAGCCATCCATTTTGGGCATCATCACATCTAAAATGGCAAGATCAAAATCTTCCTCCAAAGCCGCATCACAGGCTTTTAAGGAATCATAATAAGAATGAACCGTGTAATTTTCATTTCGGAGATACAGGGAAATCAAGTCGGTGATTTCTTTTTCATCGTCAACTACAAGTATTTTTTCGCTCATGGTAATTCGTCTCCTTGTCTGATATTAAGTGCAGTATGATGTCATTTGCTATCTATTATATCAGATATAACGGGATAAACTGTAATTTTGTTTACAGAAAAGGTTAATTTTTTCTTAAAGTTTTTGACCGCTATGCGGACTGATAAATTTTTATTGAAGCCCTATCCCCCTTGTGCTATAATTAATCGATTGTGCAGAAGAATGACGAAAAGGGAGGCACAGGGCAGATGAAAGCTTTTTTGATCTTGGAAGACGGCACTGTCTTTGAAGGGATTCATATCGGCGCCGACAAGGAAATGGTCAGTGAAATTGTATTTAACACTTCGATGGCAGGGTATACGGAAGTGCTCACCGACCCCTCTTACGCGGGACAGGCAGTGTGCATGACCTATCCGCTGATTGGCAACTACGGCGTATGCAGGGAGGATATGGAGTCGGGGCGGGGGTGGCCGGACGGCTTTATTGTAAGAGAACTATCCCGGACGGCAAGCAACTTCCGCAAGGATATTACCATACAGGAGTTTTTGGCAGAGCAGGGGATTCCCGGCATTGCAGGGATAGACACCAGGGCGCTTACCAAAATCCTTCGCAGGAAGGGAACCATGAACGGCATGATCACATCTGATACCTCTTATAATCTAAATACGATTCTTTCAAAGCTGAAAGAATATTCTACCGGAAAAGTGGTAGAAAAAGTAACCTGTTCCCAAAAACACGAAATAAAAGCATCCGTAAGGGCAATCGGAAAGAGAGTAGCTCTTTTGGATTTTGGAAGTAAAGATAATATAGCAAAGTCTCTTTCGGGGAGAGGATGCGATGTGACTATCTATCCGGCGCTGACGAAGGCGGAGGAGATTATAAAAGATAAGCCGGACGGAATCATGTTAAGCAATGGTCCCGGCGATCCGAAGGAGTGTCAGAGCATCATAGCGGAAATCAGAAAGCTGTACGAGACGGATATTCCGATTTTTGCAATCTGCCTGGGGCATCAGCTTATGGCGCTTGCAACAGGTGCGGACACTTTTAAGATGAAATACGGACACAGGGGAGGCAATCATCCGGTCAAGGATTTGGAGACCGGAAGGGTTTATATCTCCTCCCAGAACCATGGATATGTGGTGGATACGGAGAAACTGGATCCGAAGGTGGCGGTTCCGGCGTTTGTCAACGTCAATGACGGAACCAACGAAGGGCTTTCTTACGTGGGCAAAAATATTTTTACGGTGCAATATCACCCGGAGGCGTGTCCCGGACCGCAGGATTCCGGCTATCTGTTTGACCGGTTTATTAAGATGATGGAGGTGGATAAGAATGCCTAAGAATCCAAATGTGAAAAGAGTTATGGTAATCGGTTCCGGTCCTATTGTAATCGGGCAGGCGGCAGAATTTGATTATGCGGGGACTCAGGCATGCCGCTCCTTAAAGGAAGAGGGAGTGGAGGTGATTTTAGTAAATTCCAATCCCGCTACCATCATGACAGACAGGGATATTGCGGACAAGGTTTATATAGAACCGCTGACGGCAAGGGTGTTAGAGCAGATTATTGAAAAGGAAAAGCCGGACAGCATTCTGCCGACTTTGGGCGGACAGGCGGGCTTAAATCTTGGAATGGAGCTGGAGGAATCCGGTTTCCTCAAAAGCCATAATATCAGGCTTCTTGGAACAACGGCGGAGACTATCAAAAAGGCGGAGGACAGGCAGGAATTTAAGGATACCATGGAAAAGATCGGGGAGCCCTGCGCCGCCTCTTTGGTGGTGGAGAGCGTGGAGGACGGCGTAGCCTTTACCAACACCATCGGTTATCCGGTGGTACTCCGCCCGGCATATACACTTGGCGGAAGCGGAGGCGGAATCGCCCACAATCAGGAGGAGCTGGAAAGCATTTTGGAAAATGGGCTGCGCTTATCGCGCGTGGGTCAGGTGCTGGTGGAACGCTGTATTGCCGGATGGAAAGAGATTGAATATGAGGTGATGCGTGACAGCGCCGGAAACTGCATTACCGTATGTAATATGGAAAATATTGACCCGGTAGGCGTACATACGGGGGACAGCATTGTGACAGCGCCTTCCCAGACGTTAGGGGACAAGGAATACCAGATGCTTCGCTCTTCTGCGCTGAACATCATAAGTGAACTACAGATTACGGGAGGCTGTAACGTGCAGTTTGCGCTCCATCCGGACAGCTTTGAATACTGCGTGATTGAGGTAAACCCCCGTGTAAGCCGTTCTTCCGCGCTGGCAAGTAAAGCTACGGGGTATCCCATTGCCAAGGTTGCGGCTAAGATTGCGCTGGGATATACCTTAGATGAGATTAAAAACGCCATCACGGGAAAGACTTATGCAAGCTTTGAGCCTGTGCTGGATTACTGCGTGGTAAAACTGCCACGTCTTCCTTTTGATAAATTTATTACGGCAAAGCGTACTCTCACTACACAGATGAAGGCAACCGGAGAGGTGATGAGCATCTGCGATAACTTTGAGGGGGCGCTGATGAAGGCAATTCGTTCTCTGGAGCAGCATGTGGACTGTCTGCGGAGCTATGACTTTCGTGATTTGTCCGCTGAGGAGCTGATCCAGCGGTTATCGATTGTGGACGATCAGAGAATTTATGTGATTGCCGAGGCGCTCCGCAAGGGAGTGGATTATGATACCATTCATGAGATTACCATGATTGACCGCTGGTTTATCGATAAGATTGCTGTTTTGACGGAAATGGAGCAGAAGCTTGAAAAGGAACCTCTCACCATAGAATTATTGAGGGAAGCAAAGCGCATGGAGTTTCCCGATGGCGTAATCAGCCGTCTTTCGGGGATTTCGGAGGAAGAGATTAAGAAAATGCGCTATGACAATGGGATTGTGGCAGGCTATAAGATGGTGGACACCTGCGCCGCGGAATTTGATGCAAGCACGCCCTATTATTACTCCGTATATGGAAGCGAAAATGAGGCGGCAGAGACTAATCCGTCCAAGAAGGTGCTGGTTTTGGGCTCTGGACCTATCCGCATCGGGCAGGGAATTGAGTTTGATTATTGTTCTGTCCATGCTACCTGGGCGTTTGCCAAGGCGGGGTATGAGACGGTGATCATTAACAACAATCCGGAGACCGTGAGCACGGACTTTGATATTGCAGATAAATTGTATTTTGAGCCCCTTACTCCGGAGGACGTGGAAAACATTGTCCGTCTGGAAAAGCCGGATGGCGCGGTGGTACAGTTTGGCGGGCAGACGGCAATCAAGCTGACGGAAAGCCTGATGAAAATGGGAGTGCCTATTTTGGGAACCAAGGCGGAGGACGTGGACGCGGCGGAAGACAGGGAATTGTTTGACCGGATTTTGGAGCAGACCAAGATTCCGAGAGCGGCGGGCGGAACCGTCTACACGGCGCAGGAGGCAAAGGAAGTGGCAAACCGGCTTGGCTACCCGGTGCTGGTGCGTCCCTCTTATGTGCTTGGCGGACAGGGAATGCAGATTGCAATTTCTGACGAAGAAATTGAAGAGTTTATGAATATTATCAATCGGATTGCGCAGGATCATCCGATTCTGGTAGATAAGTATTTGCAGGGAAAAGAGATTGAGGTGGATGCGGTCTGTGATGGGACGGATATTCTGATTCCCGGTATTATGGAACATATCGAGCGCACAGGCGTTCATTCCGGGGACAGCATTTCCGTATATCCGGCGCCTACCATTTCAGATACGGTAAAGCACAGGATTGCCGATTACACGGCACGGCTGGCAAAGGCGCTCCATGTCAAAGGGCTGATTAATATTCAGTTTATTGCCATTGGGGAGGAGGTTTATGTGATCGAGGTGAACCCCCGTTCCTCCCGCACTGTTCCCTATATCAGCAAGGTGACGGGAATCCCGATTGTGGATCTGGCGGCGGAAGTGATTATCGGTAAGTCCATTCGGGAGCTGGGGTATGAGCCGGGATTACAGCCGGAAGAGGATTACTTTGCCATTAAAATGCCGGTGTTTTCCTTTGAAAAAATCCGGGGAGCGGAGATCAGCTTAGGACCGGAAATGAAATCGACAGGAGAATGCCTTGGGATTGCCAGAACCTTTAATGAGGCGCTGTATAAGGCGTTTTTGGGCGCAGGCGTTGACCTGCCCCGGCATAAGCAGATGATTATCACCGTAAAAGATGCGGATAAAGGGGAGGCGGTGGAGATTGGAAGAAGGTTTGAAAAGCTGGGCTATACGATTTACGCCACCAGAAGCACTGCCGCCGCATTAAACGAAGCCGGCGTTAAGGCGCGGAAGGTCAACAAGATTTCTCAGGAATCCCCTACGGTGATGGATTTGATTTTGGGGCACCGGATTGATCTGGTGATTGACACGCCTACTCAGGGAAGGGACAAATCCAGGGATGGATTTTTAATCCGAAGAACAGCCATTGAGACGGGAGTCAATTGCATTACCGCCATGGATACGGCAAGGGCGCTGGTAACCAGTCTGGAAAATGCAAATGACAGATTTACTTTGATAGATGTCGCATCCATATAGGAAACGACAACTATAGGAAACGACATAACTAATTGCTCATTCCGGCTCTTGCAAAAGCCATATGTGCAAGCTTTTACAAGGCCGAAATGGCAATTATTAATGTCGTTAACTATAAAAAGATTGAAAGACGGGAGAGTAAAGTGGGACCGATTATGAGAATGAGCCTGAAAAACGGCGTGGAACGGGTGCTGCATGTGAAGGGGAATTACACGGGCGGGATTTTGGAGATGACGCTTGTGGTTGACTGTGGTCTGCCGGAGGATTATGTCAGGGAACTGTCCGCAGAAACCGCATCGATTCTCCGCTCCCACAGTGAGGTGTTCCGGAATGTAAGGCTGAATCTTTTGTATTGGCAGAGTGATGAAACCATGACAAACCGGGTAATCCCTATTTCCTTTTTGCAGACTTCCGGATGTTTTTCGGAGTATCATAGTGAGCAGAACCGAAAGAGGCTGGAAGTGCTTGCGGCAAAGCTAAAGCTCTTTCACGCAAGGTCAAAGTTGATTTTGGTGCTGGCTGATAAGGAGATTTATGTGGAAGATGAGCAGGCACTTTTACAGAATATGCGTCCCTTTTTGGAAAAGAAGAGCCTGTTTTTGCAGAAGGATGATCCCAAGGGAGAATGGCGCCGGGGAATGGAATATCTCCGGCAGGGCGGAGGAGTCTTATGACGGAAAATCTGGAATACTATAAGGTGTTTTATTATGTTGCAGAGTGCGAAAATCTCACAGCCGCCGCCGCTGAGCTTTCGATTTCACAGCCCGCGGTAAGTCAGGCACTTAAGCAGTTAGAAAGGAATCTGGATACCAAGCTCTTTGTGCGGGCTTCCAGAGGAATCCGGCTGACCAAGGAAGGGCAGATTTTGTACGAATATGTAAAAGACGGATATGAGAAGATCCTTATGGGCGAAAAGAAACTCCAAGCCGTGCTCCGTCTGGACTATGGGGAACTAAAGATTGGCGCCAGCGACATGACCTTGAAATATTATCTTCTCCCCTTTTTGGAGCAGTTTCACGAGCAGTATCCCGGCATTAAGGTGACTGTCACCAATGCCCCTACGCCCAGAACCTTAAGCCTGCTTCATCAGGGGAAGATTGACTTCGGGGTGGTCAGCACTCCCTTTGAATCCCGTCAGGGGCTTTGCGCGGAGGGAGTGCGGGAGCTGGAAGATGTGTTTGTGGCTGGAAGAAAATTTATTCAGTACAAAAACCGTATGTTGGATTTTCAGGAGCTTGAAAAGCTTCCAATTATCTTTTTGGAGGGAAATACCAGCACCGGAAGTTATATCAATGACTTTTTACAGCAAAACGGGGTGAAGATTCATCCCGAATTTGAACTTGCCACCAGCGATATGATTGTGCAGTTTGCCCTGCGGAGTCTGGGAGTTGGATGTGTTGTGCGGGACTTTGCCAGAGAATACTTGGAAGATGGAAGATTATTTGAACTGCGGTTTAACAAGATTATTCCCAAAAGGCAGATCTGCGTGGTCACAGAGCAAAGCGTGTTTCTGTCCCATGCAGCCCGGGAATTTTTGGCAATGATAAAGGAGGCTTCGGTATGATCAAAAATGTTGTTTTTGATATTGGAAATGTGCTTGCGGGATTTGTGTGGAAGGAATTTTATAGAAGTTTTGGATTTGCGGATGAGGTTTTTGAAAAGCTGGCGGATGCCACGGTAAGGAGCGATTTCTGGAATGAGATGGACAGGGGAAAGCTTACGGACGATCAGCTCTTAGAGGGCTTTATTCAAAATGACCCTTCCATAGAAGAGGAAATCCGGCAGGTGTTTGCGGACGTGACCGATATGATTCTGCGTTACGATTATGCCATCCCTTGGCTTCGGGAATTAAAGGAAAGAGGTTACCGCGTCTATTATATTTCCAATTTTGCACATAAGGCGCATGTGGAATGCGAACGGGCGCTGGACTTTCTGGCAGAAATGGACGGAGGAATTTTGTCTTATCAGGATAAACTGATTAAGCCCGATCCAGAAATATACAGGCTTCTCTTAAAACGGTACGGGCTGAAGGCGGAGGAATGTGTCTTTATTGACGATACCGAAAAAAATGTTCTTGCCGCACAAAAAGAGGGCATGAAAGGCATTCTTTTTCATACCTTAGAGCAGACGAAGAAGGAGCTGAATCACTTATTATCAGCCTGAGAGTCTGCTTCCGTGGAGGAGAAATCCTGCCCGGAGCTTGTGATGGTGCGTTTCCCGGTCACTTTTCCATAAAGCCAGATATAAATCCATAACAGAATCGGAAGTCCGATGGTGGCTAAGATACATGCCCCGAAGAGCCTGTCCGAGCCGGGAAAGTCAAGCAGGGATACCACCAGCGTGGCAGCGTATAAAAGAACTAGCAGCGCAATACACAGAATGGCGGCAACTTGTTTTGATTTTGATTTCATGAAAAACTCCTTTGTGGTGTATGAAATTGTTATGTCGTTTGCTATACAATCATAGTATAGCACAGATAAATCACTTATTACAATTTTCTTAAGGATTATTTATATTACGGATTTTCTTTTTATGATATAATGAGCGCAAAAGAAAAACAAGCGGCTGCGAAGCAGACATTTGTTTTTCTTGCGCCATTAACGAGCAAATGTCCGATGAAATCGGACAAAAAGCGCTGAAAGCGCGGATTTGCGAGTTTAGATGAAATAATGAGCGTTAATGAGGAGAGTATGCTTGCATATTCGACGAACGGCGAATGGCGGTCATGAATCGAAGATTCATGATATACTTCAAACGATTAACGCTGTTCTGGCAGCAGGTTTAGGGAGGAAAGGTTAAATGATGTCAAAGACAGTCTTAAACGGAATTTGGAAGCTGAATATGACGGGACGGGATGAGGCGGTGATGCCGGAGGGCGGAATCAACGCCAGAGTGCCCGGAAGCGTATATGGCGCCATGTTGGAGCAGGGATTGATTCCGGATCCCTATTATCGGGACAATGAGTTGCAGGTACTGCCTCTTATGGATAATGATTTCTCTTACACGACGCATTTTCAGGTAACGGAAAAAATGCGTTCTTCGGATGCGCTTCTTCTGCGTTTTGAGGGGATTGATACCTTAGCGGACATTTACTTGAACGGGACGCTTTTGGGCTGTGCCTTCAACATGCACAGAGTATGGGAGTTTGACCTGCTTTTGTCGGAGGGGCTTAAATGTGGGGAAAATCAGTTAAAGGTGGTACTGCATTCTCCGACCAAGTATATTGAGGAGGAAAATCAAAAGGTTTACACGGGAGGCTCCCGGGAAGCAATGGAAGGCTTTCCGCACTTGCGCAAGGCACACTGCATGTTTGGGTGGGATTGGGGTCCAAGGCTTCCGGATGCAGGGATTTTTAGAGAGGTCTCTTTGCTTGAAATCAGAAAAAGCAGGTTTGATTCGGTTTATATTATACAGAAACACGAGAATGGAAGCGTACTTCTTGACTTTGATATTGCGCTGGAATTATTTGGAGAACAAAAAAGCAAAGGATTTGTGACGGATGAGGAGCAGGGAGGTCATGTTAAGATTACCGTGACCGCTCCAAACGGCAGGGTCTATACGGTTCAGGATCAGACGCAGGCTGGGGAGCAGGATTATCAGATACTCATTGAAGAGCCCGAATTATGGTGGCCGCGCGGCTATGGAAAACAGCCCCTTTATCAGGTGAGGGCGGAGCTTTGGGATGAGGACGGAGAGCTTTTAGATGTGTGGGAGCGAAGGATTGGGCTTCGCACGATCACTGTCAATACGGAAAAAGACGAGTGGGGGAACTGCTTTGCCCATGAGGTTAACGGAGTAAAGATTTTTGCTATGGGCGCGGACTACATACCGGAGGACAATCTGCTTGGAAGAGTGACGCCGGAGCGGACCAGAAAGCTTTTGGAGGATGCGGCGTGGGCAAATCATAACTGTATCCGTGTCTGGGGCGGCGGTTATTATCCAGATGACTTTTTCTTTGATGCCTGCGACGAGCTGGGGCTTATTGTGTGGCAGGATTTTATGTACGCCTGCGCGTCCTATGAGCTGACCGAGGAGTTTGAAGCCAATGTAGTGCAGGAGACGATTGAAAATGTAAGGCGGATACGCCACCACGCCTGCCTTGCCCTGTGGTGCGGCAATAATGAGATGGAAACACAGGTGCTTGACGGCATCTGGAAGACCACGGCAAAACAGAAATATGATTATATTAAGCTTTATGAATATATTATCCCTAAGATTTTGAAGGAGGAGGATCCGGCAGCCTTTTACTGGCCCTCTTCCCCGTCGTCAGGGGGAAATTATGACAATCCGTGGGATGATAACAGAGGGGATGTGCACTATTGGGATGTATGGCACGGAAATAAGCCTTTTACCGAGTACCGGAAGTTCCGTTTCCGCTATCTGTCCGAATTTGGATTCCAATCCTTTCCCTGCCTGAAAACCGTGGAGAGCTTTACGGAAGAGGGGGATCGGAATATCTTTTCCAGAGTGATGGAAATGCACCAGAGAAATACGGCGGCTAACGGAAAGATTTTAAACTACCTTTCGGCTACTTATCTTTATCCCAAGGATTTTGACCATCTTTTATATGCGTCCCAGCTCCTTCAGGCGGATGCCATCCGTTACGGGGTAGAACATTTCAGACGGCACAGGGGCAGATGCATGGGGGCAGTGGTATGGCAGTTAAATGACATTTGGCCGGTGGCATCCTGGGCAAGCATTGATTATTACGGACGCTACAAGGCGCTTCATTATGCGGAGAAGAGAATGTTTGCCTCGGTGATGATCTCCTGTGAGGAAATCGGGGAGCTGAGTGAGAGACCCTGCTGTATCGCTCAGCCAAAGCCTATTGAATTGTCTGCAAGGCTCCATGTGGCGAATGAGACCATGGACGAGGTGGAGGGCGTGGTAAAGTGGGCACTCCGCAGACCGGACAGCAGTGTGCTTTTAGAAGGAAGCAGACAGGTGAGCGTGCCCGCGCTTTCGGGAGTGTGGCTTGATAAGATGGATTTTGCCGGATATAAAGAACGGGAAATTCATTTGGAATACAGCTTTGCGGTAAATGGCAGAGTAGTTTCAGCCAATTCCTGCCAGTTTACACCGCCCAAGCATTACTTCTTTGAGAATCCTCATCTTCAATGGAAGAAGGATGGAAACCGGATTACCGTGAAGGCGGACGCTTATGCAAAGAATGTGGAGATTATCGGCGTGGACGGGGATTTGTGGCTGTCGGATAATTTCTTTGATATGGAAGCCGGTGAGCGTACGGTGGAAATCGAAGCCGGAGACGCATCGGAGATTAAGTGCAGGTCGGTGTGGGATATTGCGTGAAGTTTCGGTTTAGTTTATTTTGCAAATGTAATACGGTACGCTCCGGAGAAAAACAAATTCTACGCGCCATATATGGCACTCATCACGCTTTCGCTCTCTAAAAGGTGTAGCAGTACTAGGTTCGAAAATACCTCACCAAGTACTGACGCCTTTTAAAGGGTTCCTTTAGAAATAAATCTCCATACAAGCTGTCAGTGAATAACGTATCTTTACCAATTGGCACTTCTGCTATAGTCGAATGGTCTACCATACTGGCAGTGTTGCGTTGTGTAGTGATTAACGGTAATTTATCGGAAAATCATCATACAATGAGGTATTGCCAAAACA
>JAMPGL010000050.1 GCA_023663945.1 Lachnospiraceae bacterium | reverse complement strand
AAAAGCCTGAAAAATCAAGGTTTGTAGGCTTATGAAGGGATATAAAAGATATGATAAAAATATTATTCGTCTGCCACGGCAGGAAGCGAACATAAGCCTAGAAATGCTGATATTTACTAAGAAAAATGCTAATTGTAGGGTGAATTTACAGAGGTTATACAGAGAACTATAAACCGAGAAGTTCTAGTGCATTTTTATATAAAGAATGGTTGATTTAGTATGTATATCTGTAAAAAAAGATATATGTACTTTTATATGTCGGGATAGTTTACATTTGCTCTGGCAGCAGTATTTTACAAAAAGGACATATCTATTGTATTCATGTATCAAAGTTGAAAATGGAATGTTAGAGCGTTAATATTATTCTTTTGTATGGTAGTTGCTGAAATTTTACCGAACAATGATAAAATAATTCATCATTGAAAATGTAAAGAAAATAAGGCTTTTTAGAAGTTTTGCCTAATTGGATATAATATAAAAAATGGCAGAAAATATTGAAAATAAAGGATTTTACCGAACTGTCTTAAAAAATATGATAAATATAGTGACATTGCCCTAAATGTCTTATGAAATGGCGGTTCTACTAATCTGTCGAACATATATTTTGATAGGCAGAATTACAAAAGAATGAGGTTTTTAGTTATTATCGAACATATCCCCGAAGGTGTATTAAGTTTCGGGATGTTTGTATTCAATCAGATCTTCTAATGATATGTCAAAATACTAGTATAACTTATAGATTAATCCAGTATCGAAATGAGTCATATCCTCATAGCAATATTTGTTCAAATTATTCTGTGGAATATCAAGCTCTTTACAAAACTCAGTTTTTGTTGATTCTTTTTTGTATAATATATGAATTTAAACATAGATCATTTGCAGTATTAAATGATACAGATAATCTATCTATATAGAATATTATGTTTGATGATAAACAGGATATGGTGAATGTTTACCTTACAGGTGGAACAAGAGTTTCTGTTCAAGAGTTTCAGAGTTTCTGTTCATGTAGAAAATTGTGGAAATTGATTCATTTGTGAGGTATAAGAAAACTGTTTTGATTTTATGAAAGTGGTACGTTAGTATGAAAACAGAAGTATTATCCATGTTGCAACAATTATATTTTATGTGTGATAAAATTGACGAAAAAATTTCTATGCCGAATGAGGGGAAAATATCAACTAAGGAATTGGTTGAAATGGATATAAGGCAATATCTTTTCTTTTTGTTTCAACTAGAAGATATCGAATTATTTTATAAACGGAGTTTCTTTAAATTTTATTTTAAAGAGGAGGATCTATTCTGGTATTATGAAAGCAATAAATTAGATGAAGATAACTATGTAAGAGAAGTACCGTTAGGCATTCAATTACTTACTGGAGCTGGAATTATTTTTTCTTCCAATAATATAAAGACAAAGGAAAATATTGGAATAGCAGCATCAAGATTATTGCTTGTAATTTATGCAGAATTGGGGAATTCCTTTTGCGCTTATAGTTCAAAATATTCGACTAATAAAAATGGCGGTTTTGCAATGTATATGGCTTATTTGGTTATGTTGAATGAATATATTAGTAAAAGGATGCCTGAAGCATTTATAGAACAAGAAAAAAAAGAGTCGAATTTAAAAAGAAATCAATCTGATGATATGGAGGATATTCTAAAAACATTGAAGTCACTTGTAGGACTGTCTGATGTAAAAAAAGATGTTTCTTCTTTAATTAACTTACTACAAATTCGCAAAATTAGAGAAGAACGTGGAATGAAACAAATGCCAATGTCTCTTCATCTCGTTTTTTCAGGAAATCCGGGAACTGGAAAAACGACAGTAGCACGTTTGTTGGCAAAAATATATCATAAGTTAGGTGTATTATCAAAAGGACATTTAGTTGAGGTGGATCGTTCAGGATTAGTTGCAGGATATGTAGGGCAAACGGCAATAAAGGTTCAAGAAGTGATTCAAGAAGCGTTAGGGGGCATATTGTTTATAGATGAAGCCTATTCCTTAACAGTTAATAGAGGTGAAAGTGATTTTGGGTTTGAAGCAGTAGATACTTTGTTGAAAGGGATGGAAGATCATAGGGATGATTTGATAGTAATTGTAGCGGGATATCCAGAACTAATGAATGATTTTCTGAATTCCAATCCGGGATTGCGTTCTCGATTTAATAAATTTATCAATTTTACTGACTATACACCAGATGAATTACTAAAGATATTTGAAACTTTGTGTGATTCTATGGGGTATACAGCAAGTGAGGAATGTAAGGAACAAGTTAGAAATTATTTTGAGCAGAGATATGCAACAAGAGATGCAAATTTTGCGAATGGTAGAGATGTTCGTAATTATTTTGAGATGGCAATGGTAAATCAAGCGAATAGATTCTCAGCAGTAGGTGATATAAGTAATGAGGCGTTATCTCAGTTAGAGTTAGAGGATGTTCAAAACATAATATTATAGAAAGAAAAAGAGAGGGATTCGGTAAAATGCCGAGTCCTTTTTGTTTTTCAAAATGATGGGAATTCACAATACAAGTATCAGACATAATAAAGATGGAATTATCAAATCAGGAGTATTTTACAGATGAGTAATATATCTAGTTTTCTACAGAGAAGAAATATATTTATATGTTGATATGAGGTGTCATAACTCAAAAGTATTGACACTGAAAATTGAATATAGTAAAATCAATACATAGAGAGGTGTCATAACTTAGTGTCAAAAATGAAGGGAGATTTTACTATGATTTATGGATATTCGAGAGTATCAACAAAATGTCAGGCGAAGGATGGAAACAGCTTAGAATCACAAGAGAAAGCATTGAGGGAAGCAGGGGCAACAAAAATATTTACAGATGCTTTTACTGGAACAAAAACCGACCGCCCAGAATTTGATAAACTGATAGCGGAAATAAAGGCAGGGGATATGCTTGTGGTTACTAAGTTAGATCGGTTTGCCAGAAGTATGTCGCAGGGGAGCGAATTAGTATCAGAATTGATTGACAAGGGTATCAGAGTATACATTCTTAATATAGGTATTTTAGATAATACTCCTGCATCAAAGCTGATAAGGAATGTATTTTTTGCATTTGCAGAATTTGAAAGAGATATGATTGTTGAGAGAACAACAGAGGGTAAAGCAATCGCAAAACAAAATCCAGACTTTAAAGAGGGCAGACCGAAGTTGTATAGTAAGAAGCAAATAGCACATGCATTGGAATTATTGGAAAGTCATTCATACAAGCAAGTTGAAGATTTGACAGGTATTAGTAAGAGTACGCTGATTCGTGCAAAAAAATTGAAAAAAGGTCTTGAAAAATCAGAACAAATGTGCTAGTATACTAATGACAACTGAATACTCCGTTGACGGGTATTTGTTCACAATATTGAAATGCTGATGTGTTAAAACACAAAAGTAGACAATAACCGTGGGATGGGGAATCTACAGGTATTTTACCACTAGGCAATAAGGCTTGGTGGTTTTTTTGTTCCGCAGATTAGAAAATTCATTAGGAGCAATACAAAAAGCCGATGCTACCAACATCGACTTTGTAAATGAGTGCTACCAACACTCGTATGTATGATTGGCACGATATACTTTTAATATCGCACAAACATGTTTCTGATTATACAGATATTTTAGAAGTACGTCAATGGGCAATTCGCCCAGCTAATCCCTAATTTTTCATAGATACAACTGAATACGGAGGTATTCCAGTACCATTTGCCAAAACTGGATGGAACACAGGCTGATCCATAAAGAAATGTCTAGGGTGATTCACTAAGTATCAAATTTAAGATGAAAGGACGTAAAGAAATACGAGCGCATTAATTAATCGTATAGGCATTGACCGAACAGTAGTTGCAGGATTCAGAATTATTAAGATCGATTTTGAAAAATTGCAAAGACATGAAAATGTTATCATTGACAGAGATGGGAAATATACCTATCTATTGGAAGATGGCAGCAGTTTTAGATGGCTGAAAATTGAAGATTATAATTTATTCGGTGTAATGTGTGCCGGGACTAAGAAAACAAAGCGGATAAAACAGGATTATTCCAGAATGGATATTGTGATAGGGAATAAGACACAGGGAAACTTACAGAATAAGACGGTTGTGGAATATAAAAGGTTGATAAAACGAATATTTCAATACCTTTATGAAGAATATGGAATTACTGTAAATCTGCAAAATCTTAAATTCAGTGAAATGGAAATAAACTGTACATTTGAACTGAAGGAAGAATTTTATAAATATCACAGAGTTTTAAGACTGATGATGTTTAATCTACCAAAAAGTTTTAAGAAGTTGGGACAAATTTCAGGTATCAATAAAAAAGAACAGCGTATAGAATCGGAAACATTTTACCGGGGGAACTCGTCAACAGAAGTCAAGATATATGATAAGAAAAAGCATTTAGAGCAGACAATTCAATTTCGATTAGAAGAAAATGTTATGAGAATTGAATTTATTCTGAAAAAATCACAAAAAATTATGGAAGTATTTAAGTCAACGCTGGTATCAGATTTGACAGACGAAAAAATAAATCAATTCTATTATCAGCAGTTCACCAGATTATTTGAGAAACCATATAGGAAATGGCAGATTGAAAACAGCAGCCAATTAAGAAATATGATTACATATCACAAGGGCAAGAATAAAAGATATTGGAAAAGCAATCTGCTTAGAGAATGTAGCAACAAAGAACAGATAGACCAGATACCGCTATTATTAGATGTAAAGGATTTGCTTATACAGGTAAAAGCATTAGAAAAAGACGGTCATTATCAAAGAGTAGCAAAAGGTATATTGGATCAATGTAATTTTAACAATGTTTATTTGCAGAATGATTCTGATAAGGCAGAAGAAATCATTATCAGGGTACATGAGGCATATGATAATTATTTAAAGGGAATACGGCTTGTATCAGCCTCATATTCGGCAATATGTGGCGAAACTGCATAAAAGGATAAACCCAATAATATTTAAGCTTTTAGGGGGATTCTGGTGCGGTTTAGCATATAGAATCTTCCTAGAATAACAATAGATTTATAAAGGAGATATGTATTGCTTGAAAGAAAAAGATATTTATAGTGTAGTACCAATTTGGGAACGATTTTTATTGACAATTAAGGAAGCATCATTATATTTCAATCTTGGTGAAAATAAGATGCACAGGATAGCAAATGAATATGTAGATTCAGATTATAAATTTGTAGTTCAAAATGGTGGACGAACTATGATAAAGCGTAAAATGTTTGAGGATTTTCTAAACCAGACCACATCAATATAGACATGGAATAAAGGCAAATATTAATGGAAAAACAGCCCTGGATGTGGTATCATAATACTGCACTAGGGCTTCTTCATACGAAAGGAGCAGGTAGTAATAATGACTGGAAAAAGAAGGGATAAGAAAGGCAGGGTTTTAAGAAACGGCGAGTGTCAGCGTAAGGATGGGTTATATCAATATGATTATGTTGATTTGAACGGTAAAGCAAAATGTTTATACAGTTGGAAGTTAGAGCCGAATGATTCTTTACCGCAGGGAAAACGGAAATGTAAATCACTGAGGGAAAAAGAACGAGAGGTACAAAGAAATATTGATGATGGAATTGTGCCGTATGGAGGCGGATTGACTGTATTAGCGTTGACGAAAAAGTATATTTTGCAGAAAAAAGGCGTTAGAGAGTCTACAAGAGCAGGATATAAGACGGTTACAAATATTCTTGAAAAAGAAGAGTTTGGAGCAAAAAAAATCGACAAAGTAAAGCTGTCAGATGCAAAAGAATGGCTGATTAAGTTACAGGATAAGGACAAAAGAAGTTATAGTTCTATTCATACAATCAGAGGGGTATTAAGACCGGCTTTTCAGATGGCAGTTGAAGATGACTTGTTGAGAAAGAACCCATTTCAATTTGAACTGGTATCAGTTATTGTAAATGACAGTGTTGCCAGAGATGCAATTACGCGTGATGAGAAAAGGAAGTTTTTAGAATTTGTCAAGAATGACAAGCATTTCTACAAATACTATGAGGGTATCTATATATTGTTTTATACTGGAATGCGTATTTCTGAATTTGTGGGATTAACGATAAAAGATATTGATTTGGAAGAAAAGACAATCAAAATTGACCACCAATTACAGAGAACAAGCCAGATGCAGTACATCATAGAACAACCTAAAACAGAGGCAGGAATAAGGGTAATACCTATGCAGGAAGAAGTTTGTGAGTGTTTTAAGCGTATTATTCAGAACCGCAGGAAACCCAAAGTAGAGCCGATGATTGATGGAAAAGTAGGATTCTTGTACCTGGATAAGAACGAAATGCCGATGGTTGCGCTACATTGGGAAAAATATTTTCAGCATATTGTAGAGAAGTATAATAAAATCTACAAGGTTCAAATGCCGAAAGTAACACCTCATGTATGCAGACATACTTATTGTTCACATTGTGCATCAAGCGGTATGAACCCGAAACATTTACAGTATTTAATGGGTCATTCAGATATTAGCGTTACACTGAATACCTACACTCATGTTGATTTTGATAATGTCAAGAAAGAGGTTCAAAGCCTTGAAAAAGCTGTCCTGTAAATTCTGAAAATGATGGTTGTTTTACAGAGATTTTTACAGAGAATGACCATAAGGATATGTGGCAAATCGTGTCAAATCATAAAAAAATGAGTAAAGGCGATATGTCCATAAAATATTGAAACCCTTGCAAATACAGCAAAATCAAGCATTTACGGAGGTTTTAGCAACATGATTAAGATACTTTTCGTCTGCCACGGCAACATTGCGCCTGTAGGGCGCATTGGTAAAGCCGCATGGAAATAGCAACCCAAAGCGGCTGTGCTTACAAGGAGGTAAAGGTTATTTAGATGGAAAGAAGATTGCTAAAGATAAGACGGTTGGTTTGGACGTTGCTTTTTGTTATGGTTGTGACAGTTTTCGATGCCTGTGGAGTTAGTGCGGAGGATACGGCAGGCACGGCGGAAGCGGAGGATACGGCAGATACAGCAGGCACGGCGGAAGCGGAGAACACGGCAGATACGGCAGGCATGGCGGAGACGGAGAATACGGCAGATACAGCAGACACGGCGGAGACGGAGAATACGGCAGACACAGCAGGCACGGCGGAAGCAGAGAACACGGCAGATACGGCAGGCGTGGCAGAAGCGGAGAATAAAGAAGAAATAGAGGAGATAGAAGAAGCAGAGGAAACGGAAGAAACAGAAATGCAGGTATCGCTTGCAGACATTACATGGGAAGATTATCACGATGGAGTGGATAAGACAACCATTCATTTTTCTTTTAGTGATGGAACTGTTATTGACCAAGAGCTGCCTGAATGGAGTATCGTGAAAAGCATTGAATACAGGGATATTACCGGCGACGGCATAGAGGAAGTGATTGTGTACAGGGATTTTGTCGGCAATTGGTATGACGATTATATCATTATGGATTTTTTTAAGGTGGAAAGCGGTGCGGTGACGGAAATTTCTCCGGCAGCAGATCTTCCGGAATTATCGGATAATGTATGGGATACGGAGATTGCAGACGAACAATCAGGAGAATATACGATTGTGCTGAGAATGAAAACCTGTTCAAAGATACTCGGAGCTTTGTACACAAGCATGGCGGCGACAGTGGGATATGACAGAACCCAATGGAAAATGATACAGAAACAGGAAATACCGGAATGGAAGGTTGCCTATTTGAAATACCTGCTGACGGAGACGGATGCAGATGACTGTCGCTTCTGGCTGGCAGATGAGGATGGGGATGGGATACCGGAGCTTTTTTGCATCGCTGAGGATGTACAGCTTCCGACGTTAGTTCTTACTTATAAGGATGGAACTGTAGAGGAGTCAGGGAGCGGAGAAATTAACGGCGGGCAATACAAAAACGGGATGGATTTTGACGGGCTGTGGAGTATATTGGGCAGTGTGGAAGAGGGCTGGGAAGTATTTGAGCAGTTTTGAAAGGAAAAGAATAACTGTTATTTTAATCTTTTTATGCATCTAAGAACCTGCTATTCGCAACTCACGCAGTCTCATCTTGCTGATGACCGGGTTATTCGGGATACTGCTGGGATTTGCAATGGGACGGCGCTTTATTCCCGCGAGCAACGAGTCAAAGTCATGCTTGCATGACCTTGACGACTGCCGCGAGGGTCTAATACCCCGCAGCTTGCTGCGTTACAAGTTTGATGCCCCGTCAGCTTGCTGCGGGGTATTTGACTTCCGGCGCACGGAAAAATTGTTGACGGAGTTGCTGATAAATGTTAAGATATTTTTGAAAGAAAGGGTGTTACCGTGAAGCAACGGTTCGCCTCAGTTGATAGGTTTTCAAAGAAGCAACCTAACTTTGGGCTGAGCGGTTGCTTTTTTGATGTCTTTTATTTCTTCCGAATCTGCCGGAATAAAAACAGTTTACACCCCCTCAAAATAAAGGTAAAATAAATTACGGAACGAATGACAATTCACCAATACCATCGATAAGGAGTAACGAAATGCTTGGAACAAACAAAGGAAGAAAACTGGAAAAATATTTTCCGGATTATGTGGTTTTTGATTTGGAGACGACGGGAATCTCCTGCTATAAGGATCAGGTGGTGGAGATTTCTGCAGTCAAAGTGAAAGACAGGGAGATTGTGGATGAGTTTTCTTCTCTGGTGAATCCGGGATGTCCGATTCCTTATGAGGCGGGCAGGGTAAACGGAATCACGGATGAGATGGTGCAGGATGCGCCGTCCTTTGACAAGGCACTGGCGGAGTTTCTTGAATTTGTGGGAGAGTCCGTGCTGGTAGGGCACAATATTCACAGCTTCGACATGAATTTTATTTACCGGGACTGTGAGAAATTTTATGGAAAGGTGCCCGGAAACGATTATGCGGACACGTTAAAGCTTGCCCGGATATGTCTGCCGGGGCTTGAACATTACCGTCTGACGGATATAGCGGATTACTATGGAATCTCATCGGAGGGAGCCCATAGAGCTCTGAATGACTGCCGTATGAATCAGATGATCTATGAGCGTCTGGGAGCAGAATTGGATCAGGCATTAAAAGACAGGAAGATATGTCCTAAGTGTGGGCAGGTTTTGTATCAGAGAAAGGGAAAATTCGGGTACTTTCTTGGATGCGGCGGATACCCGGCATGCAGGTATACCGAAAATCTTTAATCTGACAGGAGGGAGAGAAGCTATGAGTCTATTGGAAGAGCTGAAAGATTTGGGAGTCAATGTGGAAGAAGGACTGGAAAGGGTGATGGACGACCAGGAGTTATATGAGATGACGCTGGGCATGTTTATCGATTCGGCAAAGGATAATCCGGTCAGTCCGGAGGATTTTGACGGGGATGATCTGGAAGCACTTATCAGACGGGTGCACATGCTGAAAGGGCTTACCGGAAATTTGGGGATGACCCCGCTTTTTACCAAATATAACCAAGTGCTGGAACTGTTGCGGAACGACCAGCCGGAGGCGGCGAAAGCCGGATTTGAGGGGACTTTGCCGATACAGTCTGCAATTGTGGAATGTATCAAGCGTCATATGGATATGGAAGAAAAGAAACCTGATTGATGCATGTGAAAGAAAGGATGTTGTCTGAATGGATACACAAGAGAGACACCCCAAAGACAATACAGGCGCGGATACGATTCTCATCGTGGACGACGACCCTGTGAACCGTAAGATATTAGGAAAGCTTTTTTCAAGTTATTATCGAATCAAAGAGGCGGAGGATGGCAATGCCGGACTTGAGCAGATTTTGGAGGCGGACAGCCGGTTCTGCGCAATCCTTCTGGATGTCATGATGCCGGGAATGGATGGAATTGAAGTTCTGCGCCGTTTGAAGGGGCTGGGACTTTTAGAGCGGATACCGGTGTTCCTGATTACGGCGGAGAGCGGTGCGGGAGTGATGAAGGAGGCATATGAGCTGGGCGTTATGGACGTGATCAGCAAGCCGGTGGTCTCTTACATGGTGCTGCGCCGGGTGCGGTCCATCATTGAGCTGTTTGAGGCGCGTAAGCACTTAAGCGCTACCGTGGAAAACCAAAATGCGGAGCTGTTGGAGCAGGCGGAGAAGATTATCCAGCTCAATCAGGGAATGATCGAGGCTCTTGCCACTGCCATTGAGTTTCGGAATGAGGAGTCCGGCGGCCACGTACAGCGCATCCGCGAAATTACCAAAATCATACTAGAGAACACAGTTTTTGGAGAAGGACTGGATGCGGAGGAGATTGAAAATATTGCGCTGGCGTCTGTCATGCATGACGTGGGAAAGATTACGATTCCGGATGCGGTGCTGACAAAGCCTGCAAAGCTTACCGCGGAAGAATACGAGATTATGAAGAGCCATACCACAAAAGGGGTAAATATTCTGGAAAGAATCCCTCAGCTGCGTGACAGCGGAGTTTACGATTATGCCTGCGACATTGCCCGGCATCATCATGAGCGGTGGGATGGAAAGGGATACCCGGATGGGCTGGCAGGAGATGAGATTTCTCTGTGGGCGCAGGTGGTTTCCCTGGCGGATGTGTACGATGCCTTAAGCTGCAGGCGGGTTTACAAACCGCCTATTCCTAGAAAAGAGGTATTGGAGATGATACGCACCGGGCAGTGCGGTCAATTTAACCCGCGTCTTTTGGACAGCTTTTTTGAGGTGGAAGATAAGCTGTTTGAGCTGTACAAAAATCTTCCGGAGATACAGGAGGACTGACGGGGTATTTGATTATTTGATGAAGGATGAAAGGAAATAATATGTATCAGTGTCATATTCAAATTTGTCTTGCAGGCAGTCCTTGCAGAACATTTGGTTTAATTAAAAAGATGGCTCCCTTGGAGCATTTTACGCATACATTTGTGGAGAGCACAGATTCGGAAGCGGAAGAGCTCAGGCGGGCGGATGTGATTTTTGCAAATATGCGGGATCTGGATGCGGAAAGAGCTTATGAGATGTTTACCGTAAATAAAAAGAAAGAGGCGGAATTAATCCTGCTTGTCTGCGATGATCAGGTAGAAGTTCTGGCGCAGGAGCGGTTTGAAGCCGACGATTTATGGATTGAGCCGCTGGCAGAACATGAATTTCGATTCTGCTTTTCCAACTGGCAGCAGGCGTATAAGCTGAAAAAGGATCTCTGGCAGTCCGACCAGTTTTTACAAGCCTGCATCAACGGTTCTCCGGATATGATGTGGTTTAAGAGCAAGGATGGCATCCATGAGATTGTGAATGACAGCTTCTGCAAAGTAGTCAACAAGACCAAGGAGCAGGTGCAGGGACAAAAACATGCTTATATCTGGAATGTGGAGGAGGAGGATCCGGCGTGCATTGAATCGGAGCGTGAAGTGATGCAGAAGCGGGAAACCTGCATGGCGGGAGAATCCATTCAGACCGGCGAGGGAGAAAAGCTCCTGACCACTTACAAATCTCCGCTTTATGACTGCGACGGGAGCGTTATGGGTACGGTGGGCGTGGCAATTGACGTGACTAAGGAGCGTGCCTATGAACAGGAGATTGTCAATAAAAACCGGACTATGGAGATGCTTTTTTCCACCATGGACTGCGGCGTGATGTGCCACAGCATAGACGGAACACGGCTGATCAGCATCAATCAGGCGGCGCTCAGGCTGTTAGGTTATGAGTCGCAGGAAGAATTGATGGGAGACAGCTTTGATATGGTTGCCCAGTCTGTTGTGGAGGAGGACAAAGGGAAACTCCGCGGGCGCATTAAATCTCTGACCAAAGTGGGAGAAAGCGTCGGCGTGGAGTACCGCGTGCGCCATAAAGACGGGAAAGTTCTTCACATTTTAGGAAATGTCAAGTTGATTGAAGAGCGCGGGGAGCTGTATTATCAGCGCTTCCTTCTGGACTTTACCGTGCAGAAGAAGAAGGAAGAGGAAAAGGTGGCGCAGAAGGAACAGGAGATTCAATATCAGGAACAGCTGTTTGATGTTTTTTCTACCTTTTTGTCGGATAATGTGGACGATGTCTATATGATGCTCAACGAAAGCGGGGATAAGGTGGAGTTTGCAAGCCCCAATATCGAGCGTGTGCTTGGGGCTCCCTGGAAAGATGTGGTAGAGAATCTGTCAAGGCTGGGGCGCGCCAAGTACATTACCGGAGAGGAAATCGGAAGAGAAAAATTGGCGGCGTTAGAGCCCGGAATGTCTCTGGAGCTGATGGAGACAGAGCGGGTGCACCGGGTAACCGGGGAGCATAAGTGGTTCGCGGAAAGCGTGTACTGTGTATCCATACAGGGAATCAAAAAAATCGTCGTTTATATTTCTGACCGTACCAAGGAAAAGACGGCTCAAAATACCTTATCGGATGCATTGGTGATGGCGCAGGTGGCAAACAAGGCAAAGAGCACCTTCTTAAGTAATGTCAGTCATGATATCCGCACCCCCATGAATGCGATTATGGGCTTTGTCACTCTGCTCCGTGAGGAGGCGGAGAGCCCGGAGCATGTGCTGGAATACACGCAAAAAATATCCGCCGCCAGCCAGCATCTGCTGGGGCTTATCAACGATGTTCTGGACATGAACAAAATTGAGAGCGGAAGTGCGGTATTGAATATTTCAGAGCTGAATCTGGCGGAGATTATTGATGAGATCAATACCATCATCCGCCCTCAGGCAAAGGCAAAGGAGCAGAGCTTTGAGGTGTTTACGGTTTCACTGAACAATGAGCATCTGCTTGGAGATAAGCTGAGGATTAATCAGATTTTAATTAATATTTTGTCAAATGCGGTGAAATACACGCCAAACGGCGGTTCCATTAAAATGTGGGTCAATGAACTGCCTCAGGTAGATAAAAATTACAGCCGTATCCGGTTTACCATCAGCGATAACGGACGGGGCATGAGCGAGGAATACCAAAAGGTAATCTTTGAACCTTTTACCCGTGAAAGCAACGCGGCATGGAATCAGGCGCAGGGGACCGGTCTCGGGATGGCGATTACCAAGAGTCTGGTAGAACTGATGAACGGCTCGATTAAGGTGACAAGCAGGCTGGGGGAAGGAAGCACCTTTGAGGTGGAGTTAGAGCTTCATATTCAGGAAAAGGAGGAAGACCCTGAGTTTTGGGATAAGCACAGCGTAGCGCGCATGATTGTTGCGGACGATGATGAGAATATTTGTAAGGATATTGTAAAGAAGATGTCGGCAACGGGCGTAGAGATACAATATTCCGTAAGCGGTGCAAAAGCGATTGAGATGATCCGCAGTGCAAGGGAGGAAGGGCGTCCTTACGATTTGATTCTGCTGGATTGGAAAATGCCCGATTTGGACGGTCTTGCCACGGCGCGGCTGATCAGGCAGAATTATTCCAGCAAGGTGCCGATTCTGCTGTTTACGGCTTACGACTGGGGAGAGATTGAGCAGGAGGCGTTAGAGGTCGGCATTGAGCATTTTATGTCAAAACCGTTTTTTATGAGCAATTTTAAAGACGCTATCCGGAGAATGATGGGAACAGCGCAAAAGAGCCCGGAGACGGACGATGATAAGAGCGTGGTGGACGGAAAGAATATTCTGGTGGTAGACGATGTGGATGTAAACCGGATTGTGCTGGTAAAGATTTTAAAGACGCTGGGAGCAGAGTGCGATACGGCGGCGGACGGACAGGAGGCAGTGGATAAGTTTAATCGTTCCAAGCCCGGCGACTACGATTTGATTTTGATGGATGTACAAATGCCTGTTTTAAACGGGCATGAAGCCACCAGGGCGATTCGTGCAGGCACCCACCCTTCGGCGCAGACCATTCCCATCATCGCTATGACAGCCAATGCGTTTGTGGACGACATCCGGGATGCCCTTGCTTCCGGCATGGATGCCCATATCGCCAAGCCGATAGTGCTGGCTCAGCTTAAGAGCACGATTAGGGAAGTATTTGAGCGCAAAGAAAAGCAGGCTTGAAATGAAATACTCCTTGCATACGATACCGATATAGCGGTATAGTATGTAAGGAGGAGAATTTCCATGGATATGCTGCATAAGTCATATAAAGATGAAATTGTTGTCCGCTCAGAGCGGTATCATGTAAACGGGTTCGTCAGCAGGAAAAATAAAAAATTTTTCTTGCATTTTGTTTATAATCATAAAGAGTGTGAATATGAGCTGTGCCCCGTAAAGAGAGAGGCATCATTGTTTATAGACAGTATTGCCTTGTGGGAGATGGAAAAACATCTGTTAGATTTTGAGATGGAGGAAGCATATGCTTTATGTACTGAGACGAAAGGATGAAATGATAACGCTTATAGATTTTGATGAAGATGGAAGCGTGCACAAATTTCGTCAGGATTTGGTTAACCCAGAGCTTGCCCCGATTCATGATCCGAATAACCGCGACTGGCTGAAACAATGGTGGAAAAGGCGGTCTGTTCCAATCAGCCAGGGGCATATAAGAAGCATGCTTGAAAAGAAAGGACTTCTTGGACCTGAGGATTTTTTGCTGAAAAATCTGGGATTGTCATTAACGGATTATTATTGGATATCGCCGATGGATTCCAGTCTTGCATGGGAGGATGTAAATTTATTTGTCAATGAATTTCACGGAGATATATTAATCGGCGGAGAAGAAACTGCAAAAAACGACAAAATACCACATTATACGCCCAATGGCTCTTTACAGGGCAGTTTGGAAAAAAGCTGGACGATATTAAATGGGAAAAGAGGAATGGTCAAGGGAAACCGCGATCAGTTTTCTTCAGAAAGCATAAATGAAGTAATTGCATCAAAACTGCACGAATTGCAGGGTTTCGATGCTTATACAGATTATAAACTGATTAAGATTAACGGGAAGGAATATGACTATGGCTGCTATTCAAAACTGTTTACATCTCAGACCAGGGAACTGATATCAGCTTATGATGTTGTTACATCGGAAAAACAGCCGAATGATTGTTCGACTTTCGAACACTTTATAAATGTCTGCGGCAGACATGGAATGGATACCGATATGCTCAGGCAGTTTATGGACTATATGATCCTGTCTGATTTTGTTTTATCAGGAAGGGACAGGCATTTGAACAATATATCTATATTAAGGGATTCTGAGAGCCTAAGGTTTACCGCCCCAGCGCCCATTTATGACAGCGGTAAATGTTTATTTGTTCAGGACAGTGTTCCTGCAAATGACAGAGACTTGCTCAGCATTAAGACGGAAAGCTTTGCCAGTGATGAACTGAAATTGCTTAAGCTGGTAAGCGATAGGAACTGCCTCGATGTGACGAAGCTTCCGGCAAGGTCATATATCGAAGAATTATATGCGCTGGATTCTAAGATAGATGATCATAGGATTGCATTGGTCGGGGAAGGATATGAGAGAAAAATAGATTTATTTAGACGATTCCAGCTTGGAGAAGACATGAATAAAATTAAAATGGCTGTTCCAGCAAGACGGTCTGCCAAAACAGACCCAAATGATATTTTTGTGTCCGCGGAATTGTAACAGTTCCGATTCGCAATCAGGCAAAAGTTGAGCGCAAAGCTTGACAAAAGCCCTTTAATAGGTTATTTTTTAGTTGGAAAGGCAATGACGAAGACAGTAACTGTTTCCTGAACATCACAGCGAGCCGGGACGGATGAGAGCCGGTATCAATAGGGGAGCGGCGAACATCACTTCCGAGCCGCAGGGCGGAAAGCAGAGGGAATTATGCAGTTTTCTGGCAAGTAAGCTTTGACGGATTCCTCCGTTACGGGAAAGCATATTAAGCCGTTTGAATCGGTGCGTATGAGTAAATGGGTGGTTAACGCGGCATGAGCCCCGTCCTTTTTACGGACGGGGTTTTTTAAGTGAAAGGAAATTCCTTCAAAGAGAGATAATTGTGAAGCAATTTTCTTATGTGATAGGAAATTTTGTCAAAGAGAGATAATTGCGAAGCAATTTTCTTATGTGCAGGGGTGCAAAAAGGAACAGGTTGAAAAGAAAGGAAGAGAAAAATGTATCAAAAAGTGTCTACTGACCTCAATTTTGTAGAGCGCGAAAAGGGCATCGAAAAGTTTTGGAAGGAAAATGATATTTTCAGAAAGAGCATGGAAAACCGCAAGGACGGTCCCGCTTATACCTTTTACGACGGACCTCCGACGGCGAACGGCAAGCCTCATATCGGTCACGTGCTTACCCGTGTGATCAAGGATATGATTCCCAGATACCGCACCATGAAGGGATATATGGTGCCCCGTAAGGCGGGCTGGGATACCCACGGGCTTCCGGTGGAGCTGGAAGTGGAAAGAGAATTAGGGCTTGACGGCAAGGAGCAGATTGAAGAGTACGGGCTGGATCCTTTTATCCGCAAATGTAAGGAAAGCGTCTGGCAGTACAAAGGCATGTGGGAGGACTTTTCCGGAACCGTGGGCTTTTGGGCGGATATGGACGACCCCTATGTGACCTATCACGATGATTTTATTGAGTCCGAATGGTGGGCGTTAAAGCAGATTTGGGATAAAGGGCTTCTCTATAAAGGATTTAAGATTGTGCCCTACTGCCCCAGATGCGGAACCCCCCTTTCTTCCCACGAGGTAGCTCAGGGGTACAAGGCGGTAAAGGAGCGTTCGGCGGTGGTGCGCTTTAAGGTAGTGGGCGAGGAGGCTTATTTCCTTGCATGGACCACAACTCCCTGGACCCTGCCCTCCAACGTGGCGCTGTGCGTGAATCCGGAGGAAATTTATGTGAAGGTAAAGGCGGCGGACGGCTATACCTACTATATGGCGCAGGCACTGCTGGATCAGGTGCTGGGTGCGCTCTCCAAGGACGGGGAGCCTGCTTATGAGGTTTTGGAAACCTATTCCGGCAGGGATTTGGAATATAAAGAATATGAGCCGCTCTTTGCCTGTGCAGGGGAATCGGCAAAGAAACAGAACAAGAAAGGGCATTTTGTGACTTGTGACAGTTATGTCACAATGACGGACGGTACCGGCATCGTTCATATTGCCCCCGCTTTTGGTGAGGACGACGCCCAGGTAGGGCGTAAATACGACCTGCCTTTCGTTCAGTTTGTGGACGGAAAGGGGAATATGACGGCGGAAACGCCTTATGCAGGAAAATTTGTAAAGGATGCGGATCCGGATATTCTTGTGGATTTGGATAAAGAAGGAAAGCTGTTCTCCGCGCCCAAATTTGAGCACGATTATCCTTTCTGCTGGAGATGCGACACTCCGTTAATCTACTATGCAAGGGAGTCTTGGTTTATCAAGATGACAGCTGTCCGGGATGATTTGGTGCGGAATAATAAGACCGTAAACTGGATTCCGGAATCCATCGGTGAAGGACGTTTCGGCAACTGGCTGGAGAATATTCAGGACTGGGGCGTGTCCCGGAACCGCTATTGGGGAACGCCGTTAAATATCTGGGAATGTGAGGAGTGCGGCCATCAGGAATCTATCGGTTCCAGAGAGGAGCTGGAACGCTTAAGCGGCAACCCGGCGGCAAGGACAGTAGAACTGCACCGCCCTTATATTGATGAGATTACCTGCACCTGCCCCAAGTGCGGAAAGACCATGAAGCGGGTGCCTGAGGTGATTGACTGCTGGTTTGATTCCGGCGCAATGCCTTTTGCACAGCATCATTATCCTTTTGAAAATAAGGAGCTGTTTGAAGCGCAGTTCCCGGCGCAGTTTATCTCCGAGGCGGTAGACCAGACCAGAGGATGGTTTTATTCGCTGATGGCGGAATCCACGCTGATTTTTAACTGCTCCCCTTATGAGAATGTGATTGTGCTTGGACATGTGCAGGACGAAAACGGACAGAAGATGAGCAAGAGCAAAGGAAACGCCATCGATCCCTTTGAGGCACTGGCAAGTTACGGGGCGGACGCTATCCGCTGGTATTTTGTGATTAACTCTGCGCCCTGGCTTCCCAACCGTTTCCACGGCAAGGCTGTGATGGAAGGGCAGAGAAAATTCCTTGGAACCTTGTGGAATACTTACGCTTTCTTTATCCTGTATGCAAATATTGACGGATTTGATGCCACCAAGTATACCTTGGACTATGAGAAGCTTCCGGTGATGGATAAGTGGCTTTTGTCCAAGTTAAATACGGCGGTCGGGCTGGTGGATGGACACTTGGAGAATTACAGGCTTCCGGAAGCGGCAAGAGTTTTGGATAATTTTGTGGATGAGATGAGCAACTGGTACGTGCGGCGCTGTAGGGAACGTTTTTGGGCAAAGGGGATGGAGCAGGATAAGATTAACGCTTATATGACCCTTTATACGGCACTGGTTCAGATTTGCAAGTGTGCCGCTCCGGTAGTGCCCTTTATGACAGAGGAAATCTATCAAAATCTGGTCCGCACCAACGATAAGGAAGCACCGGAGAGCATCCACCTCTGTGACTTCCCCAAGGCAGAAGAATCCATGATTGACAACAGGCTGGAGGAGAGCATGGAGGAGGTGCTGGATATTGTGGTGATGGGACGCGCGGCGCGCAACGCGGCGAATATCAAGAACCGCCAGCCTATCGGTGCCATGTATGTAAAAGCCCCTCACACCCTGGATCCGTACTTCGTGGATATTATTGCAGATGAATTAAATGTGAAGGAAGTTGTCTTTAAGGATGATGTCAGCGACTTGACCAGCTACAGCTTTAAACCCCAGCTCCGCACCGTAGGACCCAAATACGGCAAACAGCTCGGCGGCATTAAGAAGTATCTGGAAGAGGTGGACGGAACGCAGGCAATGAAGGAGCTGAAAGCGGAAGGCGCGCTTAAGTTTGAAGTGGATGGTGTGGAAATCGTTTTGGCGGAGGAAGACCTGCTCATTGATGTTGCACAGAAAGCAGGCTTTGTGACGGAAGCCGACAATTACACCACCGTGGTCTTAGATACCAACCTGACGCCGGAGCTGATTGAGGAGGGCTTTGTGTACGAGGTAATCAGCAAGATTCAGACCATGCGCAAGGAAGCCGGTTTTGAGGTGATGGATCACATCAAAGTGACGGTAAACGGCAACGCCAGAGTGGCGGAGGTTGTAAAGGCAAACAGCACGGCGATTTCCGAGAAGGTGCTTGCAAACGAGATTTTGACAGATGCGGAGCTTGCAATCTCTAAGGAGTGGAATGTGAACGGCGAAAAAGTTACCATCGGAGTTGAAAAGGTTTGAGATTTGCATCCTTTTGTAGTAAAATAAAGGGCGAATATGTTTTAGAATAATCAGATGGAGGAGAAAGTTATGGCAAAGAAGACAACAACGCAGCCGTCGCTTACCTTTGACAAGGATTTATTTAAAAGAAGTGTACTCTACAATGTTAAGACTTTGTACAGGAAAACCTTGGAAGAGGCAAGCCAGCAGCAGATTTTTCAAGCGGTGGCTTACGCTATCAAGGATGCGGTAGTTGATAATTGGTTGAACTCTCAGAAGGAGTTTGAGAAGCAGGATCCCAAGATGGTGTACTATTTATCCATGGAATTTCTTATGGGACGTGCTCTTGGCAATAATATTATTAACCTTCAGGCTTATAAGCCCGTAAAGGAAGCAATGGATGAGCTGGGGCTGGATCTCAATGTGGTTGAGGATCAGGAACCGGATCCGGCTCTTGGAAACGGCGGCCTGGGACGGCTTGCGGCATGTTTTTTGGATTCCCTTGCTACGCTGGGATATGCGGCTTACGGATGCGGAATCCGTTACCGCTACGGTATGTTTAAGCAGGAGATCAGAGACGGATACCAGATTGAGGTTCCCGACAACTGGCTTGTGGACGGCAACCCCTTTGAGCTTCGGAGACCGGAATATGCGAAAGAGGTTAAATTCGGCGGTTATGTCAATGTAAGGATTGACGAGACCGGAAGAAACCATTTTGTGCAGGAGGGCTATCAGAGCGTTAAGGCAATTCCTTATGACCTTCCCATTGTAGGTTACGGCAATGGAATCGTAAATACGCTTCGTATCTGGGATGCAGAGGCTGTGGAGTGCTTCCAGCTTGACTCCTTTGACAAGGGAGATTATCAGAAGGCGGTAGAGCAGGAGAACCTTGCAAGAAATATTGTGGAAGTGCTTTATCCCAACGACAACCATTATGCAGGGAAGGAGCTGCGTTTAAAACAGCAGTACTTCTTTATTTCCGCTTCCGTGCAGGAGGCAGTTGCCAAGTATATGCGCAAGCATGACGATGTGCGCAAATTCTACGAGAAGGTTACCTTCCAGCTTAACGACACCCATCCTACGGTGGCAGTTGCAGAGCTGATGAGAATTTTGATGGATGAGTATTACCTTACATGGGATGAGGCGTGGGAGGTTACCACCAAGACCTGTGCTTACACCAACCATACAATCATGTCAGAAGCATTGGAAAAATGGCCCATTGAGCTGTTTTCGAGGCTGCTTCCCAGAATTTATCAGATTATCGAGGAGATTAACCGCAGATTTATCCTGAGAATCCAGCAGATGTATCCCGGCAATCAGGATAAGATCCGCAAGATGGCAATTATTTATGACGGACAGGTAAAGATGGCGCATCTTGCTATTGCGGCGGGATATTCCGTAAACGGCGTGGCAAGGCTCCACACGGAGATTTTGAAAAAGCAGGAGCTTAAGGATTTTTATGAGATGATGCCGGAGAAGTTCAACAATAAGACCAACGGCATTACGCAGAGACGTTTCCTGCTCCACGGAAATCCCCTTCTTGCAGACTGGGTAACCGCTCATGTAGGAAACGAGTGGATTACCGACCTTCCAAGAATCAATAAGCTGAAGGTTTATGCAGACGATGAGAAGGCTCAGCAGGAGTTTATGAATATTAAATATCAGAATAAGGTGCGTCTGGCACAGTACATTCTGGAACATAACGGGGTGGAAGTAGATCCCAGGTCTATCTTTGACGTGCAGGTAAAGAGGCTTCATGAGTATAAGCGCCAGCTTCTCAACATTCTGCACGTGATGCACTTATATAACCAGCTTAAGGATAATCCGGAGATGGAGTTTTATCCCAGGACGTTTATCTTTGGGGCAAAGGCGGCGGCAGGCTATTACAATGCCAAGATGACTATCAAGCTGATTAATTCCGTGGCGGATGTGGTAAACAACGACCCGGCGATCAACGGAAAGATTAAAGTGGTATTTATTGAAAATTACAGGGTTTCCAATGCGGAGATGATCTTTGCGGCGGCGGATGTGTCCGAGCAGATTTCCACTGCAAGCAAGGAGGCTTCCGGCACCGGAAATATGAAGTTTATGTTAAACGGCGCTCTTACCATTGGAACCATGGACGGCGCAAATGTGGAGATCGTTGAGGAGGTAGGTGAGGAGAATGCATTTATCTTCGGGCTTTCCTCCGACGAGGTTATCAATTACGAGAACTACGGCGGATATGACCCGACGGAAATCTTCAACAATGACCCGGATGTGAGAAGAGTTCTGATGCAGCTTATTAACGGAACCTATGCACCCAATGATCCGGACAGATTCCGTACCTTGTACAATTCTCTGCTGAATACCATAAGCACTTCCAAGGCGGATACTTATTTTATCCTGAAGGATTTCCGCTCCTATGCGGAAGCGCAGAAGAAGGTGGAAGCCGCTTACTTGGACGAGAAGAACTGGGCAAGAAGCGCGATTTTGAACGTGGCATCTTGTGGGAAGTTCACCTCCGACAGAACCATTCAGGAATATGTGGATGAGATCTGGCACTTGGATAAAGTGGTACTGCCGAAGAGAAATTAGATATGCAGATAGAAAGCCGACTGCTGATCCCTGCGCGGGAGGGCAGCCGGCTTTTTGGATGATATATTCCCGCGTGCAACGAGTCAAAGTCATGCTTAGAACCAGCTAAGGCTGGTTTTGACCTTTGACGGCTGTCGCGAGGGTCAAATGCCCGTGGGGCATTTGACTTGATGTAAGGTATGGGAGATAAAATGGAAATTGGTCAAAAAAGCAGGATTTTGTTGGTGGAGGATGATTGCAGTCTTATCGATGGGCTGTGTTATTCCTTAGAAAAAGAAGGATATGAGGTAGAAACAGCGCAAAGCATGCAGGAAGCTTATTCTCTTTTGGATAAAAAGCAGTATGATTTGCTGCTTTTGGATGTGACGCTTCCAGACGGCACAGGCTTTCAGATATGCGAAACGGTAAGGGGGCAGGAAAATCAGGTGCCGATTATATTTCTCACGGCATCCGATGAGGAAATGAATGTAATCCGGGGGCTTGACAGCGGCGGCGATGATTATATCGGCAAGCCCTTCCAGCTGGGGGAATTGCTTTCCCGAATCCGTGCCTTGCTCCGCAGGGCAGGCAGAAAAGGAAGGGAAGACGGAAAGGCAGGGGAGGGAAGCCTCCTTTGCGGAGATATTCAGATTGACCTTGCAGGAAGCAGAGTCTTTTTGCGGGGAGAAAAGCTGGAGCTTACTCAGATTGAGTACAGATTACTCTGCCTTTTGGTGAGAGCCCGCGGCAGGGTGGTCACCAGAGAAATCATTTTTGAGGAATTGTGGGACAGCTCGGGTAACTTTGTGGATGACAATACGCTTTCCGTGTATATTAGGAGACTGCGCGAGAAGGTAGAAAAGAATCCTTCCAAGCCGGAGCACTTAATTACAGCCAGAGGATTTGGCTACCGCTGGCAGGAGGTAAGGGCATGACAGACTTTTTGAGAGATGAAGGGCAGAAAAGATTTTGTGCCTTTTTAGTGGGAATATTAGCGATTGTGACAACTGTGTCGGTGACAATCTGGGCTGGAAACGGATATCGTGTCAAAAAAGTAGCTTTAGAACATGACGGGAACGTCGTTTCTTCTCTGATAGATCAGGGAATCAGCGAAGAGGTGATTGCAAAAGCCTTTGCCCATCAGGGAATTACGGAAGAAGGGACAGCCCTTCTTGGGCGTATGGGAATTAATGAGGAGACGGAAATTCTTTTTATGCCGGGAATCAGGGAGGTGCAAAAGGGAACGGGGGCTTGGCTTGCCGGTCTTTTTTTCTTTTTGTGGGTGAGTCTGCTGTTTTTGACGTACAGCTTCTTTTCTGCCAGAGAGAGAACTTATGAGCAGGCGATTAAAATTATTGAACGGTTTATGCAGGGGGATTTTGACGAGCATCTTCCCCGGCTTAAGGAGGGCTGTCTTTACAGGCTTTTTGGCAGGATTGACGGTCTTGCAAACGCCCTGTCCGCCGGAAATGAGGAAGCTGTCAAGGCAAAGAATTTCCTAAAAGATACCATTTCCGATATTTCCCATCAGTTGAAAACGCCTCTGTCCGCGCTCAGTATGTATAACGAAATCATCGAATCGGAAATTGAGTCCGGCGCAGGGACAAAGGAGACGGCACTGGAATTTATTCAAAAGTCAACCGCTGCGCTGGCTCGGATTAACGAGCTGATTCAGGCTCTGCTGAAGGTTACCCGGCTGGATGCGGGAGCGGTTGTCTTTGAAAAGCAGGATTGGCTTTTGGAGGATGTGGTTTCAAGAGCCGTGGAGGAGCTGTGGGTGAGAGCCGAGGAGGAGGGAAAGGAAATTGTGCTAAAAGGGGCAGACCAGACGATGGTGAACTGCGACCTGCAATGGACAGGGGAAGCAATTGGAAATTTAGTGAAAAATGCGTTGGACTACACAAACAGAGGCGGAAAAATTCTTGTGTGCTGGGAAGAAACGTCAGAAATGACAAGAGTGTCAGTTTTGGATGACGGAAAAGGGATTGAGGAGAAGGATCTTTACCATATTTTCAAACGGTTTTATCGGTCGGCGGGAACCAAAAGGAGCAGTCAGGGAGCAGGTTTAGGGCTTCCGCTGGCAAAGTCTGTCATAGAGGGGCAGGGCGGAACCTTGTCGGTGCAAAGCAAGTCAGGGGAGGGAACGGTGTTTACGATAATGCTTCCGCGCACATTTTTTTAAAAGAGCATAAAAACTGCTATTCTCTGCGGTTAGAAATCTTACAAAATTGTAAGCTGTTTTTCACCTGATTGTAAGCTGTGTGCAGGATACTATAAGAAAAAGGAGGCGCCGAGAATATGGAATTATTACAGGTACAAAATTTATGTAAGATTTACGGTCAGGGAGAAGGTCAGGTAAATGCTCTGCAGAACGTGAGCTTTTCCATGGAAAAAGGGGAGTTTGCGGCGGTGGTCGGGGAGTCTGGTTCCGGGAAAAGCACGCTGCTACACTGCATCGGCGGTCTGGATACGCCGACTCAGGGGAAGGTTCTTTTGGATGGGGAGGATTTGTCTGCCTTAGATGAGAAGAAGCGCACGGTTTTCAGGAGAAGGAATATCGGCTTTGTCTTTCAGGCATTTCATTTGATCGGAGAGCTTACCGTGGAACAAAATATTGCTTTTCCCCTTCTGCTTGACCATCAAAAGCCTGACAAGGAAAGGATTGAGGAGCTGTTAGAAATCCTTGGATTACAGGAGAGAAGGAAGCACCTGCCCAGCCAGTTGTCCGGCGGTCAACAGCAGAGGGCGGCAATCGGAAGGGCGCTGGTCATGCGTCCCATGCTGATTCTCGCGGACGAACCTACGGGAAATTTGGATTCCAAAAGCAGCCGGGACGTAATGGATCTGCTGATTCGGGCGGCAAGACATTTTAAACAGACGGTTCTGATGATTACGCACAATGATAATCTGGCATCGGACGCAGACCGGATTTTCCGTGTAACGGACGGACATCTTAAGGATATGGGGGGCAGGTTTCATGAAAAATTATCTTGATTTGATACCAATCTCCCAAAAGATTCACAAACGGCAGAGCCGTATGGTGCGGCTGTGCATTATCTTAAGCGTTTTTTTGATAACAGCAATCTTCGGCATGGCGGATATGGAAATCCGCAGTCAAAATGCTCAGGCAAAAATTAATTATGGGGAATGGCATGTGGGAATCCGCGATCTGAGTGATGAGGAGACAGCCATAATCAGCCAAAGACCGAAGGTGCTTGCATGTACCCGGTATGATACCTTAAATTACAGGCTTAGTATGCATTATCAGGTGGAAGGAAAAGAAGCAGTCATTATAGGATTTGACGAAGCGGCGCTTTCTATTTTTCCGACGGCTCATCTGATAGAAGGAAGCTTTCCCAAGGAAGAGGGCGGCGTGATCGTAGACCAGAGCATGAAAAAGGCGCTTTCCCTTGAGCTTGGAGATGAAATTTCCCTGTTTACGCCGGACGGTTCACAGAAAATTTATCATATCACCGGATTTTTCGGACAGTTTCCCATGCTGGCAAAGCAGGATGTCTATGGGCTCGCGCTGAAGACGGAGGAGTTCCGGAAATTGTCCTTGGAAGGAGCGGAGGATAATCATGATTCTTTTGCCTATATCAAGCTTTCCCCGCTTTGTAATATGCAAAAGGAAATCAGAGAAATACAGGAACAGTTCGGTATTTCACCGGAAAGGGTGACGAGAAATGAGCTGCTGCTTGCAACCATAGGGCAGAGTCAGGATGTGAGCATGATGGTAATTTACGTGGTGGCATTCGTGCTTGCCGTTCTGGTTGCCATTGCGGGAATCCTGATGATTACCGGCAGTTTGAACAGCAATATTGCACAGCGCACGGAATTTTTTGGGATGCTTTGCTGTCTGGGGGCGTCCAGAGAACAGGTGATCCGATTTGTCAGAAAAGAAGCGCTTTACTGGTGCAGGAGCGCGGTGCCCGCCGGTACGCTGTTAGGGACGGTGGTGGTTTGGGTGTTGAGCGCATTGCTTCGGTTTTTAAGCCCTGCTTACTTTGGCGGGATGCCTTATTTTGGAATCAGCGTTATCGGGCTGATTGCAGGCAGTGCGATTGGAATCACCACGGTACTGCTGGCGGCAGGCAGTCCGGCAAAAAAGGCGGCTGATGTTTCTCCTCTTACGGCAGTGTCTGGGAATGCTTTTTTGGGGACGTCAAAACTCCAAACGCCCTTTATGCATATTGCGTCAAAAGAGATTTCCTCAGAAAGAAAAAAGGGAGTAAATACCCGTTTTTGCAGGATAGAAACGGCATTAGGCATTCATCATGCGCTGGGAAGCCGGAAGAATTTCATTTTAATGAGCTGTTCCTTTGCGTTCAGCATTATCTTGTTTTTATCTTTTTCAACGGCGGTTGATTTTATGAAACATGCGGTTAATCCTTTAAAGCCTTATGCGCCGGATCTTTCTATTATCAGTCCGGATAACAGCTGTTCCATCGACAGGACGCTGGCGGGAAAACTGACGGAAGTGGACGGGGTAAAGCGTGTGTACGGAAGGAGCCTTGCGTATGACCTGACGATTCAGACGCCGGATGGCGCCAGACAAGCTTTTCTGCTTTCTTATGAGGACTGCCAGTTTGGCTGGGCGGAAGACTCCTTGGTTTCGGCAGGAAATCAAAAAGACGGCGGCGAGGCATCCCATGGGAAAATGTCACGCAGAGAAAAGGAACAGCTACTTGCAGAGGTCATGGAAGGAGAAGGAATTTTGGCGGTTTATCACGGCGAAAATTCTCTGGCAGAGGGCGGCGATGTCCTGTTGAATGCAGGGGAAGGAGAAAGGCATTTGACGGTTTCGGGAATATTAAGCGATTGTCCGTTTAACTCATCTGACGGGGAAGAAATTCTGATCTGTTCGGAAAAAACCTTTGAGAGCCTGACCGGGAAAAGGGATTACACGATTATTGATGTGCAGTTAGAGCGGAATGCCGATGATCAGACGGTGTCAGAAATCCGCGCCTTAAGCGGAGAAAATAGTTCTTTTTCCGACAGCCGGCTTAGCAATGCCGAGGTGAGAGGCGCTATGTACTCTTTCCAGCTTTTTGTGTATGGGTTCCTTGGGGTGATAGCCCTTATCTGTGCATTTCATATTATAAACAGCATTGCAATGAGCGTTTCTGCCCGAATGCGTGAGTATGGGGCAATGCGCGCTGTAGGGATGGAAGTCGGACAGTGCCTTAAAATGGTGGCATCGGAAGCGGCTGCCTACGGGATATGGGGCGTGCTTCTTGGGTGTGCGGCAGGGATTCCCTTCAATTGGTTCTGTTTTGATAAGCTGGTTACTTTTCGGTGGGGGACGGAGTGGCATTTCCCGGTTGTGCCGCTTTGTGTGATTGTGGCGGTAGTGCTTTGTTCCTTGGGGCTTGCGGTGTGGGAACCGGCGAAAAGAGTGGGGAGGATGGAGATTGTGGATACGATTTGGGGGATGTAAGTTTTGGTTTAATGTGGTAAAGGGAGTTTAGAAAACGGATGCTTGTATGGAGATTTATTTCTACGTCGCCACGCTCTCGCTCACTAAAAAGCACA
>JAMPGL010000004.1:110900-137417 GCA_023663945.1 Lachnospiraceae bacterium | reverse complement strand
CTTGCTGCGTTACAAGTTTGATGCCCCGTCAGCTTGCTACGGGGTATTTGACTGCGTAGTCAAGGAGTATTACAATATATTGTACATAAACTAGTGAAAAATAATCATAAAAAATGTATAATAATATCAATCAAAGGAGCTGAGAATGTAAAGGCATTTCAACCACAGGTTGATTTTTATTTTTTCCTTTTAAAGCAGAGTGTATGGTAATTTCGTTCCAGTTCCCCTACAATACAGCTACAGCGCTGAAAAATTTGGGAGGTAACAGGAATATGACAGATTTGAAAAGAATTGGAAAGCAGATTGCATCTCTGCGGAAAGAGCGGGGGTATACGGGGGAGGAGCTTGCGGAACGGCTGTTGGTAAGCCCGCAGGCAGTGTCAAAATGGGAGAATGCCAAATGCCTGCCTGAGACAGCGGTTCTTCCGGCATTGGCAGAGGCGCTTAACTGCAGTATCGACAGTCTGCTGTGTCCAAAAGAGCTTTTTATTCTTGAAGCAGTATATACGGACGGGCAGACACAGGTACCCGTGACACGCTTCGTAAATGATTTGGTGCGTGGAAATGAGCTTAATATTTATGTAAATACACCATTTATCGGGGCTTCGATTGAAAGCGACCGGTTGAAGATTTTGACCGTGAAGTTTCAAACGTCCAAAGGAATTTTCTTTGCCTATGCACTGCAAAATGATAATCTGGCGCTGAATAAGGACAGCGTGGGATTTACCGGAGAAAAGCCGTTTTGCGTCATGGGAGCTTACTATGGAAATGAGAAGGAATATTCTTCTGCTATGCAGAAAATGGAGCACTACGAATATTTTAAATGGGATAAAATTGTGGTGAATCATGAGACATTTCCCAGCAGTACTGCCAGTGATGACATAGAATACCTGACGTTAATTTATTTGAACGCCGATGGGATTCATGTGCTCAGCTGTCCGGAAAACAAGACTATTTATTATGGAAATCATCGTACACAGCTTTTGCTCCGTGATGATTCAAAATGCATATTAAAAAATATACCCCGGTTATATTGGGGATCAGGCATGGAATGCCCGTGGGCGGGCGCGCTTTGCGTGGCGCTGAACTATATGGGTGAGGTTTATGCGTATCACCAGATTATGGGGATGAGCGGAGCGTGCTATCGGATATGCTTTGCCGAGGCGTGGGATTTCAGCTGTACGGATGCCCTTGTGGCCTATGATTATGCCGCGCCGCTCTGCAAGGCCGTCGGATACTCCTTCCGCACCGCAGACCGATTGGAAAAGCAGGAAAGGAAAGCGGAACGCCAGTCAATTATGGAAGATATTCAAAAGGGCAGACCGGTGTTGGCAATCAATCTGCGGGTTGCGCCGGAATGGGGAATCATAACGGGTTATACCGACCATGGTGACCGGTTTTTGTGCAGGACTTATTTTGATAAAGAGGTTTTTGAGGATTTAGAGCAGGAAAACTATCCGAACCCGGAGGACAAACGGCTGGTTTTTGATGAGAACGAAGGGTATCTGTTCAGTGATTTCTGGCCGTTCTGCATCATTCATTTTGGAGAAAAAGTGGATGCGCTGTCACCGCTTGATGCGTTAAAAAATTCTCTGGCTATATTTGCCGATTCCTTTTACGCAGGGAAATCCGGAGGATATTATCAGGGAAAAGATGCTTACAGGGCGTGGATAAAAGGGCTTTCGCAGGAGGAGGACTTTGCGCTTGAAAGGGATAGGGAAGGCGTTTTAAGGCGGATGAGCGTGAATGACAATATGCTGTGCAGCCTTATCGATTCACGGCGTGTGGCGGCTTCCTATCTGCGTGCAGGCAGTTATCTGATTACGGAAAAGGAGAGTGAACATTTGACTCAAATAGCGGAGAACTGTCAGGCAATCGCGGAGATGTTTACCGCTTTCAGGGAAAAGGTGAGCCGTTTATCTGCCTGTGCGGTTACCTATAATACGGTAAATGCTTTTGGCGTGGACACGCCGGAACTTCGCAGAGAACAAATCAGCCTGCTTGAAAGGGCGCTTGAGCTGGACGAGGAAAGCTGTCGGCTTGGCAGGCTGAATTGTTACGATTAGACGAAAAGCAGCGGCTAAAGCGTTGACGTTTGGCTTGACGCAAAGTTATAAAAAGTTATATAAATCTCAAAGTTATAAAAACTTATAAAACAAAAGAAAAGTTATAAAAGGTTATAAAAGAGGTGTCGTCATGAATAATCCATTTACACTATCTTTTGGGAAAAAGCCGCTGCAATATATATCGCGTATTGCTCAGACAAATGAGATTATTGAAAATTTTACAGCGCAGGAGCCGCCAAACCAGATTTATATGCTTACAGGTGTCAGAGGATCCGGGAAAACCGTCATGATGACTGGTATTGCCGATGAGATAAGGAAGGATGAAAGCTGGATTGTGGTGGAGTTAAATCCGACCAGAGACCTTCTTCAAAGCTTGGCTGCTAAATTATACAGCCTGCCGGAAATGCATCCGTATTTTGTTCAGGCAAAGCTGGACTTTTCGGCGCTTGGGCTGGGGGTATCACTGGAAAATGCGGTTCCTGTTGTGGATATGGAAAATGCAATTGAACGAATGCTGGGCGAAATTCAGAAAAGAGACAAGAGATTGCTCATCACCATTGATGAAGTGACAAACTGTGAATATATCAGAATATTTGCAAGCTCTTTTCAGATTTTTTTACGGCAGGATTATACTATATTTCTATTGATGACGGGTCTTTATGAAAATATTCATGATTTGCAAAATGAAAATTCGCTTACTTTTTTATACGGAGCGCCTAAGATAGTGCTTGAGCCGTTGAACTATACTGCGGTCAGAAAAAAATATATGGATATTTTTGGGCTGGATATGGAAAAGGCGGAAGAAATGACCGGATTAACTGGAGGATACCCGTTTGCATTTCAGGTATTAGGTTATCTTATGTGGGAAAATAAGGATGTGGAAAGGATAGAAGAGATTCTTCCCGAGTATGACCAGTATCTTGAAGAATATGTATACGGAAAAATCTGGTCGGAGCTCTCAGGGTTAGATAGAAAAATATTGGTTGAGATGGCTGTAAATAAAGAAACAAAGGTGAAAAAAATCCGGGACGGAGCAGGACTGAAATCGGAGCAGTTTGCAGTGTACAGAGACCGATTAAAACGGAAGGGCATTTTGGATACGCGCAAGTATGGGGAAGTATCCTTTATTTTGCCTAGGTTTGCGGAATTTGTAAGGATGCAGATGCTTTGACTGCCTGCTGAAGGGAAAGGAAATAGTGCGTCAGATGAACAGATAGCTTGCGGAATAGCAAAAGAGCGTGGTACAATAATGAATGAAAGTCCGTCCGGCGTGACATGATGGACGTGCAGGCATGAACCGTCATGCAGACGCCGGGCAGCTTTCAGTTGTATATAGTCAAAAATACCACGGAGACCACACAAATGGCATTTACACATCTTCACGTCCACACAGAGTACAGTCTGCTGGATGGTTCCAACAAAATAAAAGAATACGTAAAACGGGTAAAAGAGCTGGGCATGGACAGCGCGGCAATCACGGATCACGGCGTGATGTACGGGGTGATTGATTTTTATAAAGCATGCCGGGCGGAGGGGATCAATCCCATTTTGGGATGTGAGGTCTATGTAGCGCCTAATTCCCGTTTTGACAGAGAATTGACAGGCGGCGAGGATCGATATTACCACCTTGTTCTGCTTGCGGAAAACAATACCGGCTATGATAATCTGATGAAGATTGTTAGCAGGGGATTTACGGAAGGTTACTATTACAAGCCCCGTGTGGATATGGAGCTTTTGCGGGAATATCACGAGGGAATCATTGCCCTTTCCGCCTGCCTGGCAGGGGAAGTGGCTAAGTACATCCAAAAAGGGCTTATCGACGAGGCAAAGAAGGCGGCAGTCAGATACCGGGATTGCTTTGGGGCGGAGAATTATTTTTTGGAGCTGCAGGATCATGGTCTGCCGGAGCAGAGAATGGTAAACACGGCGCTTTTGCAGATCAGCAAAGAACTGAACATTCCGCTGGTGGCTACAAACGACGTGCATTATACTTATGCGGATGATGCCAAGCCCCATGATATTCTTCTCTGTATCCAGACAGGCAAAAAGCTTGCGGACGAGGACCGTATGCGCTATGTGGGCGGCCAATATTATGTAAAAAGCGAAGAAGAGATGAAGGGGCTGTTTCCTTATGCGTGGGAGGCAGTGGAAAACACTCAGAGGATTGCGGACAGGTGTCATGTGGAAATTGAGTTTGGCGTGACCAAACTGCCGAAGTTTGATGTGCCGGAGGGATACGATTCCTGGGGGTATTTGAATAAGCTGTGCTATGACGGGCTTAAGGAGCGTTATGGGGAGAATATTGACGCTCCGGCGGGAAGCAGCGGGCAGAGCTTTAAGGAAAGGCTTGATTATGAGCTTTCGGTCATCCGTACCATGGGATATGTGGATTATTTCCTGATTGTGTGGGATTTTATCAATTACGCCAAGTCCAATGGAATTATGGTAGGACCGGGGCGCGGTTCGGCGGCAGGAAGCATCGTGGCTTATGCCCTTCGGATTACCAACATTGACCCGATTAAGTATAGTCTTTTGTTTGAGCGGTTTTTAAATCCGGAGCGTGTTTCCATGCCGGATATTGATATTGACTTCTGCTATGAGAGACGGGGAGAGGTCATTGATTATGTGAGCCGTAAGTACGGTCCGGAAAAGGTAGTGCAGATTGTCACCTTTGGTACGCTGGCGGCAAAAGGCGTAATCCGGGATGTGGGAAGGGTTATGGATCTTCCTTATGCCTACGTGGATTCTCTTGCCAAAATGATACCAAATGAACTGAATATCACCATAGACCGGGCGCTTCAAATCAATCCGGAGCTCCGCAGGCAGTATGATTCGGATGAACAGGTGCACACTTTAATCGATATGAGCAAACGGCTGGAAGGGCTTCCCAGACATACCTCCATGCACGCCGCGGGCGTGGTGATCTGCTCAAGACCGGCGGAGGAGATGGTTCCCTTATCCCGGGGTGCTGACGGCGCGATTACCACGCAGTTTACCATGACCACCATTGAAGAGCTGGGACTCTTGAAGATGGACTTTCTGGGGCTTCGGACGCTGACGGTGCTCCGGGATGCGGTGGCGCTGATTGAGAAGGACACAGGGGTTCATATCGATATTGATAAGATTGAGTTTAACGATGAAAAGGTTTTTGCATCCATCGGTTCCGGCCGGACGGACGGCGTGTTCCAGCTGGAAAGCGGCGGTATGAAAAGCTTTATGAAGGAATTAAAGCCGGAAAAGTTTGAGGACATTATAGCGGGGATTTCGCTGTACCGTCCCGGTCCCATGGACTTTATCCCGCAATATATTAAAGGGAAAAAGAATCACGATGCAATCACTTATTCCAGCCCCCTGTTAGAGCCTATCCTTGCCCCCACCTACGGGTGCATCGTGTATCAGGAGCAGGTAATGCAGATTGTCCGGGATTTGGGCGGTTACACGCTTGGCAGAAGCGATCTGGTGCGCAAGGCGATGAGCAAGAAAAAGCAGGATGTGATGGAGCGTGAGCGGATTAATTTTGTCTATGGAAATGAGCAGGAAAACGTGCCCGGCTGTATTTCTAACGGCATTCCTGAGCAGGTGGCGTCGCAGATTTATGACAATATGATGGATTTTGCAAAATACGCGTTTAATAAGTCTCATGCGGCGTGTTATGCGGTGGTATCTTATCAGACGGCGTATCTGAAATATTATTATCCGGTGGAATTTATGGCGGCGCTGATGACCTCTGTCATCGATAATTCCGGAAAAGTTGCAGAATATATTATGGTCTGCCGAAACATGGGCATTTCTATTCTTCCGCCGGATATCAATCAGGGAGAAAGCGGGTTTTCGGTGGACGGAAAGGGAATCCGCTACGCGCTTACCGCCATTAAGAGCGTGGGAAGACCGGTGATCGATGCGGTGGTGAAGGAGCGGGGCGAGAGAGGACCTTATACGAATCTTAAGGATTTTATCACCAGAGTTGCAGATAAGGATGTAAACCGCAAGGCAATTGAGAATTTCATTAAGGCGGGCGCCTTTGACAGCCTTCCCGGAACCCGCAAGCAGTTTATGAGCGCCTATGTGCAGATTATGGATCACATCGTTCATGACCGCAAAAACAATCTGGCGGGGCAGATGAGCCTGTTTGACATTGTGGATGATAGCCAGAAGGAGGAGTTTGAAGTCAAGCTCCCCGACGTGGGTGAGTATTCCAAGGAAATGCTGCTTGCTTTTGAAAAGGAGGTGCTGGGCGTTTATATCAGCGGGCATCCGCTTGAAGAGCAGGAGGAGCTTTGGCGCAGGGGAATCACCAATACAACGGCGGATTTTATGTTGGATGAGGAGACTCAGGCGACCGTCGTGCAGGATAATCAGACGGCGGTAATCGGCGGCATGATTGCCGAAAAGAAAATTAAATACACCAAGAACGACAAGATTATGTCCTTTTTGCAGGTGGAGGATCTGGCAGGAAGCGTGGAAGTGATTGTCTTTCCCAGAGATTATGAGAAGTACAGCGCAAAGCTTATGGAAGAAAATAAGGTCTTTATCCGGGGAAGGGTTTCTCTGGAAGATGAGAAGGATGGAAAGCTGATCTGCGAAAAGATTACCACGTTTGATGAGATTCCCAGAAAACTCTGGATTAAGTTTCCTGACAAACAGAGCTACGAGCAGAGTGAGGAGGAACTGCTTTCCCTCACTGCCGACTCGGACGGAAACGACAGCGTGATTATTTTTCTGGCGGACCAAAAGGCAATGAAAAGGCTTCCCCCCAACCGGAACGTCAAGGCGGACAAGGCTTTGCTCACCCGGTTAGGCAGCAGATTCGGCGAAGAGAATATAAAAGTGGTCTGGGACGTGAAAAAGGATTGAAAACAGGGCGAAAAAAGTATAAAATAAACAGCAAAGAAAGGACGTGACCGGTTATGGCAAAAGAGATTAAAACCATAGGTGTGCTTACCAGCGGCGGAGATGCTCCCGGCATGAATGCCGCAATCCGTGCAGTCGTGCGGAAGGCGATTGGAAACGGCGTAAAGGTAAAAGGCATTAAAAAGGGCTATCAGGGTCTGCTCAACGAGGAAATCGTAGACATGGAAAAGAAGGATGTCTCTGATACCATTCAAAAGGGCGGTACGATACTTGGAACGGCACGCTGCCCGGAGTTTAAGCTGGAAGAGGTTCAAAAGAAAGCGGCTGAGATCTGTAATAAACATGAAATTGACGGATTGGTAGTAATCGGAGGAGACGGTTCTTACCGCGGTGCGCAGGCGCTGGCAAGAAATGGGATTAATACGGTGGGAATACCGGGAACCATCGACCTTGACATTGCGTGTACCGATTATACCATTGGATTTGATACTGCGATTAATACGGCAATGCAGGCAATCGATAAGGTCAGGGATACCTCATCTTCCCATGAGAGATGCAGCATCATAGAAGTTATGGGAAGAAATGCGGGATATATCGCTTTGTGGTGCGGCGTGGCGAACGGAGCTGAGGATATACTGCTCCCCGAGAAGTACGATTTTAACGAGCAGAACATTATCAATAATATCATCAAAAACCGCAAGTTCGGCAAGACCCATCATATCATTGTCAACGCGGAGGGAATCGGGCATTCTACCTCCATGGCAAGGCGGATTGAGGCGGCTACCGGCATTGAGACCAGGGCGACTATTCTGGGATACATGCAGAGAGGCGGTTCCCCTACCTGTAAAGACCGTTTTTATGCTTCCATTATGGGCGCTTATGCGGCGGATATTTTGTGTGCCGGCAAGAGCAACCGGGTAGTGGGATATAAAAACGCAGAGTTCGTGGATTTTGATATTGAGGAAGCCCTGCAGATGAAGAAGGAGATTCCCGAATATCAATTCCAAGTCAGCAAGTTACTGTCACAATAAGAAGAGCAGACAAGGCGGGTGCAGAAGTCCGGGGGACGAGGCAGCCGCCTTTTGTGCGCGGGGCATGAAGGAAAGGCAGTTGCTTTTTGATGCACAGAGATTGAAGGAGAGGCGGCGCCGTTTGACGTACGGGAGATTGAAGGAGAGACAGTCGCCTTTTGGTACATGGGAGATGAAAGGACAGGGAAGGGCATGATTACCAGTTTAGGAAACAGCCGTATCAAGCATCTTACGGCTCTTCGGGAAAAGACCCGGGAACGGAACCGGGAAGGGCTTTTTCTGGCGGAAGGAATTAAAATGTTTGAGGAGGCGCCTCTTGATAAAATTAAGGAGGTCTACTGCGGAGAAAGCTTTTATCAGCTTCTTTTAAACAGCATGGAAACGAAAGAGAAACTGCCGGAGATTATCCGTCTTCAAAAGGCGTTTCACAAACTGGAACAATGCGGAAAGCAGGGGATTTTTACGGAGCGGCTTTCGGATGAAGCACTGAAAAAGGCGGCGGACACTATGACTCCCCAAGGGATTTTGTTTGTGATGGAGCAGTTTTCTTATTCCTTGGAGGACATGCTGGAGCAGGCGCTGGGCCTTTTTCGGGAAAAGGGCAGAAATCCGCTTTTTTTGATTCTGGAAGATATTCAGGATCCGGGAAATTTGGGAACCATGATTCGAACCGGAGAGGGAGCCGGGGTGAGCGGGGTGATCTTGAGCAAGGGATGCGTGGATATTTATAATCCCAAAACCATACGTTCTACGATGGGCTCCTTATACCGCGTGCCCTTTGTCTACCGGGAGAATCTTGGAGAGGCAGTGAAGGAATTGCAGAAGCATGACATCAGGGTTTATGCGGCGCATTTGAAAGGGGAGCAGTATTTTGACCGGATAGACTACTCGGGCGGAAGCGCGTTTCTGGTGGGGAATGAAGGAAACGGGCTGAAGGAAGAGACGGCGGATTTGGCGGACGCTTATATTAAAATCCCTATGGAGGGAAGCTTGGAATCATTAAATGCGGCGGTGGCGGCGGCGCTTCTGCTTTATCAGGCGGCAGGATACAACAGAAAGGATGGAAAGTGAAATGAAAATCGGATTTATCGGGCTTGGAAATATGGCGAAAGCAATGATTGGCGGAATGATTACAGGAGGCTTGGCGGCGCCTTTGAATATCATCGGATCAGCAAAAACGCTGGAGACCCGTCAGACGGTCAGAGACAAATACGGTATTAAAGTGACAGAGGATAACTGCGCGGTGGCGGCGGAAGCCGATCTTTTAATTTTGGCAGTCAAGCCTCAGACGCTTGCGGAAGTGATAGGGCAGATAAGCGGGCATGTCAAAGAAAATGCGCTGATTATCAGTATTGCAGCGGGCAAAACCCTGACATGGATTGAGGAGGCGTTTGGACGGACAATCAAGCTTGTGCGCTGTATGCCGAACACTCCGGCAATGGTGGGCGCCGGATGCAGCGGCGTCTGTAGAAATGCGCAGGTCACCGATGAGGAGATGGAAACCTGCATGAAATATATTGAAAGCTTCGGCATTGCGGAGGAGGTTCCCGAACGCCTCATGGATGCGGTGGGCGGAGTCAGCGGAAGCTCTCCCGCGTTTGTATTTCTGTTTTTGGAAGCATTGGCGGACGGTGCAGTGAAAGCAGGAATGCCGAGGGCGCAGGCGTACCGTTTTGCCGCCCAGACTGTGATGGGAAGCGCAAAACTGATGCTGGAAACCGGAAAACACCCGGGAGAACTGAAGGACATGGTATGCTCGCCCGGAGGAACCACCATAGAGGGCGTCCAGATTTTGGAGGAGATGGGACTCCGCGCCGGGGTTATGGACGCCGTGGAAGCCTGTGTCGAAAAATCCAAAAGAATGTAAAATATTCGTAATATATCTGGAAAAATTTGGACGGAAAAGTCAACAATTTCCATACAATCAGCCGAAACTTGACAAAACTGGTATGTTTTGCTAATATTATGCCCATACTTAATGTAATAAAGTTGTAACATTTTTAAGGGCAGAGTCATATACAGAAAGAGGAGCCTGCCATGCTTGCATGAGCAGGATTCTCTTTCTGTATATGACGAGCGAAGCAAACGAGAAAGCCGGAGGCTTTCGAGTCTGCCCTTAAAAATGGCGTAAGGCTTTCGAGTCTGCGGACGCAGCGATGCATATGGAGGTAGTAAAATGAACCGGAGAAATAGGCTGCTGGTGATGACTGCGGGATTTTTGTTAGGTCCGCTTCTGTTTTCGGCAGAGGAAATAACCGTTCAGGCAGGTGAAAGGGAAAGCTACGATTTTCCCAGCACAGGGATTGCCGAGGTATTAGATCCTAACGTGTTCACCAGTGACAGCAGTAACACCAGTGTAGATGCAGAAGAGCAGTCAAATTTGAACTTGAACATTAATGAGAAATTTGAAGCGGAGCGGGAACGGATGGAGGAGGAGCTGACGATGGCAAATGTGCAGAATGCTCTGAACATCCGTGCAGAAGCAAGCGAAGAGTCTGAAAAAGTCGGGCTTTTATACAAGGACTGCGGAGGCAGAATCCTTGACCAGAAGGATGGCTGGACCAAGATCCAGTCCGGCAATGTGGTCGGCTGGGCAAAGGACGAGTATCTTCTTTTTGGAGAAGAGGCAAAAGAGATGGCGGAGGATGTGGGAAACTGGATTGTCACATTGGATGTGGGGGCAGTCCGCGTCCGGATGGAGCCGAACACAGACGCGGACATTTATGGTCTTTTGGCTTACGAGGACTCCGTAGAATTTATTGAAACAGTGGATGATAAGTGGATCAGCGTTGAGTACAACGAGGAAATCGGCTATGTCAATACGGATTACATCAATGTGAGGTTTCATATTGATGAAGGGGAAACGATGGACGTGATCCGCATTCGCGAGCGTGAGGAGGCGGAGCGTAAGCGGAAGGCAAATCGCGGCGCGGTGGCGGCTGATGCGGATGAGCTTCGGCTTTTGGGAGCGCTGATTTATTGCGAAGCGGGAAATCAATCCTACGAGGGAATGCTGGGCGTAGGCGCAGTGGTTATGAACCGTGTGAGAAGCGGCGCTTATCCCAACACCATTCATTCAGTTATTTACGCTTCCGGGCAGTTTACCCCTGCTATGACCGGAAAGGTAGCAAGAGTGTATGAGGGAAATGTCCCGGAACTCTGCTTACAGGCGGCGCAGGCGGCAATTAACGGTGAGACTACGGTAGGAGGCGCCACCCACTTTAGACGTGCCGGTAAAAGAGAAGGATATGTGCTGGGAGACCACGTATTCTGGTAAATTCGGATAAATTTTGACTGTGATAAAGAAAGGAACAGGCTTTCGTTTAGCGGCGGGGACTGTTCCTTTTTGATGCCAAAATTGTTCAGAGGAGAAAATTGAAAATGATTGAAAAAGTCAGCGTGATTTGGCATAATGAAAGAAATTATTTAATGTGTCCGGATAATTGGACACATAATGTGTTAGCATATATAGTGAACGACATAACAAAGAAGAGGTAGCATTATGTTTTATACAATTGAATTATTTGCAGGAGCCGGCGGACTTGCATTAGGAATTGAAAAGGCAGGATTTGAAACGCTTGGATTGATTGAATTTGATAAAGATGCGGCAGATACATTGAAGCGGAACAGACCTGATTGGAATGTCATTAATGATGATATTGCTAATATTTCTTGTTTAGATTTAGAAGAATATTTTCATTTAAAAAAAGGGGAATTGGATTTGCTTTCAGGGGGAGCGCCCTGCCAGGCGTTTTCCTATGCAGGCAAAAGGCTTGGTCTGGAGGATGCCAGAGGAACGCTTTTTTATCATTATGCGTTATTTTTGCAAAAGCTGCAGCCAAAGATGTTTTTATTTGAAAATGTCAGAGGGCTGCTTACCCATGACCATGGAAATACATATCGAACCATGTTGAATATTTTTACAAAGGCAGGATATACAATTGATAAAAAGATATTAAATGCGTGGGATTACGGAGTTCCGCAAAAGAGGGAACGTCTGATTACAATAGGAATTAGAAATGACTTGACAGATAAAATAGAATATGTATTTCCATGCCCTCATGATTATAAACCTGTCTTGAGAGATGTTTTATTTGACTGTCCGGACAGTCCCTGCATTCCTTACGGAGAAAAGAAAAGAAAAATATTTGAATTAGTTCCGGCAGGTGGATATTGGCGGGATATAGATCCGCAGATAGCCAAGGAATATATGAAAAGCTGTTGGAATATGGAAGGGGGACGGACTGGAATTTTGCGGAGAATGAGTTTAGACGAGCCCTCGCTGGCAGTATTGACCTCGCCCTCTCAAAAGCAAACGGAGCGCTGTCATCCATTAGAGGCACGACCGTTCACTATACGGGAAAATGCCAGATGCCAAACATTTCCAGATGAATGGGAATTTTGCGGAAATGTTTCGTCGCAGTATAAGCAGGTAGGAAATGCAGTTCCGGTTAACCTGGCGAAGGATATTGCAGTAGAAATTCATAATTCGCTTGCTTGTTTTTTCGGGATTGCTTGGGAATGACTTTCATGGAGAGACAGATGAGAGCTGTTTAAAAAGAATTTATGCTTGTGCAAAGGGAGCAGGCAGCAACCAGCAGGAATAATGAATTAAAAAGAATGAACCAAAAATAATGTGGAGGTCAAACATCATGTGGTTTTTATTTGCAATATTATCGGCGGTATTTGCCGCTCTCACATCAATACTGGCTAAAATCGGCATTGACGGCGTAAACTCAAATCTTGCAACTGCAATAAGGACGGTTGTGGTGGTTGCTATGGCGTGGGGAATGGTCTTTTTGACACATGCCCAAAGCGGATTAGCAGGAATCAGCAGAAAAAGCTGGATTTTCTTAATCTTGTCGGGCATTGCAACAGGGGCTTCCTGGTTGTGCTATTATAAAGCATTGCAGATGGGAGATGCATCTAAGGTTGTGCCTATTGATAAATTAAGCGTCGTCCTGACACTGATATTGGCGTTTGTATTTTTGCATGAAGAATTTACCGTCAAATCACTTGTCGGATGCATATTGATCGGAGCGGGGAGTTTGATTATGGTGTTGTAAATGATTATCAGCATGATCAGCCTGCTTATTTCCAGTGGGTTTTGGGGAAGTATATTCAGGTTTATTTTTGGGAAAAAGAAGTGGGGAAGGTATGGACAGAATGTCTTGATTAAAGTGTTTGGGTAGGAAAATTTCGGTTTAATGTGGTAAAGGGAGTTTAGAAAACGGACGCTTGTATGGAGATTTATTTCTACGCACCATGCATGGTGCTCGCCTCGCTCTCGCTCACTAAAAAGCACAGCAGTACTAGGTTCGAAAATACCTCACCAAGTACTGCTGCGCTTTTTAGTGAACGAGAGTGGGGCGACGTAGAAGTTATTCTTGATACGAGTGGTCGTTTTGATAATGCGCCTAATCAAACTAAACCGGAACTTAATCCCCTCATTCCATTTTTTATCCGTTGCTTCCTTTCCTTTTGTGTAGTAAAATATACATTGACAGTTTCCTAATATGAAAGCACATACATTTTCATATATCATGGAAGAGATAAGGAGGTTTCGTATGAATATGACAACGATCTGGCTTATTATTTTTGTTGTCTGTATTGTTATTGAGATCATATCCATGGGACTTACCACAATCTGGTTTGCGGGAGGCGCGCTGGTGGCGGCGGTGATTTCCGCCATTGGAGCTCCGCTTTGGCTGCAGATTGCGGCTTTTGCAGTGGTATCTCTGGTGCTTTTGTATTTTACGCGCCCGATTGCGGTAAAATATTTTAATAAGGACCGGGTAAAGACCAACGCGGAAGGGCTGGTAGGCAAGCAGGCAATCGTGATCAGTGAGATTGACAATATGCAGGGCATCGGTCAGGTAACCGTGGGAGGACAGGAATGGACGGCGCGGACTACAGAGGAGGGAATCACCCTGCCGGTAGGGAGCGTAGTGATTATCCGCGCAATCAGCGGAGTGAAACTGATGGTAGAAGAAAAGAAATAAATTTTATAGGGGGAAGCCCCGGAAAGAAGAGGTTTCAGATGGGATATTTTGTTGTTGTAGTGATCATAATCATTTTGCTGCTTGTTGTCGCGGCATCCTGCGTAAAGATTGTGCCTCAGGCATATGCGTATGTGGTGGAAAGACTGGGAGCCTATCAGGGGACGTGGTCCGTAGGGCTTCATATCAAGCTGCCTATCTTTGACAAGGTTGCAAAGAAGATTAACTTAAAGGAGCAGGTTGTTGATTTTGCGCCTCAGCCGGTAATCACCAAGGATAATGTAACCATGCGGATTGACACGGTTGTGTTTTTCCAGATTACAGACCCGAAGATGTTTGCGTACGGCGTTGAAAACCCGATTATGGCGATTGAAAATCTGACGGCGACCACTCTCCGTAATATCATCGGTGATTTGGAACTGGATCAGACGCTTACATCCAGAGAGACGATTAACACTAAGATGAGAGCGTCTCTTGACGAGGCAACCGACCCTTGGGGCATCAAGGTAAACCGCGTGGAGCTTAAGAACATCATTCCGCCTGCGGAGATTCAGAACGCTATGGAAAGACAGATGAAGGCGGAGCGTGAAAGACGTGAAGCAGTTACCCGTGCAGAGGGCGAAAAGAAAGCAAGCGTAACCGTTGCAGAAGGCAAGAAGGCGGCGGCGATACTTGAGGCGGAGGCTGAAAAGCAGTCTGCAATCCTCCGTGCGGAAGCGCAGAAGGAAAAAATGATTCGCGAGGCGGAAGGTGAAGCAGAAGCAATCTTAAAGGTGCAGCAGGCAACTGCAGACGGTATCCGGATGATTCGTGAGGCAGGCGCCGATGAGTCCGTGCTCCGCATTAAGAGTCTGGAAGCATTTGAGAAGGCGGCGGACGGCAAGGCTACTAAGATTATCATTCCTTCTGAGATTCAGGGGCTTGCAGGTCTTGCGGCATCCGTAAAGGAACTGATGAGCGACAAATAAGGATTTGACAGAGGAGAACTTATGGATTTAAAAGGCAGAAATTTTTTGAAGCTTCTTGATTTTACGCCGGAGGAGATTTTGTATCTGGTGGATTTGGCGGCGGAGCTTAAGGATAAAAAGAAAAAAGGGATTTTGACGCAGGATATGCACCGTGGGAAGAACGTTGCCCTGATTTTTGAAAAGACCAGCACCAGAACCAGATGCTCCTTTGAGGTGGCGGCTCATGATCTGGGGATAGGAACCACGTACTTGGAACCTTCCGGTTCTCAGATTGGCAAAAAGGAGAGCATTGCGGACACGGCAAGGGTGCTGGGAAGCATGTACGAGGGAATTGAGTACCGCGGTTTTGAGCAGGAGATTGTGGAGGAGCTGGCAAGATATGCGGGCGTTCCGGTTTGGAATGGATTGACCAATGAATTTCATCCCACTCAGATGCTGGCGGATATACTCACCATCAAAGAAAAGCTGGGAAGAATTAAGGGCGTTAAGATGACTTATATGGGAGATGCCCGTTATAATATGGGAAATTCCCTGATGGTGGCATGTGCAAAGCTGGGAATGCATTTTACCGCATGTACCACGTCCAAATACTTTCCTAATGACGCGCTGGTGAGCCAGTGCCGGGAAATTGCACGGCAGAGCGGCGGAACAATCACTCTTACCGAAGACGTGACGGAAGGAACCAAAGGCGCTGACGTAATTTACACCGATGTGTGGGTATCCATGGGAGAACCGGCGGAGGTTTGGGAAGAGAGGATTAAAGAGCTCCTGCCTTATCAGGTGAATGCAGAGGTGATGGCAAACGCAGGGAAAGATGCCATTTTCATGCACTGCCTGCCGGCGTTTCATGACTTGAAGACTACCATCGGAAAAGAGATGAAGGACCGGTTTGGAATCGGGGAGATGGAAGTGACGGACGAGGTGTTTGAGTCGTCCCAGTCCGTGGTGTTTGACGAGGCGGAAAACAGAATGCATACGATTAAGGCAGTGATGGCGGCTACTCTGTAGCCGCCTTTGACGGAGGCGGAACAATGAGCAGGGAGACAGAGGAAGAGAAGATTGTGCTTTGCGGAGCCAATGCCTACGAAAAGAAATATTATTTCAACGAAAAATTTGCAGGGATACCGGATTCCATCAAAGAGGAGCTTCATATCATCTGCGTGCTTTTTACCGAAGAGGCAGGGGGAATTTTTACCATCGAATTTGAAAAGGACGGAAATGTGTCCATGCGCACGGAATATGCGGAGGACGATTTTCTTTATGACGAGATTGGAAGCGGGCTTCTGGTGGGAGAAGTGCGCCGGAGACGGCAGGAAATGTTTGAATCCTTAAACCTGTATTACCGGGTGTTTATTCTTCATGAGGATCCGGGCAGCCTGTTAGAGGATGCTTAAATGGATTGCTTAAAAGACTGTTTAAGAGTATTTAAAAGTATGTAAGAGTATGTAAGAGTATTTAAGAGTATAAAAGTATGTAAGAGTATTTAAAAGTATTTAAAAGTATGTAAAAGCATTTAAGAGGATAGGAATGGCAGAATACGAAAGGAGATTCAAGACGCATGCAGATTGGAAATGTGGTTCTTGACAATCAACTGATATTGGCTCCCATGGCAGGCGTGAGTGACCTGCCATTTCGTTTGCTTTGCAGGGAAAAGGGTGCCGGGCTGGCGTGCATGGAGATGGTAAGTGCCAAGGCAATTTATTATAATAATCGGAATACCCAGGAATTATTGGAGATTCATCCGGATGAGGGACCGGTCTCTTTGCAGCTTTTTGGCTCAGATCCGGAGATAATAAGCGAAATGGCAAAAAGGATTGAGGACAGACCTTTTGATATTCTGGATATTAATATGGGGTGCCCGGTTCCCAAAGTGGTCAACAACGGGGAGGGCTCAGCCCTTATGAAAAATCCTAAGCTGGTGGAAAAGATTATTGCGCAGACCGTAAAAGCAATCCGGAAGCCGGTCACGGTCAAGATTAGGAAGGGCTTTTCGGAGGAGACGGCTAACGCGGTGGAAATCGCCAAAATTGCAGAGGGAAGCGGTGCGTCGGCGGTTGCGGTGCACGGAAGGACGAGGGAACAATACTATACGGGAACGGCGGACTGGGATATTATCAGGCAGGTAAAAGAGGCGGTAAGCATTCCGGTAATCGGCAACGGGGATATAACAGATGGCGTTTCGGCAAAGGCAATGCTTATAGAAACCGGATGCGACGGGATTATGATTGGCAGGGCGGCAAGAGGAAATCCGTGGATTTTTGGTGAGGCGGCATATTACCTGAAAAACGGCAGAAAGGCTCCGCCTAAAACCGATAAGGAAGTCCGGGAAACCATTTTGCGCCACGCAAGGATGGAATTGGAGTACAAGGGGGAATATACCGCAGTGCGCGAAATGCGCAAGCACATTGCGTGGTATACCGCCGGGTATCCCCATTCGGCGGCGCTCCGAAGAGAGATTAACACCACAGAATCCTTCTTAGAACTTGAGGAGACGGTTCAAAAAATTTTTCCGGAATAGGGAGCAAACGGTTCAAAATATTTTTTCGGAATAGAAAGCAGACGATTCAAAATATTTTTCCAGAATAGAAAGTAGACGATTCAAAATATTTTTTCGGAATAGGGAGCAGTCGGCCTGCATATCCTTTCCTATGGAAAAGGAAGAAAAGAACATTTTTTATGCCGCAGTTGCAAAAGGAAAATCGGGAAAGAAAAGGGAGCTTCTCCGCGATGGGCTTCCGATTCAAAAGTCGGGACGGAAATTTCCGTATCTTTTTTGGGAAGGGAGAAATGTGACAGCCGGACTTTGGATTTATTCGGCGTGTCTGCCTCAGCTTGAAAAAAAGCTTTTTACGGAAAAAGCCTGGAAAAGGGAGACCGCAGAAAAAATTTTGGACAAAACCGCAAAGCGGGCTGCCGGACAGTTCGGATGCCGGGAGCAGATTTTAAATCCGGAGCTTACCGGGGAACGGGGAAGCCTGCCGATAGAAATTATGGCAGTCTGCCTTTACCAGCGGCGCCCTTTTCATGAAATCTGCCTTTCCCTTCCGGAAGAAGGCGGTTTTTATGTGGAACAGATGATGCAGCTCCTCTGCCCCTATCTTTCCAGAATCCGGAAAGCAGTGATTTACGGCGCGGAAAGTGAAAACACATACCGGCTTAAGGAGGAATTATATCAGGAATTTGGATTGGTTTTGACCGAAAGCGCGGCGCCGGATCCGGAAATGGTGTGGCTGGATCTGCGGGAGGAAAAAGATCGGGATTCGGAAATGGAAAAGGGAGCGGGGACGGAGAAATCAGTCAGCCGGAGCGGGGCGTGGAAATTTCTTGACACTACAGCAAAAAATGGTTATAATCACGGAAGTTAATCATAGTAAACGATATAACTAATTGCTCATTTTAGTCTTGCAAAAGCCATATGTGCAAGCTTTTGCAAGACTAAAATGGCAATTATTAATGTCGTTAACTATAGGAGTATTTCCGGGGTGACAACGGAATAATAATGTGTGGAAAGGCGAAAGGCAATGGAAGAGAAGAAGAACATACTTACCTATGAAGGGCTTCGCAAATACGAAGATGAGCTTCATGAACTTAAGGTGGTAAAAAGGCAAGAGGTTGCACAGAAAATTAAAGAGGCGCGGGAGCAGGGAGACCTGTCCGAAAACGCAGAGTATGATGCGGCAAAGGATGAACAGCGTGATATTGAGGCGAGGATTGATGAGCTGGAAAAGATCTTAAAGAACGCTGAGGTTGTTGTTGAGGACGAGGTGGATCTCGACAAGATTAACATTGGATGCTGCGTCAAGATTCGTGACTTGGAATATAATGAAGATTTAGAGTATAAGATCGTAGGTTCTACAGAGGCAAACAGCCTGAAAGGCAAAATCTCAAATGAATCTCCCGTAGGGAAAGCGCTGATTGGCGCAAGATGCGGTGAGATCGTTGAAATTGAGACACAGGCAGGTGTAATCTGCTATGAAGTTTTGGAGATTCAGAGATCCAATTGATAAGGAGTGTATGACGTGGCAGCACAACAGAATAATCAATCGCAAAATAATAAGGTACAGCAGGAGCAGGATGTCAACCAGCTTCTTAAGATCAAAAGAGAGAAGCTTGCCGCTTTGCAGGAGGCGGGAAAGGATCCCTTTCGGATTACCAAATACGATGTGACGGCGCACAGCAGGGACATTAAAGAAAACTATGAACAGATGGAAGGACAGACCGTATCGGTTGCGGGGCGCATCATGCAGAAGCGCGTGATGGGAAAGGCATCCTTCTGTAATATTCAGGATCTTAAGGGAAATATCCAGTCCTATGTGGCAAGAGACAGCGTGGGGGAGGAGCCTTATGCCGATTTCAAAAAATTTGACGTGGGAGATATTGTAGGCATCGTTGGAACCGTGTTTAAGACGAAGACAGAGGAAATTTCCATCCATGCTTCCGAGATTACCCTGCTTTCTAAGAGCCTGCAGATTCTGCCGGAAAAGTATCATGGACTGACGAACACGGACATCCGCTACCGCCAGCGGTATACGGATTTGATCATGAATGAGGAGGTAAAGGAAACCTTTGTAAAAAGGTCGAAGATTATCTCCGCTATCCGAAGATATTTGGACAATCAGGGCTTTATGGAAGTTGAGACGCCTATGCTGGTATCCAACGCGGGCGGTGCCGCGGCAAGACCCTTTGAGACCCATTTTAATGCTTTGGATGAAGATGTGAAGCTGCGGATTTCTCTGGAATTGTATTTAAAAAGATTAATCGTGGGCGGATTGGAGCGCGTCTATGAGATTGGACGTGTGTTCCGGAACGAGGGACTGGACACCAGACATAATCCGGAATTTACCCTGATGGAGCTTTATCAGGCGTACACCGATTACAATGGAATGATGGATCTGACCGAGAACATGTTCCGCTATGTGGCGCAGGAAGTATGTGGGACAACCACGGTTCCTTACGGAGAGGATATGATTGACCTAGGTAAGCCTTTTGAACGTTTGACCATGATTGATGCAGTCAAGAAATATACCGGCATTGATTTTGACCAAGTGCCGGACACAGCGACGGCAAAGAAGCTTGCCGATGAGAAGGAGGTTCATTACGAGGAGCGCCATACCAAGGGCGATATTCTGAGTTTATTCTTTGAGGAGTTTGTGGAAGAGCATCTGGTTCAGCCCACCTTTGTTATGGATCACCCGGTTGAAATTTCACCCCTTACCAAGAGGAAGCCGGATAAGCCGGATTACGTGGAGCGTTTCGAGCTGTTTATCACCGGACGTGAAATGTGCAACGCCTATTCGGAGCTCAATGACCCCATCGACCAGCGGGAGCGTTTTAAGGCGCAGGAAGCGGCGCTGGCGGCAGGTGATGAAGAGGCGAACACGACAGACGAGGATTTCCTGAATGCGTTGGAAATCGGAATGCCGCCTACCGGCGGAATCGGGTACGGGATTGACAGGCTGGTGATGCTGCTTACAAATTCACCGGCGATACGGGATGTGCTGTTGTTCCCGACGATGAAGAGTTTGGATAAGTAAAATCCAGTGTTTATGCTGGGTTGAGCAGGAAAGTGAATCTTCCGAAATCGGAGTTATATGTTATTTTTACATGAGAGAGAAAGACGAGAAGGATTAATCCTTTTCGTCTTTTTAAAAATTGATTGCACAGATAACAGTTGAAGAGGTATGATATAAATAAGGATTGCACAGCAGCGGAGATGCATTAGGAGATTGCTTTTTATTTTGGAGGTGTCGATTATGTGTGTTGTATCAATAAATATTCCGGAAGAGATACTGTTAGACCTTCACGAGGACAGGAACGATTTTGCTGATTATATGAAAAAAATGCTGGCAATGGATTTATACAAGAACAAAAAAGTATCATTGGGATATTGCGCCAGTGTTGCAGAGATGACGAAAGAGGAATTTGTACAGTATCTTGGAACGAATGGTGTTTCAATATTCTCCTTTGCTTCAGAAAATGAATTTCTGGAGGAATTAGCCAATGCGTAAGGTGGTAGTAAATACGACACCGTTGATAGCGTTAAGTCATGTAGGACAATTGGAACTCTTAAGGAGACTGTATGGAGAGATTATAATTCCGGAAGCAGTATATAGAGAATTGTCGGCAAAGGAAGAATCAATTTGCAAGAAAGCAGTAGATGGGGCATTTAACTGGATTCGAGTGGATAAAATCAAAAACCAGATGGCAAAAGCTATGTATAAAACGCAGCTGCACGATGGAGAAGTAGAAGTAATGATTTTAGCGAAAGAAATTGTGGCAGATGTGGTTATTATAGATGATGCGAATGCCAAGAAACATGCAAAGTATTTGGGGCTGCCGGTGACAGGAACCTTGGGAGTCTTGATAAAAGCAAAACAAAAATGCTACATTGATGAATTGAAACCCATACTACAGCAGATGGTGGAAAATGGCATATACATTTCGCAGAATCTGGTAGAGTTATGTTTAAAGCAAGCAGGAGAAGCATAGAAGATTCTGCACCAATCTTATCTTGTACCAATCGTGAGAAGATTTATAAAGATTTAAAGCGGGAAACGGATTAGGGAGATAGGATGGAAACCTTGAAAAACAGGGATTTGAAGAGAACCACAGACTTTCCGAAAGGGATATTCCTGCAACCCCGACGATGAAGTCGTTGGATAAGTAATATCAGTAAAATTAAGGGTTTGCGATTGCAAAGAAGAGATTTTTTACACCCAATTTACACTTAAATAGTGAGAATTGACGGAAAGTTGACTAAAAAACCAATGGATTTATTCTGTTAGTCTTTTGCATTTGAAACAAGTTGCAGGAATTAGTTGTGTTTGATATAATTACAACTATGTATTTTATTCAAATGAGACAAGAGCGAACAGTTAAGAATTTCAAAAGACACCAGAATATGATTTTGCATATTTTGCAAATAGAATCATATACTGATTAAATGAGGGAAAATAGAATGGCATTTGGAATATCAGAAAACACAACTAGTTACTTTATTAACAATAAAATTGATTTGCCAAGATTTCAAAGAAAGGCAAGTTGGAAAGATAATGATAATTTCAAACTATGCATAAGTGTTTTTAAGGGATATCCCATTGGCGTAATTATTGTAAATGAAATGGGAAAACAAGGGAAAAAGTATTTGCTGGATGGGAGGCAGCGAAGAAACGCATTAACAACAATGTATAGTAATCCAGTAGCAGTATATGCTTGGGCAAAAAAATTTGTAAATTTTCAAGATAGTACATCGGAAGATGAGGTTAAAGAAAAATTTCGAGAAAAAATAAGCGAGTATCTACAAATAGAGTTTGATAAGGCTACTGAGGATGAGGAAGATTTACGAGAGGCGTTAGAGAGTAAAGAGGAGATTGCTATAGAAAAAACCTTTGATGCCGGAATACAAGGCGAAAATATGCATTTATTATTAGATCTCATTCTAATGGTGCATGGGAAATTTAAAAAAACTAATAGATTTGAAGGAATATTTAGATTTGATAAACTCATACCAATTGAAGACCTTGAATACTCAAAGGTTGTAGGTGCAAATTATGAGGTAGATCCTGTAAAACTCAAAAAATATATAAAAAATAGATTAGATAACGATGAGACATCTATAGAAGAGTTTTTTGCGCATTTAAAAAAACGATATAAATTAGACGACAAAACATCATTTAAAATTTACCAATATATGAATGATCACTGGGATTATATAGAAAAATGCTTTGAAACCATACGTAGAACAGATGAGATAATTATTAACGCAAGAATTGGATTGATTAGGCTTATTGATGCATCACCACTTGATGCACAAAATATTTTTTCCCTTGTTAACGGTGGTGGTACTAAGCTGACAGCGGAAGAATTGTTATCAGCAAGACCATACTGGAATGTTGCAATCGAGAATCCAAGTGATAGTGTTAAAAAAGAAGCAAGGAGTCTTTATGAATTTTTGAATATAAGTGTTCCTCAAAATGTTGTTCGTTGGGATGCATGTGCAACTGTTTTGTCACGGATAGATACATCACATTTGGTTTTTTCTCAATTTGATTTAACCGTTCCCAAAACTAAAGATGCAAATTTTACAAAAAAATTGACATTAGGTTTTAAGCTTATTAGTGCAGTTTATGTTGGTGGAATTAGTAGTATTTCAGTAAAAGAATTGGAGAATGAGCAAAAGTATAATATAAATTGGGATGTTGATATAGAAAAATTTATTTTCAATTTTAATATTGTTATGGAATTGTTGTACGATTGCGATTACTTTAAGTATATGATGTCATGGAAACAATCTATAATGTCATTAATGGGAAATGCAGTTGCGCTAGAATTTGCCTCATTGATATATAAGAAATGGATCGATTTAGATAAACCAACCAAAGGACAATCAAAAGTAAAAGAATTGCAAAAGAATGCAATAATTTTATGCGACAAGTTAATGTATGAGTATAGTTGTCGTATATGGTCTGGATCTGGTGATTCTCGTCTTGCTAGAGATTTACAAGCAAAAGATAGATTTGAAATAGTTGGAGTTGATGATTGGTATGCTGTCATTGACGATTTTGCAAAAGGTAAAAATGCGACAACTTGTAAAGGTATTATTTATCATTATTATTGCTTGAAAAAGATGCGTCCAATATTGGAAGGAACTGGTGTTAATGCAAAATATGAAATTGATCATATTTACGCTCAGGCGCAATTCGATTCTGTTACGACAATAGATAAAACACTAATGGAAAGTGTAGGAAATAAAGCATTACTTCCTAAATTAGATAATATTTCAAAGGGAGAAAAAGCTATTAATCAATTGAGAGGCGAAACATGGTTATATGATATGGTTAGAACCTATACAGGGATTAAGGAAAAAGATGTAGATAAATATTCAGACATCGTAAATATTGAAAATTTAATTGAATTCAGAATTAAAGATTATAAAGAAGTATTCAGTAACCAAAGGATTTCACTTTTAAATAGCTCAAATATGTAAATGAAAAAGAAGCAATCATAAAAGGTTGCTTCTTTTTAGGGGGTGCGCCTGACGGCGCACGCTTCTAATGGGTGAAAGTCCCTAGTCTGCCCTAGTAGTGGGAAGGACGCAGCCGAATAGCAAAGGTGTCCATCGTGAAGTGGAATCTGAAGGAAGCTGTAAGCAAATCTCCGGTCTGACGAACAGAAACCACATTAGGCTGCGGTTAAGGATAAGGTTGCTTTACAAACCAAAGTTCAATAACTACTCGGAATTAACTGTAATAAATGCGGCAGATATGTGGAGAGAAAGAAGTGTGCGGTACTCAGAGAGGTCTCGCCAGCAGGTGAAAACAGAGTATGAGAAAAGTCATATGGAGAATGGCGAAGGTACTGAACCAAATCTTTTCAAAGAAAATAATGGATATACGTCCATGCTTGACTATTATCTGACAGTTTGTGAAAACTAAAGAATCGCCGTGTGCCAAACGGTACGCACGGTGGTGTGAGAGGTCGGCTAGCCAATTAATGGCTAGCCTCCTACTCGATTTTTCAAATTAAAGATTTTGTTATTTTCATAGAAAGCCTGTCACGGAACAGTGGCAGGCTCATTTACATCCATAATTTATTCAAATCGTCCAAATGCAGCTTGTAATCGTCCAAAGAAACAGCTGACGGACGAAAACTATTCCTGAACAGCATCGGCACGGACATAGTAGGTGTTTCTGCCTGAGCCGCATTTTAAGATAAGTCCCTCATCGGTCAGTTTCTTGATTGCACCAAGGGCTGCGCTTCTTCCTACACTCGGACAGGCAGAGATGACTTCAGCTCCAGTCATTTTCCCGATTTTGCCCATCATATAGGCTTTCACTACATCGTAAGCGGTGCTTCTCGTACCTTTCCCGTTCATCATACCGACACGTTCTTCAAATTCCACATAACAGGCAAGCACCATTTGCAACATATACTTGATGAAGGGTGTTGGATCGTTGGTTCCATCGTGCCAGCCGATGTCGGATTGTGCAAGCATATCGTAATAAGCATCCTTTGTTTTTTCAATCTGCTTTTCGATACTGATATACTTGCCAACTTCGTATCCATTCTGATAGAGCAGCAGCAAGGTCAGAAGCCTGCTCATGCGCCCGTTGCCGTCGTTAAAGGGGTGGACGCAGAGAAAATCACAGATAAAGGCGGGTATCAGAATTAAAGCGTCCACCGCTTCCGTATTCACCGCCCGTCTGTAACTTTCACAGATTTTTTCGACTGCCTCCGGCGTTTCATAGGGAGCAAGAGGGGTAAACCGCACAATCTGCGTTTCGTCGGGGCGTGTTTCGCTGATGTAGTTCTGCGTATTCTTGAAATTGCCGCCATAGGAAAGGCCTGCGTGTTTGAGCAGATCTCTGTGAAGCTGAAGAATATAGGATGGTGTTATCGGAATATAGTCGTGACTTTCGTGGATGGTGTTCAGGACATCCCGATACCCTAAAATCTCGCTTTCATCTCGGTTTCTCGGCATGGTCTTTTCCTTCATTAACTGCCTGATACGGGTACTCGTAGTGACGATACCCTCAATTTTATTGGAAGCCTCAGTGCTTTGGATTTTTGCGACTTCGATCAGTCGGTCAAGCTCTATTGGCTTTTGCCGCACAAACAAGTCCTGTCTGCCTTTGCATTCATGTATTTTGGCAACATAGGAAAGCACCTCGCTGTCCCACTTGTAATTTGCCAGCTTTGTATAATCAAAATTTCTCATAGGAAACTCCTTACTTGAAATGGGTTCATCCACTTCAGTTTTATTTCATCCATATTATAGCATATAGTGGACGAAAAATCAATAAAGCGGACGAAAGGCGTTTGTGTCAAGTAATCGTTGGCAACTTACCATTCATTTTTCTTTATGATATTCTGCCTGCTTTTTTGTATGCTAAATAAACACTTTCAGCTCATTTTATTAATTAACAGAACGCTTTCTTAAACGCCTTCCTTGATGCCGGCTGCACTGCATCCATGACCGGCATATGGACTCTTATCAAATCTGCATATGGGTTCCCTTTTCCATCCTTTTTAGGCGCTTTTGACGCACTCAGCGTTTCCACTATCTCCTGCATCTGTATGGCAAATGCCAGTCCATCCGTATATCTGTCTATTGTTTCTATCAGCTCTTTGTTCTCTTTCCGGTACAGCGCTTTTGCCGGATTGTTTGCCCCGCTCTCTGACCATCTCATCCTCCTGTGTTTCATCCTCAGCGTTATTACCGTGCAGTTCTGCGCTTTCTGTACCCCCATTCCTTTATACAGGATCCCTTTTTTGGGCTTCGGTATTGCTGTCCCCCGTTTGTCGTATGCCGGCAGTCCTTCCCTGTTATTGTTTAAATACTTATACAGCTCCCTCGTCTTTTTGCTTGCTTTATCTTTTTATCGTCACTTTCCACACTGTCTGCATATATGCTTATATACTCAAGCATATCTTCTATTTTCTCTTCCTCAAACAGTTCCCTGATTTCTTCCTGCGCTTCTTTATCCCTGATTTTTCTTGAAATCTCCTGATATATGTGGTATCTGTCGAGCTGGAAGACAGCGTCTGCATCATAGGACTCCAGCATGATCTGGGTAATCTCCCTGCCTAATTCACAGACATA
>JAMPGL010000004.1:85280-110800 GCA_023663945.1 Lachnospiraceae bacterium | reverse complement strand
TTATCACATTTGCAGTATATCGTCAATTTGATTTTGGAAGATTTAATATTTTTTTAAGAAATCACAAAGTAATGCGAAAGATGCAGAATGTATATTGATTATGTGATTTGTATAGTATAAAATATACTTGTATTTGTATTTTATGGAAGTGGGGACACCAGATATGGATATTAACCAACTATTAAAGGTTGAAAGGGACAGACGGTATATTTCAGAAATGCGTCCGGTCTTTAATCGAAAGGCTTTGTTCAGCGATACCACCGAAGATTATGTGTCGCCGTCAGAGCCGAATCCTTATTCCAAGATTGTTATTCGGTTTCGTGCAGAGCTTAATAATATCGACAGGGTATTTATGGTCAACAAGGGCATTCGTTATTTGATGACAAAGGAAAGTCATGATGATTACTTTGATTATTTTGACTGTGAAGCAGAGGTAGAGGAAGAGGAATTTTGTTATCACTTTGAGGTGCAGGTGGGCAGGATCAGCTGCATTTACGACAGCAGAGGGGTAGCGAAGGAAGCCCTGCCGGAATATGCGTTCCGCATCATTCCCGGTTTTAAGACGCCAAAATGGGCGAAGGGCGCCGTGATGTATCAGATTTTTGTGGATCGATTTTATAACGGCGATCCTGCAAATGACGTGCTTACTTCGGAGTATGAGTACATCGGTGATAAGACGGTTAAGGTGGATGATTGGGGCAAGTATCCTGCTGTGATGGGAGTCCGTGAGTTTTACGGCGGGGATCTGCAGGGAGTATTGGACAAGATGGACTACCTGCAGGAGCTTGGAATTGATGTGATCTATTTTAATCCGCTTTTTGTTTCGCCGTCCAATCACAAGTACGATATTCAGGATTACGACAATATCGACCCTCATGTCGGCAAGATTGTCAGCGACGAGGGGGAGCTTTTAAGACCCGACCAGCGTGAAAACAGGTTTGCTTCCCGCTATATTGACAGGGTTACAAACAAGAAGAACTTAGAAGCCAGCAATGCGCTTTTTGCAAAGGTGGTTAAGGAGGCGCACAGGAGAGGGATGCGCGTGATTCTGGACGGCGTGTTTAATCATTGCGGTTCTTTTAACAAGTGGATGGACAGAGAGCGGATTTATGAGAATGCGGAGGGTTACGAAAAGGGAGCCTTTGTGAGCGCGGAGAGCCCTTATCGGAATTATTTTCATTTTTACAATGAATATGCATGGCCTTACAACACAACTTATGATGGCTGGTGGGGGCACGACACTCTGCCGAAGCTTAATTATGAGAAGTCCCGCGACTTGTACGATTATGTGCTCCGCATTGCCGCAAAGTGGGTGTCACCGCCGTTTAATGCGGATGGGTGGCGTCTGGATGTGGCGGCGGATTTAGGGCACAGCCCCGAGCTTAATCATCAGTTTTGGAGAGATTTCCGAAGGGCGGTCAGGGAGGCAAATCCGGATGCGATTGTGCTTGCGGAGCATTATGGAAATCCAAGAGACTGGCTGAACGGCAAAGAGTGGGATACGGTCATGAACTATGATGCGTTCATGGAGCCGGTCACTTGGTTCCTCACCGGGATGCAGAAGCACAGTGACGATTACCGGGAAGACATGTATGGAAATGCGGACAGCTTTTTTGGGGCGATGCGCCACCATATGGCAAATATGACGACGCCGTCTTTACAGATTGCTATGAATGAGCTGTCGAATCACGACCATTCCAGATTTCTTACCCGGACGAACAAAAGGGTTGGAAGAACGGATGTGCTGGGCGCTCAGGCGGCGAATGAAGGGATTGACAAGGCAGTGATGCGGGAAGCGGTAGTGATTCAGATGACGTGGCCCGGCGCGCCGACCATCTATTACGGTGATGAGGCGGGAGTGTGCGGCTTTACGGATCCGGACAACAGAAGAAGTTATCCCTGGGGACATGAGGATCAGGATTTAATTAATTTCCACAGGGAGATGATCCGCATTCACAAGGCAAATCCGGAAATATTAACGGGTTCCCTGAAGTATATTGACGGTGATTACAATATTGTCGGTTACGGAAGATTTAACCGCAAATCGGTTACTATCGTAATGGTGAATAATAATCAGCATGAAGTAAACAGAGAGGTGTCCGTATGGCACTTGGGAATCCCTAAAAGGAGCGTTATGAAAAGTCTGATGTTTACCACCTGGGAAGGATATTCCACGGAAGAGAAGGAATATGAGATCGAGGCGGGAAAGTTAAAGCTCGCGCTTCCGAAAACATCAGCAATTGTGTTGAATTATCAGCGGATGGATCCGAAGAGAGAACAGAAAAGATCCTCGCGTTCCAAATAGCGTTTCCGTCCGGTTTAAAAGCAAGCCGTTTTGAGGTTTGCTTTTTATCTTTGAAAGGGTGAACGAGTAAAATGAAACTATTATATGCTACCCAAAATCCGGCAAAGGTAACGGCAATGAGAAACAGGCTTGAGGGTCTGGGGATTGAGCTGATTGGGTTAAGGGACTTAAATCAAGCGGTTCCGGATGTGATTGAGGACGGCAGTACGCCTCTTGAGAATGCATTAAAGAAGGCGGCGGCCTATTACGAAGCTTTCCGGATACCGTTATTTTCCTGCGATTCGGGATTATATTTCGATGAAATCCCGGAGGAGCTGCAGCCGGGTATCCATGTGAGAACCATTAACGGCAGATACCTGACGGATGAGGAAATGCTGGAATACTATTCTTCGCTGGCAGCCCGGTATGGGAATCTGACAGCCAGATACCGCAATGCGGTATGTCTGATTTTGGATAAAGAACATGTTTACAGTGCAATGGATGAAAGCATGGCAAGCGTGCCTTTTCTTATCACTTCCAAGCCCCATGCCAAGCGGAATAAAGGATTTCCCTTAGACAGTCTTTCTATTGATATTCGGACAGGAAAGTATTATTATGATTTGGAAAATAAAGAGTTAGACCAAGTGGCTGTGGAGGATGGATTTATCGAATTTTTTGCAAAGTACTGTACAGGCACGGAGGAAGAGCCGGAAGGGTGATGGCGCAGATGATGCAGATTCGCAGGGCAGAATTAAAAGATTTGGAAAGCTTGTTGGAAATATATAATTACGAAGTGGTATATGGGATTTCTACGCTGGATATTCATCCCAAAACGCTGGAGGAATGGAGGGAATGGTTTGACGCTCACAACATAGACAATCATCCGCTTCTCGTTGCAGAAATGGACGGGCGTGCGGCGGGATACGCCAGCTTATCCGCTTACAGGGAAAAGGAAGCTTACTGCTCCACGGTGGAATTATCCGTTTATGTGGATGCCGCTTACCGGCAGAGGGGAATTGGGGATGCGCTGATGAAGGCTGTTTTAAATCTGGCAAAAGAGGATGAAAGCATTCATCTTGTGGTTTCGGTGATAACCGGTGGGAATGAGGCAAGCATAAAGCTTCATAATAAGTACGGTTTTACTTATTGCGGCAGTATCCATGAGGTGGGCGTGAAGCTGGGGCAGTATCGTGATATTGATAATTATGAGCTGAGAGTTTAGGGGATAAAGGGACATGCAAAAGAAATCAGACATGATAAAAAAGGCGTTTAAAGCGGCGTTTCCGCATACCATACCTATTTTTGCAGGATTTTGGTTTTTGGGAATGACTTACGGGATTTATATGAATGTATCCGGCTTTTCCTTCTGGTATCCTATGTTGATGGGGCTTACCATATTTGCAGGGTCGATGGAGTTTGTGGCGGTGAATCTGCTGCTTGGCGCATTTAACCCGCTGCAGGCGTTGACAATGACGCTGATGATCAATGCAAGGCATCTTTTTTACGGGATTTCCATGCTGGATAAATACCGGGGAATGGGCTGGAAAAAGTTTTATTTGATTTTTGGCATGTGTGACGAGAGTTTTTCGATTAACTGTTCGGCAGAGATTCCGGAGGATGTAGATCAGGGCTGGTTTATGTTCTTTGTCACGCTGTTAAATCATTGTTATTGGGTTTTCGGAGCAACGCTGGGAGGAATTTTTGGCTCGTTGATTCATTTCAGCACGGAAGGGCTGGATTTTGTTATGACGGCAATGTTTGTAGTGATTTTTTTGGAGCAGTGGCTGAAAGAAAAGAATCACGCCAGTGCGGTGGCGGGCGTTGCGCTGTCACTGCTCTGCCTGACTGCCTTTGGGGCGGATGATTTTATGATACCGTCCATGGCGGCGATTTTTGCCGCGCTGACACTGATGAGAGGCAGACTGGAAGGAGGTGCGCGGGCATGACGTTTTCACAACAGTTGATTACCATTGGAATGGTGATTTTGGGTACGATGCTGACCCGTTTTCTCCCGTTTCTGCTGTTTCCATCGGGAAAGCCTACGCCGAAATATATCCAATATCTTGGAAAGGCACTCCCCTCGGCGGTGTTTGGGCTTCTTGTGGTCTATTGCCTTAAAAATGTCAGTCTGTTTACCGGAAGTCATGGAATACCGGAGGCGGTTTCCATCGCGGTGGTGATTGCGCTTCATTTGTGGAAAAGACAGATGCTGCTTTCCATTGCGGGGGGAACGGTGTGCTATATGCTTTTGGTTCAGTTTATCTTTTAAGCTTGGCAGTTACTGTCATATAGTTGAGATAATTATTTTGTAACCGATTGGTTTTAAGCGGAAAAGAATGGAGGAAGAGGAATGGAAAAATTGTCACTCATGCGGGAACTAAAGGAAAACGCCTATCCGGGAAGAGGAATCGTAATCGGAAGGTCTGCGGATGGAAAAAGGGCGGTGAACGCATATTTCATCATGGGAAGGAGTGTTAACAGCCGTAACCGGATATTTGTCCCGGAAGGAGAGGGAATCCGGACAAAGGCTTTTGACCCGTCCAAGCTGGAGGATCCCAGCCTTGTTATCTATGCGCCGGTGCGGGTTTTGGATTCCTTTACCATTGTAACAAACGGAGACCAGACGGATACGGTTTATGACGGCATGAAGAAGGGGCTTACCTTTGAACAGTCGTTAAGGAGCAGGGAGTTTGAACCGGATGGTCCCAACTATACGCCCAGGATTTCCGGGGTGATGCACGTGGAAAACGGGAAGTATGATTATTGCATGTCTATCTTAAAAAGTGATAACGGCAGTCCGGAGAGATGTAACCGTTACACTTACGCTTATGAGAATCCTGCGGCGGGGGAAGGGCGCTTCATTCATACTTATATGCATGACGGCAATCCGCTTCCCAGCTTTGAGGGAGAGCCCAAGGTGGTGGAAATCAGTGGAGGCATTGAGGAATTTACACAGCAGATATGGGACAGCCTGAATGAGGACAATAAGGTTTCTCTGTTCGTGCGTTTTATTGATATTGAAACAGGGGCTTATGAGACGAGAATTGTGAATAAGAATCAGTAAAAGGAATGAGCGAATAATTACAAATGAGCGAACCATTACAAAGGAGTAAATCATTACAAAGGAGTGGAAATTATCATGAATGAAATTCAATTAAAATATGGATGCAACCCAAATCAAAAGCCTTCCCGGATTTTTATGGAGGATGGAAGCGAGCTTCCGGTTACTGTGTTAAACGGCAAGCCGGGTTATATTAACTTTCTGGATGCCTTTAACGGCTGGCAGTTAGTGAAGGAGCTTAAGGCGGCAGCGGGTCTTCCGGCGGCGGCTTCTTTTAAGCATGTTTCTCCGGCCGGTGCGGCGGTGGGTCTTCCGCTCACGGAGACCCTTGCCAAAATTTACTGGGTAGATGATTTGGGCGAGCTTTCCCCTCTGGCGTGTGCTTATGCCAGGGCAAGAGGAGCGGATAGAATGTCCTCCTTTGGAGATTTTATCGCCCTCTCTGATATTTGCGATGAGGATACGGCGCGTCTGATTAAGAGAGAGGTTTCGGACGGGGTAATCGCTCCCGGATACACGGAAAAGGCGTTAGAGCTTTTAAAGGCAAAGAAAAAGGGCAATTATAATATTATTCAGATTGATGAAGCTTATGTTCCGGCGGCGGTTGAGAAAAAACAGGTTTACGGCATCACCTTTGAGCAGGGGAGGAATGAACTGGACATTAACGGAGACCTTCTTTCTAATATTGTGACTAAGAATAAGGAAATCCCGGAGTCCGCGCTGATTGACATGAAGATTTCTCTGATTACGCTTAAGTATACCCAGTCCAATTCCGTGTGTTATGTGAAAGGCGGGCAGGCAATCGGGATTGGAGCAGGGCAGCAGTCCAGAGTCCACTGCACCAGACTGGCGGGGCAGAAGGCGGACAACTGGTATCTCCGTCAGGCGCCTCAGGTTCTAAATCTTCAATTTATTGACAGTCTGGGACGCGCAGACAGGGATAATGCCATTGACGTTTACATTGGCGATGAGTACGAGGATGTTCTCCGGGAAGGGGAATGGCAGAAGCGTTTTCAGGTGAAACCGCCTGTGTTCACCAGAGAAGAAAAACGGGCGTGGCTTGACGGAAACCGGGATGTGACCCTTGGGTCGGATGCATTTTTCCCATTTTCCGATAACATTGAGAGGGCTTACAAGAGCGGCGTGAAGTATATTGCCCAGCCCGGCGGTTCGGTGAGAGACGATTTGGTGATTGAATGCTGCGATAAATATGATATGGTTATGGCGTTTACCGGTATCAGACTGTTCCATCATTAACTGACGCTGAAGATTTAAGGTGCATAATTTTGGTAAATGTAGTATAGTTAAATTGACTTTGGAAGAATCATGCAGGAAGGGAGAGAACAGAATGGCTTTTAAAATTATTACGGATTCCGCTTCCGATATACCGGAAAGCGTCATAAAAGAATATGATTTACATGTAATGCCGACTCCGGTTACCATTGAAGGGACAGACTATTTTGACGGAGAGACCATCTTTCCGGATCAGTTCTATGAGATTCAGGCTTCGGGCAAGGAGATTAAGACATATCACATCAGCCAGTATATGTTTGAGGAACATTTTAAGCCCTTTGCCGAGCGTGGGGATGAGGTATTATATATCTGCTTTTCAACGGGAATTGCAGGAACGTTCAACGCCGCGAATCTGGCGTATGAAGAGGTGCGTGAAGAATATCCTGATTTTAAAATGTCGATCATTGATTCCAAATGTGCTTCCGTAGGCTACGGTCTTGTGGTGGAGCGTCTTCTCCACATGCAGAGGAACGGGGCGCCTGAGGAGCTTCTGATTGAAGCGGCGGAATTTTTCTGCTCCCATATGGAACATGCAGTTACCGTGGTCGAGTTAAACTATCTTTTCCAAGGGGGACGGCTCAGCAGGACTTCTTTTTTGGCGGGAACCGTGCTGGATATTAAACCCATTATTATTGTGGATGAGCAGGGCTCGTTAAAGGCGGTGGAAAAGGTCAGGGGCTGGAAAAAGGCGCAGAAGCGGATTTTGGATATGGTAGGAGAAAAGGGAAAGAACTTGGAAAACCAAGTGATTGGCGCCTGCTACGGAACGGACCGGGAAGCTTACGACTATATTTTGCAGGAATTGAAGGAGCGGTATCATGTAAAAGGGATTCTGGAGGGGAGAGTGGGATGCGCAATCGGCGCGCACACAGGACCGGGAATCCTTGGAATTGTTTTCTTAAATGAGACGAACGACAAATTTGAAGAATATCTGAAATAGATTACTTTTCAGGAAAGGCATGGTTATTAAAATGCTGGAGGTTAAAAATTTAGTATTTCATCCCGTTGATAACGGAACGGAAATCAGCATCATAGAGGACATCAGCTTTACGCTTGCGGACGGAGAGATGCTCGTCATCACCGGCCCCAACGGCGGCGGAAAGTCCACCTTGGCAAAGCTCCTTATGGGAATAGAAGCTTTGGATTCGGGGACGATTCTCTTAGACGGGGTTGATATTACCGGGTATTCCATTGCCCAGCGTGCAAATGCGGGGCTTGGATTTGCATTTCAGCAGCCGCCCAGATTTAAAGGCATGACGGTATCCCGGTTTTTGTCTTTGGCGGCAGGGGAAAAGCTGTCAGAGAAAAGGTGCTGTGACCTTTTAAGCGGGGTAGGGCTCTGCGCCAGAGAATATTTAAACCGGGAAGTGGATGGTACGCTGTCCGGAGGAGAAATGAAGCGCTTAGAGATTGCTTCCGTGCTTGCAAAGCCTCATAAAATGTGTATTTTTGATGAGCCGGAGGCGGGGATTGACCTTTGGAGCTTTTCGATGCTGGTGAAGCAGTTTGAGGAGCTTCATGCGGGCAAAAAGGAAAGCCTGATTTTGATTTCCCATCAGGAGAAGATTATTCAAATGGCTGACCGCATTATGGTAATCAAAGAAGGAAAAGTGGATTCGGTCGGTTCTAAGGACGAGGTTTTTCCGAGATTGGTAAACAAGGACATCGGATGTGTCTGTATGAATCAGCAGCCCCGATGCAAAGCATAGAGAAATCTGCAAGAGAAAGGAAGATGAACGTGGCAGATATTGATCAGGTAACAGAATCGATACTGGCAAAAATAGACAGTGCCGGATTTAAGCAGGAGGGCGCCTATAATTTAAGGTACAACGGCTACTCTCTCTGTCATGGAAGCACGGAGCATATTCAAATCAAAAGAAAAGAAGATAAGCAGGGAATTGATGTTTATATCAGCGGTGACACAAGGGGAGAGCAGGTTCATATTCCGGTGGTCGTGGCATCTTCGGGCATGACGGACGAGGTCTACAATGATTTTTATATCGGAGAGGGCGCGCAGGTTACAATCGTAGCCGGATGCGGTATCCATAACAGCGGATGCAACGACAGCAGGCATGACGGGATCCATACCTTTCATGTTGGGGCAGGCGCTAATGTCCGCTATGAGGAAAAGCATTACGGTGAGGGAGAAGGCACCGGCGCGCGGATTTTAAATCCTGTCACAAAGATTATCATGGAGGCGTATTCCGTGTTTACGCTGGATACGGCGCAGATAAAGGGCGTGGATTCCACGGAGCGTAAGACGGAAGTGGTCATGGGAGAGGACACGAAGCTGTTTGTGGTGGAAAAGCTTATGACCCACGGACAGCAGAGCGCCGTTTCGGATATGGATATTTATTTAAACGGTGCAGGCGGGTCGGCGCAGATTACCTCCCGCTCGGTTGCCAAGGAAGAATCCAAACAGATATTTCATCCCAAGGCAATCGGGAATGCTCCCTGCCACGCGCATATTCAGTGCGATTCCATCATTATGGATACCGCAAGGGTCTGCTCGATTCCGGAGATTGATGCGAACCATGTGGATGCGGCGATTATCCACGAGGCGGCTATTGGAAGGATTAACAGCGAACAGCTTATTAAGTTAAATACGTTCGGTCTCAGTGAAGAGGCGGCGGAAGCAGTTATCATAGAGAATTTCCTGAATTAAATGATGGGAAGGAAACGTCATGAAAAGTTTATTGGTGTACTTGAAGGACTATAAAAAAGAAAGTATTTTGGGGCCTCTGTTTAAGCTGCTGGAGGCCTCTTTTGAACTGATCGTGCCACTGGTGGTGGCGTCCATGATCGATGTGGGCATTGCAAACAGCGACAAGGGGTATGTTGTCAGAATGTGTCTGATTATGGCGGCGCTGGGACTGACGGGGCTTATCAGTTCCGTGACGGCTCAGTACTTTGCGGCGAAGGCGGCAGTCGGGTTTGCCGCAAAACTGCGTCATGCGCTTTTTGCGCATATAGAAAGTCTTTCTTTTACCAATATGGACAAGGAAGGAACCTCCACGCTGATTACCAGAATGACCAGTGACATTAACCAAGTGCAGTCAGGAGTAAATCTGGTGCTGCGTCTGTTTCTGCGTTCGCCGTTTATTGTGTTCGGCGCAATGATTATGGCGTTTACCGTAGACGTAAAGGCAGCGCTTATTTTTGTGGTGGTGATTCCGCTTTTGTCCATTGTGGTCTTTGGCGTTATGCTGGCAAGCATTCCTCTGTTTGACAGAGTTCAGAGGAATTTAGACCAGGTGCTTGGAACCACAAGGGAAAATCTGACCGGCGTCAGAGTAATCCGGGCGTTTGGAAAGGAAGAGTACGAGGTAGAGAAGTTTGACGGACAAACGGACGCGTTAAGAAAGATTCAAATGACAGCCGCCAGAATATCGGCGTTGATGAATCCCTTTACCTATGTGATCATCAACGGCGGTTTGATTGTGCTGCTTTATACCGGAGCTGTCAGAGTGGAAATGGGGATTTTGACGCAGGGGCAGGTGGTGGCGCTTGTCAATTACATGTCTCAGATTTTGGTGGAGCTGGTGAAGCTTGCCAATTTGATTATCACGGTGACAAAGGCGGTGGCATGCGGAAACCGGGTGCAGAGCATATTTGAAATCCCGGCAGGCATGAAAGAGCGGGAAGGGAAAACGGAACGCCGGGATTTGGGAGAGAGAGGAACCGTGGAGTTTGAGGGCGTTTCCATGAAGTATCACGAGGGCGGAGAGGAAGCCCTTACGGATATAACTTTTCACGCCAAAAAGGGAGATACTATCGGCGTGATTGGCGGAACCGGCTCTGGAAAAACTACGCTGGTACACTTGATTCCCAGATTTTATGATATTACGGAAGGGAGCGTCCGGGTGGACGGAGTGGATGTCCGTGACTATGACGTGACAAAGCTCCGCGATAAGATTGGAATTGTCATGCAGAAAGCGGTGCTGTTTAAGGGGAGCATCCGTGAGAATCTGCTTTGGGGCAATGAAAACGCTTCCGACGAGGAGCTTTGGCAGGCGCTTAAGGTTTCTCAGGCGGAGGAGTTCGTCTTGCAGAAGGAAGGCGGGCTTGACGCTTTGATTGAGCAGGAGGGAAGGAATCTGTCCGGCGGGCAGAAGCAGCGCCTTTCTATTGCAAGGGCGTTGGTGAAAAAGCCGGAAATCCTTATTTTGGATGACAGTGCTTCGGCGCTTGATTATGCAACGGACGCGAAGCTTCGGAAGGCAATTAAGGAAATTCCGGGGGAGACAACGGTGTTTATTGTTTCTCAGAGAGCTTCTTCTCTGATGCACGCGGATTTGATCATTGTGTTAGACGATGGATGCGTTGCGGCGATGGGAAAACATGAACAGCTTTTGGAAAGCTGTGAGGTATATCAGGAAATCTATTATTCTCAGTTTGAGAGAAATCCGCAGGATGGGAAACAGGGTCAAGCTGCGGGTCAGCAATAAGCGGGGAGGATAGAAATGCAGGTGAAAGAAAATAAAGATAAACAAAAAGAAACGCTGGTCAAGGTTCTGCGCTATATGAAACCCTATGGATTTTTTCTTGGTCTTACCATCGTAATGGCGGTTATTTCGGTGGCGTTTACGCTGTACCTTCCGATTTTGACCGGTGATGCGGTGGATATGCTAAACAGGATTCATGCGGAAGACTTTTGGCAGGGGCTGTCTGTTATTTTGCGGAAGATGGCAGTGGTGATTGCGCTCACGGCGGTGAGCCAATGGATCATGAGCATCTGCAATAATAAAATTGTCTACAGTATTATTCAGGATATTCGGAAAAAGGCTTTCCGCAAGCTGGAACAGCTTCCCCTTAAGTATCTGGATGCACATTCCCATGGGGATATTGTCAGCAGAGTCGTAGCGGATGTAGACCAGTTTGCAGATGGGCTTTTAATTGGATTTACCCAGCTTTTTACAGGAGTCATTACAATTTTAGGAACTTTGGGCTTTATGCTTTCCGTGAATGTCGGCATTACGGTGGTGGTTGTGGTAATCACTCCGGTATCGCTTCTGGTGGCGGCTTTTATTGCGCGTAAAACCTTCAGCATGTTTCAGCTTCAGTCCAAAACGCGGGGAGAGCAGACTGCCCTGATTAATGAGATGGTAGGAAATCAAAAAGTCGTTCAGGCGTTTAACCGGGAGGACGAGACTCTGGAGCAATTTGATGAAATTAACGCAAGGCTGGAAAAGTGTTCCCTCCGCGCCATTTTCTTTTCTTCCCTTACCAATCCCTGTACCAGATTTGTTAACAGTCTGGTATATATGGGCGTAGGGCTTACCGGCGCACTTGCGGTGATCCGGGGAGGGCTGTCGGTGGGACAGCTTACCTGTTTCCTTTCTTATGCAAATCAGTATACAAAGCCCTTTAATGAAATTTCAGGCGTGATCACAGAGCTTCAAAATGCGCTTGCCTGCGCGGCAAGAATTTTTGAGCTGATCGAGGAGGAGCCGCAGGTTCCGGAGCCGGATAATGCGGTAGAGCTTTATCATGTAGACGGCAAAGTGGATATTACGGATGCAGCGTTTTCTTATGTGCCGGAGCGGAAATTGATTGAGGGGTTAAATCTGCATGTAAATCCGGGACAGAGAATCGCGATTGTGGGACCTACCGGATGCGGCAAAACCACAATTATCAATCTTCTGATGCGCTTTTATGATGTGGATCAAGGTGCAATCTGTGTAGAGAATACCAATATCAAAGATATAACGAGAAAATCACTGCGGACTTCCTACGGCATGGTGCTTCAGGATACTTGGCTGAAAAGAGGAACCATCCGCGATAATATCACAGTGGGAAAGCCGGAAGCTTCCGAAGAGGAAATCATATCGGCTGCAAAAGCTTCCCACGCCCATAGCTTTATCCGAAGACTGCCTAATGGGTACGATACCGTAATCGGTGAAGACGGAGGAAGCCTTTCTCAGGGACAAAAACAGCTTTTGTGCATTACGAGAGTGATGCTCAGCCTTCCGCCAATGCTGATTCTGGATGAGGCAACCTCTTCCATCGACACCAGAACGGAGATACGGATTCAAAAAGCCTTCGCTGCCATGATGGAAGGCAGAACCAGCTTTATCGTCGCTCACAGACTTTCCACCATTCAAAATGCGGATGTGATTCTGGTCATGAAAGACGGCCGCATCATTGAGCAGGGAAGCCATCAGGAATTACTTGCCCGGAAGGGATTTTATGCGGAACTGTATAACAGCCAGTTTGCGCTGGCTTAGTATTCAAGCTTTATAACCATGTGCTTTTGCCCATGAGAGCAGGTCGTTGTAGGCGGATTCTTTCTGCTGAATAATAGCGGCCTGCTTTTCGATTTTAGAGTTCTGCTTTTCGATTTCAGAGTTCTGCCGTTCAATCTCAGAGTTCTGCCGTTCGATCTCAGAGTTTTGCTGTTCAATTTGGGAGCTTTGCTTCTCAATTTCGGCAAGCTGCTGTTCTCTCATGAGCTGCATGGATTTCTGCCTGCGGTAATAATCTTCTCTTGCTTCACACTGCAGCCGGATTTTTTCTTTCAGGCTGAGCTTGTAGATGGTTTCGGAAGCTTCTTCGATATATTTGTTTTTGGATGCCAGCATTTTAATTTCCTCCCAAGTGGCTGCCTTAAAGAGCGAAGCCCAATAGTCTATTTGGTAAAACTTATCTTCTTCTGTTGCCAAGTGGATACAAGTTAAGTCTAACACGGAAAGCTGTATTTTGTCACTATATAATAAATGATTTTTTACGTTTAAAAATTTGTATGTGGCAAAAAATTCAGGATGCTCTGGAAAAAGTGTAAAATCCAGAAAACCAATCTGGATAGCAGGTTTCACATTTTGATAGGGTTCTCCTGAGTTAAGGTTATCAAAAGAACGGCATAAATAAGTCAGGGAACGTTCCTGCCAGTTATGCTCATTAATAACCTGCATTTCGAGGTTAACAATTGTATAGTTGTTTAAAATAAGTTTAATATCCAGAAAAAAGGTTTTATCATCGATTGATGCCCCAAGTTCGATTGGATTAGTGATTTCTACGGAAGTGACATCACTTGGAGGCAGATGCAGGAGCGAGCAGATCAGCCCTTTTAATACGTGATTATTTTTCTGGAGAAGAGCACGAAACAGATAATCATTGGTTAACGGAATCGTGACGGGTCCTTTGGCGCGAGCCAAAATGGAAGAGGTGTTTTTGGTAGATTTTTGTGAATTTTTCATGAAAGTCCTTTCCTAGATTGCCGTAGGGCAATAGAGTATTAAAATAGTAAAATACATGTAGATAAAACTAGATAAAAGCAACATGCAAGTGTGTTATAGCACAGATTGTAAGTGAATACAATCAAATTTTATAATGGAGGTTGTAGAAAATTAGGGCAGAAAAAAAGAGTAAAATAATAAAAAATTACAAGATGATGTAGAAAAATAGAATGATATAAAAATATTATACAAAATGTGGTATAGTGCACTTTTTCATAGAAATCATAGCGATTAATTTCTATAGAGACTTTTGTGTACCAAAATAAGGCTCAGCGAATCTGCTGAGCCTTAAAATTTATAAGAGGTCAATGAACAAGTCTTATTTAAATTTTACTGCTGTTCCGTAGGCGATTACCTCTGCGGCGCCCTGCATAATTGCCGAGGAGGCATAGCGGATATTGACAACGGCATCGGCGCCCATCTGTTCCGCCTCTGCCACCATGCGTTTGGTTGCAAGGGCTCTTGCCTCGTTCATCATTTCGGTGTAAGCGCCAAGCTCACCGCCTACAATGGTTTTAAACCCTTGGGTGATGTCGCGCCCGATGTTTTTGGACTGAATAGTGCTTCCTTTTACCAGCCCAAGCATTTCAAGTTCTTTTCCGGTAATGTAATCAGTATTGACTAAGATCATCTTCTTCTCCGCTCCTTATCTCATTGATTCTTGTTAATAGTACATATATCATGACCCCGGCAAGAGCCAGAGGAATGATCCCGAATAATAATTTGATTATCAGGGGAATGCCATAAACCAGCAGGCATACAGAGGCAAATACAAGATAGTAAAGTACAACGATTATAGTAATGATTATTGGAGCAATCATCTTTTTGGCATGTTCATCCATTGAGCGTCCTCTTTCTGATATGACATAAAACTATAGTTATACTATAAGTATCTAAGTGTTACTGTCAGCTTTTAGATTATTATAATCATATAGTTGTGAAAAGTAAAGCAAAGCATCAAAATGAGTAATATAAAAAACTTTATGTAAAATATATTTGACATAATGAAATATAAAATGTATAATGCAAATATCAGAAGATGTATCTGGAAAACGACTAAGCCAAGGAGGAGGTATTTGGAACAACTGAAATAACTTTACGATAGAAACGATACAGAAAGGAGTTATTGTGAAAAATAAAAAGATGAAGATTGCAAGAATAGAAAAAGACTTATCCCAAGAGCAACTGGCGGATTTGGCAGGGGTTACCAGACAGACGATTGGAATGATTGAATCCGGTAAATTTAATCCTTCCTTACAGCTGTGCATTTCCATATGCAGGGCATTGGGAAAGACATTAGATGAATTATTTTGGGAGGAAGCAGAGGAAGGAGATGAAAGATTATGAGCAAAATAAAAAATCTTTTTGCAAAGAAAGTAGATGAACGGCAGGAAATGGATTTACTCAAGGTGGAGCATTACAGCTTTTGGCTGATGTATTATTTGCTTATAATCGAAATGATCATTCAAGGAATTATTTTGGATGGAGGTAATAAGATTATTGGCGAATGGATTGTTTTTATGATTGTCAGTGCATTTGCATTGGCTGGATGGATCCGCAAAGGCGTGTGGAGTTATCAGTCCAGAAAAGTCCCGGGAGTAAAATCTTATCTGTGGTATAGTCTGCTGACAGCAGTACTTGGAGGTATTTTGGGATTTCTTCGCGGATGGAAAAGGAATGCGGGAAACATACCGGCGCTCATGCTGAATGTGGTAAGCGCGGCAGTATGTTCGTTTGCCGGGGCGTTTTTACTATTTCTGATTGGAGGCGGAATTGCCAAGAAGAGAGAAAAGAAGCTGGAAATGGAAGCGGTTGCGGATGAGGAGGAATAAAATGAGTAGTGCTGAGCAATGGACAGAAAAGGAAAAAAGAAAATTAAAAATTTTTGCTTTTGTTAATTTTGGAATGACTATTTTAATGGGAATTTTAATGGGAATTAGTTATAAGCAGGGAAATGATGTCACTGCGTTTGCATCTGCTCAGATGATGTATCCGGCGGCAGGGGTGATACTTGCATTGATAGCTGTTGAGGGAAAAAGCAGAAAGCTTCCTGTAAAGTTCTTTGCGGTCTATCTTGTTACTTCTGGTCTTGCTGTTCTGCTTACGATTGCAAACGTATTCATTCCAACTGAATGGTGGTATCTGATAGAAAATTATGTCTTTATTATTGGAAGTATCGTTTCATGGGTTATGCTTCTTATCGAAAAGAAAGAAATAAGAGACGAGTTTGCACTTCGCTTTGGGGGACATGGCACAGCTAAATCGCTTTTATTGATGCTTTTGTTTTTGGGGCTTTATATACTTCGTCTTTTTATGTCAGGGCTTGTGGAGGGAAATGTCGGAGAAATTGTTAAAATTTTTGCTTCGTTTGACACTTGGATTATGATGGGAGTATTAGTCATCAATTTTTATTTGACATTCATTATCTTTTTTGGAGAAGAGTATGGATGGAGGTATTTCCTACAGCCTATGCTTCAAAAACGCTTTGGTCTTAAGGGCGGCGTAATTTTACTTGGTGTGATATGGGGCTTATGGCATCTCCCTATTAATGTATATTATTATAGTCCGGATACATGGTTTTTTAGTATATTGATTCATCAGATTACCTGCATCACCTTTTCCGTTTTCTTTGGCTATGCATATGGAAAGAGCGGAAATATTTGGGTGCCAATCGTTATTCACTACATAAATAATAATATGGCTGCGGTAATTTCGGGGACTGGTAATCTGGGGGATCAAGTGTACGGCTGGAAAGATGTTTTACTGCTTTTCATTATCAATGGAATTGTATTTTTACCGTTTTTGTTTACAAAGATATATCAAGAGCGGAAGGAAACCGCACCACTGTAAAGCAAAATAAAAAGAAGCCCGGCTGATCAAAACTGTCAGCCGGGTCAACTCCTTTTATGCATTTAAAATTGTTTCCAAGTATTCAATAATAACTTTTGCGGCTCTGGCATGTGACTTTTCACCGGGATGGGTATGGGAACCTACCGTCTCTTCCGTGGTGTTAGGAAGCTGGAGAAAGGCAATGTTAATATCTCCGGTCTCCTTCTGATAGGTGTTCATTGCATCGGTGATGGCAAAGGTCAGGTCATAACCCAGCATGCCGTAAGTCCAGACGATGTGGGAATCCGGATTGTTTTTGCGAATAGTAGTCAGAAAATCAATAACCGCCTGTTTAAAACGGGAAAGGTCTTCCTGATTGTAGCTTCCGTCTGCCTCCTTGCGCTGCCCAAAGGTTTCCCCTGTGAGAGGGTCTGTCCACATGGGCTGATTGAAGGAGCTTGCATCGTTTGTCCCCAAATTAACAATAACGGCATCGGGTTTCCAGGATGCAAAGTCATAAGGTTTCCCGGCGCCTAACTTTTCGTTTGCTTCACCCTCTGCAAGTCCGCATATTTTTTCATAACGGGAAGGGATATTGTGGCGGGGGTCATTGTCCCAGCCGCAGAGAACGCCCCATCCGCCCTGAGATACCAGCCGGTATTCGGCATCCAGCGCATCGGAGACCATCCTTGCATAGTTACGGCTGGTTCCCATGTACATGGCAAGCCAGTCTGTATCTTCTTTGGCGCCATAGGTTCCCTCTCCGGATGTAATGCTGTCACCGATAAATTCCAATTTAAACCGTCTGTCTTGGACAGGCAGGAACGTGCCGTCAGTGCGGAATCCTTTGACTAATAAATGACAGGCGTTATCCTCGGACATTGCTTGAAGTTCCCGGAAAAACTTAAAATTTTTGACGGCGTCGGGACTCATTCCCCGGAAAAGACACAGAGACTGCTCTCCCGGCATAAGCATCTGACGGCTCATAAAAGCACCGTTTAAAGCAGTCCAAATCCAAGGCTCATGAATCTCGTAATCTACGTCAATATCAATCCAAAGTTCACTGCCCGTCACATTTATCTCAATACCGCTTCCGTTAAAAAACAGGGGGAGGGGATATTGAGTTTCATCAGTCCTTCCATAAATTTTGCAGTGCTCCATTTCTTTCAGGCTGTAGGTTTTTAAATCTTTGTTTTGCCTCATGTGTATTTCCCCCAAATCTTAGTTTTATGAATGGCATATCACCTTCTAGTGTATTTCTTCTAAGAGTTATTTGCAAGAGTAAAAATAAATCAAAAGAAATAAGTAGGAATTTTAAATAGAAATATTCTATTTTTGGCTGTTTCTGTTATAGGAAACGAAACCGGAAATCCCTATATTGAAAGTAGCAGCCATTTTTCAAAGGAAGAGGAGAATGAATTATGACACCGGTCAAGTGGGTCTATTCTTTTTTAAAAAAATATAGGGTAAAAATGTTTTTGGGACTTTTGATGACTACCGGAATCGCTGTGCTTACCATAGTCAGCCCATACATATCAGGAGTTATTGTTGACGATGTAATTGGAGTGGGGAATACAGGGCTTTTACCGATCATGATTGGATGTCTGATGGGTGTGACCATCCTGAAGGGGCTTCTCAGGTTCTTTTCCCAAATAATGTTTGAAATCTGTTCTCAGGGTGTTTTGTACAGTATGCGGGATACGGTTTATCAAAAGCTGTTGGAGGAGGACTTTGCATTTTACAATAAGAACCGCACGGGAGACTTGATGTCAAGGCAGACGGGGGACATGGACGCAATCCGACATTTCATAGCATATGTTATTTATTCGGTATATGAAAATATCCTGCTTCTTAGCTTTGCGCTGCTTATGATCTTCACGGTAAATGTAAAGCTTGCCTTGTGCATGCTGGTGGTTCTGCCGTTTACGGCGCTGACTACTTACGGGCAGTCCAAGAGAGTCCGTCCGGCATTTCAAAAGATCCGCCAGCAGTTTAGCACCCTGAATACATTTGTGCAGGAAAATATCAGCGGAAACCGCGTGGTAAAGGCGTTTGCAAGGGAAGATTTTGAAATCGGCAAATTTAATAAAGAAAATGACGGGTACAGGGATGCAGAGCTGAACGCGTCGGGCATCTGGATGAAATTTGTCCCCGTCTTTGAGTTCCTTTCTAATATTTTGACGGTGGTACTGATGCTGTACGGCGGATATATGGTCATACAGGGAGAGATTACCCTTGGGGATATGGTTACGGTGAACGGTTATCTGTGGATGCTGACAGTGCCTTTGCGGATGGCGGGATGGTGGATTAATGATATTCACAGATTTACCACTTCCGCAGAAAAGATTTATGCAACCTACAGTCAGGAGCCGGAAATCAGGGAGCCGAGCAGCCCGGTAGTGAGAAAGCATTTTCATGGAGATGTGGAATTTCGGAATGTGTCTTATCATGCGGAGGATGCAGACATTATCAGCGATATTAATTTTAAGGTAAAAAGAGGGCAGACCGTGGGAATCATCGGGTCTACCGGCGCTGGGAAATCTACGGTCATGAACCTTTTGTGCCGATTTTATGATACTTCTAAAGGCGAGGTTCTTGTTGACGGAATTAATGTAAAGGACTTAGATTTGTATGATTTGAGAGATAATATCGGGATGGCGATGCAGGATGTCTTTTTGTTTTCGGACACCATCGAAGGAAATATTGCTTACGGCCGTCCCAATTGCAGTTTTGAAGAGGTGAAAAAGGCGGCGAAGACAGCGGATGCCAACCTGTTTATTCAAAGTATGCCGGATGGATATGATACCATCGTGGGAGAAAGGGGAGTAGGGCTTTCCGGAGGACAGAAGCAGAGAATCTCCCTTGCAAGGGCAATTTTAAAAGACCCTGCAATACTGATTTTGGACGATACCACTTCCGCAGTGGATATGGAGACGGAAAGCTATATTCAGCAGCAGCTTAAAAATATCGAAAAGGAATGCACGATTTTTATCATTGCATATCGAATTTCTTCTATCAAAGATGCGGATTTGATTCTGGTTATGGATAAGGGCAGAATTGTGGAACAGGGAACCCATGACCAGCTTGTTGCAGCCGGGGGCTATTATTCGACGGCTTTTTACCATCAATACGGCTCTTTTGAGGAAGTGCGCAGATTATCTGGAAACGGGAAAACCGCGGAATCGGAGAGAGAAAGGAGGCGGTAAAGATGGCAAGGAATAAATATGATGTAGATGAGATTCTGGAAGACAGCTTTGACACCCGGCAGTTAAAGCGGCTTGCAGGATATATTAAACCTTATAAAAAGCAGATGGCGCTGGTTTTATTTTTGATGCTGTCCGCCTCCGCGCTGGGAATGCTGATTCCGAAATTTATCATGAAGGTCATGGACGTGTGCATCCCGGAAAAGGACATGCGGACAATCTGGATTTATGCCGGATGCACCATGCTGATTGCATTTTACACCAGCATCAGCCTCCGGATTAAGATTAAGCTGATGACGCATGTGGGACAGAATATTATTCACAGTATCCGATATGATATTTTCAGCCATTTGCAGGAACTTCCGTTTGCTTATTATGATGAGCGTCCTCATGGGAAGATTCAGGTGAGAGTGGTAAACTATGTCAATAATTTAAGCGACCTTTTAAGCAACGGCATTATCAACACAGTGACAGATTTGTGTAATCTGTTCTTTATCCTGTTTTTTATGCTGAGCATTAATGTGAGGCTGACATTAATCTGTATGTGCGGTCTTCCGGTGCTGACAGCCGTGGTGATCTTTTTAAAAAGGCGTCAGAGGAGAGCGTGGCAGATACAAAGTAATAAGCAGTCAAATCTGAATGCGTACATAGCGGAGAGCATTAATGGGATTCGGGTAACGCAGTCTTTTGTGAGGGAAAAGGAGAACAGCGGCATTTTTAACCGCCTGAGCGACGGATACCGGCAGGCGTGGATGAGGGCGGTAAAATATAATTTTGTCATGGGTCCGTCGGTGGATCTAATCAGCGCGGTGACTACGTCGTTTATCTATGTGCTGGGCATTTCCTGGATGAGCGATGCGGCATCCGGAATAACGGTGGGAGTTTTGATTGCGTTCACGGCTTATATCAGCCGGTTCTGGCAGCCCATAAACACTCTTGCTTCTTTTTATAATTCGGTTCTGACGGCGATTTCTTATCTGGAAAGGATATTTGAAACCATCGATGAACCGGTGGCTGTCAAGGATAAACCAGATGCAGGAAATATGCCATCCATAGCAGGAAAAGTAGAATTTAAGGATGTCACCTTCAGCTATGATGAGGGCGTTGAAGTTCTTAAAAAGATTAATTTTACAGTGGAAAAGGGTGAAACCGCTGCTATTGTGGGACCGACGGGCGCGGGGAAGACCACCATCGTAAATCTGCTCAGCCGGTTTTATAATGTGGATGACGGGGAGATACTGATTGATGGAATTAATATTGAGGACGTGACGATCAAATCCCTGCGCAGGCAGATGGGAGTCATGATGCAGGACAGCTTCATTTTTTCCGGAACCATTATGGATAACATACGTTATGGAAATGACAAGGTCAGTGATGAAGCGGTAATTGAGGCTGCAAAAACAGTCTGTGCGCATGATTTTATTATGGAGATGGAGAACGGTTATTACACGCAGGTAAATGAGAGAGGAAGCCGGCTTTCCGCCGGACAGCGCCAGCTCATATCCTTTGCCAGAGCGCTTTTGGCAGACCCAAAGATATTAATTTTGGACGAGGCTACTTCAAGCATTGACACAGAGACAGAAATCCTATTACAGCAGGGGCTGGAAAGGCTGTTGCGGGGGAGGACTTCGTTTATTATTGCGCACAGGCTTTCTACGATCAAAAATGCTGATTTTATCATGTATATTGATAAAGGCGGAATCAGGGAGAAAGGATCCCACGAGGAACTGCTTCAAAAGAAGGGCGACTATTACCGCCTGTACATGTCACAGTACACATTTTTGTAAAATTCCTGTCAAGCGTCTGTGAGGTGGTCATGCCTGCATGAACCATCTTATGGATGTTTGACGGGCTTTTTATAAGAATATTAGGCAGGAAGGCACTCAAAAAATCTTTTCACAAAAGATAATTGTGAATGTAACTATTTATAACTTAGCTATAGAAAATTAAGCCTGAATAACAAAATACATATTTGCTATTCAAGCTTAATTTTAATATTCAAGTATTTTGGCTTCTGGATAAAATGTGCCATCTGGATAATTGCAACGTCGTGGAAGTTGGACATTCATTCCGTATCCTGCCTCAAACGCACCCGTTTCTATTTTTTTACAATTCTCACCGATATAAACATTAATTAGATTTTGGCATTGATAAAATGCATTTCCCCCGATTTCTTCAATCCCATTTCCAATATACACATGATCCAAATTTGCGTATGCGGATTTGGGGCTGGGACCACCATAAAATGCCCATGCTCCTATTATACCGGTAACACTATCTTCTATATAGATGCTTTCTAATGGCGCTATTTCATCTTTGCCAAAAGCTTTCAAGAATCCAAATCCATGGGCATTGGCATATATGCGTCCGCTATCATCAATAACCCCTATACCCTTAATATTTCCTGTTATAATTATTTCATGAGTATTACGTATAAGGTCATCTACAAGTGGATGAGTAAACCCTGCCGCTTCCACTGTATTTACATTTAAAGGACCATTCCCCCAAAAAGTTAAAACACCGTATCCATCATAGTCCTCATAAGACCATGCAATACCATCCTTTGCATATTCTCCACATCGAATACAATTATCATCATCGCCTGCTTCATGCCCCAGGGGTTCTCCGTCTATTTCTCCGCAAGTATTACATGTTTTTGCTTCTGTGCAAGTAGCTTCTTGCCAATCATGTCCCAAAGGTTCTCCTTCTGTTTCTTTGCAAATAATACATGTCTTTGGGTCTGCACAAGTAGCTTCTTGCCATGCATGTTCTGTAACATCTCCTTCTGTTTCTCCGCAAGTATTACATGTCTTTGGAGCTTGACAGGTAGCTTCCTTCCATTTATGCCCTAAAGGTTCTCCTTCTGTTCCTCCACATACATTGCAAATTTTTGGTTCTGTACAGGTAGCTTCCTGCCACTTATGTCCTAAAGCTTCTCCCTCTGTTTCTCCGCAAGCACTACAAGTTTTTGGTTCTGTGCAGGTAGCTTCCTGCCACTTATGCCCTAAAGCTTCTCCTTGTATCTTTTCACAGACACCACAGGTCTTTGGCTCTGTGCAAGTGGCTTCTTTCCACTCATGTTTTATATGGCAGCCTGTTAATACTATACAAGCGGAAATTATTAAAAACTCTGTTGCTGCTTTTTTCATTTTGCAATTTTCTCCTATTGTTTTCTTTAACTTGAATTTATCATTAAATTATTTATATAATGATTACCTCATTGCTATATTGTCACTGCCACATTTTATACAAATTAAAGTCCTGTTTTGCTATTTCCCAAACATCAGGATTTTTCTGCCTGATTTCTTCAACATGATTCTTTCTGAACTCATCAAAATTATGATATTGTTTTTCTTCGTTAGCATAATTTTCTAATATTCCATAGTCGGGTGTGTTTCTCAAATCATTATTTTCCATTTGCTTTTTCCTTTCGCTAAAAATTCATTTTTACTATGTTTTATCATATATCAAGAACATTGTCAAATTTAAATATCATTTTGATAATGAAATATCTATTTGATTACCATAAGATAAAAAAGAGGTATAAAATATGGTAGCTGATAAAATAAAATATCTAAGAGAAAAAAATAACCTTACCCAATCAGCACTGGCAAAAAAATTGAATGTCACAAGAAGTTCTGTAAATGCTTGGGAAATGGGAATTTCTGTTCCTTCAACTGCTTTAATTGTAGATTTGGCGAAACTTTTTCAAGTGTCTACTGATTATCTGCTGGGATTAGATGCAAGTGCGACTTTGGACATTTCTTCTTTAAATGACAAAGAAACTATGATAGTGTATGAATTAGTTGAATACTTCAAATCGCAGAAAGGCAATTTTTAAAAGCGGTTTAAGTGTAAATTTTATTATATTGTCCCTTCATATAGATTCGCTCAATTATTAGAATTTTATACTCACACCAAGCAAAAAATCTCAGATCATATACAAAATCAAGTATGAAATAAAGGGAAAATCAGATTTCAATACCATATCTTGCATTGTGCATTTTTTATCTGCGATTTTCTGATTTATAATTTCTACATGACAAGAGTTCCTTTCCGTGCTATACTCCTTTCAAATCAGAAATTTCAATATTCTGTAACAGTTCTTGCCGTTTTAACAAAGACGGCGTTGCCTGACCGGAGGGTGTCAGACGAAATCATACTTTTTATTCCCGCGAGCAACGAGTCAAAGTCATGCTTGCATGACCTTGACGACTGCCGCGAGGGTCTAATACCCCGCAGCTTGCTGCGTTACAAGTTTGATGCCACGTCAGCTTGCTGCGGGGTATTTGACTTCAATCAAGTACAAATAGAGCAGGATGACATAATTACGAGGTGATGAGAATGATTGATTATACTCCATTATGGGAACTGATGAAAGAAAAGGGAATATCACAATATTATCTAATTCAAAATGGAATTGCGAGCAAGACAATCTATAATATGAAAAGGAATTGTTATATTTCTACAAGTACGGTAGAAAAGTTGTGTATGATAGTTGACTGTACGCCGAATGATATAATGCGATTTGCAGATGAATAATAACACTGCAAAAAATTCCATAACTGTAGCACATGAGGAAAAGACTATGATGGAAATGCAGTCTTTAGGGAGAATTAATTTGTCCTTTATAGATAAAAGCTTACAGACGGATATTGTCATTGTAACAAATGAGAGAATTATGCATATAAAGGAACGACATCCGGAAGATTATGAATTATTTAAGATATATGGTGCAGATAGTGTACAAAATCCAGATTATATCATAGAAGACTGCAAACATACAGGAACAGTGTTTATGGTAAAGCAACTTCCAAAAACAAATTTGAATGTTGTGCGTAGATTGGCTCTTAGTACAGATGAAAAGGGATTAAAAAATTCAATTATGACATTTTACCGTATAAGAGAAAAGAATTTAAGAAAATTAATTGAAAAAAATCAGTTACTTTACAAGAAAGAATGAAAGATGTATAATTTGCATATAATATAAGGCTTTATCCAAAGAATTGTTGAAGTAGAGATTGTGCTGCTACGCACCCCTTGGGTCAAAAGAAATGTGGGAAGGGGCACACCCACCAATAATTCTTTGGTAAGTATTAAAAGTTAAGAGAAGAGTATTTTATAAGAGTAATCGTCAGTATAATACTGGCGTTTTTTGTGGAGAAAAACATGATTACAATTTTAACAGCACCTAATAAAGTCCACATATCAGGTCACACAAATGTCGCTCCAAATTATATTTTACATTAATCTTAAATAGGAAATGCAACAAAAATAAAAAAGCGGGTGATGGGAATCGAACCCACGTGTCCAGCTTGGAAGGCTGGTGTTCTACCATTGAACTACACCCGCGTAATGATTATTCAATTATAATAACGGCACAAAACATATTTTACAATTAGATACAGCAGGTTGTCAAGAAAATTTTCTGTCTGGCGTGGTTTTACAGTAACAGTTCAGCCTTGCAGTTCCGGATGCAGGAAAGTTTCCCGTGTTATGTTCCTTTTTGGCAGCTATGATGTCTTTCGGGATTTTGGGAAACTGGCTGTCACAAATATCGATTAACTGCCCTGCGCTGCAACTTATGCCCTGTTTCAAACGTATGCGACGCGCAT
>JAMPGL010000004.1:54207-85180 GCA_023663945.1 Lachnospiraceae bacterium | reverse complement strand
CTTGGTGAGGTATTTTCGAACCTAGTACTGCTGCGCTTTTTAGTGAGCGAGAGCGTGACGACGTAGAAATAAATCTCCATACAAGCGTCCGTCCTCCAACCACCCTTTACCACATTAAACCGGAATTTAAATCCTTACGTCTCCAACGCAGAATTTAACGCATTACATATGATATGACTAATCTGCTTAATCTCATAATCCACATCTTTCCCTGTCACATACATATTGTAAAGCTCATCCATCCCATTAAACAAATCATCATGAATCTCTAACGGCTCTTCCCCTGCAAGGTGCATCATCTTTTCAAAAGCGTCGCTCACAATTGTTGCCGCATCCACTACCGTAGGCACGCCGATTGCAATAACCGGAACCCCCAGAGTCTCCTCCGTAATGGCATTACGATGATTTCCCACTCCGGAGCCGGGGTGGATTCCTGCATTGCTGATCTGAATAGTCCGATTCAATCGTCTCGTGGAGCGGGCGGCCAGCGCATCAATCACAACCACCACATCCGGGGAGGTCATCTCCACTACGCCCTTAATAATCTCCTGCGTCTCCATCCCTGTTTTTGCCATCACACCGGGCACAAGCCCGCTGATCATATGAACACGCTTTTGATTATACGCCGCTCTTCCATACTCTCTCACCATATGTCTGGTAATGGTAAGATTGTCCACCACATTAGGACCCAGCGCATCCGCTGTCACATCACGGTTCCCCAATCCCACCACGATAACCGACAGCTCTCCGTCAATTCCCGGAATAATTTCTCTAAGCTGCTTTGCCAATTCATCAGAAATTTCTTTATGGTAATCCTCATCCGGCAATGCCATCGCCGGCGCTTCCAGAGTGATATAAACGCCGACAGGCTTTCCCATTGCCTTAGAACCGTTTTTGGTCTCAATTACAACTCTGGTGACTTTGATCTCGCTTTCTTCATAATATTCTTCTTCCACACAAACGCCTCTGCACCCTTCCGCGTTTTCCTCCATGCTTTCCCTTGCTTCCAGTGCCAGATCCGTTCTGATCTTAATACTGCTCATCCTTCCTCCATGCCATTTACGCATATTTTATAGTTTTGCCCTTTGAGTACAGTATTTTCCAAATAATCTTTATTTATGTATTGACAGACATAGTTTTTACCGCTAAAATAATATGCGTATGTTTACATTAAGACGTCCGTGTCTCCGGCTTTAATGAAACATCTCAAAGAACTGATGATTTGAAACAGGAGGTGTACATCGTGGCTAACATTAAATCTGCTAAGAAGAGAATTTTAGTAAACAGAACCAAAGCTGAAAGAAATAAAGCAATCAAGTCTGGCGTTAAGACAGCCGTTAAAAAGGTAACTGCTGCCATCGAGGCTAACGATAAGGATGCTGCTGCTAAAGCTTTAGTTGCTGCTACATCTACTATCGACAAAGCAGCTACCAAGGGTGTTTATCATAAGAACACTGCTTCCAGAAAAGTATCCCGTTTAGCACAGGCTGTAAATAAGATGGCTTAATTTATTTCCAAAGTTGTCATATAAACAAATTGCCTGCGTTTTGCGTTGCGGCTGGCATAACGAAAAGAACCAGTTCATACTGTCATGTGAACTGGTTTTATTTTTGCTTCAAAAGTTGTTTTATAGTAATAATCATCCCAATTATTTGGCAAGCATGCCTTCATTTTGCAGTTCCTTTATATCTTTTTGCACTTGTCTTCTCGTTAAATTCATTTCCTCCATAATCCGAATTTGGGTACACATCGGATTTTGGGCTAAAATTGCTAATATTGCCTGTTTTCTTTCGGCTCCTTTTTTCGGCTCTTTTTTTGGCTCCTTTTTCCGGCTCTTTTTTTGGCTCCTTTTCGGCTCTTTTTTTGGCTCCCTTTTGGCTCCTTTTTGGCTCTTCATTAGAATTTTCAACAAGTTTGATTATAGCACTTTCACTCCTCATTTTTCTTGCATCATTAAGGGTAAGATGATGAGCATTCGTTCTGGCGCACCTTTTCCTTCTTCTTAATAATAAATCCATTTTTCAGATACAAGCTCACTGCATTTTGATTCCATTCAGCCACATGTAAGATAATTTCTTCATAGCCCTGTTTTTTTATATGATTCATTCCCCATAACAACAATTTTTGACCTATTCCTTGTCCTTGAAACGATTCCTCAACAATTAAATCATCCAACTCTTTTCTATAACACGAAACAGCACCTATTATCACTTCATTTCACAAATAAAGAAATATATCATTTCTTTCATCTATGTTTCTCCTAAAAATCCAGCTATTCATAATTAGCAGATTTACATAGTGCCAGTGCCATATCCAAGTAATCACCAAGGAAATCCTCTTTCTTCTTAATTGCTGCTAAGCAAGAAACTAAAAATTCCCTATATCTTTTTAATCGGAAAATACCTATAATTCTTCCCTGTCTGCGGACAAGTAAAATCGTGAACTGCACCAACTAATGGAAGGTTGTTATCCTCCATATACTCTATTGCCTTTGTGAATGTATCATCATTTTCGCATTCTACATAAATATATTCATAACCGGGAATAATCCACTTTGTCCAGCCGCTGGGAGCTTCTGCATCATCAACGCACTCCACTCCTGCAAGATAAAGTCCCTTGTTAAAATCCTCCCACGGATTAAAAGAACGGGAAAAATCAGACATTGCTCCCCATATTTCAACTATATTTCCATTTTCATCTTTCTTTGCCAGATGCTTGACTTCCTCAAAATGAAAATTTGCATTATCCCATAACTTTTGTATAAAATCCTCACCATCTGATGTAGAACCTTCCTTACCAATTACTACAAAAGGTTTTTTAACACATTTATTTATTTTCACAATAATGCCTCCATAATTACAGACTGATATTCCTATATTTTTTTAACACGCACAAAGCCCTGTCAATATCATAATTATCGGGATTCACTATTTCTGCCCGATTTGACAATCCGCAAATGCGGCGGGGCTCATTACCAAAATAAACCCTCCGATTATTGGGGCATTTGCACAATCTTTCGGGAAATTGATTTTTAAACCATTGAAATAACTCGTGGTCTTCCTCATATAAAATCTTTGAAAACTCATTTATATTCTGAAAATGATTGAAATAAATACACAACATAAAGTACTCATTATCCGCATAGAAACCGCATATATTTTTCCCCTTATATACATACTCAACTTTCCATTTAAAATCTGAAACAATTCCTCTTAATGGCTTTATCTTTGCTTTAATTTTTATTCCTGACAGATTATCTTCTAACCTTTTCACAACTTCAATACTTCTAATGGGCAGCGTTTTACATATATCATTTACTGTAGGGATTGGCGAATAAGCATTTTTGAAGTCAAGGCGGATAAAATTCATCCACTTGTATTTGCTGTCAGGCGCTTTGCATAAATACTCTACACCCTCCATCGCCCGTCTATATGTTGTATGCACGATACGGACAGTGTCATCATTTTGATATATCTGAATACCATGCCTGGATAGCACTTCGTATCTCCCAGCATTGTATTTTGATTCATGAATGCGGTTCATTTGGTTTAAAACGTCAATATATTCTTCTTTTAGTATAATTAGCGCACCTGATTGCTCATCAATGCCTTTACTCTTTAAACCTACATTATAAAAGAACAATGCATAAAACTGTATGGCTTGCTGGAAGGTATTTCTCAGTGTACTCTCTTTGGAATTATTTTCATGCGCCTTTTTCTTTTGTGTTTCCTGCTCTTTCATTTTCTTGGCATATTCTTCATAAGGTTTTGGAAACACCATATATTCCTCTGGCTGTTGATACATTTCACGATAAATTGAAACCATAAATTGGTAAAACTGCAAGCACCCATCCTCTTTTTGTTGGTTTGGCACTTCAAAGGGTGCAATCATATCCAGACAATGCTTAATTGAATGTTGTACATATGTTTCCATATTTTCGTTTCACCTCTATAATCTTGTTTTATTTGCTTTTGATTATATCACTTCCATTCCCTATTTACTACAAAAATCTAGGGCATGACAATCGCCACGCCCCGTATTTCATATCGTTCTAACGTTTTCTCTGGTTTATATTTCTGCCCTTTGAGGTCATTCTGTTTCTCATAGTTTGTCCGCCAAATCGGTATCTCTATCGACTTTCCTTATCTCTAGCGCATCCACATTAAAATCTTTTGAAACAAGGCCAAAGTATCGTTCTACTTTTCCTACTGTTTCATTAACCGTACTATTGGGGGTTCTTTCAATCCACAAATAGTCACTGCTCTTAATATCATTATACCCTTTTTCATTGAGGTTTTTTAATGTTGCATTACATGTTGCCTTTGCCTTCTCAATATCAGATGCGCTGTTAATAAAATCGCTAAAGCCTTGATGGTCAGGGCGGTTACAATATTCCTCAACCAAATTTGACGGTTCTTTTATCAAAAATACTATTCGGGACGCTTCCGTGTATTTTTCAGCTTCTTCCATTGTCAAATGGCAGTCGCACAATACAATTTGATTTTGTGAAAGACGAATCAAATCCAGTAGTACAAAATCTAATTGTTCTCTTGTGTTATCAACCAGCCATTTTTTATATTCCTCTACTGTGCGTCCAAAAAACTCATCTGCATCTTTAAAGACTTTGATCATTGACGGTTGAAAAGCAGAATTTGAAATTTTTTGATGATTTGCAAACTGTTCATCAATATCATAAACCAATAATTTGTGTCGTTTAGATAATTCCCGTGAAATTGTTGTCTTGCCTCCGCAAGGTGTCCCGGTTATAAAATAAACATTTTTCAAATATTCTTTAATTACATTGTCTTGAAATATCATTACAAGATCTCCTTTATTAAATAGTTTTCAGCATCTTGATTGTACATAAAACTATTTAACACAGTTCCATGTACTTAGATATTTCTTAATCGTAAACATGCTGCCATCTTCTTCACCTCCACATAATCCCAATTTTCAATTTATTATAGCATTTCACAGTGAGCAGCACAACCTCCAAAAGGCAGTTCTTTCAGGAACGCTTTTCCGAAAAGTGACACACATCCAATAAGAGTAACAGCCATTCCTATGATTTGTATCATATCTGGCATCCGTTTGGCACTCACCTTATTTCATCAATTCTTCCGTCAGCCGCAGGATCTCCGGGGCAAGCTTTTCCCGCCTGCGCTTTACCATATGCATATTCTGACCGTCGGCACAGACACCTACGGAAAGACCCCTTCCGGCTATATCCATCTTGCTGCTAAGAACAGAAAGAACTGCAAGCCGCTTGAAAGGAGTTGAAATTACTCGAATCGTGTGATAATATCGCTATGAGTACTGCCAAGATGGCAGGCGGTTAGCCCTCTTCGGAGGGACTGTGACCCTCCGTTTACATAGAAACCCGAAAGGGAATCTGGAAAAGGAGGGCTGAGCTGATGGATATACTTGGACTTATAGCGGTGTTGAGCTTTGGCTTGACCTGCTTCGGAATAGGTTACTCTTTAGGCAAGGATAATGACAAGACACAGAAATAGCCGCCCCGGTCTGGAAAACTGAGCGGCATCATTTCTGCTTATGATTCGGGCTAACCGTCTATCGGCAGACCCAAAGAGGCATCTGTTACCAGTAGCAGATGTCTCTTTTATTTAAAATACGTTTGTCGTCCGATATGGACTATTCGTAACTTTTACCTATTGAAATTATAGCATATGCGAATCTGGATTGCAATATACACCCCAAAATTGCTTGAGAATGGTAACTTATGTTTAGAACATACCACAATCAGCGGTGGATTTCAAGTAGGATTTTGACTCAAAAAAAGCACATATATATTTATATATTATATAAAGTGCATGTTATTTATATTATTTATTCTAAGCCTATATCTATATCTTAATCTGCGTTATCAAAATGTTTCCAAAATATTTCCCAACATGATTACAAAATGTTTCCAAAATGGCAGTGGAAATAATGCACAAAAACAGAAGCCTACAGGCAGAAATTTTTGCCGTATCGAGTCACAGTCGATTCGGAATCACCCTTGCAATAACTTCATAAGCCAGCATACGCGGTCAGCCGGAGAACTGGATAAACTGCGATGCCCGCTCACACCGACCAGCGCAGAAGAAACCACTTGAACATCTTAACGGACTGTGATATATTGAACATAAAGAGAGGCGTCTGCTACGAACAGACGCCCTAGGACTACCGATAGACAGTTAACCCGATTCATAAGTTTACAGCAATAGCCGCTTACCTTGTCACGGGAGGGCGGCTATTTCTGTGTCTTGTCATTATCCTTGCTTCCGATGGCATATCCGAGACCAAACGCTGTCAGCACAAGGCTGATTACTGCTATCAATCCTTCAATCGTCAACATCCGCTCAGCCCTCCTTTCCCAGATTCCCTTTCGGGTTTCTATGTAATCGGAGGGTCACAGTCCCTCCGCAGAGGGCTAACCGCCTACCATCCTGGCAGCACCCAAAGAAATTCTACCATGATTCGACAGGAATTTCAACCGGGACCATTTTTCATGGAATAGATGGAAAAGTATTAAATTTTGAATCTCATTTCAATCTCACGGAGCAAAAAGAAAGACCGAAAACCACATAAAATCGATGTTTTTCGGTCAAATTTCCACTACTCGAACTCAATCACCTCCACAGGAACCGCCGCAATCTCATTCTGCTCCGTTCCCGCAGTCAACATTCCCACATAATCCCCTTTCTCGTCAAAGACTCCGCACCCGGACATGCCCGGTTTAAAAAGAGACTCCCCGTACAACATTTCCATTCCAAATTCGTCCAGAAACTTAAGCGGTTCCAAAACCTGCCCTTGGTAAACCTCAGGATGCCAAACGTCGGAAGCAAGATCTACCATATAAAGTACGTCACTCCGCACTAATTCCCGTTCAGACTTATTCACGGCATGCAGTCCCTTCAATTCCTCCTGTGTCAGAAATTCTGTCCGGACGCTGAGAAACCCTGCATCCGCCTGATCCGATACAGCCATTACCTCACCATCTCCCACTGCTCCATTAGAAAAAGTCACATAACTATTCTCCCCCCAATATTGAAGTACATGCCGGTTGGTGACGACTATTATTTCATCTTCTGTAATCTCATAAATACTTCCGCTCCCATGATGCCCTTCTGCCTGTATCCGCACACAGCTTCCCAACACCTCTGAGAACAAAAAAGCGCTCTCTTTCTCTTCTGCCTGTTCTGTCTCCTGCTCTCCGGTTCTCCAAAATAGAGCAGACAAAAACACTATCCCCACAAAGATAAACAAAGCCACTGCCTGAGAGATTCTTTTCACCTGTTCATTTTTCATTTCAGTTTTTCCTATATATATGAAATTAGTATCATTGTAATCGCAGTCATCAAATGTCTGAACCAGCCTTAGCTAGTTTTAAGCAATCCACTTGACTCGTTGCTCGCAGGAATTAAACAGAAATATCTACAAATATAAAAAGCAAGCAGAACGATAAGCCGGGTTATGTCGTAAATGATCATCTGTCTAGGACTGCTGTTGCCAGCAGCCTCAAGCGGTCCACCTGAAAGCTCGTCGGGCAGACTTTAACGCTTTCTATTTGACCTTGCTTCGGATGGGGTTTACATGTGCCCTGCCCGTTACCGTGCAGGCGGTAGTCTCTTACACTGCCTTTCCACCCTTACCAGACAAGCTCATGCAATACGGTATGGCTTCCATCGAATGCGCATACGGTACTGCATGAACTCATCTGGCGGTTTATTTCTGTTGCACTATCCTTGGAGTCGCCTCCACCGGACGTTATCCGGCATCCTGCCCTGTGAAGCCCGGACTTTCCTCACCTGAGGGGCAAGCCCTCAGCCGCGATCATTTATTCTACTTGCTTTTTTGCATTATTCTATTTTTAATCATGCATCAGCACGCTCTCCCGGAACGTCTGCCTGATGCTTTCTGCATGGCTGACTGCCATCACACATTAAAGTAACTTCCTCCGATAAACTCCCTGCAAATGGAATTGGACGGCACGTTTTTACTGTCAATCCCTTGGAAGTATTCCAAGAATTTTAAAAGCCGCTTTGCCTCATAGTACTCCGGCTCGCCCTTTTTAATTCCGAAGAGGAGCGGCTCAGCGTACTGTTTTAATACCGCTAATTCATAAATCAGCACAGAATTGAACATCTCATCTGCGCTTTCCTGAAACGGAAATATATACTGTTCTTCCCCTCTTCTCACCGAAGGCCACATTGCTATGGTCCGCTTGGCGCTAGTGCCTCTGGTTCTGGCATCCCGCACCATGCGGCGGATCAGTCTGCCGTCGGTAGTTGGAATCCGGTTATGCTCATCTACATTGATGCTGGTAAGCGCACTGATATAAATTTTGAACTTGCTCTCGTTGGGCAGTGAAAATGTGGTTGCCGGATTTAAGCCGTGGATTCCTTCTATCACCAGAATATCTTCCGGTCCCAGCTTTTTATAATTGCCGTGGTATTCTCTCTTTCCCAGCTTAAAATTGAACTGAGGCAGTTCTATGGTCTCTCCCTTTAAAAGAAGATTCATATCCTCATTAAACTTCTTTATATCAATGGCTTCTAAGCACTCAAAATTATAATCTCCGTTTGCGTCCCTTGGAGTGTCCTCCCTATTGACAAAATAATCATCCAGCGCAATCGGATGGGGAATCATTCCATAGGTTCTAAGCTGTATGGACAGTCTATGGGAAAAGGTGGTCTTCCCGGAGGAGGAGGGTCCTGCAATCAGCACAAACTTCACATTTCCCCGGCTGACAATCTCCTCTGCAATCTCTCCAATCCTTCTCTCCTGCAATGCCTCCTGCACCAGAATCATGTCATGGATCTGACCATCGCAAATACTGTCATTCAAGTCTCCCACCGAATCAATTCCCATCATCTCCCCCCAATTGGCGGAAGTCATAAGGGTATGGAAAAACTTCTCCTTGGGCTCAAAATATTCAATCTTATCGGGCTCCTCCATGCTGGGAAGCAAGAGCAGGATTCCGTTTTCATACAGCATAACGTCAAAGTATTTCAAATAGCCCGTGCTTGGGAGCATATATCCGTAATAATAGTCATAAAATCCATCCAGACAATAGATATTCACAAAAGAGCTTCTCCGATACCGGAAAAGCTTTTCTTTATCCTCCATCCGGTTCTCTCTGAAAATGTCCATTGCCTCGTCAATCGAATAAGATTTCTTGGTAATCGGCAGGTTCTGCTCCACCAATTCACGCATTCTCTTTCCCACCTGCTTTACGTGCCGGTCGGTAAGCTTTTCGTCCATTTTCAGCCGGCAGTAATATCCCTGCCCAATGGCAAATTCAACCTTAACCTTCTTGACCATATCCTTCCCAAGCACGTCATATACCGCTTTTACCAGCATCATGGTTGCTGTCCGCACATAGGTCTTATGCCCGATGCTGTCGTGGATGGTGAGAAAAGAAAGCTCACAGTCCTTCTCCGCGGGTTTCATCAATTCCCTGATCTTGCCGTTTTCAATCACCAACGCAATCATATCCTTATGGGAAGGCTGGTACTCCTTTGCAATTTCTTCAAAAAGCGTTCCTTTTGGGTACTGCTTCTTTTCCCCGTTCACTGTAATTGTAACCATAGTTCCCCATTCCTTTCATAATCTGCTCCTATTTCCTGCGCCGCCTCTTTTAAGAATACCATCTCCCGCTGAAGCTCTGCAAGCCTCTCAGAAATACGGCGGCTTTGCTTCCTAGAGGCAAGCTCCTTCTCCAGCTTTACCCCCTTCTGCCATTCCATAAATAAATATTGTTTTAAAACCGGATGCTTCTGTTTGAGAAGCACCGGACCAAACCGTTTTTCCGTCTCGGAAAGCGTCTCTGCATTTCCCGTCCTTACCGCCTTCATCATCGGATAAAACTTTCCCTCTTCTAATATCATATCTTCCGCAATGATCAAATATCCCTTATCTGCAAGAAAACGGCGCATCTGCGGAATCTCCGACTGCGGCTGTAAGATCAGTTCCCTCAGGGAGTGCGTTTTATCCGGCTCTCTTTCCAGAATCTTCTGCATCAATCTTCCGCCCATCCCCGCACAGATCAGCGTATCTGCTTCCCCCCTGCTGAATCCGCGCAGACCGTCCGAAAGGCGTAAGGTTATGTACGGCAAAAGCCCCGCCTCCTCCACATGTTCCCGTGCCCGAATGAGGGGACCTTCGTTCACATCCATAGCAAGCACATGTTCCGCTCTTTGCTGCTGAATCAGATAAATAGGAATATATCCATGGTCACAGCCCACATCCGCCACCCGGCTTCCCGGCGTGACCAGATCCGCCACCGCCTGCATCCGTTTAGACAGGACAATTTTTCCGCCCATTAATCCAGATAATCCTTTAATTTACGGCTTCTGCTTGGATGGCGGAGCTTGCGCAGCGCCTTTGCCTCAATCTGACGGATACGCTCTCTGGTAACGTTAAATTCCTTTCCTACTTCCTCTAAGGTTCTGGCTCGTCCGTCATCCAGTCCAAACCGCAGGCGGAGCACCTTCTGCTCCCTCTCCGTCAGCGTGCCCAGCACCTCCACAAGCTGTTCCTTTAACAGCGTGAATGCCGCCGCGTCCGCCGGAACGGGAACGTTATCATCCTGTATAAAATCGCCCAGATGAGAGTCCTCTTCCTCCCCGATAGGAGTCTCCAAAGATACCGGCTCCTGAGAAATCTTTAGGATTTCCCGCACGCGCTCCACCGGCAGATTCATCTCTTCCGCAATCTCCTCGGGGGTAGGTTCGCGTCCTAACTCCTGAAGAAGCTGTCTGCTGACGCGGATCAGCTTATTGATGGTCTCCACCATATGAACCGGAATCCGGATGGTTCTTGCCTGATCCGCAATGGCTCTTGTGATTGCCTGACGAATCCACCAGGTTGCATAGGTAGAAAATTTATATCCCTTTCGATAATCAAACTTTTCAACTGCCTTAATAAGCCCTAAGTTTCCCTCCTGAATCAGATCGAGAAACAACATTCCGCGTCCTACATATCTCTTGGCAATGCTGACTACCAGACGAAGATTCGCCTCCGCAAGGCGCTTCTTTGCATCCTGATCGCCAATCTCCATTTTTTGTGCAAGCTCAATCTCCTCTTCCGCCGTGAGCAGCGGCACCTTGCCGATTTCTTTCAGGTACATTCTGACCGGATCCTCAATACTGATGCCGTCTGGAACCGACAGGTCGATGTTTTCCACATCCACCTCGTCCTCTTCCGTCAGAATAATCTCCTCTTCTACATCATCTTCCTCGGTAATGCGCAGAATATCCACGCTGTGCTGCTCCAGAGCCTCAATGATCTTATCAAATTGTTCTTCTCCCAGTGCCATATCGGCAAAATGGTCTGTAATCTCCTGATATTCCAGGACATTCTTTTTCTTTTTGGCAATTGCTAAGAGCTGTGACAGCTTCTCATCAAATTTTGCCTGTGTGTTTTCATCCATTCCAGACTTCCATCCTTCCTATTATAGTCATGTATGCATTACCATTATTAGCCTTAATCCAGCGAAATATGCGTTTTGCTAAGTTCTTCCAATTCTTTTTTGCCCTCAATCACTTTGGAAAGCGCCAAAACATCCGTCCCATGCTGACTGGAAAAATAATCTAAGCTGTTACGCTTGACCGAAAGGAGAATGTCGTGAAACGCCTTTTCTCTCTCCGCCTTGGTATCCAGTTCCATCAGCTTTGTATTAAAAACTTCAGCCGCCTCCCTCTGCTGCTGTTCATCATCAAACAGGCTGATGATTGCCGCAGGATTCAACATGCCTGCATCCAAATCCTCAAACAGCTTCTCGGCTATCACCCGGTACAGCTCTTCCGTAAAGTCGCCGGGGGATAAGTATTTTTTGACCTTCTGCCAGAGCGCCGGCTCATCCACCAGCCAAGTGAGCAGAAGTTTCTGCGGTTTCTTTTGATTTTCCTTGGGGTCGCTCTTCTTTTGAATCCCGGATTTGGGTCTTACCGCCGGAGCCGCAAGCCCGGTCTGCACTGCATAAGTATTTACCAGTTTCCGCAGGTTGTCAAACCCGATATGATATTTCTCCGCCGCCGCCTCAATATAGTTTTCCCGTTCCACTTCCTCCGAAAATCCGCAGAGTTTCTTTGCAATTTCACGGTGAAACGCCGTCTTGGACTCCGGATCGTTTAAGTTGTAATCCCGCTGTAACATTCTAAGCTCAAAGAAAAAGCTGTTTTCCGCCGTCCGAATCCGCTCCTCGAACGCTTCCCTTCCCAGATTCTTCATAAACTCATCCGGATCCTTATAGGGCTCTAAATTCAGCACCTTTCCGGTAAGTCCCGCCTCTTTCAGCATTCCAATGGCGCGCAGCGCCGCACTGACCCCCGCTCCGTCACTGTCGTAGGCAAGGATGACCTCTCCCACATACCGGCGCAGCAGATTTGCCTGCCCCGCTGTAAAAGAAGTTCCGAGGGATGCCGCCGCCTGACTAAATCCCGCCTGATGCATGGCAATCACATCCATATATCCCTCACACAAAATCATATTGCCTGCGCGGGCTGTTCTGGCAAAATTTAAACCATAAAGGTTACGGCTCTTATCAAAAATCAAAGTCTCCGGCGAATTTAAATATTTGGGCTTGGCGTCTCCCATAACCCTTCCGCCAAAGCCAATCACCCGATGATTGGCATCCTGAATCGGAAACATCACACGATTCCAAAACTTATCATGCATTCCGTGCTTTTCATCGAAGCTTCCCAAACCTGCATCCGTGATAAGCTGGTCGTCATAGCCCTTGCTTTTCAGATACCGCACCAGATCATCGCTGGTCACGTTGGCATATCCCAACCCAAACTTTTTGATGGTCTCATCGGACAACTGCCGGTTCTTTAAATATTGATACCCTGCTTGTCCGCATTTGGCGCGAAGCTGATAGTAAAAATACTTAGCCGCTTCTTTATTTACTTCCAGAAGCCTCATCTTCTGGGACTCCCGCCGTTTGACCTCCTCCCCGTACTCAACCTCCGGCAGGTTCACTCCGGCACGGTCGGCAAGAAGCTTTACCGCCTCCTGAAAGGAATAATTTTCATACTGCATGATAAAAGTAAAAACATTCCCTCCCGCACCGCATCCAAAGCAGTAAAACATCTGCTTGCTCCGGGATACGGAAAAGGATGGTGATTTTTCATTATGAAAAGGGCAAAGCCCAAAATAACTGCTCCCCTTTTTTTGAATCCGCACATAACCGGAAACCACATCTACAATATCATTTCCGGCCCTTACCTCCTCAATTAACTCATCCGGATAATACATTCTGTCTCCATTCTCTTAAAACTGTCTCCGTCCGCGCCGTGACACGCAGGCATCTCACATCATCCATGCCGTAGCTTGCTGGCATCTCCTGTCATCCATGCCGCAGCCTGCTGACATCTCACGTCATCCATGCCGCAGCCTGCTGGCATCTCACGTCATCCATGCCATGACTTGGGAATATAGATTTCTTCATACTTGGCAATGGCAAACCGGTCCGTCATTGCCCCTATGTAATCGCACACAACCATCTCCTCCGGCTGTCCCCTCTTTACCAGCTCCACATAATCCGTTGGAAGAAGCTCCAAATGATGACGGTAATAATTGTACAGCGTCTGTATCAGCATTTCCGCCTTTCCTTCCTCACTCTTGGCGTTTTTATTCTGATAAACACGCTCAAACATAAACTGACGCAGCTTCTTCATCGCATCTGCAACCGGCTGTGACATCATAATGTCAGCCTTTCCATAGCTGGTCGAGACAATGTCATGAATAAAGTGATCCAGCCTCTCTCCGGTGGTATATCCGATTACCTCCGCAATTTCTGCCGGGACATCGCTCTCCTTTAAGATGCCGCCCCGGATGGCATCGTCCATATCATGATGAATATAAGCAATCTTATCCGAAAACCGGACAATTTTCCCTTCCAACGTTGCCGGGGTTCCCTTTGTCTGATGATTGAGGATTCCATCTCTGACCTCCATGGTCAGATTTAATCCCTGACCGCCCTTTTCCAAAAGATCCACCGTCCGCACGCTCTGGTCGCTGTGGCAAAACCCATAAGGACAGACCGCATTCAGCGCCCGCTCCCCCGCATGTCCAAAAGGGGTATGTCCCAAATCGTGCCCTAAGGCAATCGCCTCCACCAGATCCTCGTTCATCCGAAGCGCCTTGGCTATAGTCCTGGCGTTCTGAGAAACCTCTAAGGTGTGGGTGAGCCTGGTCCGGTAATGGTCTCCCTCCGGCGTAAGAAATACCTGAGTCTTATCCTTTAGCCTGCGGAATGATTTGGAATGCAGAATACGGTCCCTGTCCCTTTGATAGACCGGACGAATGTCGCACTGCTCTTCCTCCCGCTCCCTCCCCTTAGAATCCACACTGTGGGCGGCATAAGGGCTCAAATATTCCTTTTCCAGATTTTCCAGATTTTCTCGTATGTTCATCGACTGCTCCCGTTTTCAAAAACTTCCTATTATCATTATTCGGCGCAGAATCCTAAAATCCTTCTCATTATCTGCAAATATCAAAAATAAATTCTGCGTTCTTTTCCATGGCTTCATGCGCCGTTTTAAGCGGAGACATCTGAAATACATGCCACATGCCTTTAAAAACCTCCAGCTTTGCGGATACATTTGCCTGAATCAGCTTCTTATAAAGTCTTTCCGAATCCGCAAGAAGGATTTCATTATCCCCCGCTTGAATCATGACCGGCGGAAATCCTTCAAAATCGCCAAATAAAGGCGAAATGCAGGGGTCTGTCAGCTCTTGCCCCTCCGCGTAGTTTTTAATCATCTGCTCCAGATATTCCGCATCCAGAACCGGATCCACCTCCGCCCTGGTCTTGTGCGTCTTTCCGGATGAAGTCAGATCCGTCCAAGGGGACATCAGCACCAGCCCTCTGGGCAGAAGCCTTCCCTGCTCTTTCAGCTTCAGCACAAGCGACAGCGCCAGATTTCCTCCGGCGGAGTCCCCTGCCACGATCACTTCCCTTGCACCGTATCCCAAAAGCATCAGATAGTCCCACGCTTTCATTGCATCCTCCACCGCCGCGGGATAGGGATTTTCCGGTGCCAGACGGTAATCAAAAGAGAGCACATCCATGGAAGTGCTTGCCGCAAGCTTCGTGGTAAGGGTTCTTGCATAAATATGGCTTCCGGTAGAATATCCGCCGCCGTGACAATACAAAATCACGTATTTCTTCATATGCGCCCTGTTTACACAGACCCATTCCCCCGCTAAATCCTGAATCTGCGTCTCCCGAAGAAGAATTTCCTTAGAATTTCCAAGCAGAGCCCCTACCTGATCCTGAGAATGACGATGCTTTTCAATGTCCGGACTCTCAATAATTCCGTGCACTTTCCGAATCAGCGTCATCATGCTTTGATTGACGGATTCCGCAGATGGCTTTTTGCTTAAAAGATTTTTAGATGCTGCCGCCATATTTCCTCCTTTTTCTTAAAAACCTATGTTATAATAAAAACAATGAAAAACTTATCTTCTGTTACGAAATTAAAACAATTTCATAAAAAAGAACCGCCAGAGCCCAAAACTTGGTATAAGCTGGATCTTTCCGCTATTGTTTACCCTACCCTGCAGCGCCGGGACTTCTCCTCTGTCTACCGGCTGTCTGTGGTGTTAAAGGAGCCGGTCAGACCGGATATTCTTCAGCAGGCTGTGGATCTCGCTTTAAAGCGTTTTCCCACTTATAAGACCGCTATCCACAAAGGTCTTTTCTGGCGTTATTTGGAACCCAATGACAGGCCCGGTCCCTTTGTGCAGAAGGACATCCGGAATTTTTGTATGCCCATGCCCTTCAAGGCTGGAAACCGTTATCTTCTGCGGATTTATTATCATGACCGCAGGATTTCCTTAGAGGCGCATCATTGTCTGGGCGACGGCACCGGCGGTATGTCCGTATTGCAGACAATCACTGCAGTCTACCTCCGTCTTCTTGGACATTCCATCTCCGACGGCGGCTTTGTGAAGAATCTGAACGAGACTCCTTCCCCCGGCGAGCTGGAAGATGCTTATATGCGTTACGCCAACGCCAAGGTATGTCCCGCCCGTCCCGGCGAAAAAACCTATCGTGTCCGGGGCACCAGAGCGCCTTTTTATACCTTTAACGTAATCGACGGCGTTATGTCCGTCAAACAGGTCATGGCGGTTGCCTCCAAATATCAGGCTACCATCACAGAATATTTAAACGCCGCGCTTTTATATGCCCTTCTTCAAAAGCAGCAGCAGGACTGGCATATAAAGCTCCATCCGGTAAAAATTGCCATGCCGGTAAATCTCCGCCGCTTTTTCCCCTCGGAGACCCTGCGGAATTTTATCACAATGGTTTATCCCGGCATCGACCCCCGGCTTGGGGAGTACACCTTTGAAGAAATTGTGAAGCAGGTGCACAACTATATGCGTTACTATATCAACGAAAAATTTTTAAAAGGTGATATTACCACCAACGCAAATACCCAGCGGAATCCTTTTATCCGCATTGTTCCTCTTTTTGTCAAAGACTTCGTGGTAAGAATGTTTTATACCAGAGTACAGGATAAAAACTCCTCCGCAGGTCTTACCAATATGGGAGCCTTAAAGGTTCCCGATAACATGAAGCCCCATATCGAACGGTTTGACATTTATATGGGTCAGCCCTTTTCCTCACGGACCAACTGCGCCATTGTAAGCTTTGAAGATATTCTCACCATAAACTTTGCCAGCAGTATTCTGGAATCCGACGTGGAGCGGCTGTTTTTTCAGAAGCTGGTTGCGGACGGGATTCATGTTAAAATTGAAAGCAATCGAAACTTTTGATTTATTTTTCGTCATGGAGGTACTGATATGTCCTATTGTGTAAACTGCGGTGTGGAACTGGAAGCTTCCTTAAAAAGCTGTCCCCTGTGCCATACGCCGGTCATCAATCCCAACGAGCTGAAAGAGGCTGCCGCCCTCTCCCCTTATCCCGCCGAAAAGGGAAAAGTAGATGTTGCCAACCGAAAAGATTTCGGTATTTTAACCTCTATCGTGCTGATTGCCGCTTCCCTCAGCTGTCTGTTGCTGAATTTGTTTGTTTTTCCTGACGGTCCTTGGTCGTTATTCATTATCGGGGCATGTCTGGTGCTGTTTGTGCTGGTCTTTCCCGCAGTGATTTATACCAAGCTTCCCGTCTATATCTCCCTGCTGTTTGACGGCGTAGCAATCGGAATTTATCTGTACCTGATCAGCTTTAATACAACTGACGCAGAGTGGTTTTGGCGCCTTGCCCTTCCCATTGTGGCTCTTACTGTCATTCTGGTGGAGATCTTCGCCCTGCTGCTTCGTTCCTTTCCCGTTTCTTTTCTTGCCACTTCCCTGTATTTCTTTATTGAAACAGCGTTTTTGTGCATAGGAATTGAGCTTTTAATCCAGCATTACCTGAACAAGCCGCTTCATTTGACCTGGTCTGCTATCGTAATGACCGTATGCAGCGTTATCGTTGTTCTTCTAATCACACTGCTGTCCATACGGCGGTTCCGGGATGCAGCGAGAAGACGGCTCCACTTTTAATTTTCCTCCAAATCAAACAGCTTTCCAGTGGCAAAAGGGCTTCCCACGTCACACCGCCCGTGGTGATAGGCGCGCTCCGTCCCGCCCTCCCTGATTTCTTCGGAGGTTTCTATTTTCATCCGGCTGATTTCCTTTTCGGTCATGCCGTCTAACATTCTGATCACATCATCAATATTTTCCTTCATAATCCGTCCCTGTCTCCTGTCTCATTTTGGAAGCATATTTTTCGGGTTCCCTCCGCATCTTAAGCAGGGTGTCAAACGCCAAAAGCACCATCCGGTCCGGATTCTGTCTGGTTCCAGTGTTATCCCGGTCAAGCCGCGCCTTAAAGTGATCCATCTGCCAGACCATCACATCCACCACCGTATATCCCTGCACCTTTGCTTTACATGCAAAGTCCCCATGTTCTATATAATAAATCAGCTCCGCTAGTATCTCCTCATCCTCTGACAGTGCCGACAAAAACTGCGCTTCAAACGCCTCGTCCTCACCGCCATACTGACATAATTTCTTTACAAATTCCTTTATCTGATCTGTCAACATCATTTCCCCTCCTCACGCTCTCTAATCTTATCTAAAATATATCTCACATCCTCCTGCCGGATATATCCCACTTTGCGGTAAGAAAGCGCCATTGACCCCGGATTTATGGCATAGCCCTTATACATGTATTCTCCAAAACCGCAGTAAACCGTGGCAGTATCCGTCAAAATCTCATTTTCCCAGGTATCCTTCCGCCGTATTCCTTCATAGTAAAGATGCAGGTGCATGACCTCGTGAGCAAGCACTGCAACCACCGAATCAATCAGATAAGGCGGGCTCATTTCCAGCCAAATGGTGGTAAATGCCAAATCCGTGGAGATAGCTCCCGCTCTTTCCGGCACCGGCTCATCTGTTATCACCAGCTTAATAAAATCACCTTTCATCCCCATATGACTGCAGATACTGCACAGGAGACGTTTCAGAACCTCCTCATTATCAGGCTCCGCCTGTAAATCCCTCATCAGGCTCTCCGGAACCACATAATTCTCATATTCTCCCTTCTCTTCCCTTTCAAGCTGCGCAAGGCACTCATCCAGAAGCTCTTTCGGGACGCGGGCTAACGCGCTGGAAGGAACCGGCGCCCTGTGCAGAATAAACCGGTTAATCACAAAATATATAAGCCCGATTACCGATAATGCAGTACAAATATTGTCAATTGTCAGGTAATAAGGTATCCTTCGCAAAAGTTCCATAGCCCTTCTCCCTCAACCCTGTATCTTTTCATCCTGTCTAATCTTTCCCTTTGAACTTCCCTTCTTTTATAAATGCAGGAAAAAGGAAGCTGTATGCTTCCTTTTATCGTCCTCTTTTGCTTTTCATTTCACGTAATAAACCTTTGCACCATGCTTTTTTAGATGAATCGAAATAACATTCTCTATGGAAACGGTCTCTCCGCTCCAAAGCTCCTGTCCCTTTACAGGCTCATAAATTTCCAGCTCTGACAATGCAATCTCGACTTCGCTGTCCGCTCCGCCCACATTAAATACTGCAAAATATTGTCCGCCAAAAGCTCCGGAAGCTGTCCAGAGAATATGCTCTACCCCGCCTGTCTCCCTGCGCCACACCTGATGGGAATGACGGGCATCCCGGTGCATTTTCAAAATCCCTTCATTGGTCAAAAGGCTCATGGTAAATTCGTCAAATCCTGTCATCTCTCCGCCGATAATCAGTGGGGAACGAATGATGCTCCAAAGCGTCAGCATGGCAATCTGCTCTTCCTCGGTAAATGCCGTGCGGTTTGCCTTATTTTCACTCTGGCGGATAGGACCGACAGGCAGCATATCTGCATCCGGCCAATGACCTGCCCCTGCGTGGGTGCACCATTTTTCCGCCCGCGAAAACATATCGTACAAAAGCTCCCATTTATCCCAAAAATCATCTGTGATACGCCACATATTGGAAACCTGCTTGTACAGCTCCGCCTTTTCCAGCAATGCCGGCCCCGGCGAAAGACTTAAAACCATATCCCTTCCACACCCGCGAAGCGCCTCACTTAATAGGATTAATTCGCCCTCCTCATGGGGAAGCTCTCTGGCAATATCATCACACTTAATAAAATCTACACCCCAAGAGGCATACAGCTCAAACAGACTTTCATAATATTCTCTTGCCCCTTCTTTAGCAGGGTCAACGCCGTACATATCCGTATTCCAATGACAAACGCTTGCCGTCTTTGCAATCTGCCGCGCCGTCCGGTCCGTTCCTTTTATTCCGGTATTCCTATGTACTGCCTGTCTGGGAATACCCCGCATAATATGAATGCCGAACTTAAGCCCCAGAGAATGGACATATTCTGCAAGAGGTGCAAATCCCCTGCCCTCCGCTGCGCTGGGAAACCGGTTCTGCGCCGGAAGAAGCCGGGAATACTCATCCATGGAAAGCTCCGCAAACGGATGATACTCATGAGTATCCGCCAAAGGCTCATACCACTGAATATCCACTACAATGTACTCCCATCCATACTGCTTTAAATGCCCTGCCATAAAATCCGCGTTGCGCTTTACAATCTCTTCCGTGACTGCGGCTCCGTAGCAGTCCCAGCTGTTCCATCCCATGGGTGCCGTTGATGCTTTCATTCTTTTACTCCACTTTGCTTTGCTTGTTAAATATCCCTAATGAAAATATTTAAATTAACGATTCAGTTCATTAATCGTCTGAGCTATCCTCTTTAACTTTACGTTGATTTCTGTGGAAACAGACGCCATACTTTCCGCAAGCTTCTGTACCTCCATAGCTACCACCGAAAATCCTCTCCCGCTTTCGCCTGCTCTTGCCGCCTCTATGGAAGCGTTTAATGCTAGAATATTCTGCCTTTTGCTGAATCCTGCAATCTGATTGGTGCTCTCATTAGCCCCGTCAATCTCCTCCGCCGCTTTGGCAATCCCTGACCTTAAATCTTCCAGTATAGTTTTATTTTCCTTTTCCTGATAACTGGAACGAACGTACATATTGATTACATCTCCCAGCAGATTTGCGGATGCCTCAATCTCTTCCCTTGTTTTGACGTTAACCTTGTGCAGTGCGTCAAGATATTGATCCTCGTTGATGGAAAGCTCTCTTGCAGTCCGGCGGAATGACTCATAATCAGGCTCTTCCGGGAGAACTTGTCCTCCAATCACGCTTCCCAGCACCGTTCCGTCCACCAAGGTAATCGGAATGCCAAAGTCTACCAGACCTGCATGGCAGGAATATACACCCTTTCCTTCACGGTCGCACTTGGCACAGCGCTTGCTCCCCTCTTCACTTCCTCTTGTGAGCTTAATGCAAAAATCCGTAAAATTATAGCAGTCGCTGATGTACTCACCGTCAGTGCCTACTGCCACTGTTGCCAGCCCCGTGCTTTTTGCCCAATTGTTCATGATACTTTCAAATTTCTCCATATCACAAAAATCTTGAATCTTCATGCTATAATCCCCCTTGTGTGTATTCTCTTTCCGCTCAATGTAAAAATATGAAATAATTCCCGTAAGCGTAGTCTCTAGTCCTATTATACTACAATTCTCCGCCAAAGAAAAACCTTTCTTTGTAAAATATGTAATTGCTTTTCTTTTTCTTCCACTCTATAATAAAAATATCACCAGTTCCGGGAGGAGTATGGGCTTGCCTGTATCGTCAGTGTCTAGGTTCAAACACAGAGATTATCCCGTAGAACACTTGACGGCTGGTGTATTTCTGATTTTCTTTTAAGATTTTCTTTATGATTTATTCCTTTTCCTGTAACACTTTGTACATATTTATCTGTTATCCTATATTTACATTAAATGAAGCCGCCGGTGCCAAGACCGTGTGCTGACCGGCTTCGACAAAAAATTACAGGTTCGCCTGATTTTATAGATTTTACTTTTTCGTATCTCCTTGCATAGTCTTCGGAAAGTGAATATACTATAAGTAAGAAAGTCGGAAATTCCTACTTTTAAATTTAAGATAAGGGAGATGATCATATGCTGGCTGAATTACGCCAGAAGTCACAAATCACCATACCGAAGGAGATTATCGCCAAGCTGGGGCTTTCTGAAGGCGACAAGCTGGATATTTTTGAGCGGGACGGAGCCATCTGTATGCTTCCGGTTGTCGTTTATCCCAAAAAATATCTAGACGAACTCCGCGGTGAATTAAGCGAGGTAAAGGCAAAAATCGCCTCGGGCGAGCAACCTGTCTTTGACAGTGTAGAGGAGCTGTTTGCAAAGTTGGAGGCGGATTGATGGCTTATCAGATTACCTTTACCAAACGGATTCAGGGAACCAAAGATCTGTTTGAGTGCAGCGTCAACATGGACATCCGCATTATCTGGTATTATGAAGATGACAAGCTGATCATTCTCGTTGACGTGGGACGTCACGACATTTTAGACCAATATTAAGGACATAGGCGGTGCCTGCTGTATAAGCGGACGCCGCTTTTCCCTGTTATTTTGGGGTACTGCCTCTGATCCCCAAACACGTCAAACACAATCAGCTTAAGTCAAATATCACTTTTAAGTGCTTTAAAAATATGCAGCTCAAAAAGAAAGAGCCCTGACAAATCAAGGCTCTTAGCAAGCAGATGACGGGAATCGAACCCGCCTCCTCAGCTTGGGAAGCTGATGTTCTACCAATGAACTACATCTGCAAAATGTATCTGCAACACATTTATTATAATATTCTTTCGTCCGATTGTAAAGAAAAGTTTTTGCAGATTTCGTTCCATTGACAATTTCCGCAGATTTCCTCCCGCCTTCCCTTATCCAGCACATGCTCACGCACCTTCGCCTCAAATTCCTTCCAGCGGATCAGCGTCCCGGGTGCAAGACGGCAGTACTTCAGCACCTGTCTATCATAATCCTGCACTTTCTCCGCCGAAGTGCACGTTCCTTCCTGATTGTTAGGGCATCCGGCACACACCTCATCTGCCTCATCCAGCAAAAGAACCTGCGGATTCTTATCAAGCCGGTCTTGAACAGCCTGCATATTTCTTACAAACTCCCCACTGTATCCTTTTCCCTCAAAAAAGGAGAAGCACATCCCATGATGCGCCCTAATCCTGTAAATCATATTAAAATTCCTTTCCGTTATGAATCGGAATCACCTTAGAAAGCCGATTACTCAAAAACAGCGCCAGTGCAATTTTTATAATGTCCGGAATGATAAACGGAAAGACACACCAGCCAAGAACCGTTGCAAGTCCCACCGCCCCGCTGTCTCTGGTATATACAAGCATAAACCATGCGGTTCCAACCGCATAGCAGACAATCAATCCGAGAACCATAGAAAGCCCCTGCATCCAAAGCTTATTTCCAAGCAGGCTCTCCATCAGCCACATCACCAGCGCCGAAAAAATAAATCCGACAATATATCCGCCCGTATTATTTAAAATAATGCCAATCCCTCCGGTAAATTCCGCAAACACCGGAATGCCTACAGCGCCCAGCAGCACATAGACCAGAACCGCCATCGTGCCTCTTTTCCCGCCAAGTAAGCCTACGGTAAGAAATACGGCAAAGGTTTGAAGGGTAAAAGGAACCAGCGTGGGTATGGAAATCCAAGAGCAAATTGTGATCAGCACTGCAAAAATTCCCACATACACCACATCATAAGTCCTGCTTCTTCCTGCCGTTATCGTTTGTGTACTCATAATCCGTCTCCAATTCAGCCAATCATTTTTGTTGAAGACATCATATCACCCTATACGCAGAATGTCAACCGTTTAATATTTGCGGTTTACATTTTGCCAAAGTAAGAAACACGTCCATGTTAGTCTTATTTTTTCAGAATTTTTACATTTCCAGCTTTCGATACCGATTCATGCAGGCAAGAATTTCCTGTTTTCTGGGTCTTGCAAGCTGAGCGGAGACCTCGCCTCTCTCAAAAAGGCTTTCCAGCCCCTTCTGATCAAGCTGATTCTCCAGCAGTTCCCCAATCTGCCTTAAATCCTTCCTGCCGTCCATCAGCTTAAGCTGTGCATATTTCAAAAGGTGCACCAGCGCCGCCGCCTGCTCCTGATCCTCCAGCTGTTCCAAATAACGCAGTTCTATACTCTCTTTGGACAGAGACACTTCGCTGGTTCCCATCGTTTTCATTTTAATCCGGTCATCCCGCCGAAGCGCCATATCCGGTTTCGGCTTCCGTTCCGCGCAAAAATCCGGAAATCCTTCTTCTCCGGCATCTCCGGGATATTCCGCTGCCGCCTGCTTTGCCTTCTTTGTAATGTCAACGGGTACATATTCCTTCATCTGGATAACAGTATCTGCCACATGAAAATAAGCTCCCGAGCTTCCGGCAACAATAATGGAAGAAACTCCCAAATCCTGATACATTCCCCGCACTCTGCTGATGAAAGGCGTAATAGGCTCTTCTCCCTGTGTGATTACCTGAGACATCAACTGGTCGCGGACCATAAAATTTGTGGCGGAGGTATCCTCGTCAATCAAGATGAGCGTGCTTCCGCTCTCCAACGCCTCCATCAGATTTGCCGCCTGAGAAGTACTTCCGCTGGCGTCCTCCGTGGAAAAATGCACCGTATCCTTTTTGTTGGGAAGATTTTTGATAAAAGGAGAAATATCCACTCCGGTAATACTGCGTCCATCCTCCGCCCGAAGCTTAAACGCTGAGCGGTCGGTAATGACTAGTTCTCGTCCGTCTCCCCAAATATGGTTGTACACTCCGTTTTGGAGTGCCTGCAAAACCGTGGACTTTCCGTGATAACCGCCGCCTACAAACAGCGTAATTCCTTTCGGAATCCCCATTCCTGTCACCTCTCCCCTGTTCGGAAGAGATAATGTCACTTTTAGGGACTCAGGCGATTGAAACGCCACCGCTCCCTTCATCGGTTTTTGTGATACGCCGCTTTCTCTGGGAAGGATGGAGCCATCCGCGATAAAGGCGCAGAGCCCCATCGGAGAAAGACTTTGTCTGATATATTGCTGGTCTTCACACAGACAAACCGCCTGCTTCAGCTTATTTTGATCGATTTTTCCATAATAAAGGCTTTTGTGTACACAGTCAGGAAGAATGTCAAACAGCATCTTTTCCAATTCTCTGGCGTTGATCGTCCGTCCGTTTGCCGGAAATCCCGCTTCAAACCGCAAAATCACATCCCCATCCTTGATGCGCATTGCGGTGCGTTCTAATACCTGCTGACCGCATCTGGATACTGATAAAAGCCCGCTTTTGCCGGAACCTTTTGCCTGAAAACTGCCTCCTTGCGCCCACCTGCCAAACAATCTGGTGAGATGATCCTGAAGAGTGATTCTTTTTTCCGCCGTGTTATAAAATTCTTCCGGAAATCCCGCTTTTTCCTTTTTCACCCAGACAGATAACCGGGAAGGAGCCGCAAACGGGTCTCCCTGAACATGGTCGATGGAGAGCATATAATCTCCAAACTGATACTGTCCCTTCAATTCCTTGTAAGCCGGGTAACCCCGGTGGTCGATACTTCTTAATTTTGTTCTCAATTCTGTAGCTGTCTGCATATTCTCACATTCTTTCCGGTGCCGCAAATCCCAGCACATCAATACAAGTTTCCAAAATATCCCTCACAAGCACAAGAAGCGCTACCCAGCCTGCCTTTTTCTCTTGATCCTCCTGGGTTACAATCTTAGTCTCATGATAAAAACGGTTGAAAGCATTGGCAAGCTCATAAATATACGCGCATACCTTATGGGGAGCCGTCTCACCATAAGCCGTCTCCATCATAGCATTGAACCCGGCAATTTCCAGCATCAGCGACTTTTCCGCTTCGCTTTCCGCCTCACGGATCCGTGCATCCCCGGGCACGCCGCCCTGCTCCTCCACCTTGCTTAAAATAGATTTAATCCGCACAATCGTGTAAAGAATATAAGGACCGGTGTCCCCCTCAAAAGAAGTAAACTTATCAATATCAAAAATATAATCTTTGGATGCCTGATTGGACAAATCTCCATACTTAATCGCCGAAAGCGCAACTGTGCGGGCAGCCGCTTCCGCCTCCTCGTCCATCTCCTGACGGCTCTCACTGATTTTGCGGTACATCTCGTCGTTAATCTCCTGAATCAACAGTTCCAGGCGCATGACGCCGCCCTCTCTGGTCTTAAAAGGCTTGCCGTCCTTTCCGTTCATTGTCCCGAATCCAATATGCAATAATTCCGTTTCCGGTTCTACCAGCTTTGTTTTTCTTGCACAGCGGAATACCTGTTCAAAATATAAGTCCTGCCTTTTGTCGGTAACATAAATCATACGGTCCGGATGGTATTCCTTCATTCGATCCATAATGGTCGCCAAATCGGTTGTGTTATAAAGCGAAGCTCCGTCCGATTTCAAAATCATGCAGGGCGGAATTTCCTTTGTGTCAGTCTCTTCCTTAACATCCACCACTAAAGCCCCGTCGCTTAAATAAGCATATCCTTCTTCTTTTAGGTAATTTACCATTCCCGGAATAATGTCCTGAACATCAGACTCACCCTTCCACAAGTCAAATTCTACATTCAGATTCTTATAATTCCTCTTCAAATCAGCAATGGACACTCTCATAATATGATCCCATAACGCCCGATAACCCCTTACGCCGTTTTGCAGCTTAAAAGTCGCCTCCATGGCGCGGTCTTTATATTCCGGATCTTCCTTGGACTTCACGCTGGCAGTGGGATAAATCTCTTCCAGTTCCGAAATGGTAAAAGGCGCCTCCTTCGGGTATCCGCCTTCATACCCCTCGTCAAAATACAATAGTTCCGGCTGACGCTCCTTAAGCTCTGTGATAATCAGCCCCATCTGCAGTCCCCAGTCGCCCAAATGAATATCACCGATCACATCATGCCCTGCATATCTGGCAATCCGCTTAATGCTCTCTCCAATTATCGCCGGGCGCAGATGCCCCACATGCAAAGGCTTTGCCACGTTGGGTCCGCCGTAATCCACAATGATCTTGCAGGGCTTTTCCGGCATTGTCAGTCCGAATTTATCATTCTCTGCCATTTGATTCAAGTAATCTGTCACAAACTCTTCCTTTACTTTTAAGTTCAAAAAACCCGGCATTACTGCAGCTACCTCTGAAAACACCATGCTGTCCGCGCACTTCCCCACAACCTCGTTGGCAATCATAATAGGTGCTTTTTTATAAAGCTTTGCCCCTGCCATAGCACCGTTGCACTGGTATTCACATAAATCCGGACGGTTGGAAAGGGTCACTCTCCCAAGCTCCCTGTCATAACCTGCCGCCTCAAACGCATTTTTCATCTCCTCTGAGATTAAATCCAAAAACCTTTTCATAGCTTCCTCCCATATGCTTTCTATTTGGAGTCAAATACCCCGCAACAAGCTGACATGGCATCAAACTTGCGGCGCAGTAAGCTGCAAAGTATTTGACCCTCGCGGCAGTCGTCAAAGGCCTAAACCAGCCTTAGCTGGTTCTAAGCATGGCTTTGACTCGCTGCTCGCGGGAATAAATACATCCGCAATAATCCTGCCGGTACAAATGATACTCCTTCGACAGCTCCACGGATCTCTTATACCCGTCCTTTTTCTTAAAATCGGAAGGCAGAAACTCCACCCCAGTCTCTTCTGCAAGCCGTTCCCCGATTTCATTGATCTTTGCCGCGTTTTTTAAGGGACTGATCGTTAACGTTGTAGTAAAATAGTCTGCTCCGTATTCTTTGGCACGAAGTGCTGTCTCCCGCAGCCGCATCTCATAGCAGATAAAACAGCGTTCTCCTCCCTCCGGACACTTTTCCAAACCCTTTACACGCTCCAAAAAAAGTTCCCTCTGATAATCCCCTTCCACAACTTGAATAGGATAACCCTCCTGCTTTTTGTTATATTCCCCAATCAAACGCTTCTGCTCTTCCACCCGATGACGGTACTCCGGTTCCTCCGTAATATTGGGATTGTAATAAAACACCGTAATTTGAAATAAAGGACGCAGATACTCCAAAACATAACTGCTGCAAGGCGCGCAACAGCTATGCAGAAAGAGTCTTTTCCCTTTATTCTCTGGTTTACATAATATCAGTTCCAATTCCTTTGAATAATTCCGATTCACACTCTGCTCCGTCCTTTTCCTCTGTTCAACACTATTTACCTTACCACAAAAAATACCTGATGACAACTCCCCTTTGCGGTAAGGTCATCAGGTATGATTCCTTCTTTTAATGCATAAGACACTTATAGTAAGCATGTTTTACTGATACTTATTTATGACAGCTTGCTTTTCCTGTGAATAATATCGTCCCTTCCCGGTCCGTTGGACACCATCGTGATTGGATAACCAATCTGGTCTTCGATAAATTCAATATATGCCCTGCAGTTTTCCGGCAGTTCCTCATAATTTCGGATGCCCCGGATCTCACATTTCCATCCCGGCAGAGTTTTCAGCACCGGCTTTGCCTTCTCCAGCATGCAGGTTACCGGAAAGTCCGTAGTCACCTCCCCGTCAATCTCATAACCGATGCAGACAGGAATCTCATCCAGATACCCCAGCACATCCAGCACCGTAAATGCCACATCCGTGGTTCCCTGCAGACGGCATCCGTATTTGGAAGCCACACAGTCAAACCAGCCCATACGTCTGGGACGCCCCGTGGTTGCTCCAAATTCTCCGCCGTCACCGCCTCTGCGGCGCAGCTCGTCAGCCTCTTCTCCAAAGATTTCCGACACAAACGCACCAGCGCCCACCGCTGAAGAGTATGCTTTGCAGACCGTAATAATCTCTTTAATCTCATAAGGCGGGATTCCTGCTCCAATCGCGCCGTAAGCAGCCAGAGTGGAAGACGAGGTCACCATGGGGTAAATTCCGTGGTCAGTGTCCTTTAGAGTCCCTAACTGTCCCTCCAAAAGAATGGTTTTCCCTTCTTTTATCGCCTTATATAAATAGGAAGACACATCACAGACAAAAGGTTCAATCATTTCTCTATATCCACACAAAGTTGCAAACAGCTCATCCGGATTGATCAAAGGCTTATGATACATATGTTCCAGCATAACATTTTTCTGCTCACACACCCGCTCTACCTTTTCCTTTAACCGCTCCTTATCAAACAGTTCACTCACCTGAAAACCGATTTTGGCATATTTATCCGAATAAAAAGGAGCAATTCCTGACTTCGTAGAACCAAAAGACTTTCCTCCCAGCCTTTCCTCCTCGTACTGATCCAGCAGAATATGATACGGCATCACCATCTGCGCCCGATCCGATACCAGAATTTTGGGCATAGGAACTCCTCTGTCCGTAATCGATTTGATTTCGTTCATCAAAACCGGAATATTTAATGCTACGCCGTTTCCGATAATGCTGGTGGTATGTCCGTAAAACACTCCGGATGGCAGGGTGTGCAGCGCAAACTTTCCATAATTATTTACAATGGTGTGCCCCGCATTGGCTCCGCCCTGAAAACGAATGACAATATCCGCCTGCTGTGCCAGCATATCCGTAATCTTTCCTTTTCCTTCGTCACCCCAATTGGCTCCTACTACAGCTTTAACCATTTCTCTTACTCCCTTCCTATACGGTTTTACGGCACGCTCTGCGATTTCCCGATCACCGAAATCTCTCTGCGTGCCCTGCATGATAAAAAGCAGGCTGTAAAAACCTGCTTTTATTCCCGCGAGCAACGAGTCAAAGTCATGCTTAGAACCAGCTAAGGCTGGTTTTGACCTTTGACGACTGCCGCGAGGGTCTAATGCCTCGCAGCTTGCTGCGTTGCAAGTTTGATGCCTCGCCGGCTTGCTACGGGGTATTTGACTATCAGCTTCTTACTTTGTGATTATACCTCACGAATAATCATAAGTAAAATCAATATTAATTATATTTGTTATAATCAGTACTTATTCATTGTGCCAGCGAAAATACCATTATCTATATGTTTGTAAACATATAAGTTTATAACACATAGATTTCTGCACATTCCCACCCTATGCCATGTCAGCCTCTTTGTATAGCAAATCCCTATATTTCTGATCCGAGGCCGCCCTCATTAAATCATCACTTCTTCCGGCATCCATGAGAATCTGCACCAGTCTGGCAAAACGGTTTTCACCTGCAATGCGTCCTTCTGCTCGTCCCTCTGCAATTCCAGCAATGCGTCCGCGCTTCTCTCCTTCTGCCAGCCCGGCAATGCGTCCACGCGCCTCTCCGGCCGCCTCTCCCTCTGCTCGTCCTTTTCTTTCGTACTGCTCAAATAATTCACACACCATAATCTCTTCCTCCTCCTTGATTCCCTGTTCCTCTACCCATTGTTCAATATTTTCTATATCCATGTCGCCGGAAAGCACCTTGATCATTTTGATCAGGGCTGACTTATGCTTGATTTTCCGGTCAGAGCGGTAAGTATTTCCCTCCGCAAGATAATCCAGCACAATCCGCATGTCGCTTTGGAACCGTTCCCGCTCTTCCCTGCTTAAATGCCTCATCTCAAAAACATGCAGGTTTAGCTCATCAATATACTTCCATTCCTCTTTTGATAATTCACGTCTTTTAAATAACTGCCGGAGGTTTCGGCTGTTTTTCCAGCGGGAACTGCCCCAATACAGCACCAGCTCTATCACCGGGAAGATTCCCCGTGTCTTCCCCTCATACTGCTCCCGGTATGCGCCTCCCACATAGCCCGCCTTGCGGAGGAGCATCTTCCCGTCAGTCCGGCTCTGGTTGGCAATCAGGTACATTACATTGATTCCGCTCCCGGACATCTGGTATTTGCACAAATCCTCATATTGGGTGCGGAGCTTCTCGTTCCCTTGATAAATACTTTCGGTAGGTCCGGCTAACAGTGCCTCCGCCTGCACCACCTTTTTTCCTTGGTACAAAAGCGCATTGAGCACGTCCGCTGTTACATCCGGAAATGCCAGAAATTCCTTTTCCACTATGTCCTGCGTTTCCTGCACCTTGTTTTTGCTGTGCGTTCTTTGCACATGCCCTGCGTTCTTTTTGTTGTTCTTTTTTGTGTCCTTCTTTGTTTTCTTCTCTTCAGGTTCCCCCATGTCTCCTCCTTCTACAGGGTTCCCGAAACAATAACGCTTCCCTCAAAACTGCCTCTCATGCTCCGTTTCTGCTCCCTGCCTTATTTAATTTAAATTGGTAATAAAAGCAAGGATTCTAAACAGATGGACACATTCTGCATCGAACCAGAATGTTCCACTAGAGTAATAGATTATTGGACTATTTATATTAGAATTTCTGTGCTTTTTCTTATAATAACAGAATAATTAAGACAAGTCAATAATGACTTTTTATAATTTTGATACCCTCTTTTCGAAATTGTGTACTCTCTAAAAGCAGGTTCATAATTATATATTTTCAGCGTGTGCATAGTAATCGCTTGGCTGATTTGTTAGTAAATACTTAAAGTTTCGGTTTAGTTTGATTAGGCGTATTATCAAAACGACCACTCGTATCAAGAATAACTTCTACGTTGCCCCACTCTCGTTCACTAAAAAGCGCAGCAGTACTAGGTTCGAAAATACCTCAC
>JAMPGL010000004.1:34369-54107 GCA_023663945.1 Lachnospiraceae bacterium | reverse complement strand
ACGAGTTTGGTTTCCGAAGACGCAATATCAAACTGGCAACCTAGCTATGGTGAAGGTATTAACTGTTTTGGCTGTGTTAGGCTGTGCATGGTGATTTCCCGACAAATTGCTGTTAACCGCCTCACAACGAGGTGTTGCCAGTATGGTAGACCATTCGGCTATAGCAGAAGTGCCAATTGGTAAAGATACGTTGACCACTGACAGCTTGTATGGAGATTTATTTCTAAAGGAGCCCATTAAAAAGCACCAGTACTTGGTGAGGTATTTTCGAACCTAGTACTGCTGTGCTTTTTAGTGAGCGAGAGCGCGGTGACGTAGAAATAAATCTCCATACAAGCGTCCGTTCTTCACCCTTCCTTTACCACATTAAACCGAAATTTAACACCCACCCAACTCATACCCTGCCTCAAAAGCCTTCCGATTAATCTCAACCGTCTTAGGCGGTACGGTCTCTTCAATAATCTTAATCCAATCCTCTTTTGCGAAATCCATCCGTTTCGCTGTCACGCCCATGATCACCGTATTAAACACCTTGGCATTTCCCAGTGAAAGCGCTGTCTCCTGCGCATCCACCGATACCACGCAGTATGTTTTCTTCAATTCCTCTATGATATTCTCTGGATATTCCGCCATTCCAACTGCAACCGGCATCGGATCCATCCGCTGGTCATTGACAATGATCACGCCGTCCTTTTTTAAATAATGGGCATACCGGAGTGCTTCTAATCTTTCAAAAGCAATGAGCACATCGGCGCATCCTTCCTCCACAATCGGCTCCGCCACCTGGTCGCCATAGCGCACATAAGTCACCACACTGCCGCCGCGCTGTGCCATACCGTGTACTTCTGAAATCTTTACGTCAAAGCCTGCCCGCAGGGTGATTCCGCCCAAAATCCGGCTGGCAAGCAATGTGCCCTGACCGCCTACGCCGACAATCATAATATTTTTGGTTTCCATCATTAAGTCCTCCCTACTTGTTTTCCAAAAGACGGATTGCTCCGAATTTGCAGTCGCTCATGCACAATCCGCATCCGTTGCACATCACCGGGTCAATTTTTGCAGTTCCGTCTTCCGCCTTGTGGATTGCCGGACAGCCTGATGCAAGGCACATGCCGCATTTTTTGCACTTCTCTGGATCTACAATGCACTTCCCTTTGGGAACAAACGTTTTCAGAAGGGCGCATTGGGACTTGGCTATGATAACCGATACCTCTTCTCTTAGAGTCTCCTGCTTTACAAGCCGTTCCAATTCTTTGGTATCAAAAGCATCCACCTCATAAACATGCTCTATCCCCATTGCTTTACAGAGATTGAAAATATCAATCATGTAAGTCGCATCCCCCATCAGCGTCCTGCCGGTAGCCGCATGATCCTGATGCCCTGTCATTCCCGTAGTAGAATTATCCAAAATCATAACTGTTCCGGTAGATTTGTTATAAACCATATTCATCAGGGAATTTATTCCCGTATGTAAAAAGGTTGAATCCCCGATGACAGCGACCCAGTCCTTAATATAGTCCTTGCCTTTTGCCTTTTCGATTCCATGAAGAACTGAAATGCTTGCTCCCATGCAGACATTAATGTCCATCACGCGAAGGGGCGCTACCGCGCCTAAAGTATAGCATCCAATATCTCCGGAAACATGCATTTTTAATTTTTTTAGGACAGAATATACACTTCTGTGAGGGCATCCCGGACAAAGAATCGGCGGTCTTGCCGGCACCTGCGCTGGTGTTCCCTGTTCCGGCTGCTGTCCCAGAATGGCACGGCGCAACATATTCGCGCTGTATTCACCCTGCACCGTAAAAATTTCCTTGCCGATTACCTTGATTCCCCATGACCGAACCTGCTCTTCAATCACCGGTTCCAGCTCTTCCACCACATAAAGAGTATCTACTTTGGAGGCAAACTCCTGAATCAGCTTTTGCGGAAGCGGATGCACCAGTCCTAATTTTAGCACTGATGCCTGCGGAAGCGCCTCTTTCACATACTGATAAGGAATCCCGCTGGTAATCACGCCAATGCTTGTATCCCGGTATTCCGCCCGATTAAGATCCAGCCCGTCAGCATCTTCCGCCATCTTTTTAAGACGCTCTTCCACCACCAGATGGCGTTTAATAGCGTTCGCCGGCATCATAACATTCTTGGTAATATTTTTTTCATAAGGCTTATCCTCCGGACAGACTCTTTCTTCCAGATTGACCAATCCTTGGGAATGCGCCAGTCTGGTTGTCTCTCTCACCATAATCGGAGTGTCGTATTCCTCCGAAAGCTCAAATGCCCGTTTGATAAATACCCTTGCCTCCTCACTGTCCGAGGGTTCAATTACCGGAACCATGGCGGCGCGGGCAACCATGCGGGAATCCTGTTCATTTTGAGAGCTGTATATTCCCGGATCATCCGCCGCAACCAGCACCAGCCCTCCGTTTACACCGCTGTATGAAATTGTATATAAAGGATCCGATGCCACATTGACACCCACATGTTTCATGGAAACCAGTGCGCGCACCCCGCTTACCGATGCGCCGATGGCAGTTTCCATTGCAACCTTTTCATTGGGCGACCACTCCGCATAGACCTCATCTTTATACTTAACCAGATTTTCACTAATTTCCGTGCTGGGCGTTCCCGGATAGGCAGCCGATACCTTTACCCCCGCCTCATAGGCTCCTCTGGCAAGCGCCGCGTTGCCCAGCATCATTACTTTTGTCCCTGCAATCTCTTTGTTCAAGTTATTCCCGCCTTTCGTATTTCCTCATGTGCTTTTATGTTTTCCTTGCGCTTTTATGCTTTCCTTGTGCTTTTATGCTTTCCTTGCGCTTTTATGTTTTCCTTGCGCTTTTATGCTTTCCTTGCGCTTTTATGCTTTCCTTGCGCTTTTATGCTTTCCTTGTGCTTTTATGCTTTCCTTGTGCTTTTATGTTTTCCTTGCGCTTTTATGTTTTCCTTGTGCTTTTATGCTTTCCTTGTGCTCCATGCATGTTTGAATGTATTCCCATGTACTTTACATGCTTTTGCATAATTTCGCATATACAGTCAAATACCCCCGAGCTTTCATTTTTCATTTTAACACTGCTTCCTAACTGTTGCAACCACACAAATTTCCTGCTACAATTCGTTTGTACTTCTATTTTTTACCAAGCACTATATCAGGAGGCTTCACTTTATGCAGGATTTTAAAAGACCCGAAAAATCCATTGAGGAATCGCGCACCGAGCAGGTTCATCTGCTCCGCTATGAAGATATTAACGGAGAAAACCGCCTTTTTGGCGGTAAATTGGTATTTTGGATTGATGAGGTTGCAGGCGCAGTCGCCAGACGCCACGCAGGCATCCGCGTCACCACCGCTTCCATTGACAATCTGCAATTTAAGAACCCGGCATTTTTGGATGAGTTGGTCATTGTTGTGGGCTACATTACTTATGTGGGAAATACTTCCATGGAAGTGCGCGTGGATACTTATGCGGAATCCACCGACGGCACACGCCGTCCCATCAACCGCGCCTACTTAACCGTCGTTGCCCTTGGCAGTGACGACCGCCCCTGTCCGATTCCTTATGGCATCACCGTGGAAACAGAATCTCAAAAATACGAATGGGCATCCGCCCTGAAAAGAATTGAACTCCGCAAAAAACGCAGACAGGAAGGATTTTAACCCTCCTGCCTGTTATTCCCACGGTATTTCATCAAAATAGCTGTAAAACTCCCTGTTATTCCAGTCTGATACCGGGCGGTAATCATAGGCGGTGCCGTCTATGTAAAAATTAGGACAATCGTCCGAAGCCATGGACAGCTTCACCACTTCCCCGTTAGCAAGCGTCAATTCCAGACAAGCATACTGATTTCCACACTCTGTTCCAGGCACCGTATATTCCGCATTGCGAAACCAATTTTCAAACACCTGTAGTGTTTTTGCATCTGTTATAGTCTGGCTGTATCGTTTTCCGCCTGTAAAGGGCGAATTTACATCCAGCTTGGCAGATACAACATCCTTTATATCCGAAACATCATAGGTTTGATACCCCGCCTTCTCTATCAACATAATCTGAATATAATCGCACAGCTTAGGATCTTCAATCATACACTCCATAAGCCCCTTTTCCTCATCCTCATAAGTATAATACAGGTATCCCCCTTCAAAGCTTCTGATTTCTTTATCCTGATAAATAATCTGCCAGCCGTTTTCTTTGCGTCCCTCCCAGCGCCTGTCCCAAGGCTCTCCTTCCAAATCCAAGGCTTCCACCCGCACAGACAGCCATTCCTGGTCTCTGTCTGTGGGAATATAATAATAAAAGGGCTGTTCCCTTATCATGGAAGGCTGGACTCTGACGCAAACCTTATCCGCTTCCGGCTGTTCATAAAGCACAATGCCTGAAACAGAATCCGCTTCCGCTTGATTCTTCTCATACGTGTATAATAACGCAGTATCTTCCTGTCCGTTCTCTAACTCGTTCTCCGAGCCATCCTCCTGTCCATTCTCCAAAACGTTCTCCGAGCCACTCTCCGACTCATTTTCCGATGACGCAATCCGCACGGTCACATTTTTCACCGATACATAGACCACCTTATCCTCATCCGTAGGATTCTGCATATATACGCCAATCTTAAACCATGCGCCTTTTTCCGCATTTACCTTTGCGGGCATTCCCGGCGTGATATAGACGGGTTCATCGTAAGCGTTTTCTTCCCTGACTTCCACCGGCAGTAATTCAATTGCCGTATCGCCTAAGCCCTCACCTGCATAAAAGGTAAGGGCATTCCCCTTCGGGCTGATTTCTTCATCCGAATAACATAAGGGAGCCGTACTTCCTGCCGGAATCGTAATTTTAATTTGATACTCTCTTGCCGGATTCGTCAAAAAGCATATTGCCGTGACCACACATATCACTGCTGCCGCTGTCACAACCCACAATGCAGGCTTTTTATAATTTAATACGGATTTGACCCTTTCCCTGACCCCTGCCTCACCAAACGCAGGCGGAAATGCCGTAATAAGGCTTCTCTGGCGGGCGCAGGAGAGCAGTACCTTAGAATACTCCTTTTTCTCAGAAAATGTCATGCCTTTGACTACCTTTTCATCACATGCCAGCTCCACATCCTTGCAGAATAAGGCGTATCCCGCCCAGCAGAGAGGATTAAACCAATGGACGCTGAGGAGCAGATACCCCAATAACTTCCACCAATGGTCTTTTCTTTTTAGGTGCGCCTTTTCGTGAGCAATAATATAATTCATTTCTTTTTCATCCAAGGAGGAAGGAAGGTAAATCCGCGGCCGGACAATTCCCGCTGCAAACGGGGACTTTACGGCGTCGCAAATATAAATGTTCTCCCGAAGACATACCGCTTCCCTTACAAGCATGTGCAATCTCAACAAACTGACCGCCCCGCAAATAATCAATAGAATCATACCCAAAATCCATATCATGCCGGCAATATAAGTAACGGTCTGCATCGGTGCCGCGCCTGCTCGCTCGTCATAGGCAAAGGATTCCGTCAACATTGGATTTATTGTGTTTCTCACAATCGTCAGACGACTGTCAATAGACGGAATGCGCCGCACTTGACCTTCCACAATCGTTCTGGATTTGATGGGCTCCGCACTAGGCAGAAGGCTGAACGGGCTTTCAATGGAAAAAGGGCATATCAGCCTGAACGCCGCCGCACCCCACAAAAGGCAGTTCACCCATTTCGGCAATTTCTTAAAAACCAATCTGATACACAGCACAGCTAAAATTAACCAGCCTGCCGTGATGCTCATATTTAACACTTTCAAAAGGATAGTCTCCATGTTCACCGCTCCTGTGCCTGATCGATCATCCGGCGGATTGCTTCCGCCTCATCCACCGTAATCTTAGAATCCTGCATAAACGCCGCAATAAACGCTGGAAGAGAACCGCCAAAGGTATCTTCCACGTATTTTTTGCTCTGCATGGAATAAAATTCATCTCTGGAAATCATGGAAGTCACCACTCCGTTTTCGTTCCGGAACAGTCCCTTGTCAATTAATCTTCGCAGCACATTATGCGCCGTGGTTCTTTTCCAGTTAAATTCCACCGCCGTCATCTTTACCAGCTCTGAGGAGGTAACCGGCTCGTGCTCCCAAATCATATCCGCATACCGCGCTTCAATCACGCCTAACTGTATTTCTGTCATCCGTAATCTCCTTTCCTGCTCAGTACATGAAAAAGCAAAGACCACTCACTGTAGTCTCAAATACAGACTACGACAAGTGGTCTCAAATGTCAACAGCAATTACTCAATTGATTTCAAGGATTCCGCCATATTTATTTTTTCCAGCTTGAAATACATCAGCCCATTCACCAAAAGCGCAAAGCCAAATGTAAACAGCAGGCTCAGCAGATAACTCACCGGAGTAATCAAAGTCTTAAAAGAAATCATATCAATATTGATATGATACATGACAAACCAGTGAAGCCATTTTCCAAGCCAAAGCCCGACGACTGCCCCGATTGCCGTCAACGCCAGATTTTCCCTGAAAACATAGTCCGCGGTCTCTTTTGCATAAAAGCCAAGCACCTTAATGGTTGCAATCTCACGAATCCGCTCCGTAATATTAATATTGGTCAGATTATAAAGCACGATAAAAGCAAGGCTGCCCGCGCATACGATAATCAGCGCGACGATGTAATTCATGCTCTTCATCATTGTCGCAATTCTCTGACGCATATCACTGATGATGGAAACGGAAAGCACATTCGCCTTATCAGAAAGAGAGGCCGCCACCTCATGAACGTCCGCCCCTTTCTCCACAAGCGCATACGCGCTCTTATATTCCGGCTCTGTTCCAAATTGGTTTACATAAGTCTCCTTATTCAGATAAATATAATTATAAACATAATTTTCGCACAGTGCCGACACGGACACGGTAATGCTGTTCATATCATTATCCCGCAAGGTCACCCGGTCTCCCGGCTTAATCCCCAAGTTTTCCGCCAGCTTCTCCGTCAATACCGCCTCTCCCTCTCCGGGATAAGGAATCGTCTCCCCCTCCGGGGTATGAAGGTTTAAGAAAGTTCCAATCTGCTCCGCATCCTCCGGAATTTCCAAATAGACCGATTTTGTCTTTCCGCCAAAATCAATATCCACGCTTTCCTCATACCGACAGGCAATCTGCCCCGCAATTCCCTCAGTCTCCGCCGTCAGCTTTTCCATATCTTCTTTCCGCACGCCGTCTTTCCATGTGATGCCGATATCGTAAATCTGCACCTCATCATACTGCATATCCGCAATATTAGTCACGGAATCCCTGATACCGAATCCGGTTACCAGAAGCGCTGTACATCCGCTGATGCCGAGCACCATCATGAAAAACCGTTTCTTGTATCTTACGATATTCCTCAAGGAAACTTTATGTAAAAATTTCAATCTGCTCCAGAAGAAGGTAATCTTCTCCAAAAAGATTCGTTTTCCGCTCTTTGGAGCCTTCGGACGAATCAAATTGGCAGGAACGCTCTGTAGTTCATGCCTGCATGAAAAGTATGCCGCTCCCACCGAGCACAAAAGCGCCGCCGCAATGGAAAGAAGCGCCGTTGGAACATCGAAGAAGTATTCAATCTCACCCATGCTGTACATAATGCTGTACCCTATCCAGATTACCTTCGGAAACAGCCAAGTCCCGCCTAAGCATCCGATAACTGCACCGATTACCGCCGCCGACCCGGCGTAAAACAAGTACTTACCCATAATGGCGGCATTCCCATAGCCGAGCGCCTTGAGCACGCCAATCTGAGTCCTCTGTTCCTCCACCATGCGGTTCATGGTAGTCATGCAGATCAACGCGGCTACCAAGAAAAAGAATACCGGAAACACATTGGCAATCGCCGCCACAATGTTGGAATCGCTTTCATAACAGGCGTAACCAATATTGGTATTTCTGTTAAGCACATAGTCATCCGGCTCCTCAATATCCGCCAGTTCCTCCCTCGCATCATCTATTTTCTGCTGGGCGTCCTCCACTTCCTGCTCAAACTCCGCTTTCGCATCCTCATATTCTATCTTGGCGTCTGCAAGCTCTGTCCTGCCCTCTTCTAAGTCCGCCCTGCCTTCCTCCAAATCCGCTTGTGCATCTGACAAATCAGTTTTGGCTTTTGCCATCTCTTCCCTGCCGTCTGCCAGTTCTGCCCTGCCATCCGCAAGCTCCTGTTTTGCCTTTTCCAGTTCTGCCTTGCCGTCTTCCAGCTCCGTTCTGGCGTTTGTCACCTCTGTTTTGGCTTCCTGAAGCTCAATCTCCGCCTCCAAAAGCACCTGCTCCTGATAGGCAATCTTATTTTTTGCCTCCGCAATCTGCTCCTTCCCCTCTTCCAGCTCCGCTTTTCCAGCGTAAATCTGTTCTAAACCGCCTTGAATCTGGGAGAGCCCTGACTGAATCTGGTCAATTCCTGCCTGAAGCGCCTCCTTCCCTGCCTGAAGCTCTTCTTTTTTCTTCTGTATTTCTTCAAGAATCGCCTGTTTATCCGGTCCATCTGGTAAATATCCTGCCTGCTCTTCCTGCTCCGCCAGCCCAGCTTCTCCTGCCCCCAGCATCACCCTGTTCTCTTCCAGCTCCCCGCGCTTTTCCTCCAGCACCCCTTTCTGCCCGGCAAGCTCCGCTTCCGTCTCCAAAAGCTCCGCCTCTTTTCCAAGCAGCGTATCTTCCTGCGCTTTTAACTCTTCCTTTGCCTTATCCAGTTCATCCCACGCCATAGCAAGGTTTAATTCGCTGTCAAAAATTTCCCACTCGTGATAGCTGAGCTCCTCATCCGCTTCCTGAATCTCCGCCTCTTTGTCCTGAATTTCCTGTTCTCCATCGATTAACTCCTGCTCCCCGTCCATAAGCTCCTTCTCATGGTCGGCAATTTCCCTTTTTCCGTCCGCAATCTCCTTCTCTCCGTCAATCAGCTCCTGTTCCCCGTCTAAAAGCTCCTTCTCTCCGTCCAGAATCTCCTGCTGCGCATCGTTAAGCTCCTGTTCCGCTTCCGCCTTTTTGTCATCAAGCTCCGTCTGCGCATCGTCAATCTTTTCCTGTGCCTCCGAGACCAGCTTCTCGTACCGCCCGAGCGCAAGCTCCTCTGTTTTTGCTTCCACCTTATCCGAAATGGCGTCAATATAATCCTTATACTCATCCGTATAAACATCATATTTCTGTCCGGCAGTCACATAAATTTCCGTCAGGTAATCGCAGGCAAACGCCTCCCTTGGCACATAAAAAAACGCGGCGATCTTTCCTTCCCCGATGGAAGTAGTTCCCCGCTCAAAATTAATATAATAAGGAGACCGCACAATTCCCACTGCCGTAAATGTGCGGTTCTCAAACATTTCCAAAGTATCCTCATCATTGTTGTCCGTCACTGTTATCTGCATACCGATTGCGTCTTCGCCATACATAGCGGAATCCAGCAGACATTCATCGGATTTCTCGGGCATTCTTCCTGCGGTCAAAACAACACGGTTAATCCGCTCCGGAAGGGTGTGGACTTTATAGACAGACTCATTTCCCTCTCCCAAAACACACAGCGCATCCACCGAAACGGCTCCTTCCGCGTCGGCTGTTTCCATAAGCGTCGTCAGCTCCTGCACATCATCCTCATCAAACCCAACCGTTGACAACAGACGGAAATCAAAAAAATTCTGTTCTGCAAGATAATCATTCTCCGTCGTGATCATTGCAGGCTTAGTTGCCTTTAAGCCGGTAAACAGACCTACCCCCAGCATCACAATCGCCAAGATTGCCATATACCGCCCAAGGCTTCCTTTTATTTCCCTGATTGTCGTTTGGATCATACCCTTGCTCATGCACTGACTCCCTACCACTCAATCTGCTCTACCGGCACGATCTGTTCATTCATCTCCATTTTCCATATGGTTCCGCTTTTTACCGTGATAACCCGGTCCGCCATTGCCGTTAAAGCCTGATTATGGGTGATGACCACCACCGTCATCCCGCTTTTCCGGCAGGCATCCTGCAATAATTTCAATACCGCCTTTCCGGTGTTATAATCCAGTGCCCCCGTAGGCTCGTCGCAGAGCAGCAGCTTGGGATTCTTGGCAAGCGCCCTTGCAATGGCTACTCTCTGCTGTTCTCCGCCGGATAACTGCGCCGGAAAGTTCCCTGCCCGGTCTTTTAACCCGACCATTTCCAGAACGTTCCCCGCGTCCAGCGGATTTTTACAAATCTGTGCCGCCAGCTCCACATTTTCAAGCGCCGTCAAGTTCTGCACCAGATTGTAAAACTGGAACACAAAACCAATGTCATGCCTCCGGTATGTGGTCAGCTTTTTCTTATTGTACGCTGAAATCTCTTCCCCGTCCAAAAAGACCTGCCCGGCGGAAAGAGAGTCCATTCCGCCCAAAATATTTAAAATCGTTGTTTTGCCTGCACCGGAAGCACCCACAATAACGCAGAACTCTCCTTTGTCGATTACAAAGTTCACATCCTTTAACGCCTCAATGTCAACCTCACCCATATGATAGGTCTTACTTACACTCCTAAATTCCACAAATGAGCTCATTTCACGCTTCCTCCATCATGCTTCCGCGGACAGCCGATACTCAACTATTCTACCATATGAAATTTAATATCAAAACCTCCTAAATCTAAAAAAAATATAAAATTTAATTTGAATCCACAAGCTGGTATCCCAGCTTAATCTCCTTCACGGCACCCTCTTCCTGTTCCAATAAATCCATCAGCATCTGAACCGCAATCTCACCGCTCTTTTCGTATGCATAATGCACACTGACAAGCGGCGGCGCAGTGACCTTTGCCATCTCGGAATCCCCTTGTCCCGCTACCAAAATCTGTTCCGGCACCTTGATCCCCTGCTCGTTCAAATACTGCATAACTCCGGCAGCCATCGTGTCCGTAGCGCAGATGATTCCATCCAAATCTCCGCAATTTTTCAACAGTTCCTCCGCCATCTCATGTCCCGAAGCAACCGAAAAAGCCGCCGTCACATAATTCTGCGTCAGTTCCTTAAGCCCTGCCTCACACACAGCATCGCAAAATCCCCGGTACCGGTCTGCCCCCACTGCCTGATCCTGCAGGATAGCGCCGATATATCCCAGCCGCCTTCTCCCCTTGGAAAGAAGAAGCTTTGTCAGATCATATGCCGCATGGTAATCATCATGGAACACACAGCAGTGCCCGGCGAGATACTGTCCCACGATCACCACCGGAACGCCTCCCGTTTTCAGCATGCGTTTGTGTTCCGGCGTAAACACCGTTGCCACCAATATTACTCCGTCAACCTGCTTTTCCCGAAAAGCAGACAAATATTCCAATTCCTTCTGCGGGTCATTCTGCGTGACCGCTAATAACATCTGATACCCGTTCTCATTTAATACCGATAAGATTCCTTCCACAATCCTTCCAATGGAAGCAGAAGCGATTTTAGGCACGATCACGCCGATCATCTTTGTCTTTTTGGTCCGGAGCGTCTGCGCCTGCACGGAAGGCCTGTATCCTGTTTCTTCCACTACTTTGCGGATCTGTTCCCTTTTTTGCTCGGAAATATATCCATTGTTAAAATAACGGGAAACCGCCGCTCTTGATACTCCCGCCAGCTTGGCGATCTCTGCGATATTCATCCGTTTTGTTCCTCCATAACCTGCATGTTTGTAAACATATCTGTTTTTAAACATATCGTAAACGACGTAACGAATTACTTCTTTTTCAAGTAATAAAATCCGTAAGCGGGCAGTTTCACGCCTTCCGGCTTTATCTCCCTGCCGGTGAGCAGTTCCACGTATTCCCCGTCTGCCTCGTTAATCCATGCCGTTTTGTCATACTCGCTAAAGTTAAAAAGCCCGATCAGCTTTTCCCCCTCATAATATCTTCCAATGCATAAAACCGCAGGATCCCAGGTTTCAATCGTCCATGCGTCCGCACCCGATACAAATACCTTTTCCTGCCTGCGGATCTGCTCTAACTGCGCCAGCCCTGCAAATATCCTGCCCTGCACGCTGTCCTTGTCCTGAATCTTATCCGCCAGCTCCCAGTTCATTGCTCCCCGGTGAATGTAACGGGAATCCGCCGCCTTATCCGGATCCTCCTTGTAAGCATAATCATTCACCTGCCCGATTTCGTCTCCGCTGTACAGCACCGGGATTCCGGACTGCATGAACATATATGCATGAAGCATCAAGTCCAGTCTGACTGCCCGCTCCATCGCCTGCTCATCCTGCTCAAAGCCCGCCTTTTCCACTCCGCACATGGATGCGGTGGTTCCGCAAAACCGGGCGTCTCCCGTAACCGGGTCTGCGTTGTACAGCTCTCCCCGGCTGCTGCTGTCCCCGGCATACCCTTGGAAATAATCGTTTAAATACTGCTTATGGCTTCTCTCCTCCATGCCATCCGCCGCCAAGGCGCCGTAATCCAGCCCCCAGCCGATATCGTCATGACATCTTAAATAATTCAAAAACACATAATCCTTGGGAAGGGAATTTACAATATCAAGCTGCTTTTTCAAGAGCTTCACATTCCTTGTCGCCACCGTATGCCAAGTAGTCGCCATGGTGGTGACGTTATAAAGCATATGGCACTCCGGCTTCTCCACCGTTCCAAAATAAGGCGCCACCTTTTCCGGCTCCATCACCACCTCCCCCAGCAGAAGAACGCCGGGACAGACAATCTCACTGATCATGCGCATCATCCGCACAATGGCATGCACCTGCGGAAGATTCCGGCAGGAAGTATTTAATTCCTTCCAGATATAAGGAACCGCGTCAATCCGGATAATGTCAATTCCCCGGTTTGCAAGATAAAGAAAATTGTACATCATCTCATTGAACACTCTGGGATTTCTGTAGTTTAAATCCCACTGATAAGGGTAAAATGAGGTCATCACGTAACATTTTGCATCGGCAAGCCAAGTGAAATTCCCCGGCGCCGTGGTGGGAAACACCTGCGGCACAGTCCTTTCGTACACAGCCGGTTCGTCCCAATTATCATAAAAAAAGTAACGGCTCCGGTATTCTCCGATTCCCTGACGCGCCTTCTTCGCCCATTCATGGTCTTCGGAGGTGTGGTTCATCACAAAATCCATACAGACATTGATGCCCTTTTGGTGGCATGCCGCGGTCAGACTGTCCAGATCCTCCATGGAACCCAGCCTTTTCTGAACCTTCCGAAAATCCGACACCGCATAGCCTCCATCGGAACGTCCCTTAGGAGTATCCAAAAAGGGCATGAGATGGATGTAATTCACATTACACTTTTCAATATAATCCAGCTTAGACTCCACGCCTTTCATATTTCCGGCAAAATTATCTATATAAAACATCATGCCCAGCAGATCGTTCTGTTTATACCAGCCCGGGTCGGACTCCCGCTTCCGGTCACGGCTTTTCAGCGCCTTATCCCGTTCCAGGTAAAACTGCCTCATCTGCTCACACAGCTCCGCAAACATAGAGCCGTTGTCATACAGCTCCATATACAGCCAGCGCAGCTCGTCATGGTGCTTCATAAGCCTTTCCTGAAAAATCTCGTCCTGTCGTGATGCCTTCTTCATTGCACGCCTCTCCTCTCCATTCCCAAACGCTATGGATGCCGCCGGTTCTCTCCCTGTCAGAAAAGCGGCGGCATCACATTCTCATCTCTTATAAATTGTTTTCAAAGAAAGCCTTGATCCCTGCAAAAGCGGCTTCCTCATCCGGTCCTTCCACCTGTACCTCAACCGTATCTCCGCATTTCACGCCAAGTCCCATAACCGCCATCAGCTTAGTCGCCGCCGCCGACTTGGAATCCTTCACAATCTGGATTGTGCTCTCATAGTTCTTGGCTTCCTTCACCAAAAGACCCGCCGGTCTTGCATGAATCCCTACCTCATCCTTAATCACGTAACTAAATTTCTGCATTTCGCTTCCTCCTTAAATTTTATTTATTGCTTTTCAACCGTAAACAGCTTTTCCATGCATTCTGTTTCTCCGGTTTTTAACACTTTGAAATCAGGATAATCGTCACTGTTCGTCAAAAGCACTGCTGTTACGGTGCTGTATCCCGCCTCCTTGATCTTGGCAATGTCAAAGGTTATAAGCTTCTGCCCGGCTTTTACCTTTTCCCCCTCGGAAACAAGCAGTTCAAAGCCTTCTCCCTTCATGTTCACAGTGTCAACGCCTACATGAATCAGGACTTCCATTTCGCCCGGTCCGGTAATTCCCACCGCATGATGCGTGTCCGTAACCGACGAGATCTCACCGTCAAAGGGAGCAACCACTTCCCCTGCTGCCGGCACAATGCCGACTCCGTCTCCCAAGACACCGGAGGCAAAAGTCTCATCCGGAATTGCTTCTCTTGCAATCACTTCGCCCTTTAACGGGGAAAACAAAGCCTTCTCCACTGATGCATGTTCAAGCTCTGATGCCTGCTCATGCCCTGCCGCGGCTTCCGCTTCTCCGCTCTCTGCCCCTTCCTTTGCATCACCGCTCTTTTCCTCCTCCGGCTCTTCCTTCCAGATAAACCAAGTAAGTGCAAAAGCTACCCCAAAGGAAACCGCAAGGACGATTGCATATTGTACCGTATGATCCAGCGTGATTAAAAATCCGGGCAGTCCCGTCACCCCGTAAGAGGTTGCTCCAATCCCAAAGATGGAACCTAACAGCGCTCCCACGGCGCCGCCTGCCATTCCGCATGCAAGCGGTTTGACAAACCGCAGATTTACACCGAAGATTGCCGGTTCCGTAATTCCCAGCGCAGCGGACAGCGAGGAGGGAATCGCCACGGATTTGGTCTTTAATTTTCTGGCTTTTAACCCAACAGCCAGACAAGCCGCTCCCTGTGCAAAGTTTGCCGCCGATGCAATCGGCATCCAAATATTCATTCCCCCTTCTGCGGATAACATACCTGCTTCAATAACATTATACATATGATGTATGCCGCATACCACCGTCAGAGGGTACAGCGCTCCCATGATCATTGCGCCGATGCCGTGCCCTACCGTGATAATCCAGCCCGCGAACTCTAACACATAAGTTTCGGCGGTGGAAAAAACAGGTCCGATAATTCCCAGCGTGATAAATGCCGTGGCAAGAACCGTGCATAAAGGAGTCACAAACAGATCAATCATCTCCGGGACATGTTTATGTAACCATTTTTCGATTTTACACATCAGCCACACAGCAATAATAACCGGAATTACATGTCCCTGATACCCTACCTGTCTGATTGGGAAAAATCCAAACAGACGCCACACCGGAATATCCGCCGCCGCCATGGAACCCACCGACCATGCATTGATAAGATTCGGGTGAATCATGATCATGCCGATTACGGCGCCCAAAAAGATATTTCCACCAAACACCCTTGCCGCAGATACCGCAATCAACACCGGCAGAAAGGTAAACGCCGTATTTGCCATCAAGTCTAAAATCCCATACCAGTCGCTTCCCGCAAATGAGGGAATCGCTTTCCCCAGAGCTTCCACCAGCCCCATCATCAGACCGGAAGCAACAATTGCCGGAAGAATCGGGACAAACACATCACCCAGCGCTTTAATCATCCGCTTCGGCAAAGGCTGCTGCGCTGCAGCCGCAGCCTTCACTTCCTCCTTGGTTGCCGCACTCATGCCGCTCACCGCCAAAAACTCATCGTATACCTTGTTTACCGTGCCCGTGCCGATAATAAGCTGAAGCTGTCCGTTGTTGCTGAAAACGCCCTTTACGCCGTCAATATCCTCCAGCTTCTTCATATCAATCTTACTATTATCCACAGTCACCAGACGGAGTCTGGTTGCGCAATGCGCCGCGCTTACCAGATTGCTCCTGCCGCCTAACGTCTCAAAAATCTCTTTTGCACACTTTGCATAATCCATCGCCATTTTCCCATCCGCTCCTCTTCTCTCCTCATTTTATCTTTGACATATCTATGACTTATCTACTCCTTACCCGTGAATCAGCTTATGCTTCTCAAACGCCTTCCGAAGCCCATCCTCATTCACTGCCGGACAAACATCGTCTGCAAGCGCCTTCAGCTGTTCGCTTCCGTTTTCCATACAGATTGAAAGCCCTGCCGTCTCCATCATTTCCCAGTCGTTCATGCTGTCCCCAACTGCCACGGAATGACTGACGGGAATATTCAAATGCTGGCAGACCATCTCCACTGCTTTACCTTTGTCAAATTTGCGATTAACCAGCTCTCCATTGATAAATCCGCCCTTATTTTCATTTTGAATGCATATATTGAAATCGTCTTTCAATACCTCATTCGGTTCCTCCAGTTGCTTTCTGGAAGGACTCATTATCACAATTTTGTAAACCGGCTGTCCCTTATACTCCTTCATCGGAAGAATGTGCAGCGCCGTCTCAATCTGTTCCCGCCACCGCAGGAGCTCGCTGTTGCTTCCCTCTTCCGCATTGGCACGCAAAAAGATTTTAAACTCCTCATCCGTATAAGACCCATCCATGCATTCCACCGTGCGGAAAACTCCGTTCCTTTTCAGCACCTCCATAGCGGACTGCTTCTGTTCTTCCGTCATCGGACAGTCATAAATCACTTCCTTACAGCATTCAATATATCCGCCTGAACTGGCAATCACGCCGTCAAACTCATATTTCAGAAGGGGAAGCAGCATATCATAATTTCTTCCGGTGCACAAAAACACATAATGCCCTTCCTTCTGCGCCTGCCTGATTGCATATAAAGCTGACTCCGGCGGATCGTTCTTTCCGGGTTCCGTCAAGGTTCCGTCAATATCCAGAAAAATTACTTTTTTCTCCATATCTTCTCACCTCCTGTCGTCTCAGACATCGTATCAGACTGCAGCGTTAATACTACTCAATTCCTCTGATGCGCTCCCGCAGCGGCAGAATCATGGACGGAGAAACCGATAACTCATCAATTCCCATTTGGATGAATTTCTCCGTGAGTTCAAGGTCGGCTCCAAGCTCTCCACAGATGCCTGCCCACTTTCCGTACTTGTGCGCATTATCCGCAACCATCTGAATCATGCGCAGAATTGCCTCGTGATGAGGATTATAAAAATCATCCAGCTTTTCATTCTGCCTGTCGATTGCCAGCGTATACTGCGTCAGGTCGTTTGTTCCAATACTGAAGAAATCTACCATCTGTGCCAGCTGGTCACTGATCATAACTGCTGCCGGCGTCTCGATCATGATTCCCTGCTCCGGCTCTTTATACGGAGATCCGCTCTCTTTAATCTCCTGCTTTACCTCTTCTACAATCTTATAGATCTCCGCCACTTCCTCCGTGGACGTGATCATCGGATACATGATGGAAAGATTTCCGTAGGCGGAAGCCCGAAGCAGCGCCCGAAGCTGTGTCTTAAAAATATCAGGCTGTTTCAAGCAAATACGGATTGCACGATACCCAAGCGCCGGATTCTCCTCCTTGCCAAGCTGGAAATACTCCACCTGCTTATCCGCTCCAATATCCAAGGTGCGGATAATCACCTTTTTATCGCCCATGGTCTGAAGAACCTGACGATATGCCTGAAACTGCTCTTCTTCCGTTGGGAAATCATCCCTTCCAAGATATAAGAACTCGCTGCGGAACAAGCCGATTCCCCCTGCATCGTTCTCCAAAACATATCCCACATCGCCCACGCCTCCGATATTGGCATAGACATGAACCTTCTTTCCGCTTAAGGTTATATTCTCTTTTCCTTTTAATTCCTGCAAAAGACGCTGCTTTTCCTTTTCCTTTGCAATCCGCTTCTCTGTCTCCTCACAGACCGCTTCATCCGGTTCAAAAATCACTTCCCCTAAGATGCCGTCCGCCACTGCCTTTGTTCCTGACTCTATCTTCTCCAGATCCATGGGAACCCCGATAAGTGCCGGAATATTCATCATGCGGGCAAGAATGGAAGTATGGGAGTTTGCAGAACCATGCACCGTGACAAACGCCAGAATCTTGTTCTTGTCCATCTGTACCGTCTCGCTGGGGCTTAAATCATCTGCCACAATGATAGAAGGCTCCGTAAAATCGAGGCCGTTTCCGCTCCTGCCGCTTAAGCATTCAATCAGACGGTTTGAGATGTCCTTTACATCCGCCGCCCGCGCTCTCATATAATCATCATCCATCTGCGCGAACATTTCCGAAAAATTATCTCCGGTCACTGCCACTGCATACTCTGCGCAGATCTGCTCCGTCTTAATCATATTCTGGATAGCATCCAGATAATCCTCATCCTCAAGCATCATTTGATGCACCTCAAAAATCGCCGCGCTGGTCTCCCCCACCTCGACAACCGCTTTGTCATAAAGCTTCTGTAACTGCTCCTTTGCAGTCTCCGCCGCCTCGTTCACCCGATTCCATTCTCTTTCGGGGTCATCCACCTTACTGCGCTTTACCTGCTGCCCATCCTTCTTTAGAACCTGTACCGGTCCCATTGCAATTCCTTTGTACACTGATTTCCCTGATAGTTTGACCATAGCTGTTCCCTCCGAATCCATTTTTGTTTCCGCCAGCAATGAACCAAGCGGCCGTGCCTGCACAAACTTGACGAATGCTGCGCCAGTTATGTGGTATCGATTTCACTTGTATAATTATAATATACTACATGTTATTTTCTGTAAATTGGCATTATTCATAATTTTACCTATTTTCATTTGTGCATAATACTGAAATTGATTTCACATTTCCATCTTCCCACTCAAATCCTGCTTTTGATAAGGAAAACGCCAGCCTCTCATCAATTATTTGTGTCCTTCCTGTTTTATAGTGTCCCATTTTTCTATATAAATGCCAAATCAATAATTTAAAAATGGGGCTTGACGAACAACGTATCTGGTGGTATTATATCAATCGTGACATGCGGAAGTGTCGGAACTGGCAGACGAGCAAGACTAAGGATCTTGTGAGCATTGCGCTCGTGTGGGTTCAAGTCCCATCTTCCGCATTGAGTTAAACTTTGGGAAACCTTGAAAAATCAGGTTTCCCAATTTTTATTTTGGTTTGTAAATTGGTTACATTTAGTTACACTTTTTATGAAGCATCAAAAACCTCTGTAAATACATCTGCATACTCTGTTATTGGCTTTACTTGATGAATGTAGCATTGTTGAGTTGTCGAAATGTCCTTGTGCCCTGCAAAGGTTTTAATCGTGTCATCCGATAAAAGCCTTGAATCGTGCAATTCTGAAATACAGGTCTTGCGAATTGCATGATTTAAACTCATCTTTTGTCTTTTGTGCTTTAAAACGATTGTGGTCAATATGCTTTCTGGAAATTTCTTTTACCGATTGCCCTCTTATCAAACCATAATCTTTAAATATCCATCAAAAATATATCTTGCTTAGTAATATATTCTTATCGGTTTCTCATAACATCTTTAGCGGATAATTTGAAATTACCCTCTGGATTTTGAAAAATTGGAAGTGCATTTTTGACAAAATCAACAATACTGTTTTTATCAAAGAAAGCAGGGCTTGCTGTTATCACTCCATCTATCAAGCCGACAGCATTTTTTCGTGGTTGCTTGGTTATATTGTGATTTTCTAATTCTGTAAAAATACTTTTTCTGAAATCTTCCGAGAATATGAGTATAACATCTTCATTTTGTTTAGAAATGTCAATATCAGGGTTTGAATGATAATAGTTTGACTGCCTTTGTATATGCTTTTGAAATCGTTTTGTCACACTTGTTAATTTGATTTTGTTCGCTCTCAATATCCCATACATAAATAGTTTCCTCCTTTTCCCTTAATCTATTTTAAATATGAGATATTGTAATTCCAGAAATACATCAGAATCCTTTTGGTTATCGCTTATAAAATCATTATTGTTT
>JAMPGL010000004.1:3439-34269 GCA_023663945.1 Lachnospiraceae bacterium | reverse complement strand
TATTGAAATGCTTCTTTATAATTACCAACATCTTTTTCTTTTCTTCTGATGGAACTCACCAGAGCATTTCTTTTGGCAATGTCGCTTCCTGAAACTTCTGCATAATTTTTTGTACCAATATCAAAAAACTGTAAATCTGTCGTTGATTGTGGAAGTTCTTCAGCTATACCATTTTCAGTAATACCAAGCATTCCAGCTTTATATGTAATATCTGCAATAAGTTTTCTTCTTGCCCAGACTGCAAAATTTTTAATTGCTGCTTTATTCATTGTTTTTCCTCGCTTAGCCTAATATTTCTTAATTTTATATCGTTTTTGCTTTTTCGAGTTTTATTCATTTTCACTCAAATAAAGCACAATCTTCATATGCCCCATAAATTTACTATATATGTGTCATCTGTCTTTTTTCTGCTTTATATAAATCTATTTTTGTTTGATTTATTAATTCAATTTCAAAATTTTCAATTCCATCTAAGATACTCTCTGTTTCTATTATAGTTTCTTTTATGTTTATTGGCGTTTGTACTATTGCAGAAGTATGTGCGATAGTTCCTCTTGAAGAACCATATGACGCTAATGTTGCAACCCATATTGCATCTAATTCCGATACATTAACACCTAAATTGCCGAATATTTTTTTCAAATTTTCTTCCTTAATTCCATGATTGCTTTTTGATAACATCTTACTATAATCAGATGCAATTTTATTTATTTTAGTAGAAATACTATCATTAGTATCAATCTTCTCATAGTTAGCCAATAAACCAGCAATCGGCAATGTTACCTTTCTATCGCTCTGCCAATTCCATAAACTTTCTTTTAAAATAATTTTTGCAATCTCTTCAAAATAATATTCAATTTCTGCATGGCATAGCATTTTATAACCTCTGCACAAATCCATTTCTCGCTCATTTAACTCCATTACATCTTTATCTATAAATGCTGCCACAAAATGTTTCTGTATATTCTTTACTCTTTTTATAAGCTCACGATATTTTTTTGTCTTCTTGTACATCATTAATCCCCCTAATACCGTCTGGTTAAATTCGGGATTATCTCATAAATTAAAGTCTCAATCGTACTAAACCGTTTTTTTACTCGTTTCACTTCTTTTGTAGTATTACTAATACTATCCATAAAAAAAGAATCTGTTTCACAAATTTTACAAAACCCCTGCTTGAATTTTTCCTTGTTAAGACTATGTCGTACATTGGCATCTGAAAAATAAAACGTAAATACCTCAAATAAAGCTCTATTAAATCTATTATTATATTCTCCATTTTCCCATTTACTAAATGCTTGTTTCTGCCCAAAAATATCAAAACAAAACTTAATACTCTCTTCTAACTCCTTAAATTGATTTTTTATTTTAATCTGTTCTTCATCCCATATTTCGTTCATTTTCTTACATGTATCATCTAAAAATTCTCTCAAATTACCATTATAATTCTCTCGATTGTACAAATAACCATAATAGCGTAATGCCAATTCTATATCTCGCATCCTAGAATCTGCCTTTATATTTCTCAACACTCGCATCATTTCTTTACTGTCTGCTGTCGCATCATCCAAAAAATCTAAAAATCTTCCCGGATGCAAGGCCTGTCTAAGTTCCTGTGGCGACAATGGTTTACTTCCAGTATTAAGACGCAAAAAAACTGAATAAAGAAATTGCTCATTAGGCCAATTTTTTATTACTATCGTTCTTATTGTTGCATTTTCAAACGACGTTAAAAATCTATCATACCTTGAATCTTCTGTTAAATCTTGCATTGTCTTTCCATCTAATTCAGATAATACCTCCATCTTTCTTAAACGTAACTTAGTAAACTCCTCTTTTTTTGAGCAAAACTGCTTAATACTTAGCAAGCGCTGTTTCCCATCAATCACAACAAAGCTATTTTTCTTATCTTTCATCTCCGCTAAAATAATTGTAGGTACTGGCAACCCCAACATCAAAGATTCTATCAATCGACTCTTTTCCTCTTGAGTCCATGCATCCCTTCTTTGGAATTTGGGATTAATATCTATATTACCCTTTTCCAACTGGCTTGCTATTGTTTCTGTAGTCCAGTCCATTCCCCAAACTACCGCACTATTGAATAAATCAAACTCATTACTTTCTTCAATATAATCTTCCAATTCAAACTGCATATAATTATCCATCAAATATCCCTCCATTTTTACCATTATTCTTTTATCCTCAAGAGAATACATACTTCTCTATAAGGAAATTCTAATTCTTCTGATTAACTACTGCTCCGTTTTTATCGGCATATTCCCTCCAAATCTCGCACCACTGGTGCGAGAAATTAATATCAAAAGCTATGCCTTTATATTCCCTTTACGATTCTAAAACTCAACATTGATAATAGTATTATCTTCCAAAGAACTTATGAGTTTCTTTTCAAGTTCAGCAACATAACGCTTCACATCCGCTTCGCTTTCAATCTGCCATGTTGCCTCATTATTGATCGCCTTTATGCTGACTGTTTTCCTTTTCTTCACAGGAGTCGGTGATGGTTGTTTGGCTACCTCTCCGCCATAATGAGTTTCTTCCGCAACACACTCTGGCTGTAGTGGAACTACAACATATTTCGCTTCCTCAGTGCTAATCTCATTTAAACAGCGCACTTTTAAGGCATCTGCTTCGATTTTAATATTTTGCAACGCAGCCACATTATTACATTTGGAAGCCTTATCTGCAATTTCACCAAAAAGACGGACAAATTTATCCCTCAGCTTATCTTGAAACTGTTTTCCTTCCAGTTCATCCAATACACGCTTTCTTGCCTCATGAATCGCCATATCAACCGGTTTCTGCATATCATTCAATAACCTGCCATAGAGATTAACGAATTTTTCCAACATATCCGGCAATTTATAGATTTCTCCATAAGGCATGGATTTTTTCAAAATATCCTTAATCTCTGAGACAACAGATTCTATCTCATCATCTACGATAAAGGTCTTACTGTCATCATATATCCTCATCAGACGAAGCGCCTTATCGAAAATATCCTTCTGCTCTCCGGCAAAAAATTTTTTAAGCGGTTCATAATCCTCTGCAAAATCAAGATAATCGTCCTTCTTTCCATCAATCCCACTAAAAAATTCATTGGCATATTTCATTTGAAGGACTTCATTCATCAGTTTCTTTCCGGATGCCACAAATTGTCTGCCCGGATATTCCGGCTGCGTCTGATAACGAATTTCCAGTTTTTCAAGCTCATTTTTTAGGTTAGAAGCATATCCAAGAAAACTTTTCATAATTGCATCATCGTCATCGCGTACAGAAGTTACATGGAAAAGCTCTTTCATCACTTCCCGAACAGCTTTCTTTTGTTTCTCATTTGCTTTGATGCGTTTTTCTGTCATCAGTTTCTCATTATATTCTTTACGGGTTAAATAGCGGATAATCTCTTCCTCACTCTTTGAGAGAAGTGTAACTGATTCATTATTAACATACATCCCGATTTCGCCATCTATAAAGAGTTTTGCAACAAGCCATTGTACATCAGCCTCCACAAAACCATAAGGGGCTTTCAGGAACCGTTCCAAAATAGATTTCATGGAAGTTTTCATGTGCCGTTGGGTATTCAACGCAATATAATCATTCACATCATTCAACGCCAGTACATTTTTCGCCATGTTTACTCCTTCAAGAGTAAGCTGTTTCCCATTATTTTTAAACAAAGCCCTGATATCATTTTCCCCCATCGCGGCATCTATGTAGGAAAGTTTGTGATATACTGTGGCAACCAACTTGCCAAGTGCTTCATTGATACGTGGAACGATTTCTTTTGCACTTGTCTGAATCCTGTCGCCATTCGCATAGATAACGGCATTTTTCAAACTTTCAGAGAGGAACAGCTTTGCAGCCCCGTTTCTCTCGCGCATTTCCACTTTCTTCGCCTCTTTAATCGTTTCAAACTTTGTTATGGTATTGGCTTGATCATAGCGGATAAACTTCTCAATCTGCAATGCTGAGCGGATTTCATCAATAAATGCCCTGTCATCGGGAAGCACCACTAATACACAGTTCGACTGTCCAGAAAGTATCCTCATCGTTGTTTCATCGGCAATTTCATCACTGTTAGGCGTGAGAATCTTTAATGTAATGTCATAATTCTGATTCGCTTTATATGGCTTATCATCCACTATCTGATTGAATCCAAAGGCATATCTTCCGTTAAACTCAGGATACCGGTATCTCTTTTCATCATATAGGCCGTCAAAAATCATTTCCGAAACTTTTGCGACCACTTCTCCGGAATCTATGTTCTGCGAGTTTATTGCCCTGTTAATCTCTTGTTCCTCATTGGTAAGGAAAACATAAATATCCCCATTCTTTTGCACCAATGTCTGGCGTATTAAACGTCTTAATGCCTCTTCAACCTGCTGTGCAAGTGCCATACGGTCATCATTCACATCAGACACCATGAGGCTTGTGATATTTTCTATATTCGCCTTGATTTCTTTTACATACTTAATCATAAAAAGTGTTTTCAAAACATTCACATCAAAGCATTCCCTGTCATGATTTGGATTAAGATATTCATTATCCAGTGCACGGGAAATAACGCCCTTATGAGAGTGGTCAAGAAACTGCTCAAGTGCATCATAAAACATATTAAAAGGAACAATCGTTCCCGGCTCTGTTTCCATAACCCTGACAGCCGATTCCTTGAATAAGGCAAGCATGGAACGCTCGCCTTCTGCAAGGTGCTTTCCCGAAGCCCCATGCGTGCGGATAGATGTCAATACACTTCCCAACAGATTAAACTGATACGGGATAAACGGATAAATATCCGCAAAATTATCCCTGCCCGAATACAGCTTCTTTTCAATGCCGTCATTAAATACGATTAAATTCTTAATGACTGTGACCTTATCATCATAAAGGCAGGAAAGGGTCTGCTTCCCCATTTCATTCTTTTCAAGTATCCTCTTTTTGATGACTTCATCAACATTTGCAGAAGACAAAGACAGGCGAGTATCAAATCTGCCTTGGATTTTGGAAAAATCATTCCCTTTTGTTTTGGTAATGGAATCAATGTCCTGCTGGCTTGTCACTACGATCCAAGCCTTTCCTCGGCAGGCAGTTCCCAAATCTTCCGTTACCGTCTGGAGATTCAGCATCAGCTTGGAATCATCGCCTATGTACTGACCTATCTCATCAATCAAAAATACAATATGATAGTTATTGCCCTTTTTGGCAAGATATTTTTTCACAAGGGCAGCAAAGTCTTCTACCTTATATTTATAATCACCGGTTGCTTTTTCGCACCAATTTCTGCCTGCTTCCACACTCATAAAGCCGATTTTGTCAAGCACTTCAACCACATCATCCTGAATAAAATCAAAGTCGTTTCTGGCTTCCGCCCATGTCTGACCGAAACTATCCTCAAATTGTTCCAGAAATAATTCATATTTATCTTCATCCGTAAGTTTACGTTCCAAATCTGCAAGAAAAGGATTTGCGCCACTGAATCCCTGCATTTCATTAAATACATTCTGTAATACCGAAACAATGGCGTCCTTTGACTGCTTGCCGTTTACTTCACTTTTGGAATCAATATTAAATAAAACCACATCTGTCGGAATACTGGAAGCCAATTTCATATCGGCAAGCACCATAGGATCTGCAATTTTATTGTCTTCCACAAAGTAATCAATCGCCTTTTTCCCCTCTACCTCTTTATTAGCCAGTAAATAGGATAAAATTTTCAAAAAATGCGATTTACCACTTCCAAAAAAGCCCGAAATCCACACTCCCATTTTATCAGTATTCCCAGAAATGCTATTCTTGTAGCTTGCAAAAAAATCTGCGAAATGTTTTTGAAGCTCCTTTGTCACAACATATTCTTCCAATTCCTGCCGGATATTTGCCTTGTCATCCTGCCCTACTTTGATAACCCCTTTTATGTCCCTGTCGATTGGTTTCGCAAACATGTCTTTAATAATCATAATCTGTGTTCTCCTTAGTCTACGAGCTTAAATGCCCTGTAATAATTATCATCCTTGATTTCGCCAAACAATACAAGCTCCTGTCCGTCATAATTCCCCGGATAAAAAAGAACTACCGGAACATGGTCAATAACCTGATGCAGGTTGTTTAATATCGTATGGGAGCGCAGGATAGGATAGCATTTCCCGATGCCTGTTATAAAAATGACCGCCTTATCAGGCGTATTTTCCTGAATATGTTTGATAATAAGATTGTCCGATGCAGTAATCCTAAGCATACTGCTTATGGATTTCGTTACCCGCTCAAATCCTTTCTTTTTTTCAAATTCATAGCATTTTTCCATATATCCTTTTTGTTTCAGGATATCTATCACAATATCATATAAGTCAAAAACCACTATTTTGTAATCATCGGTGCTGTTTTCACTTTTCTTTTTTATGTACTCAATTCTTTCCCTTACATGCATTTCCTGCTCAGCAGGATAATCAAAAATGTAATATCCTACTTCATTCCCCAATCCCTTATTTTCCCGAAAGGATGGTTTTTTTATCATTTCTTCTGCTTTATCAAAACGCTCATCCAATGTCGTCATCTATCTCACCCCCGTAATTGCCTTTATCACTGAACCATCTCCAGCGGCTTCAAGATAACGTTCCAGTGCAATGTCCATAATCGGTGGCGTGATGGTCTTTTCTTTCCCGGCTACAGTGAGCAGATTTGCATCCACCATAAAATTCAGATAGGCAGAACGCAATCTTTTCTTTGTCACATCTGTCCATTTCGCTATATCCTCGCTCTGAACCTCTTTATTTTTGAAAAATATATTTATGTCTGCGTCTTCGATATTGGAAACGCCTAAAATCGACTTTTCTCGATATATCTCAAATATAAATTCAAAAAACAGCCTGTCCACTTTCAGAATTGCAATCAGGTTGATCAACTTCTGCGTCTGTAAATCAGAAGCAAGGAAAAGCTCAATCATCGTTTTGTCAAGTTTCTCAGCTCTCTTCCATAAATATCCATAAATTCTTTTTGCCCGGTATTCCTTTGCTGTCCCGAAAAGATTTTCTTCTATGCAGATTTTTCTTATCTCCTGCCCACTCTTTCCTTCGCTGATTAGTTTGATAATCTTTTTCATTTCAATAAACCAAAATGACTGTGATACAAGTCCTGAGCTGTATATTTCATCTTTCATTTACAGTTATCCTCTTATTTTATGCTATATTTTATCTTCAACAAAGCTTACTACATCGCCGATATTACAATCCAGATATTCGCATAATCTCATCAATACATCCATAGATACTGTCTCTCCCCTGCTCATCTTCGCAAAAGTTGACGAACTTATTTTCAATGCTTCCCTCAAATCCTTTCTTTGCAGATTTTTATCAATCAGAATCTTCCATAACCCATTATATGAAATCGTCATTGCCATACACCTTTCTCTTGAAAAACTAAACTATACTCACTGTTCTGTATTATATCATACTTTTCCCTATACTTCCACTCGGAGTTTAACTTTCTAAATCCTGATTGCGAGAAGCTATTTTTCACCTTTATTATCTTCTTCGGTAATTCTTCTACGGTTTCTGTCTCTTTTACAGACTGTATACAAAAGAAAAAGAAGCTGACCAAAACAGGTTATAGCATTTTCTGATATGCAGTTTGCACAAACAGCTATATAATAGATACACCACACAACAGAAAATCAAATTCTCCACTTTTAAAAAAATTCTGAAATTTTCAAAAATCACCCTGCGTAAGGTATTGCTTGTGACGCAGCGTAATGATATAAAATGAGCAGCATAGGAGGTGAAAACTATGTCAAAATACACAACAGGAGAAATCGCAAAGTTCTGCGGCGTGACAGTTCGGACAGTGCAATATTATGATGCGAGAAATCTGCTTGTGCCCAGCGAGTTGTCTGAGGGAGGAAGAAGGCTTTACTCCGATGATGACCTTCAGCGTATGCGTATTATTTGTTTCCTGCGTGAAGCCGGACTGCCTATTAACAGTATCGAATCGCTTCTTCACGATGAACATCCTGAAAAGGTAATAGATATTCTGTTAGAGCAGCAGGAAAAGGCTCTTCGCGGCGACCTTTCCGAAATACAGAAAAAAATGAATATGATTGAAGATATTCAGCGCTGGCTTAAAGAGATAGGGCATTTCTCAGTTGAATCCATTGGTGACATAGCGACAATTATGACAAACAGACAAAAACTAAGAAAAATCCATCTGACAATGCTGTTAATGGGCATTCCAATGACAATTCTGCAATTTGGCTCCATTATCCTCTGGATAGCGGCCGGAATATGGCAGCCGTTTCTTCTTTGGTTTGCTGTAGAGATTCCCTTTGCAATTTGGGTCAGCAGATACTATTTCAAAAATGTCGCTTACATCTGCCCCGAATGCCACAGGGTATTTAAGCCCAGCTTCAAGGAAGCGTTTTTTGCAAATCACACGCCCACGCTCCGCAAACTGACCTGTACTTACTGCGGACACAAGGGATTTTGTGTGGAGACCTGTGCCGGGGAGGTAAAACAGAATGATTAATAGACTTTTAGAAACCGAAAAATACCTGATCTGAAAGATTAATAGTATTATTTGCAATAAATTGACTCTTGTTTCAATTTTTTTAATATGCTATATTATGTATGAAGAGGGAAACTAAAGAAACGGCTACCCTCAAATAATATTTAGCTTAATGTTTTACAACATTAGCCGTCACTATTCGCAGTAGTGGCGGCTATTTTCGTTTTCCCCTGAAGATTGTATAGCAAACTCCTACAAGGGCGCAAATGAATATTCCAATCTGAATTAAATCAGAATATGTAACATACATCAGCATCCCCCTCCTTTCTTTCGTCTGGAGGGTTCGCCCCTCCGAAATGGAGGGCAGCCGCCTTTAGCTCTTTAGTTTCCCGCAAGAAAAAATATATCATTTATTTGTCTATGAATCAATGGCAATTGAATAGACTTTACACTTTTCGCACAATCCTATATAATAAGGTTGCAGCAATCAATACAAGCCACAATATGAAAGCAGGTGATTACATGCCGACAAACATTGAAGTAACAAAAGATGTTATTGAACAATTTCAGAAAATCCAAAAGCACATGTTAATAGCAAAAGAGGAAAATGCCACGAAAACATATGACAGTTTAAAAGATGATTATTTATCATTAAAAGCAATTTTAAATGTTGCAGGCGTAAACTTAACAGATATTGACAAGATTAAAGAATAAGAACAAAAGCAATCAAATAACCATTAAAAGCAAAGAGTGTAAAGTCTATTAAATTATCAAGGACTTTGCACTTTTTCAATTTTGACTGCCATTTGATTACCCCCAAAATACAAAAAGCCCAGAACACTTGATTTACAAGGCTTCTGGACTTCTCCTAAGTAGCGAGAGGGGGATTTGAACCCTCGACACTACGGGTATGAACCGTATGCTCTAGCCAACTGAGCTATCTCGCCATATAAATTGTATGGAAGGAAATTCTCTCCTTCAATTAGCTTTGCGCTAAAGTGGGACCTATAGGGCTCGAACCTATGACCCTCTGCTTGTAAGGCAGATGCTCTCCCAGCTGAGCTAAGATCCCATTTACAGGTCTTCTGCAACCCGCTTTGCTAGTATACTATTTTTGAGTAAGACTTGTCAAGTTATTTTAAGAAAATTTCTCAAAAGCAGGCTCCCGTCCACTGCATCCTCTCTCCCACAGCCAAAACACAATCTTTCCGGGTGCCACTGCACCCCAAATACCGGAAGGTATCTGTGCTCTAACCCTTCCGCCACACCGTCCGATGCATACTGCGTATAGACAATTCCGCATCCCGGCAGATCCACTCCCTGATGATGGGCGCTGTTCACTGCAAAGCGTTCCCCATATAAGCTCTCTATCCGGCTCCCGGGCACGGCACTAGTCTCATGTATCTGGTCAGCTCCGATATATTCATGCGCGGAAGCTGTCGGGAGATCCTGTATCATATCACCGCCAAAATAAATATTGATAAGCTGCATCCCTTTACAAATGCCAAGTACAGGTTTCTTATCCTGCACAAAGGCTTTCAATATTGCAATCTGTATCCTATCCAGCTCCGGGTCAAATGCGCGGGTTCCTCCGGGAAGCTGTCCAAATAATCTTGGATCAATGTCACCGCCCCCCGGCAGAATCAATCCATCATACCCCGCCGCATCCGGCAGATGCAGCGCCGTCACCGGACACGCTCCCAGCGCCCGCACTGCATTTTCATAGTTTAATGTTTTATCCGGCTCACCAGCAATTAAAATTCTCTTCAAGCTTCTCATCTCCTGCCGCATTACATTATTCTATGCAGGATTTTCTAAAAAGGAACCGGTTATGCGCCGATTGGAGCATCTCTCACATTTTTACATAAGCATCATCATCGGGAATCTCTTCAAGCGGTTTATCAAAGCAAAAATGTATTTCTTTCGGTCTCAGTCCGTTCTGTGCAAAATAAAGGCGCAGAACCGAATATTTATTCTTAAGGATTATCTTTTTGTCAATGGTATGCCACTCTCCGCCAGTGCCGTTAAAGGTAAAGACCGCGTTGGGAACGCTTTGATAAAACAAGGTAACCGGCATCTGAGCCAGTTCTCCCAAATCTGATTTTGCCGTGAGGGATACCCGATACCCGCCCTCTTTGGACAGATCCAGCGCAAACACAAAATCACTGCCCTTTTCTGCATTGACCTCCTCAAGGTTTATAATAATTTCCCTGTCAACCCGATAATAAACTACTTCCTGATCCTGTCCGATGGAAAAGCCGCTCTCGCCGACTACCTCCACTTCTATCCCCATGCCGTTCATCCGCTCTAATGCCTGCGTATTCATCAGAAAACGGCAGATGTTCATTGCATTTCTCTGTAACTCCCCAACAGTCAGGCTTCCGTCCTTCAGGGAAGCAAGGGTATTGTCCTCCGCCTCCTCACTGTCCGACTGCGAACATACCATGTACAAATCGTTCTGAGCACGCGTCATAGCCGCAAAATTGGTATGGTCAGGAGGACATCCCTCCTCGTTGATCATCGCCCACCAGTCAGTCATTACTATCCCGTCAAAATTCCACTCACCGCGGAGAATTGTAGTATTTAAGTCATAGCTTCCGGCGGTCCACAATCCGTTTACTGAGCCGTAGGTTGTCATGACACTGTCAGCTCCGCCCTCTTTTACGGCAATCTCATAGCCTTTTAGATAGATTTCGCGAAGCGCTCTTTCGGATACCACGGAATCCACCATATAACGGCTGGTTTCCTGATTGTTAGCGCAAAAATGTTTGATAGTTCCCGTCACGCCCGCGCCGTGAAGCGCCTTGATCTGTACTGCCGCCATTTTCCCGGTAAGCAGGGGATCCTCCGAAAAATATTCAAAGTTTCTTCCATTTAAAGGGTGCCTGTGAATATTAATCCCTGGTCCCAAAAGCACTTCCACGTTATTTTTAATCATTTCAATTCCCGTAAAAGCATACAGTTCACCGATAAGCTCCGTATTAAAGGTACATGCAAGCAGCGTCCCGTTGGGCAGGCTGAAAGCCTTCATTCCGCTGTCAAGGCGCATCCCGGATGGCCCATCGTCACAGCATCCACAGGGAATCCCAAGCTTTTTCAATCTCTCGGAGACACCCCCAAATGCCGCCGCCGTGCCTGCGGTCACCTTGGGGCTTCCCATCCCCTCTCCCCTGATAATGCAGGCAAGATCCTCTTCCTCCAGCTGGGCAATGAATGTTTCCATGGATATAGTTCCATCTTTTACATCGGAAAGCTTATAGCCAACATCGCCCGTTATTTCAAATTCTTTTGGAATATTGAAATCTCTTTTCTGTGCCGGACTTATCTTTCTTAGAGGCACCGGTTCCATAATCATTTGCAGATTTCCATATTCATCCCTCTGGGGCTTCATACGTTCAAACGCTTTGACCGGTGCAAGCGCCTGTGAACAAACTTTAAGGCACAGGGTTTCCGGCAGAACAAAGCATCCTGCCCGGTTCACATCCCTCACACTGCTGCCTGCCGAAATCACATACTCCCCAGCCTCCAACACATAAGAGGACTCTTTTCCCGTAATTCCGGTCTCGTCATAAGAGGCAAAGGTCTCAAAGGGAATTTCCATAGAAAAGGTACAGCTCTCTCCCGGCGCCAGTTCCTTTGTCTTTTGAAAGCCGATAAGAACCTGCTCCGGCTTTCCAAGCCTGCCCTGAGGAGCATGGGCATAAATCTGTACCGTCTCTTTTCCCGGACGGTTTCCGGTATTTTGGATCGATACGGATAATTTTACCAGCTGGTCTTTTATTTCAAATTCAGTTGTATTAATGAAAAAAGACGTATATGATAAGCCAAATCCAAACGGATAACGCACCTTTTCTTTTGCCACTGTCTCAAAATATCGATATCCCACATAAACATCTTCCGCGTAAACCGCAAGATTCGGGTCTCCAAAATTAGCATGAGAAGGATAATCGGTTACCTGATAGGCAATGGTGTCCGCCAGCTTTCCGGAAGGAGAAACTCTCCCAGTCAGCACATCCGCCGTTCCCAATCCTCCAACCATGCCGCCCTGCCATGCATAGAGAACCGCCTCCGGCAGATATCGGTCAACAAATCCCATATCCATAATGTTTCCCACATTCAATACTACAATCATTTTGGCAAATTCCGCACGAACCTTTGCCAGCATATCCTCTTCCACTTCTGTCAAAAGGTAAGACCCCGGACCGTTGAAGTTATCCTGATCTTCCCCCGCGGTACGCCCGATAATAACAACCGCATAGTCAGACTCCATCGCCGCCGTTTGAACCTGTTCCTTTGTAAGGGGCATCTCCTTCTGGCACCAAGGCTCATTTCCCCAGCCGATTCCCTCATCAAAAGGATTTTCTGTTTCCCACTTCTGATAAATCTGTAAAATCTTTTGGTTGACGGCAATCGTTTCATCCTCTAAGAGGGCGTCCAATATTCCTGTCACTTTGCTCACATTGACCATTCCGCCTGAACCGGTTCCGCTCTTATAATAATGCGTCTGTATCCGCCCAAATACCGCTATTTTGGCTCCTTTCGGCAGTGGGAGGACATTTCCCTCATTTCGCAGCAGCACCTGCCCTTCTGCAACCGTGCGCCTTGCCGTATCGCAATACTTGTCAAAATCCAAAATCATCTTTTTCATACTATGTACATTCCTTTCCAAATGCTTTCTTTTATGCCCCTATTTCTGCTTCCAGCCCAAACCGCTAATCTAAGGACAGGAAATCAAAAAAATCAATCTTATCCATCTTTTCCGAGTGATAGCGCATTAAAAATCCCTTCATCTCCGGATACTGCTCTCCCATTTCCGATAGGATGGCGTCATAATTTGCCTCCGTCACACAGCCTGCTTCCGCAAACATCTCATAATATTCCTGCTCACTGCCGTGCTCTCCATATACTACTTCCCATGCGGCTTCCGACTCACAGCCTTTGGTGTGGTCTCTTAAATACTGCATCAGCTCCTGCCTAAACTCTTCCTTAAGCCCTGCCGGATTCATCAGCCGTATCAGGCACAGCTTCGACTTATCGCGCCTGCGCTCCGCAAGATACAGATCCATATTTGCCATAATATCCTCTTCTCCGCAGTAAACCATTTTGGTATATCCGTCTTCATCCGGCTGATGCAGAAACTCCTTTAACTTGGCGTCATACCTTGCAATCCAGACTTGACTTCCAGCCTCCCCCGGTGTAAACAGATATTCCGCTTCCAGCTTCACCGGCACCGTTCCGAGCAGTCTTCCGCTCTGCTTCTCCGCTATGCTCAGCCCGTCCAGATAAAAAACTCCTGACAGCAGACGGCAGTCCTTAAAGACTCCCTTTCCCAAGACCAGCCTCCGTCTGGGAAGCCACACCTCAGTCAGATTCACGCAGTAGGCAAACGCCCAATCCCCGATTTCCTTAAGGTGCGAAGGAAGCATAATCTCCTTAAGCTGCCTGCAGCTCAAAAAAGCTTTCCGCTCAATCCCCGTAATGGGAATTTTCTCCTTCCTGCCTTGAATTTCATTTAAAACATCTGCCTCGTCAGGGATTGTCACTCTCCCCTGCGAAAGCCGGCAGGACAAGACTTTGGCTTCTCCGTCCTCTATCTTTAACCGGAGTTTTCCTCCCTCAATTTCCAAATCTACTTCCCGATTCATCTCATACCTCTAAATTCAGCGCGGCAATCTCATCAAACAGGCTGTTCCTTCTCTCCGAAAGCATCAAGTCCTTGCTGTGTCTGTCGTAGGCGGGACAGCCAAATTGACCGATAAATCTTGCACTGTCATTATTTACAGTAAACTCTGTTACCAAAATCAGCATCTCATTCCCATCTGCAAATGCCTCTTCCGCAAACTGAAATAAATGTTCCATCCGCTCCCTTGTCTGCGTTGTCTTCCTTTTTAATTCCCTTACCAGACCGTCAAAGGCTTCTTTCATCTGCTCAAATCCCTGCTCCCCGTCGGATATTCCTTCCAAAAGGAGCTGTTTTTTCTGTGTCTCCAAAAAGCGGAGGATTCGTTTCCCTTTCCGTCTCTGCGCATCGGACAGGCTTCCCGCCATTCTTGACGCCTCCAAGGCTCTCGTCCGCCCTTTGATTTGATTTTCCAGCATTTGCTCCAGAGAAATCTGCTGTGTTCCCTCATCCGCCATCTTTTGCAGAGCATTTTTGACTGCCTTTAAATTGCCGGAAAGTTCCTTTAAGTAATCGCTGATCTCCATATCTTCCCTGGCCTCACTGATTACCTTGTCTATCAGCATTCCAAGAAGGGAAAGCCTCTCGTCAAATGCCGCCTTCCGTGCCCTTAAAATGGTCTGCTCCGCCATAGTTCCCGCCAGAATCTCTTCCGTCTGATATTCCTTTTTATATTTATTAAAAAGGTCATAATACGCCGTAAATTCCTTTACGATACGCTCGTTATGAAGATACTGCCCTGCCAAAGACTCATCCACCTTCATGGACTCCTCCTCATACAGGCAGAGAATCTCAGAAAGGTCTTCCCAGCCTCTGGCTGTCACATAGCTTCTTCCGTTTACCGTAGTCTCGATTTTATAAAAATACTCCTTTTTTAATTCCAAAAAGCCTAAAATAGCCGCATGGATTCCTTTATGCTGGGCGTATTCCTTCCACGCTTTATAATCCGCCTCGACCTCCAAAACCTTCAGCCTGTCCATGGTCACCACGTCAAACTCCCGAACCGACTTATTATACTCCGGCGGGTTTCCAGCCGTGACAATAATCCAGCCCTCCGGAACCCGGTGCCGTCCAAATACTTTATACTGCAAAAATTGAAGCATGGAGGGTGCCAGCGTCTCCGATACGCAGTTAATCTCATCCAAAAAGAGAATCCCCTCCCGAAGACCGCTCTGCTCCATCACCTCATACACGGAAGCGATAATCTCACTCATGGTATATTCCGAAGTCTCATACTCCATTCCCTGATATTCCTTCTTGGCAATAAAGGGAAGCCCTAACGCCGACTGTCTGGTGTGATGAGTCATGGAATACGATACCAGCGCAATGTTAAGCTCCTGAGCAATCTGCTCCATAATGGCAGTCTTGCCGATGCCCGGTGCTCCCAGCAAAAAGACAGGACGCTGCCGCACCACCGGTATCCGGTATTCCCCAAATTCATCTTTTTTCAAATAAAGCCGGACCGTATTTTCAATGTATTCTTTTGCCTGCTTAATATTCATCTTCTAACTCCTCGTAATCCAAAAGCACCTTCACCGCCCATGCAGGCACCTCCGGCCCTTCGTCGCCGTTATCCAAAAATACAAACATCACATCGTAGGCGGGCATCTTCTTTGGATAAACCCCGTATCCATCCGTAAAATAAATCAATCCCTTTAAATTGTCAAACTCTCCCTCCGCAAGAAGCTCCTCCACATGCTCAAACACTGGTCCAAAATCCGTGGAACCAAAACCAGTCAGCTTTTCCTTGGAGAGAAAGTAATTCATATCATCTATCGAAGTAATCTTGGTATCCTTCTGCACCTCATGGTCGCACTGGATAATGTGCACGTTCATTTTCTTAAAAAAGGTGTCCTCACCGCTTAAGATTGCGTAAGTCTTTTGCAGAAACGCCTTTACCAGCCCGCCCCGGCAGGAGGCAGAAGTGTCAATCGCAATCACAAAATCCCGGATTTTGTTGCTGTCCTTATATTCTAAAGGCTCCACCAGCGGCATATTTCCATATTGGGCAAGACCGTAAGTGTAATAAATATAGTCAAACTCATCGTCATTGATCCGCATATCCTCATTCATCACCGTGAATTTTGCCAGCAGATCTTTATAACTGTACCGGTTCCTCACCGCCTGCGTCAAATTCTGCTCGATGCTGTCCGATTTCGTCTTTCCCTTAGAAAAAGATTTCAGGTCGGCACGGACTCTTTCACTCAGCTTTTTCCATTGCTCCGGCGAGATGGCAAGCTCCTCTTTCGGCTCCCAAAACTCGTGCATATCCATAAAAAAAAGGAGAGATAATTCCCTGCGCTCCCTTGTACTGATGCCGAAATTCTTTAAATACCGATATATTTTTTCTGCGGTGAGGGCTCCGCCCTGCGAAACGCTCCCCTCCTTTAGAGAAGCGCCTCTATCTCCGCCTAAATCCTCCCGGATTACCCGCAGCTTTCTTTCTCTTATCTCATCTATAGCCAGGCCGCTTCCGGGCAGGTCAAGCTCCATCACCGCCGCCTCCACCGCCATATCCGCAGCCAGACTCCACGCCTCTTTGTCCAGCTTATCATATTGAAAGCTGTGAAAGAAAATCAAGTGAAACAGCATATGCAGATAAACCCGCAGCACAAACGCCGGCTCCTCCTGATACTTTTTCAGCAGAAAAACCGGGTCGTAATAGATTTTGGCTCCATCCGATGCAATTCCCGAAAGCCCCATTTTCTGTTCCGGCGTGAGTGCGGAAACCGCCACATCCAGAAACCTGAGATTGACCAGAATATTATCTCTGGCGTAATTCATCAGTTTTACCGCGAGAGGCTTCGCCTTTTCCAAAACATCTTCCATATCATCAATATCCTCTGGTTCCGTTTAGGGATTCGTCATTGTCAATCCACTCCTGCACCGCAATCACGCGGTACTCGTTTTGAGTGTCCCGGATATAAACTTTTTGAATCCCCGCATTGATAATCTGGCGTTTACACATGGAACAGCTGTTGGAATTGGAGATATACTCCCCCGTCTGCGCGTCTACACCCGCCAGATACATGTCACCGCCAAGCATCTTATCCCGGGAAGCGCTGATGATTGCATTTGCCTCCGCATGGACGCTCCGGCATAATTCGTACCGCTCTCCTCTGGGAATGCTTAACTGCTGTCTGATGCAGGTTCCAATATCCGTGCAGTTCTTACGCCCCCGGGGAGCCCCCACATACCCGGTAGAGATCACCTCGTCATTTTTGACGATCACTGCCCCGTATTTTCTCCGAAGACAGGTGCTCCGCTTAGAAACAGTCTCCGCGAGATCCAGATAATAATTAATTTTATCACGTCTTTCTATCATTTGTGCAGCCTCCTCGTTAAAGTCTCATCTCTTTGACGCCGTTTTTATAATAAAATCAGCACGATCACCGCCATTGCCGCCAAAATCTGAATAATGGCGTACCGAAATACCGTCTGCGTGTTTGACCATCCCATATTCTTACGCACATGGTCATGCAGCGGCGTCCGTACCTTTGTCAGAATATGAATATGAAACAGCCGGATCAGAGAAACCTTTAACAGTCCCAGCCCTCCGTCTAAGATCAGCACAATTGCAATCGGTATATAAAGAATCGGGCTTTCACTTTTTAAAGCCGCAATACTGATAAAAATTCCCATTGCACGGCTTCCGGCATCCCCCATCAGCACGTGGCTGGGCGTAGCGTTATACCATAAATATCCCAAAATACAGAGAATAAACAGGATAATCAGCAGATTAAACTCATCTCCCGTTCCAATCAGATGGTCAATAATATAAAAGGACGACAATGTTATGATTGCCAGCGTTCCCGAAAGCCCGTCCACCCCGTCCGCACAGTTGGTCACATTGATTGCCCCCCAGACTAAAATGACAATCAGCGCCCCAAACAATACCGGCGGAATCGTGACCGACATTTTCAGCGTGGCAATCCGGATTGTATTAGAATTGAAGGACAGATAAGTCACTGCCAAAATTACCGCAACTACTAAATCCAAAAGCCCTTTCCGCAGTTCCCCCCAAGGGTGCTCCGCCGCATCGTCCAAATATCCTGTCATCATCTCCGCACACACCAAAAGCAGATAAATGATCATCTCCCGGCTGAGCGGTGCAAAGACAAGCGACGACGCCGTAAATGCCAAGACAAAGATCAGTCCTGCCCCTCTGGGCTTTCCGGCGGAAAGCTTTCCGTCATGGGCAAATTCCCTTCCCGCATCCCTTGGAAGCCTGCCGCCAAACTTTGCCGTAAAAAACACCGTCAGCCCAAAAGCCGCTATCATTCCCAGCACGGACACTCCCGGAATTGTCTGTTTCATGAAATAGTGAATCACGCTTATCTCCTCCTGCCTGTAGTTCCTAATCGTACCTGCATTTTAGTATTCTCCCCATCAGGGGTTTCTACTCCCTGATTTGTCAGTCCGCGGCAGAATCTTTAACCCCAAGAGCTTCCTTGGCAAGCCCGTCCGCCATATCGTTATATTTATCATTGGAATGTCCCGTAACCTTGACAAACTGAATCTTTACCTGTCTGCTCGCCTGTTCATAAAATTCCTTGTAAGCCTTCGTCCCTTCTTTGTTTGCCTTCCATTCTCCTAAAGGCCATCTGGCTATCCCCTCGTAATCATGATAAATGGCTATCCTCGTAAGGCCATGATCCAGAGCATACTGCATGGCTGCCTCCGCACCCTTGATCTCACCTGCCACATTCCGCATAGACGCCAGTGCCTCGTCTTGAAACTTCCGGGAGTACTTTTCTACCTTGTCTCCGTCAAGAACTACCATACCATAAGAAAACTCTCCTGTCACTGCATGATAACTGCCGTCCACATATATTTTCACGCCGCCTTCGCATTCTGCATTCCCACACTCGTTTTCCGAAGCTTCCCCGTCAAGATAGGCAAGCGCCTCCTGTCTGGTTTTAAAGCTTTTGAAGACTGCACCGGAATATCCCTTCACACAGGTGCTGCATTCCTCCCACGTGAGAAAAATCCCTGTTTTCAGCCCTCTTTTCACCGCATAAAACTTCTCAGCCAATTTGAAACCTCTGCCCCTTTACCGCCTATTCGCAAGCTGTTTCTGTCCCCAAATGCGTCTGACAGATATTTCACTTCCGTTCCGCCATTATACCACTTATTTTAGATTACCACAATTAAAAAGGTTAAGAAAATCCACCTGTATGCCGATATATTTATATCAAAAGCGTAACTTATAGAAACGGGAAACGGATTTCCTAAATTTATGTCAAGGATGGGACACAACTATGAGTATGGGAATAGGCACACGAACATCAAATATTAAACGTTATACGTTCCGCAAACCGGATGGGTCTGTAGTGGCATCTATGTCTATCCACAAATCAACCCCCAAAAAGAAAAAGCGTCTGCAATACAATTTTAAACAGGTTTCCAAGCAGATTCTCCAAACCAAAACTCCAATCAACGCAAGGCAGGTAGTGACCCGCGCGCGTTCTCAGGTAGTAAATCTGCGCCGGAAGCTATACTCCGATGACTACGATTATTCGGAGATTCGCCACGCACTGATTCATGCGGAAAAAATGGTTCGAATCGCCAAAAAGCGTATGAAACACCTTCAAGAAGAGGAAAACATCCAAAAAAAGGGCGGTGTCTGTGAGGGCGATTTGGAAGAGGAATCCCAAGACTACGATGAGCTTCTGGGGACGGAAGATGCACAAGAAATCAGCGAAGAAAAAATGCAGGAAATCATGGAGGATTTGCAGGAACAGATCCGGGAGCTGGAGGAGGCAATTTCGGACGGAACCGGACTGGAAGAGCTTGCAGAAGAAATGATGCCCCTTGCAGACCGGGAAATGGATCCCGCTGACTTGGAGCTGTTAAAGAAAAAGCATAGGGCTGAGGAAATGCGTGAAATCATGGAAGCAGACATGAAATACCTGAAAGCCCTGTTCGACAAATTTGAACGGGAACGTCAGGAAAGCGCAAACGGCTCCAATTCTACCTCAGACTCCAATGCCAATTCCAGCGGAGTGTCCTTAGAGCTGGGCGGCGTGGATATTCCCGTGGAAGCCACTGAAGGGCTGGTGCTCCCTGAGGGCGGTACTTTAGATATTTTGGCGTAGCAATTATTATGATTAAATTGACCCTTGTAAATTCTGCAAGGGTCAACTTATTTCTTCTCATTCCACAGAGTAAATCCAAGAATAAAGATTCCTCCATGCACAATCCCTGTTATTTTTTAATAAATCCCTTCAAGGAGTCCACCGCTCCGGACATTTTATCCGCCATAAGCTTTGCTTTAACGCCCTGAACCACCTGTTCCACAACGCCATCCGGCAAATCCACGCCAAGTACGCTTTCTAATGCCTTCACCGGATCCTTCTGAAACTGTTCCCGCAATTTCTTATCCTTTACAATTTTATCAACTGCTTTTGTTACCTGTTCTTTTACGTCCATACTAATCTCCTCTCTCCTTTTGTCTCATTGTAACCTTATTCACCGGCTGGTGTAAAGGAATTTTTATCAATCACTGCCCGGACTGCCTGCTCTAGCACCGACATATCTACGGGTTTTGCCACGTGGGCGTTCATTCCCGCCGCCAAAGCATCCCTGACGTCCTCCGCAAAAGCATTTGCCGTCATGGCAATGATAGGAATCGTCTGCGCCAACGGATGGCTCATGCTTCTGATTTTCTTAGTTGCCTCATAGCCGTTCATCACCGGCATCTGCACATCCATCAAAATCAATTGATACTGCCCGGGAACCGACTTTTCAAAAGCCTCCGCCACCAGCTGTCCGTTTTCACAGATTTCACAGGACGCGCCCGTCATCTGCAGCATCTCCTTAAGGATTTCCGAGTTAATCTCATTATCCTCTGCCACCAGAATATGCATTCCTTTCAGAACGCTCTCCTCGCCACCCTCTTCATTGCTCTCTTTCGGCTTCGACTCACGGTTAAACAAAATGTCCACCTTCTGCCGGAAACTTGTAAGGAAAAATGGTTTTGCAAGAAACGTGTCAACATATATGGAATTATCGTTCTCCTCTACCTCCGGCAGATCATAGCTGGTGAGAATCAGAATGGGAGTCCTTTCCAAAGCCTCCTGCCGAATCCGTTTTGCAGTTTCCAAACCGTCTATGCCCGGCATATTCCAATCCAGCAGGACAATATGGTACGGACTGCCCTCCGCCTCAGCCTGCTTAACGCGGTCAATTGCCGCCAGACCGTCTAACGTGTAGTCCACCGTAACTCCGGTTCCCTCCATTGCCATCTGAATATTCTGGCAGACCACCTCTTCGTCATCCACTGCCAGTAATCTTGTAATTCCATTCTTTTTCCAGAATTTCTGGTCAATTGCCTGTTCGCTGATTTGAAGATTTATTTCCACGGTAAAGGTAGTGCCTTTTCCCTTTTCGCTCTCCACCGAGATAGTCCCGCCCATCAAATCCAGCAGATTTTTGGTGATTGCCATTCCAAGACCGGTTCCCTGAATTTTGTTGGTAACGCTGTCCTCCTCCCGGGTAAATGCCTGAAAGAGAGTCTGTAGATATTCCTTGCTCATGCCGTAACCATTATCTGCCACGACAAAACGGAAACGGGCAATCTGTCCGGTGTGCTGAGACAGTTCCTGAATCGTCAGGATGACATGTCCGCCGTCCGGCGTATATTTAACGGCATTGGACAGGAGATTCAGCAAAATCTGATTTAAGCGGAGCTTATCCATTACCACCTGCTCATGCTTTAAATCTAAGCTGTACACCTCAAAGGTATGCCCCTTTGCCTTCATCTGAGGCCGGATAATGCCGTCAATATTTTCAATCAGATCCACAATATTTTCATCCGACATGTTTAAGGTTGTTTTGCCCGCCTCAATCTTACTGATGTCCAAGATGTCATTGATCAGCCCTAACAAATGCTGGCTGGACGAAGTAATCTTTCGGGTATATTCTCTCACCTTCTCCGGATTTTCCGCATCTCTTGCCAAGAGAGCGGCAAATCCAATAATGGCGTTCATGGGAGTCCTGATATCGTGGCTCATGTTGGACAAAAAGGAGCTCTTGGCGCGGTTTGCCTCCTCTGCAATCTGAAATGCCTGCTCCGCCGTTTCTTTGGATCTTGCCAGCATGGCATTGGACTCTTCCAAGCGTGCATTCATCTCCTCCTGACGGCGCAGATTAATCTGCTCCTGCCGGAAAAGCTGGGCGCTGCTTCTCTGTCTGACAATTGCCGCTGCCGCCAGTGCCATTAACGCCACAAGACTCACTACCAAAATCAACAGAGTTTTTACTACGGTATTCACCATGCTGACTGTTCCGGAAGCCACAAACTGCGCCGGAATCAAAAATAACAGCAGTGTGTCATACTCTTTTAAAGAGGTGATGCAATAATAATATTCCACGCCTTCATTGATATAATTAGCGCTCAGCGTGTCCTCTTCCTCCAAAGCCGCCCGGATATCCGGATAGCTCTGGCCATCCATTTCCTCCAGCACCTTAAGAACATTGTATGCATGTATCGTCCTTTCTTTGGAAACATCATCATACATCCGTGTTCCATTGCTCTTTAAGATGTAGGTTTCGTTATGACTGCCGTAAGCAGTGCTGTCATAATACTGATCCAGCGTCTGAATATCCTTCAGCAGTACAACATGCGTAAAGCTGATTCCATCTTCCCGGGTTTCAATCGGCGTATCCAGCTTCTGCACAAACGTCCAGTAACTGCCCTCATAGACATAACTGTCAGAGATAAACGTATAACGCTTATCTCCGCCGGAAATCAGGTCAAGGTCAGACCAGACTCCATGCTTTCCCTCTGCGTTATAGAAGTTCCCCTGACTGTCCAGAAGTGCCAGTTCCGAATCATAGTTTTCCATCTCTAAGAGCTGTTCCAGCTCATTAATACAGCCGGTTACTTCCTCTTCCCGGTCAAATTCCCGCAGTGTCAGCGTATTAACCGCCGTTGTGAGATAATTCCAATGGGAATCCAGTGCAGTACTTAGGTTAACCCGCACCTGTGCGGTGATCTCCACCAGCTGAGTCGTCCTCTCTTGAAAAATCTGCTTATTCAGATAATTTTGAAAAAAAGAACCTCCCACCACCAAAGCTAAAATCATGCTGACTGCCAACACCACCGGAAGTATAATATATTGTTTTTTACGTTTGGGTTCCATACTGTTTTCCTCCCCAATCTAACCAATATACAACTTTTATGACAATGTAATATAATTGCTGGGCTGCGCCAATTGCTTTCCACTGGCAAGCCGCTCCACAATGATCTGCTTAAACCCGGTATCTGATTCGGTATAATCCGTAACCCCTGCTGCGCTGAGCGCCTCCGGAAGCAGCCTGTCCGCACTGCCCACTATGGTCACGGAGTAAACCGTATCCTTATCAAGCTCTTTGCCGTCAATGGTCAGCTTTTCCAGTTCGTATCCCGCGTCCGTTCTGCGGACTGCCATCTCAAAACCGCTGGACACATACAGGGTAGAATCATTGATGACGGATCCCCTCTTTCCCTGCGTCGTGAGAACATAATCCAGATACTCGTAAATCTGTTCTCCCGCCATCTGACAGCTCCAAACTCCTAAGGTCTCACCCATGGTCAAAAACTGCAGTTCCTGCTCCGTATAATCCCCGGAAGCAATATTGCCTGCGACGTTGCACGCCTGCCCGATTAAAAGCTCAGTTCCAACAGCTTCCCGGACGGAGTTCATTACTGCCGAAGCCGCCGGACTGCCGGATCCGGAGTCAAAATCATAAAAATATTCCTCATCAATATGAGCCGCAGCAGGCGCAGTCTCCTTTTCCTCCGCAAGAGCCGCGTTAAATGCCTCATAGGCAGAACGGGCATCCGGATATTCTCCCACAATCATTCCCTGTACCACCTGCTTAGAAATCGAAAACATGTCCGCCGAGGCAAGCCGGATATACAATTGATTTCTGTCCGCATAGGATTGGAGACCAGACATCGCCGGCGACAAGTCTATCGTCACTCCGCTGTTATAGGGAACCATATTTTGATTTGCCGAAATTTCCCGCTGCCCCTGCTCATTGAGCATAGCCGTCATAATATCCAAAATTAACTGCTTGCGCTCCGGACTCTCCTCCGCTTTCGCACTTGCCGCTATCTGAAAAGCCGGATAGGTCAGATACCAATTCTCCTGCTCCGTCTCTCCATAATAAGGCATCATCACCAATTCCCTTCCGGCATCGCTGTACCGGACTGCATCGTCTCCGGTTCCCCGAGCCATTGCTGCCTCCCCTTTCACAAGCGCATCAAAGACAGCGTCATAATCCATCTCAATGTCGGCTGCGGTGATCCCTGCATAGCCGATAAACTCTTCCATACGCTCAAAAACCGGAAGCCAGACCTCTTCGCTGAGTTGATTTGTCTGAGCGGATTCGTACTGCTGCCGCCACTCTCTCCCTGTCTGAGAAGTCAGGACAGGCACGGAAAGCCCCTGAAGAATCTCCATGCAGGTATAGTCCGCAGAATAATCAGAAATAAAGGGGCGGATGCCCTCCTCCCTCAGCGCCTCACAGGCAGATACAAACTCCCCATAGTTGGCAGGAACCGAGATCCCGTGTTCCTCCAACAATGTCTTATTTACAATAATACTGTCCACCTCCGCGCAGACCGGAAGCCAGTTAACCGTACCATCCTGATAAGTATAACTGCGCAGATAAGATTGATGAATGGTATCAGTAAGCTCCGTATCGCTCAGATCCAGCAGAGAATCTTTCCAGTCCTCCACATCACGCAGGGCAAATCGCCGGATAGTCAAAATGTCTGGCAGATCCCCCTTTGCCTCCTTGAAACGGTAGAAATCCGCGGAATTGGTGGCGACATAAAACGTAAAATCCACCTCTGGGAAAGCGTCTCTCAAATATTCGCCGTACTGCTCGGTGAGCTGGTCGCTCCAAAATGCAATGGTGACCCGATCCCTTCCATCATCCGTCTCAGCCCCGCTCTCTTTACCGCATCCGGAAAGCACCGCCAGAAGCCCTATGGTCAAAAGAAGTAAATAAATGCCTTTTCTCATATTCCTTCTCCTTCCACTTCCCATGCAACTATGTAAACTAATTTTGCAGATTGGTATACATCTACAGCTATATTTTATCTATTTCAGCCAAAAAGTCAAGAAATCTGCTGTCTCTTTTCACGTACATAATAACAGTTCATGGAAATACCTCCGACGCCGTAAAGCGCCGAAGGTATCTTCTCAACCGATTAGCCCGGTAACAAATATTTCAATTCCAATTACAATCAAGATAATCCCGCCCAAAATCTGCGCTTTATCCGAAAGCTTTGTTCCAAATTTCTTTCCAATCAGTAAGCCTGCCATGCAGATAACAAATGTGACAGCCGCAATGATCAGGGCGGAAACAAACGCCATAAACGCGCCGTACTCGGCAATGGTAAAACCTACGGATAAGGCGTCTATCGATGTTGCAACTCCCTGAACCAGCAGAGCGCCCGCTTTAAGCTCCGGCTCCTCCTCCTTCGATTCCTCACTGCGGATACCGCCGATCAACATTTTACCGCCGATAAATGCAAGAAGAATCAATGCGATCCAAGGAATAACCCGTTCAAATGACTTAAAATATTGGACGATGGTATGAACACAGACCCAGCCGATCATAGGCATCGCAAACTGAAATCCCGCAAATACCCCGGCAATTCCGCACATTTTGCTCTTTTTCATCTTCGGCTCATTTAGCCCATCCGCCATCGACACCGAAAAGGCATCCATTGCAAGCCCTGCCCCCAGCAGAACACTGTTAAAGAAAAACATAATACTCCATTTCATCTTTTGATTCCTCCAATTTGTTTTAAAATAACAAAAAACCCAGGTATAACCAACGGCTTCGGAAGCTGTCCGCGGTGCGGAAAGCTTACAATAACACTAGTTATACATGAGTCTCGCAATTTAAAACAAGCCAGGCAAAGCTGCCAGTATGTTGACTTGCTACACAATCTATGCGCTTGCTACTCCCTCACGGGAAATTTGTTTCTACATAATATACTATGATGCGACAGGGCTGTCAAGCACATTTTCCATCTTTAGCCACAACGCCGCCTCCGCTCCCTTGTCACAATTCCCATACTCCAAAAATCCGCCCTGCTCTTCTGCAAATCTTTTGGCAATGGCAAGCCCCAGCCCGGAATGCCCTCTGTCATGACGGCTTGTATCCCCGCTGTAAAATTCCTTATCCGCATACTGCAAGTCCTTTGCCGAAAAACCTGCGCCGTAATCCTGCACAGAAGCCCTCAAATATGATGTTCCCTCCCTGACTTTTGTCCGAATAGAAATGCTTATCCCCATCCTGCGGTCCGTATGCTCCACGGCGTTGCTGACAATATTGCTCCACGCCCGCAAAATTTCCGGCTCATTACAAATTACCGCTCCCTCTGCTGTTCTGATGTCGAAGACTGCCGGAATCTTCTCTGCTGTTGTTAACTGCCTTGCTGTTTCCCGGAAACGTCTTTCCAACACTCTGCAAGGCAGGACCGCCGGTTCTGTCTCCTGCCGGATTCCGTATATCACCTGATTCATGGTTTTTAGATATTTCTCAATTTCCTCCGCGCTTAAAAGAATATCCCGGATGCATTCCCGTTCTTCCCCTGCCAGTTCTCCTTCGTTCAAAAGCTCCGCGTTGCCCCTGATAACCGTAAGCGGAGTCTTAACATCATGCGCCAGCGCCGATAATTGCTCCTGTCTCTGCCTCTCCATATCCCACTGTGCTTTCAAGGCTTCCTGTAAAGCCTCCTTCATCCGTCCCAAGGATGTCATAATCTCATTGATTTCTCTCAGCTCTGAGGTTTTTGTCTCAAACTCCAAGTCATTTTCGGCAATCTTTTCCGTTATCCTGCGCACTTGGCGCAGCTGCATTTTCATCTTTTTGGCATATCTTATGGAAAGCAGAACTGCATTTATCACACACAAAAATATGTCCAAAATCGGCATCAGTGCTTCCGGAGCAGGCAGAAGCTTATTCAGTTCTTCGCTGGAATATCTCATGATTAAATAGTATTTTACAATACAGATATTTCCGTCCTTAAGCGAAAGAAACCGATAATATCCCTTATATTCTGCATACATATTATTCTTCTGGTAATGCTCCCAGGCGCTTTCCTGCTCATCTTCCGGCATATTTCCTGTCAGATATGCTCCGTCAGGATTATAAACGCCATAAGTACAGCCTCCCGGAATCCACCTCTCCAAATTGTCCCCTGATTCACGGATTTGAACTGCATTTTCTGCAAGCTTAACCTCCGCATAGTTGGCAGGAAGCAGAAGTCCTGCGGATGCCGCGCACAACACCAGTACAAAAACGCCCGCCACAATTAAAAATGTACTCACACAGAACAACACGACAAATTTCAAAAACAAGCCAGCCAGTGTCTTTTCTCTTCTCGTTACTTCCATCGATAGCCAATCCCCCATACCGTCTCAACCGGATTGATTCCAAACTTTTGGAACTTACTGCGGATATTCTTGATGTGCTCCGTGATTGCCGATTCATTGCTCTCTCCGTCAAATCCGAAAACATGTTCCAGAATCCGCTCCTTTGAAAATACCTGCCCATGGTGCAGCGCCAAATATTCACAGATAGCATATTCGCTCCTAGTCAGTGCAACCTCTGTCTCCTGAACATACAATCTTTTTTCCTGCAGGGAAAGCTGAACTTCTCCCAGCAAAATCATGTGTTTCTTTTCTCTCTGCTCCCTTCTCAGATGCGCCGCAACTCTTGCACGCAGTTCCCCAACGCCAAAGGGCTTCTTAATGTAATCATCTCCGCCGATTCCAAATCCCTCCATCAGCGCGCTTTCCTCCGTTTTTGCCGTGAGAAACAAAATCGGACAGTCCACCTTATCCCTGATTTCCCGGCATAATTCAAAACCGTCAATTCCCGGCATCATCACATCTAAAAGAATCAATTGATATTTAGGCAGTCTTTCATAGTCAAGCTTTCGCGGGTCGTCTTTCAGCGTAACCGCATACCCCTCCCTCTCCAAAGCTTTTCGGACTAACTCCAAGATTCCTTTATCATCGTCAATCACTAAAATTTCAGTCATTATACTGCCTTCCTTCGCAAAAGTGAAATCATACAAACAATACCGCCAAATAAGCCGCCGCTCCCCTTGCACTCCATGTACAGGGGAAAAAGTACCATCTTCCGTCTCCCAATCCGGTCAGGAATAGCGCGGACAATAAAAACTCCACTATGCCTGCACATAGAGAAACCGGCTTTGAAAACATCAAGTTTAAAAATAGATGTTCCAAATACAGCGGTGCGCTTCCTAAACATAAAATTACAGCCAGCTTTCCATAAGCATGAAACAAAATTCCTTTTTTGGCAAGTCCCCACTGAAACCCTGCTGCAAAAAGCATGACTGCCGCCAGCACTGCCATAAATCCGATTCCTGCAAGCACCAGATATTTTGCCAAAAACGCATTGAACCGACAGCCAGCCCCTCCTAGGAAAACCTGAAAATGGTTTTTACTCTCCAGCTCCACATTTTCGGCACATATCATGCTGATCACAAAAGGAAGCGCAATTCCAACCACCTCCATATACCCTGAAATCTGCGCCGCATCACTGCCTCCTGACACACGATAATAAAGCAGGAAGATTCCACTTCCCAACACAGGAGGCACACTATGGACAGGATACAAAAATGTATGCCTCATTTTTATCACTTCCGCTTTCATACATCGAAATAATTCCCTCATTTAACCATTCACCATCCTATAAAATATTTTCAGAAAACATTTTCTGAAAGCACTTTCTGAAAATGCTTTCTACTCCCCTTCCAGAACAGCCAAAACCAAAAAATAGATGCCGGCACTCCAATCCAAATATTCTGTATTTCCATAAGCTCCGGCAGATAGGTCATCTGCCCCTCTACCGCCGGTAATCCATTGGGCAGAACCCCAAGCACCGGACACATCAGCCGTGCGGTAATTGCTTCCGGAAAGAATGCAAACCAAGGCGTTAAGGAAGCAGTGACCGCGAGAATGCTGTAACTTCCCATATGGATAAGAAGCATCAAAAACATTCCCATTTTTTGCACGAAAAGCAGACAGAATGGAATCTGCCATAAACTGCTCAGCCAAATGACCAGCCCTGCCGTCAATTGCACTTTCACTGACGGCAGAGCAATGATGGTTTGATTCAGTTCATTCTCCAACACGCTTACGGCAATCATCGTAAAAATTACTACACATAGCATTGCCGCACCGGACAGAACCGTCCCTAAGAGAATTTTGGCGTCCCATATCTTTCCCATATTACAGGGCAGAGAACCTATCGTGAGATTTTTCTTCTTTTTGTCCTTTTCTCCAATCATACCGCACAAAATTCCTATCAAACAGGGATAAAGCCCTATATACCACCAGTTATAGCTTGAAACTGCAAAATAATCATGAGTCAGCCACATTGCAAGCAGAACAGATGCCAGAGGCATTCCTATCGTTAATCCCTTTAAAGAAGTATGGCGGTATTTTAATTTTTCTGCCAGAAAATATATTTTCATCCATCTGCCCTCCCATTTTTTACAATTTCCATAAAAAGTTCTTCCAGATTTTTCTGTTCACTGACACTGCCTTCAAAGCCGATCATCCCGTTTGAGATAATTCCAATATAATCTGCCGTCTGTTGAATTTCACTTAAGATATGGCTTGAAAGAATAACCGTAACGCCCCTTTCCGGAAAACTGCGTATCAATTGTCTCAGTTCTTGTATTCCCAGCGGGTCAAGCCCGTTAATGGGCTCGTCAAGAACCAGCAGTTTCGGATTGCCAAGCAATGCCAATGCAATTCCCAGGCGCTGTTTCATTCCTAATGAAAATGCACCGGCTTTTTTCCTGCCTGTCTCCGCAATTTTCACAAGCTCCAATGCTTCCTCAATCTGCCTGTCCGAGGCACCAATCAGCATTGCTTTCACTTTCATGTTTTCCCATGCCGTCAGATTCTCATAAACAGGCGGACTTTCAATCAATGCTCCAATATCGGCAAGATCTTTTCTTGACCATTTGTGCCCATGGATATATATTTCTCCAAAAGACGGTCTGAGAAGCCCTGTCATGGTCTTTAATAACGTAGTTTTTCCGGCGCCGTTCACTCCTAAAAGTCCATATACGCAGTTGTATGGAATGGACATTGTGATATTTCTCAACGCTGGGCGACGTCGAAATTCCTTCGACAAGTTTTTAATTTCAATTATGTTTTGATTCATTGGCATCCTCCCTGAATTTATCTTACTGACGACAGAATAACCTGCAAATCTAAGGAATCTATAAGGATATGCCAAAACATTCTCTTTACCACCCCAAAAAATAAAATAATGGTAACTATTCAGCCTTGCAATCCCGGATGCAGGAAAGTTTCCCGTGTCATGTTCCTTTTTGACAGCTATGATGTCTTTCGGGATTTTGGGAAACTGGCTGTCACAAATATCAATTAACTGCCCTGCGCTGCAACTTATGCCCTGTTTCAAACGTATGCGACGCGCATATAGAATTTTTGGTGCAAAATCAAGAATCCGTCTCTCGGAAAACGTGCCCCCTGTTTTCTTTGTCCGCAATAAGCCCGCATGTGGGCGTTTGATGCGTAGCAAGTTTGAAAACAGGGGGCTTATATCATCTCTGAGAGCGGATTCTTAG